>NZ_CATKVU010000006.1:852500-1576250 GCF_949820605.1 Segatella copri
TTTAATAAGATTAATTCGTTTTTTTGCAAATATTTATCTATCTTTGCGGTGTTTATTGATAATTATATATGGAAAAGAAAAGATTATTTCCAGATTACATATTTGAGTCTAGTTGGGAAGTGTGTAATAAAGTTGGTGGTATCTACACCGTTCTTTCAACACGAGCTAAGACTCTTACGGAAAGGTTAAAGGATCAACTAATCTTCATTGGTCCTGATTGCTGGGGAGACAAGGTGAATCCTTATTTCTCTCAAGATGATACGCTTTATGCGGAGTGGAAAACAGAAGCTCTGAAAGAGGGCTTAAAGGTTAAAGTAGGTAGATGGAATATACCGGGAGAGCCAGTAGCTGTTTTAGTAGATTTCAATCCTTACTATGCTGTTAAAGACCAGATCTATGGACAACTATGGCAGGACTATCAGGTTGATAGTCTTCATGCTTATGGTGACTATGACGAAGCATCGATGTTCTCTTATGCTGCCGCTCTGGTAGTAGAGAGTTTCTACAAACATGTCGTTGGAAAAGGCAAGAAAGTTATCTATCATGGAAATGAATGGATGACAGGACTTGGTGTGCTCTATGTGAACAAGCATCTTCCTGAGGTGGCTACAGTGTTCACCACGCATGCTACAAGTATCGGTCGTAGTATTGCCGGTAATAATAAGCCTCTTTACGATTATCTTTTTGCCTATAATGGTGATCAGATGGCGCAGGAACTCAATATGCAAAGCAAGCATTCTATAGAAAAGCAGACTGCTAAGTATGTTGATTGTTTCACAACAGTGAGTGATATTACTGCCAACGAGTGCAAGGAATTGCTCGATAAACCGGTAGATTTCGTTTTGCCTAACGGATTTGACAATAGTTTTGTACCTAAAGCAAGTACCTTTACAAAGAAACGTAAGGAGGCAAGAAAGCGTTTGCTCGATGTAGCCAATGCTTTGATGGGTACAGATTTGGCTGATGATACGCTCATCGTTTCTACCAGCGGACGCTATGAGTTCCGCAACAAGGGTATCGATGTCTATATTGAGGCTATGAACCGCTTGCTTCGTGACAACAATTTGAAGAAGAATGTATTGGCATTCATTGATGTACCTGGTTGGGTAGGAGATCCACGTCAGGATCTGTTGGATCGTCTGAATAGCGGTAAGAAGTTTGACACGCCATTGGAGGTTCCGGAGATTACCCATTGGTTGCATAATATGAGTCATGATAATGTATTGGGTATGCTGAAGTACTTCAACATGCATAATAATAAGGAAGACAAGGTGAAACTGATATTCTTACCTTGCTACTTGACAGGCGATGATGGCATTATCAACAAGAGCTACTATGATGTAGTGTTGGGTAATGACCTCTGTATCTATCCTTCTTATTATGAGCCATGGGGATATACTCCATTGGAGGCTATTGCGTTCAAGGTGCCTTGTATCACCACCGATTTGGCTGGTTTCGGTCTTTGGGCTAACTCAGAGAAAGGAAGTTACAGTGAGATAGAGGATGGTGTGAAGGTTATCAAGCGTACCGACTATAATTATTCAGAGGTAGCTGATGCTATTAAGGATACCGTAGCTAAGTACTCGGGATTCACCAAGACACAGGTGAACAAGTGTCGTAAAAATGCTGAGATTCTTTCAGAAAAAGCATTGTGGAAACACTTTATCGAGTATTACTATGATGCTTATGACCTTGCCCTGCGCAAGGCTGAAGTTCGTATGAAGAAATAATAATCTCTCTCTCTTGATGGCGTAAGCCATAAAACAAATATTTGGATTCTGCAAGAATCACTATGTTTGCAAGATAGAAAATATACATCTTAAAAATAAAACACAATGAAAATTAAGGCAGACTATGCTAATGCTCCTCAATGGAAGGAGACAACCATTAAATCAAGCCTTCCTAAGGAGTTGAAGTGCTTGGATGAAATCGCTCACAATATGTGGTGGGCATGGAATTATGAAGGTCGTGACTTGTTCAAGAGTCTTGATCCAGACTTGTACGAGAAGTGTAATGCTAACCCTGTATTGCTCTTGGAACGTTTGAGCTACGACCGCAAGGAGGCTATTGTTAAGGATAAGGAGACAATGGCTAAGGTGAAGAACGTCTATAAGATGTTCCGTGCGTACATGGATGTGAAGCCTAACGCTAAGCGCCCTTCAGTTGCTTACTTCTGCATGGAGTATGGTATTAACCAGGTAGTTAAGATTTACTCAGGTGGTCTTGGTATGCTTGCTGGTGACTACTTGAAGGAGGCTTCTGACAGCAACGTGGATATGTGTGCTGTTGGTTTCCTCTACAGATATGGTTATTTCAAGCAGTCTTTGAGTATGGATGGTCAGCAGATTGCTAACTATGATGCTCAGAACTTCAACTCTCTCCCTATCGAGCGAGTATATGATGAGAATGGTAACCCATTGGTAGTTGATGTACCTTACACAAACTATCAGGTACATGCATACGTATGGCAGATGAACGTAGGTCGTATCAAGTTGTATCTCCTGGATACAGATAATGATATGAACTCAGAGTTCGACCGTCCTATCACTCACTCACTCTATGGTGGTGACTGGGAGAATCGCTTGAAGCAGGAAATCTTGCTGGGTATCGGCGGTATCTTGACTTTGAAGAAACTTGGCATCAAGAAGGAGATTTATCACTGCAATGAGGGTCATGCTGCACTCTGCAACCTGCAGCGTCTCTGCGATTACATCGAAGAGGATGGCTTGAACTTCAACCAGGCTCTCGAGCTGGTTCGTGCTTCTTCTCTCTATACTGTTCATACTCCAGTGCCAGCTGGTCATGACTACTTCGACGAGGCTCTCTTTGGCAAGTACATGGGTGGCTATCCACAGCGCCTTGGCATCTCTTGGGATGAGTTCATCGGTATGGGTCGTGAAAATGCAGATGATCACAACGAGCGTTTCTGCCTCTCTACATTCGCTTGCAACACTTGCCAGGAGGTTAATGGTGTAAGTAAGCTTCACGGTTGGGTAAGCCAGCAGATGTTCGCTAATATCTGGAAGGGTTACTTCCCAGAGGAAAACCACGTAGGTTATGTAACCAATGGTGTTCACTTCCCAACTTGGACAGCAACAGAGTGGCGTAAGCTCTACGATACATATTTCGACAAGAACTTCATGAACGACCAGAGCAACGAGGAAATCTGGCATGCCATCTACAATGTTTCAGATGCAGAAATCTGGAATACCCGTATGGCATTGAAGAAGAAGCTCGTAGCTTATATCCGTGAGAAGTTCACCCAGACATGGTTGAAGAACCAGGGTGATCCTGCTCGTGTAGTATCTTTGCTCGAGCGTATCAACCCTAACGCTTTGATGATTGGTTTCTGCCGTCGTTTCGCTACATACAAGCGTGCTCACCTGCTCTTCACCGACTTGGATCGCTTGTCTAAGATCGTTAACGATCCTGAGCACCCAGTATTGTTCTTCTTCTCTGGTAAGGCTCACCCAGCTGATGGTGCTGGTCAGGGCTTGATCAAGCGAATTTTCGAGATTAGCCAGCGTCCAGAGTTCCTCGGTAAGATTATCTTCTTGGAGGACTACGATATGACTTTGGCTCGCCGTCTGGTTTCAGGTGTTGATATCTGGATGAATACTCCTACACGTCCATTGGAGGCTTCTGGTACATCTGGCGAGAAGGCTGAGATGAATGGTGTTGTCAACCTCTCTGTACTTGATGGTTGGTGGGTAGAAGGTTACCGCGAGGGTGCTGGTTGGGCTCTTCCTGAGAAGCGTACATACCAGAACCAGGGTTACCAGGATCAGCTTGATGCTGCTACTATCTACAACCTCTTGGAGAACGACATCATCCCTATGTATTACAACAAGAATAAGGAAGGCTTCAGCAAGGAGTGGATCCAGGTAGTAAAGAACTCTATTGCTACTATCGCTCCTCACTATACAATGAAGCGCCAGTTGGATGACTACTATGATAAGTTCTACAATAAGGAGGCTGCCCGCTTCAAGAAGTTGAGCGCTAACGACAATGCACTTGCTAAGGAGATTGCACTCTGGAAGGAGAGCGTTGCAGAGCGTTGGGATGGTATCCACGTTGTATCTAAGGATGACTGCATGCTGATGGCTGCTGAGACTGGTCAGAAGATCAAGGTTCAGTATGTTATCGATGAGCAGGGCTTGAACGATGCTGTAGGTTTGGAGCTTGTTGTATTGAAGGAGCAGCCAGAGGATGGCAAGCAGATTTATGCTGTTTATCCATTCAAGATGGTTGGTCACGAGGGTAACAACTTTACATTCGAGGCTGAGATTGAGCCAATCAATGCTGGTTCATTCAAGACAGGTGTACGTATGTATCCTAAGAATGATAAGTTGCCACACCGTCAGGACTTCTGCTACGTGAAGTGGTTGAACTAATATAATAGCGACATTGTCACATTATAAATATATGAATCCTGTATCTCTTTTGGGGATACAGGATTTTTTTGGTTTGAAATCGAACAATGAACAGTGTTATTGTAGTTGTGAAAAGTGAATTGTGAAAAGTGAATGTAGATTAGAAACAGGGGAAGAGTGGAATCATAAAAAAGAGTCTTCCTTTTTAAAAAGAAAGACTCCTTGTAAACTTGTATGATGATATTTCCTTATACCAGATACTGGGAAGAGATACTCTCGTTATCCTCAACACGGCGAATGGTTTCTGCAAACATATCTGCAATAGAAATCTGCTTAACCTTTGCGCAACGCTTGGTGTAAGGGATGGAATCAGTGAATACTATCTCCTCAAGAGCTGAATCCTGAACACGCTCAGATGCAGGACCACTCATCACGCAGTGAGATGCACATGCACGAACAGTCTTTGCACCAGCCTGCTTCATGATGTCGGCAGCCTTCGTGATAGTACCGGCTGTATCGACCATATCATCAATGATGACAACATTCTTGTCTTTTACATCACCGATAATCTGCATGCTTGCTACTACATTGGCGCGAGCACGGGTCTTGTTGCAGAGCACGAGAGGGCAGCCGAAGTACTTAGCATAAGTGTTGGCACGCTTAGAACCACCAACGTCTGGAGAAGCAATGACCATATCCTTGAGGCGTAAGCTCTGCAGGTATGGCAAAATAACGCCAGATGCATAGAGGTGATCTACAGGAACATCAAAGAAGCCCTGAATCTGGTCGGCATGGAGGTCCATGGTGATGAGACGGTCGATACCGGCAACGCTGAGCAAGTCGGCTACCAGTTTAGCGCCGATGCTGACACGTGGTTTGTCCTTGCGATCCTGACGGGCCCATCCGAAGTAAGGAACAACAGCAATAATATTGCGGGCAGAAGCACGCTTTGCTGCGTCAATCATCAGGAGCAACTCCATCAAGTTGTCTGAATTAGGGAATGTGCTCTGTACGAGGAAAACATCGCGTCCGCGAATAGACTCCTCGAAAGATACGCCAAATTCACCATCAGAGAACTTGGTTACAACCAAATTACCCAGTGGGCAACCTAAACTAGCGCAGATTTTTTCTGCAAGGTATCTCGAGTTAGTACCAGAGAATACCAAAAAAGAGTTTTTGTCACTCATTTCTATTAGTGTTTATGTGTATTAATAGTTATTTTTATCTATTTTCATGTAGGGGGATGAATCTTTTTTCGGGAACCTCAGTATTAGCTGATAGCCTTTCTCAATTTCTCGAAGTGAAGAATCAACTCTTTGAAATCGCGCTCGTTGTGAATGTCGAAACGGTTCCAGAGATCTCCACAGATTACTACTCCTCCAAATCCGAGTTCCTTGGCAATCTTGAGATTTTCCAGACTCATGCCTCCCAAGGCGTATACCTTCTTGTCTATGAGTCCTGCCTTGGCTGCATTCTCAAGCTGCTGCAGATTGAAGGAAGACTTTTCATCTTTAAACTCAATACAGTCGAAGATGTTTTTCAGAAACACATAGTTTGATTTCTTCTTCATCTCTTTCAGCATCGAGAGATCTGTGCAGGTGCGACTGAACTTGCCTTTGTATCCATCCGGTACCGGTGCTAGCGGATCGTCTATATGGATTCCTGCTAAATCATACTCCTGTTTGAGGTAATAATGATCATGAACAGTAATCTTGCGAAGATAGTCTTCAGGCAGTAACGTGAGCAGTCGCTCAGCATACATTGGTGACGAACCTGGCTTGAAAAGATGCAGGTTGTCCATGCCCTCGTCGAACAGCGAGGATAGTATTTTATCTTCTTCCACAAAGAATGTGGACTTGGTCATTATTGCTAATTTCATCGTCAAAATGATTTTTATGATGCAAAAGTATTAAAAAAAACGCAAACTAGCAATTATATTCGGGATAAAAAGCTATCTTTGCACCATAAAATTAATATTTATCAAGTTATGCAAGTAAATTTAGCGAATTTTAATGAGATTCATCGACCAATTTACGTTTTAGAGGAAGAACGTTTGCGACAGAATCTGTCGCTCATCAGGAGTGTGGCTGAGCGTGCCGATATGGAAATTATTCTAGCTTTTAAGGCTTATGCTCTTTGGAAGACATTTCCGATTTTCAGAGAGTATATTTCTTCGACCACTGCCAGCTCTCTTAGCGAGGCAAAACTGGCGTATCATGAATTTGGCAGTAAGGCGCATACTTTTTCGCCGGCTTATACCGATTATGAGATTGATGAGATAGCTCAATGCTCAAGTCATCTTACTTTCAACTCGCTTACGCAATATGAGCGATATCATGAACGGGTTCGTAGGGCAAATTCTGACATCAGACTGGGATTGAGAGTAAATCCGGAATATTCTGAAGTCGGAACATTGCTGTATAATCCGTGTGCACCTGGAACCCGATTCGGTGTATCGGCAGATAAATTGCCTCAAACTTTGCCTTCAGATATAGAAGGATTCCATTGTCATTGTCACTGCGAGAGTGGGGCGGATGTCTTTGAACGTACGTTAGCTCATATCGAAGAGAAATTCTCTCCTTGGTTTCCGCAGCTGAAATGGATCAATTTCGGTGGAGGTCATCTGATGACCAGGAAGGATTATGATGTGGAACACCTTATTAATATAATAAAGGGATTTCATCAGCGTTATCCTCATCTTAAAATTATCATGGAACCTGGTAGTGCCTTTGGGTGGCAGACCGGGCCGCTTGTAACTCAAGTAGTAGATGTGGTTGAAGATAAAGGTATCAGGACAGCTATCATAAATGCCAGTTTTACCTGTCATATGCCCGACTGTCTGGAGATGCCGTATATGCCAGCTGTCAGAAATGCAGAAACCCTGGAGGTTGATGATCCGACGAAGGCTCCTGAGGGCGCACATATATATAGAATAGGTGGCAACAGTTGTCTGAGTGGAGATTTTATGGGCTTCTGGAAATTTGACCATGAATTGCAAATAGGCGAGAATGTTATTTTCGAAGATATGCTGCATTACACTACGGTAAAGACAAATACCTTTAATGGAATCACTCATCCATCAATAGGAATCGTACATTTAGATGGAAAATTGGAAACTCTAAGAGATTTCAGCTACGAAGATTATCGCGGTAGGATGGATTAGTATAATTTCTATTTTCCCGATTTTTCTGCCGGATGAGTTTAAAAATCGGCAAAATAAGGCTTAAAATGTGTGTTTTGCTCACTAAAAAGGGCAAAATGCACATTTTTTTTCAAAAAAATCGAAGAAAAGTTTGGTAATTCAGAAAAAAGTAGTACCTTTGCACTCGCATTCAGAGGAACGCTCCTAAGTAATAGGAAAAACTGCGGAAATAGCTCAGTTGGTAGAGCACAACCTTGCCAAGGTTGGGGTCGCGGGTCCGAGTCCCGTTTTCCGCTCATTTTTTTTGAAAACAACATCAAGCTTTATCTTGGTTAGATAATGATGGCAATATACTTGGAGAGGTGGCGGAATTGGTAGACGCGCTACTTTGAGGGGGTAGTGACAATTGTGTCGTGGGAGTTCGAGTCTCCTCCTCTTCACTGGTATTGTTATCTTACAAGCGGAAATAGCTCAGTTGGTAGAGCACAACCTTGCCAAGGTTGGGGTCGCGGGTCCGAGTCCCGTTTTCCGCTCGATCATTTTTGTATTAAACCAAGATAGGTTTAAGTTTAGGGCCCAAGTGGCGGAATTGGTAGACGCGCACGTTTCAGGTGCGTGTGTTTCACAACGTGCAGGTTCGAGTCCTGTCTTGGGCACAATATTTAAATTAGCTTAGTGTTGGAGAGGTGGCGGAATTGGTAGACGCGCTACTTTGAGGGGGTAGTGACAATTGTGTCGTGGGAGTTCGAGTCTCCTCCTCTTCACTTTTATTGTTGTTTTACAAGCGGAAATAGCTCAGTTGGTAGAGCACAACCTTGCCAAGGTTGGGGTCGCGGGTCCGAGTCCCGTTTTCCGCTCTTTTTTTTGAACTCGAGAAACATACCCATTTATGAATTTATATTTAAGATATTTTGATCAGGAGACATTAGTTACTAGTGTTGATGATGCTATTGGTTTTTTAAAGAGTATTCCTGAGATTGAGATGGATGCAGAGCTAGAGGCAGATGTTCGTGAATATGCCGCTAGCGATTTGACGTATCCAAAAAGATATAAGGTACGCCCACGTGTTTATTTTATTGTGATAAAGACTACGGCGCAAACTATGCAGGATTTTAAGGATAAGAAAGCATTGCGTACTCCTACTCCTGCAGAGAGAATGGAGAATCCTGTTGTTGCCAGTTTGGCTCAAGAGGCTCCAGGCTGGTATGAAGGATCACTTGATTTCAAGCGTGTTGTGATGGTACCGGCTACAGGAAAGTTTGAGTACCGTGATACTCATTTCGTTGCGGATGTTAAAGCTGAATCAGGTTTGGATTGTTACAATCGCATCGTAGATTATCTGCGCGATTGTGTAGATTCACGCAGCCAGTTCCCATCTGCAAAAGGTAAGAATTTCCATTTCCGCTATCTGGGAATGTGGAAATAAAATATTCAGAAATTTAAAAGATTCGTGTCATGAACAAGGTTATGCTAATTGGTAATGTAGGAAAAGATCCTGACATTCATTATTTCGAAGCAGATCAGGCTGTAGCTCAGGTCTCTCTCGCAACTACAGAGAAAGGATATACTTTGCCTAATGGTACCCAAGTGCCAGACCATACAGATTGGCACAATCTTGTTTTTTATCGTGGGCTTGCAAAGGTAGTAGAGAAGTATGTGCATAAGGGTGACCGCCTTTATGTGGAAGGAAGAATCCGCTACCGCTCCTATGATGACAAGCAGGGTAGAAGACAATATATTACAGAAATCTATGTAGATAATATGGAGATGTTGAGTACTCGCCCTGCTACTAAAGAACAATAATTATTAATTTTTAGCTCAGAAATTGGATATATCCACCATAACTGATGCCTTCGGTGATGTGATGCTGATGCAGCCTTCCGCCGGGGTTATTGTAGCTGCTGTACTTGCAGCTATATTGTTAGGCATGTCTGCTTTTGCCAGTGGTTCCGAAATTGCTTTTTTCAGTTTATCACCAACTGATGTTGCGGAACTTGAGGATGAAAAGACTGATGCCGATAAGAAAATACAGATGTTGCGTGATGATTCCGAACGTACGTTGGCTACCATTTTGATAACCAATAATTTTGTGAATGTCACAATCATCATGCTCCTTAATTATGTATTCGCAGGAATCGTAGAGTTTGGTCCTAAAGCTTATTGGCTTCAGTTCCTGATTATTACGGTTATTCTTACTTTCTTGCTTTTGCTTTTTGGTGAGATTATGCCGAAAGTGTATGCCCGCCAGGATTCTCTGAAGTTCTGTCGCCGGTGCGTAGGGGGAATTCTGTTTGTCAGAAAGTTGTTTTGGCCTTTAGAAACTATCTTGCTGAAAAGTGGAATTCTAGCAGAAAAGATTATACAGAAGGAAAATCATGTGCTGAGTGTTGATGACTTGGAACAGGCTCTTGAACTGACAGATAAGAATGATATCAAGGACGAGCAGAGCATGCTGAAGGGTATCATCCGCTTTGGCGATGAAACAGCCAAGGAGGTGATGACCAGCCGACAGAATATTGTTGACCTGGATATCCGTAGTTCTTATCCAGAAGTATTAAAGTGCATTGAAGAGAATAATTACAGTCGTATTCCTGTTTATCAGGATAATACAGATAATATTCGTGGCGTACTGTATATCAAGGACTTATTGCCTCATCTTACGAAGTCTTCCAACTTCCGTTGGCAGAGCCTGATTCGTCCTCCTTACTTTGTTCCTGAAACCAAGAAGATAGATGATCTGCTTCGCGAGTTCCAGGACAACAAGGTTCATATCGCCATTGTGGTAGATGAGTTCGGAGGAACATCGGGTATTGTTACTCTCGAAGATATTCTGGAGGAAATTGTAGGTGAAATCAATGATGAATACGATGAGGAGGAGAAGTTCTACTCGAAATTAAATTACAACACCTTTATCTTTGAAGGTAAAACGCTTCTTTCTGATTTCTGCAAAATCCTGAATGTAGATGACGAAGAGTTCGAGGAGGTTGAGGGTGATGCAGATTCTCTGGCTGGTCTGCTCTTGGAAATCAAAGGCGATTTCCCAAGTATGCACGAGAAGATAGATTATAAGAACTATACTTTCGAGGTTATGCAGATAGAGGAGCGTCGCATCAGCAAGATTAAGGTGACGGTACATCCTTTGAAAGATAACGTGGAGGATTCTTCTAAGTAATCATCAGTATTCATCAATATCAGAATATAAAAAATATGGCAGTTGTCAATATACGAGAAGTTTATCCGGGAGTGAGTCTTGGTTTATGGCAGATGGATGAAACAGTAGAACAGTTGTTCGGGCAGTATCCTCATCTGCAGGCTTACCGCTCTCAGGTGGAAGAGAAATATAAGAACGATGGCAGGAAACTGGAGTTTCTTGCCATTCGTGCATTAATGTATGAGATGCTCAAGACGACCGGGGCTTCCAAGGGCTTGCTTTCTCATGCGGGTGACATTACCCACAACGAGGCTGGAAAGCCATTGTTCTGTGGTTATCATATCAGCGTTTCGCATACCAAGGGTTATGCTGCGCTTATCCTTTCCAAAAATCAGGAAGTGGCGGTAGATATCGAATACTTCAGCGATAGGGTAGAGCGCATCGCATCCAAATTCCTGCGAAAGGATGAGAAGGCGGAAGATCTGGATGCCAAGCTGGTGCATTGGTGTGCCAAGGAAACGGTCTTCAAGTTATTCTCTGAAGAAAATCTAATGTTTGAGGATATGCGGGTGAAGCCGTTTGATACGATGGCAGACTGGTCGTGTGATGTGGAGAATCTCAAGAGCAGAAAGATGGCGCATGTAGATTTCGAGTTAACCATGGAATTTGTATTGACTTATGCTGCGCTGTAATATCCTTTCCATCTTTCTGGCATTCAGTCTGTTGGCTGGAGCACAGGATTGGAAAGTAGTGAGAGAGAATCCCCAGAAGGCTTTTCCGAAAACCGTGGCTGCGGGCAACTACAGTGGCATTGCTCATCTGCATGATGATATCTATGCGGTGGTAAGCGACAAGTCGGATAGTGCCCTGTACTTCAACTTCCGGATTCAGGTGAATCCCAAGACCGGCGAATTGGAACAGGTAGAGAACCTTGGGTTTACCGAGAGAACAGATGGAACGCTGAACGACGGAAAGTTTTGGCAGGGGCAGGAGAAAGGCTTTGACCACGAAGCCATCGTAAAGGCTTCTGATTCTACCTTGGTGATAACAAGCGAAGGATATTGCCGTTTAAAGGAGTATCCTGTTCTGCCTACTTCGGCTAATGCTCCCAAGATTAGCTATCAGCAGAACCTTTGGGAGAGCAGATGGCCTTCTTCTGATTTTTATCCAAATTATAATTTTGAGTCTCTGGCTTTTGATTCCGTCCGTCAGTATCTCTGGACGATTCCTGAGAGCACGCTCCGCAAAGACGGACAGCCTGCTACTCCTCAAAACGGATTGGCCAATCGGCTTCGTTTGATGAGGTATGATTGGGGAAAGATGAAGGAAACTCGTAACAAGGAAGAGTATAGCGAGCAAGTGAGCAGCAAGAAAAATTCTCGTTATATGACGACCTATGCCTATCAGATGGATCAACCTTCTACCCATAAGAAAGCAGATATCTATGTGATGGGTGTGAGTGAGCTTTGTGCCTTGCCCGATGGACAGCTTCTGGTTTTGGAGCGTGAGGCCTTTATCCCGAAGATCAAGATTGGTGCTTTCTGCAAGTGTAAACTCTATCTGATCAATCCTTTGAATTCTGAGGAGTTTGCTTTGAAAGAGAAGTTTTCATCAGATACTCCTTTCTTGAAGAAGAGATTGCTCGCGGAATGGAAAACCGGCTTGTCACTTTCCAAGCGTTCCTTTGCCAATTACGAAGGTATGTGTCTGGGACCCAAGTTGGAAGATGGTTCCCAGGTTGTCATCCTGCTGTCTGATTCGCAGGATCAATATGCGGGAGTATTGAAAGACTGGTTCAAGACGATTGTCATCAGAAAGGAATAAAGTTGTTATGTTGTAATCTTCAATCTCGTCCATAACCATCTAGGAATGAGTCGCCAGAGGAAGACGAGGATATCATATCTCCAGTCTATTACCTTAACTTCCTTTCCGTTTTCGATGGCACTTACTATATGTTTCGCCACATCTTCCGGTTTGAGTTGCAGCGGATAGCTGCTGCCTGCGATAAGGTCGGTCTTTACGAAGCCTGGTCGGATATCTGTAATGGCGATGGGGAGATGACGCATCCGTGCCTGCTGCGACAGGCATTCCAGATAATGGTTCTGGAATCGCTTGGTGGCAGAGTAGGCAGGGGCAGCACCGAGACCTTTGATTCCGGCGATGGAAGTGATGCAGGCAATGCGGGCTTTTGAATTGCTCTGATGATGAGTAGCAAACCAGTTGAATGCCGTATCTACCATTCTTGTGAATCCCAAGCCGTTGGTTTCCAGGGTCTTCATTTCCTTTTCTATATCCAGCGAGTTGTTCTGCCAGCCAATGCCGGAACTATGGAAGTAGAGGTCCATGCCTCCCAACTTATCGATGAGTTCGAGAAGTTGGGCAGGAGCATTGGGAGAAGTCACGTCTATTTGCTGGTAGCTGGTAATGCCGCCCTGCGAAATCAGAGCCTGCAATCTTTCAATTCTTCTTCCGGCAATTCCTACCTGCCATCCTTTTGCAGCAAGCAGTTTTGCCACTTCCATTCCGATGCCCGATGTGGCACCCATTACAATTGCTTTCTTTGCCATATAGTCCTATTATATAAGGTGAAATCTTGATAGTTCTATTTATATAAGGTGAAGTTTGGTCTAAATTTATCTAAATATCTAAATCGCTTTTACTCTTAAGCAAGTCTTCCGCCTTCTTTACGCTTCCTGCTTTCAGAATCAGCTGTTTCACTTCTTCGTAGTCCGTATATTGCGGATTGCGTTCCATGAAGATACGGCAGGCGCGGTCGATGAGTTTATGATTGATAAGCTTGGCGTTCACCATCTTGTTGCCTTCCACCCGTCCTTGTCTTATCTGAAGGGAAGTGCTGATCATGTCCAGAATCATCTTTTGCGATGATCCGGCTTTCATGCGGGTACTTCCCGTTACGAATTCCGGTCCCGTGATTACTTCTATGGGATAATCGGCTGCTTGGGCGATGGGAGCGTGGGGATTGTTGACGATGCAACCCGTAGGAATGCCTGCCTCCTTGCAATGTTTCAGGATGGCGAGCACGAAGGGAGTAGTGCCGCTTGCCGAGAAACCCAGCACGAAATCCTGCTCTGAGATATGCTTGTCGCAGAGCTGGTGCCAACCATTCTCCAGGTCGTCTTCTCTTGATTCCCTGGTTTGTGTAAGGCAGCCGATGCCTCCGGGGAAGATGGCTTGTATCTGCGAACCGTCGATGCCATAGGTGTTCTGCACCTCGATGGTATCGAGCGTAGCCAGTCTTCCGCCCGTTCCGCAACCGGCATAGAAGAGTCTTCCGCCCTTCTTCAGCTGCCCTTCGATGGCGGAAATCAGTTGGTTGATGGCAGGCAATGCTTGTTCTATTGCCAGAGCCACCTTCTTGTTTTCTGCATTGATATGAGCGGTGAGTTCTTCCACGCTCATCTTTTCCAGATGTTCGTAGAGCGAGCTCTGCTCTGTTATTCTTTTTTCTTCTTTATTTGGCATATTATTTTACTTTTGGTTGTAGATTACGAAAAGCTTGATTCCTGGCTATTTCCTATGGCTATAGCCGATAATCCTGATGCAGGTTTCTATTCTTCTGCCAGGAAATAAACCGGAGCATTGCGTGAACCTTCTTTAATCAGGAAACCGGATTTTTCCAGTTGCTTCAACCAGTTGAGTGCAGTCTGTTTGCGGATATGAAATTCCATTTCCAGGGTTCTGCGGTTGATGGAGCGATGGCTTTTCATATACTCTCTTATTTTCTCCTTCAAGGTATCTTCAGAAAAAGGGTAGGAGCGGGAAGTATATTGCGATTTCTCGAAATGAGTATGATACTTCACCTGTTTCAGCAGGTCTTCATTGGGGCGGAACTTGATGCCCCTTACGCTAACGTAGTCGGCTCTCACCTTGCTGTCAGGTTTCAGTTCATCCATATCCAGATTTACCGAGAGTGAGAGGTATCCGATTTCCGGGATGTTGATACGCTTTCCATCCTGCAGGTCTTCTTCGATAATGTCACGCAGTTGCATGAAGACAGTAGCCACTTCTCCCTTTCCCAAACAGCTATGTTGGGCTATTCGTTCTATCATCTGCTTGTCTGTCATCGCTGGTTCTTCGAAGACATGAGCGAATCTGCGGGTCTCCCCTTCACCTCCTGCATTGGGCAGGTAATGTATTTCGTATTTGATAGCCATAATTGTCTTGTTTTTATTTTGTTAAGATTGTATGCAGCCACAAAGGTAAGCATTTCTTCTGATAATAACGAATGTTTGGGCGGAAATATAATGATAGAAGGTGAAAGATATATCAATAGCAGTTGAAAGATACGTTGGAAGCGGTTGAAACATGCAATGGAAGTCCTTAAAAGATACTATAGAAGTTGTCGTAGAGATAAGGTTATGTCTTTGAGATATATTGATTCGTTGACCGCCCAACAGCTGTTGTGCGCTCGCATAACAGCTGATATGCACACGCACATCACGTGTTGTGCACACGCCAATCAGGTGTTGGGCGGCCTTTTTGGTAATGGTGTCTGGTCTTTGTTGGTATTATCAGTGGAGGTTAATCGGTAGTAGCGATGCCGTGTGAGCGTTAGTAGCGATGGAAAATGTATGATATAGCGTAACTTTTAACATGAAAAGTATGGTTATTTCAATATTTTATTGTACCTTTGCCCTTGGATTTGGCAAATGCCATTTCTTTTTATAAAGTAATATTTGAACATTATGGCAAAAACGGTTCCTCACATAGTACAATATCAAGGCTCAAAACGAATTTTAGCTTCTAAGATTCTTGAGTATTTTCCTCATCGCTTTGCGCGGCTTATAGAACCATTTTCGGGTATGGCTGCTATAACAATGGCTGTTGCTCAGCAACATAGAGCACAGAAATATTATTTAAATGATTTGAATACACCTCTGGTAGAAATATTGAGAGAGGCAGTTGAAACTCCAGATATACTAATCGCAGAATATGAAAAAGTATGGAAAGAGCAATTGTCGTTTAATGAAGGTAGTGTTGCACATTTTTATAAAGTTAGAGAAGAGTTTAATCAAGGAAATAAAACGGCTGCTAATATGCTATATTTATTGGCCAGATGCGTGAAAGGTTCTGTGAGATATAGCAGCGCAGGGATGTTTAATCAATCCCCTGATAAAAGAAGGAAAGGAACTTCTCCTTTGACATTAGCGAAAAATATTTATCAGATTTCTGCAATGTTGAAGGGTAAGGCTGAATTTACATCAATGGATTATCGAAAAGTGTTAGAGCAAGCTGTGCCTGGAGATTTGGTTTATATGGATCCGCCTTATCAAGGTGTATGTAATTCTCGTGATAATCGTTATTTTTCGGGTATTAATTTTTCGGAATTTGTCGAGGCTATTGCTGATTTAAATGCTCGTGGTGTAGATTTTGCGATTAGCTATGATGGCTTATGCGGTGATAAGCAATATGGCGAAGATTTACCAGAAACATTGGGCTTACGAAAAGTCTTATTGAATGCAGGTTTGTCAAGTCAAGCAATTTTACTTGGACGAAAAGAGACGACTTATGAGGCTTTGTATTTGAGTCGTAATCTACACGAGAAAAATTATGTAGTTAGTGAGCAACAACTTTTGTTTAATGAAGTAGTATGAAACTTTCAAAATCAGTTCTGGATAAATTAAATGCAATAACAGATAAACGTCCTTCAATAGTAATTCAGCATATCCTGAAATATGGCTTTATAACAACAGAGGATTTAAAAGAAAAGTATGGCTATGAGCATCCTCCACGTGCCGCAAGAGATGTTCGTGAGAGAGGGGTGAATCTATTGACATACAAAGTAAAAAGTTCGGATGGACGAAATATAGCGGCATATAAATTTGGTAAACCAGTTTTTTTAGATGATAAAGTGTCTAAAAAAGCTGGTAGAACAGCTCTTTCGAAAGCTTTGAAGAAGGCGTTGGTAGAAAAATATGGGGCTATTTGTTTCGTTTATTTACAGCCAATGCCGGAAGGTTTGCTTCAGGTGGATCATAGAATACCTTATGAAATTGGCGGCGAAAATGAAGGGAATGATATAGATTGCTATATGTTGTTAAGTCCTTCAGCTAATCGGGCAAAATCATGGACTTGTGAGCATTGCTCAAATTGGAATTTGCATGACGTGAACTTTTGTAAAAGTTGTTTTTGGGCATATCCAGAAGAGTATACTCACATTGCTGGACGAAAAGAGAGGCAGATAATAGTCACGTTTACAGACAATGAAATAGAAGATTATAATAGGTTGATAGAGTTGGTTGGAATAGATAGAGCAGAGAGAACGATAAAAGATATGATTTCTGAGTTCATTCAGACAAACAATGATAAATAAAGGAATAGAAATGAGGAAATACTATATGATATCTTCCTCATTCCTATTTTGCCATTATTAAACTTTAACGTTACACAAATTTCTTTTAAAGGCTTGAAGACTTATTGTCAATTTGTTGAAACATCAGGAATTCAGTCAGTTCGGGTCTATTTGCTGACTGCAATTTGTTCATTGTTCTTTACGTTATTCATAAAAACATTGGCCAAGTTGATTGCTGATTGTTGGGGACATTGGATAATGAGACAAAATAAATAGTTTGTTATTGAAAACATCCTTCAGCAAAACTCTTTGATACTTTGAATGTTCAATGAAATTACTGAAGGATGTTTCTATAATGTTAATTCTTTTAATTGCTTTTTAGCCATTTCTGACACTAAATCTATTAATTCCTTAGCTGGCTCAACCAATGGAAGTACCTCTGTTTCCATATCAAGAATATGACGATCTTCATAGTCGCCAGTTAATCGTAAGGAGAAAAGCTGATTGAAAGTCTTGCCATACTTTTTGTCAATGATGTTGTTCCTCAAAAAGACTTTTCCAAACATTTGGATTACGCCATTATGAGTGCTAGCTTCATACTTATAAGAAATGAGTAAAGCAGAAACTGCATAGTAAGCTGCATAGTATAAACGATTGGCTGCAGTTTCGACATAACCATTTTTTATAGAACCGACAGCTTCATTATATGTTCGATATGCTTTTTCTAGTCTATATTTTACAATTTCGGTTCTGGCAGCGTCTGTAAGTTGTCCCTTTATCATATTGTAATTCCTTCCTTATTTACGTTATGATTGAATAATGTATAATGGTTCTCCTCCCATTCTTTTTGGGAGAAAAGTATAGGGTTGATGATTTCATCAATATCCCAGCCTAATTCTCTTAGTGGATAAGAATACTTATCGTAATCTTGAAGCGTAACTTTTGGTTTGTCTAGAAGAATCAATACATCCCAATCACTTCCTTCATGTTCTGTACCTCTAGCGCGGGAACCAAACAAAATGGCTTTTGCATGAGGATCAATCTCATGCAATCTATTGTGCATTGCTTCTATGATTTGTTTCTTCTCCATATCTATCAATATTAATATATGTTGCAAAAATACAATAATAATACGAAACAGCAAGGAGTTTTAATAACTTTTTACAATTAATTTTCTGTAATTATGTAATGTGGCATTATCGTAATAGCAAAAAAGATGTATCTTGGTAGGCAAGAATCGTATAAAAAACAAGACCCGATAGCTTGACGAATCAGAGGCTACCGGGAATCAACGCTACAAAGATAGTGCTTTTTCTTGTTATAACCAAGTAAATGAACGATTTTTTATGAATTTACCTTATTTTTTCATCACCAAATCTGCGAGCACGATGGCGGATTCCTTCTCATCCCTCGGTGCATCCTTTGACTTCCATGCCACGATGAAGCGGATTCGGGCAGCGGTTACCTTGTAGCCTTTCAACTCCCATTTGCCTAGTTTCTCCTTCATCTTGATGGAGACCTGGGCTATGTCTCTGCCTGTTGATGGGAGACAGAGGCAATGGTCGTGGTAGGTTAACGGCATACCACTTCTCAGGCAAAGGATAGTGTCTTTGTGAGGCTTGGAGAAGCCCAGGTTTACATCCTTGTGTGACAGCTGAAGCACTATTTCGTTGGGCTCATCGTAGGCTTGGGCATCATAGAGATGCTGGGCACTTTTCAGGCTGTCGAAGAGATTGCCGTTGGTGTGGATGGCAAGCGTACGCTTGGCACGGGTCATGCCCACATAGTATCGGCGCAGTATGTCATCTGTAGGATGTTCGGGATGGGTAATGAGCATTAGTACATGGTCGAACTCATGGCCTTTTGCCTTGTGGATGGTGCTGACCACGATGTCTGATTTCGAGATGTCACAGAAATCTTCTACTGATGATTCGAACACGAACTCCCTCAGGTCGCTGTAGTACTTGGCACGATTGGTCTGCTCAAATATCTGGAGGCTGCGGCGCAGATATGGCAATGCCTGGCTGGTAGCATACTTTTGGAAGGTCAGCTGCTTGGTTGTTTCCCAAATATCATCAGGGATGATAGGGGATTTCGTCTCCTTGATGCCTTGGTCTATCTTCTTTAAAAAGTATCTTACCTCTGCCAGATTCCAGAAGCGTAAGCCGTCCATTGATTGTACCAGCTTGGCCTTGATGCCATGACTGTGAAGAAGAGCCAGCATGATGACAGCCTCCTCATTGGTCTGCGTAAGGATACTGATGGTTTCGTTCTTCTTGCGGGAAGATGCATCGGCTTCTTTTGAAGCGTTACTTCCTAGTAATCGCGTAACATCTTCTAGGATAGGCTGATACATATAAACCTTTTTCTCCTGAATCTCGTATGGATGCTTCACGATTCTTACCTCTCCATCTTCTTGACTCATGGAGATGATAGGGGTAGATTTGATTCGCTGGCGGATGTTGCGGGCGAAGTCGTTGGCAGCATCCACGATATGGCGAAGACTGCGGTAATTCTCCGTCATCTCGATGAAACGGCTGTGCTCTGTCTGGGTCAGTTCATAGAGATACCGCGAGTTGGAACCTCTAAACTCATAGATGTTCTGGTCATCATCTCCTACGGCAATCACCCTCATCTCTTCGTTGGCTTTCATCAGAGCAGAGACAAGGGCATAGTCATCCTTGCTCATGTCTTGCGCCTCATCGATCACGAGCACGGTCTTGCTGATGCGATTGGGCTCCACTTCTCCATTGTTGATCATTTCGGCGGCTTGCTTAACCACATCTCCTGCCTCATCCAGATTGCCAACTCTGCCTAGCAGGTCGAAGCAGTAAGAATGGAAGGTCTTGATCTCTACGAAATGGGCGGCATTGCCGATGAGTTGCATCAGTCGCTGCTTGAACTCGGTAGCGGCTGCACGCGAGAAAGTGAGCATCAGGAGTTGTTCGTGCTTTACATCTTCCAGCAGCAGGAGAGAGGCAAGCTTATGTACGAGTACACGTGTCTTGCCGCTGCCGGGACCGGCAGCGACTACGATGCAGCGAGACTCGTGGTCGTCGATGATTTCCTTCTGTCTCTTGGAGAGCATTCCGAAGAGTTTCTTATACTTCGAAGGTGTTACGTTGCGCTCTATCTCAGTCTCCCGGTTGCCCTTGAAGTATTTTGAGATGAAGCGGTGGTAGTCCATCTGGAAATAATCCTGCACATATTGCAGGGCGGCGTCATAATCCCTTACCATCAGGTTGGCATATTCGCCCACGATGTGAATCTGTTGAATCTTCTGCTTGTAGAATTCATTGAGCATGCGGTAATCCTCCTGCTTATAGTGGAGGCGAGGTTCCTTGATGCGTTTAATTGCCATTGCATTGTAGAGTACCAGGAATCCTCCTTCCAGCTTCATGGCTCCTATCTTGGAGAGATAGAGCAAGGCTTCCTCCACGTCTTCCAACTGTAGGGAAGAGAAGTCGGAAAAGAGTGACTGGTTGTTGGATTTCAGATCGTTCAGCAGTTCAACTACCGAGAATTGAAGAGGCTTCTCTTTTCTATTGTCTGTTGCGCCAGAGGCTTTTCCTAAACCTTTTTCTTCAGAAGGATTCTTTTCTTCAGAAGAGGTATTGTTGCTCTCTTCTGTTATAGTTTTACTGTTTTCTTCAGCCAGGCTGTATAGTCTTTCAATGATGAATCGACAAACCTCAATTCGTCTTTCGAATCGCTTGATGATGGTCTCTATGTCCTTGTCTCTTGTCACGATAAGATTGCAGACGCCGTCTTCCTTCTTGTGCGTATATCCCTTTACTGCCAGGAAGTATAGCAGTGTGCGGATTTTCTTTTCGGTTGAAGTGTTGATGCCGTCGTGTACGGCATTGTTATTGAGTTGCTTGTATGTGATATGCAGCGATTCATCCGGGATATGTTCCAGAATGTATCTTTCCAGTTTGGCGAAGTTTTCCAGCATCTGCTGAGGCTTTCGTTGCTTGTCGCTGATGTCTTGCAGATAGGCTGATATGTCACGGGTATCGGCAAGGATGCCTTCCTGTCGCATTCTGTCAACGGAAGAGATGACGTCTCGCTTGCTGAGTCCTAAGATGTCGGCGAGGTAATCGATGCGGGATTCAGCCTCGCTATCCTGTGCCTTGGCTATATGCTTCTGGGTGATGAGCGACTTGATGATGCGGATGGCATTCTTCATCTCATCTTCCGAGAACAGGGGTGATTCGGTGAGGCGCAGTCTTGCCTCGTCCATGTTCTTGACGGTGATGCCTGTGGCATAGACGTGCGGAATATTGTTGCCACGCTCTATGTATCCGCTCTGTTCTAGAGCAGAAAGGGCGGTGCGAACACGGGTTTCTATGTCGGATACCGAGTCGTCCCAACCGGCTTGACGGGCTATCTCCAGTGCCGAACAACTTACATGTGGGCGCTGCTTGGTAAAATCCTTAATGGCTTTCCATACCTGTTGTATCTCGCTGATGCTCAGCTTGGTTTGGTTGAGCAGGATGAAGTGCTTGTCCAAGTCCTCATCGCTATAGAGTACATAGCATTTGGCATCGAGGTGTGGATCTCTTCCTGCACGTCCAGCCTCTTGTACATAGTTCTCCAGAGAGTCGGAGATGTCGTAGTGGATAACCAGCCCCACATCGCTCTTATCTACTCCCATACCGAAGGCGGAGGTGGCAACGATGATTCTAACCTTATCGCTCATGAAGGCATCCTGATTGTGTATCTTCTCATCGGCATCCATCTTGCCATTATAGGGCAGGGTGGATATGCCGTCACGGGTCAGTTTTTGGGCGAGTTCCCGGGTTCGCTTGGTGCGGGATACGTAGATGATGGTAGGGCAATCAGCCTGCTCTACCAACGAGCGCAGGAGATTGTATTTATTGCCGTCACTATCTACGTGGATAACGGAATAGTGCAGGTTGGTACGTGAGGCTGATGAGGCGAAGAGCTGGAGGTCGGTGCCCAGCCAATGCTTGAAATAGTCGCAGATGTCCTGCACCACCTTCTGTTTTGCAGTGGCGGTAAAGCAAGATACGGGTATCAGGGTCTGAGCATGATTACGGGCTATGGCGTCCTTGCCAAACTTGCGTTCCTGATATTCCTTGATAAATTTGCCGATGTATAGGTAATCCACCCGGAAGTCTTGTCCCCATGCAGAGAAGCAGTGAGCTTCATCAATGACGAATCTCACCACATGCCGTGCCATCAGGATGCGCTCGATGGTTTTGGAGCGCAACATCTCTGGTGCTATATATAATAAGGTGGCATCTCCGCTCTGCACTCGTTCGATGGCTAGGGAGCGGGAGATAGGGTCGAGGAGACCGTTGATGGTTACGGCATCGGTGAAGCCGCGGTCTGCGAGGTTATCTACCTGGTCTTTCATCAATGATTGCAGAGGCGAGATAACCACGGTGAGTCCATGTATGGTTCTGCCATCCATCAAGGCTGGCAACTGGAAGGTGAGCGACTTGCCGCCACCCGTAGGAAATATAGCCAATAATGACTTGCCATCCACTGCTGCCTGCGATGCCTGTTCCTGCAGCGGTTCGCCATCATAGGTACGGAAGGCATCATAGCCAAAGAGTTGTTGCAGGTTGTGATGAATGTCGAGCATGCGGTTGCAATACTCGCAGCCATCGGTGCATTGGGTATGGCAGAGCATATAGATGATATGTTCTACTTCGGGATAATGGAAGAGTACCCAACCTGGGGTAACAGATTGGTAATCGTCTGTGCCTATGAGAGCCAAGGCGTATGCCAAGCCGCAAGGCGACTGGGCTGCAAGAGCCGGAATATCGGCATGGTCGCAAATATGATTCTTGTATTCAGAAAGAATGAATTCAGAAACGTCTCTGATTGCATCATCCTTTTCGATGGCTCCCACATACATCAGGAATCCTCTGAATTCCTCTTCATGCTGGAGCAGCAAGGTGAAGATTTTCCTCTTCCTTTCTGATAATTGATTCCATGCAGCGATTTCATCCATCAAAAGCTCCTTGGCTTTCTCGCAGTCATTGACTGGATTATTCATCTGCTCGCTCATCAGTTTGTCGTCCTTTACCAGATGATGGTAAGGGCGCTTGGGGAAGAGGAGCGGGGAGAGATAGAGGGTATCTATCAGTATGCCGTTGAGTTGGAGATAGCGGGCATCGTGATGAATGAGGTTATGACCGCAGATATAGTCAACCTTTCCTTCTTGCAGGAACTTGTTCAGTGCCGTCTGTGATGCTTGGTGGAAGTTGGCTCCGTCATAACGCAATGCTCCGATGTCGTGTATTTTATGGTCTTTCAGTCCCACTTCGGTATCCACGAAGGCAATGTTCCTGCTTCTGGCATCTTTCTTCTTGATGTCAGAACTTACGGTGAGATTGTTTTTCCTTTCAAAGAGGCGACTGAATATTGACATAATCTTCGATGTTTATATTTCCACCGCAAATGTACAATTATTATTTGATATATGCAAATAATCAAGCGCTTTTATCTTCTTTGAAAGCTGTTTTTATACAATTCCAAGAGGCTCGTGAGGATAACTTCAAGGCAGATTAATATGCTCCTAAAACCTTCCAGTCGTCTATGAGTTTGAACAGTCGGGGCATGGCTGGCTTGTAGCTGTCGGGATAGGTGAGGGAATAAACGAAGAGTATTCTGCCACTTTTGATGAATTTATCGTAATGACTGTAGCCATCTACTCTTACTCCGTTTTCATAGATAGGACCGGAGAGGATGAATGCCTTATTCGATGCCTGCATCGTCCGCTCCGAATGAAGCTTCTGGGCTAGAGAATCGGCACAAGCCTGGAGGGTGTTGCTATAGTTGGGGGTAACGTAACTCTCCAGGATGATGTTGGCATGATTGGTGAATGAGAAGCGGGCATAGCCCTGGTATCCCGATACCGAAGTATCCTCCTGCTGGAAGAAGCAAGGATATTTGACAACGTAGCCGAAGTCCGGATCATTGTATTCCTTCATGGGTGCCATCTCTACCTTGGTCTTGAAATCCGCCATCGGTGTATGCTGATCTTTCGTAACCTCATGATGATAGTTGATGATGAAGTTTATCATCATCAGCAAGACAACTGCTATCAAAAAAATCTTCTTCATATCTTTGCTTCTGTATTATAGCTGCAAAGGTATGAAGAAGATGAGAAACTGCCAAATAATAAGTATGACATTTGGCTGACATTTCTGAACTTATCTGATAATCAGTCGATAAGACTTGCCTCTTTCCGACTCAATCATGAGGTTGCTATTCAGCTCAATCACCGGTTTGATACGGCGAATCAAGGTATAGAGCGTTTCGCTGGCATCCGGTTTCTTAGGCCAAAGAGCATCACAAATCTCCTGTTTGGAGAGTTGATGATGCGTATTGTTGAAGAAGAGTTGCATCAGTTGGTGCTGCATCGGAGTAAACTTGATGGCTTGTCCGCTTTCCTGATTGTAGAAGGAATCCTCGTCTTGAGAATAGCACATGGTGCCGAACATATCAGCCTCATGATTCCAGGGTTGCTTTCTGCGATGATAGTATAGCGATGCAATTGCCCAAATCATAGCCATGAGGGTAAGCGTCAAAGATGTCCGCTGGTTGCTCATACTCAAAACATCTGCCATCGAACAGTTAGCATAACTTTGGATAGAATGCTCGTTGAGGAGCATCTGTTTGCTGCTGAGCAGGTTGGCGCTATTTACCAACTGGGAATTGTTTTTGCCTCTTCTTCTGTCTTCCATCACATAGCAGAGATTGCTGGTTGATTTCAGCAAATCGATACTGAGATGCGAGCGGTAGCTCTGGATGGTATCAGGCGTAATCCATTGATATTTATTTTCCTGAAGAGTCAGAGCCAAAGCTTTGTTCATATCTTGTACAATGGCATACTGAGCCTTGCGGTAGTTACTCACGCTGGAGAATGCCGCAGACATCACAAGGATGGCGAAGATGAGGATGGAATGATATGCTTTCAGTTTCATATTATCTATTCTGTTTAAATGATATACTGTTTAAAGATTCAAATGCAAAAGTACAGAAATTCTATGAAAGATGGAATAAAACTAGATATAATATTCGTTAATTGATAAATGTCAGACTCATGTCAGTCATATTTTTCGCTTCGGTCTTCTCTTTTTGATACCTTTGCAGCAGAAAACAAGTTTTAGAAAAGTATATGATGACAATGAAGAAAAGTAAATTGTTAACAGCTATGGTGATGCTGTGGGCATTGATCTCTTGTGTAGAAATACGTGCCCAGGAGATCCAGAAGGTATCGAATGATTCTATAGCCTTGCAAGAGGTTGTTGTGAAGGCGGCACGAGTAGTCAACAAGGAAGATGGTAAGTTGATATTCCCAAGCGATATTCAGAAGCAGCGTTCTTTTTCTGGTTTTTCGCTTTTAGGAAAGTTGGCTTTGCCTCATATCAGGGTTGATGAGGCTGGCCGTTCCATTTCTGCTACCGATAATAAAGGAGAAGTACAGATTCGTATCAATGGCATTCTCGCCAATATGCATGACGTGCAGATGCTGGATGTAGCTTCTGTTATGAGTGTAGATTATATCGATAGCCCTGGCGTAAGATATGGAAAGAATATTGCATACGTGATAGATATTCATACCCGCAGGGCTTCATCGGGTGGCAGTTTGGGCTTCAACCTGACCAATGCACTAACTACCAAGATCGGTTCGAACGATGTCTATGCATCTGTCAATAGGGGCAAGAGCCAATTGAATATTTTATATGAGCAGACTTATGTGGATAATAAGGCATCCGAATATAA
Source organism: Segatella copri (assembly GCF_949820605.1). NCBI lineage: Bacteria > Pseudomonadati > Bacteroidota > Bacteroidia > Bacteroidales > Prevotellaceae > Segatella > Segatella copri. The sequence goes on from NZ_CATKVU010000006.1 coordinate 878,246, forward strand.
TGAGGATGCTCAGTATCTTCTACATGATGGTTCTGAGTATCAGATATCTCGAAAAATCATGAATGTGGCAACTCGAAATTATGATAATACATTGCAGTTGAAGTATAATCTGGCTGATTCTGCATTATATGTATTCCAGACAACGCTTACCACGGATTTCAGCAATCAGCCTTATACATCGAATGAGATGTGGTTTTCTGAATCTGGAAAGCCTGCGTATCCTGTTTACAGAACCAGCAAGGATAGGGATTTTACTCCTGCTCTCGATTTGTATTTCTATCATCAGTTGGGCAAGCATCAGTCTTTGTCGGCAGATGTTTTGGGTACTTATATTCACACCAAAGGAGCCTATTATGAAGGTGAGGGCGAACCCTATCAATATCAGGTAGATGGAAAGACCTATTCGCTCATAGCCGAGGCTATCTATGAAAACCGGTTGAAACCCTTTACTTTTTCTGCAGGAACCAACTTGAACTGGAAATATATGGATAATCAGTATTTGGGTGATGTGGTTAGCGAGAATGGTATCCGTTCATTGGGTATTTATGGTTTTGCACAAATCAAGGGAAGTTTGGGACAATTCAAGGAAGGAACATCCCGTTTAACTTATGTGGCTGGCTTTGGGTTGAGTAATCAGTCTTATCGACAGGGAGATGAGGATTTTAGTTTTTGGCTTTGTCGTCCGAAACTCACATTGGCTTATTCCTTGACATCTTCGTTTCAGATCCGCTTGGGAAGTGAATTATCACAGCATATTTCGCAGATAGCTATGATTTCGGATACCCGTATTCGAAAGAACAGTATGGAATGGACTGTGGGTAATCCTTCGCTTAAGCCTAACAGTAGATATGAAAACTGGGTGGTATTCTCTTTCAGTAAACCAAGGATAAATACTGATTTTACCTTGAATTATCGCATCAATCGTCATTGTGATTTGGCGAAATACACCCGCACGGAAAATGATCAGTTTCTTTATTCCCAGATGAATCAGCCCCATTGTAATATGTTGTATCTTACGAATGATACCCGGTTTGACATTATCCCCGACCACCTTATATTATCTGTGAACGCAGGTATTTACCGTTTTTTCAATAAGGGCGATGAGTACAGTCATTGTTATACCGCTTATAATTATGGTGGAACATTACAGGGGTATTGGGGAAAATGGACTGTGATACTGTATGCTGATAACGGTTGGAATTTTATGGAGGGAGAGAACATCGGGCATAATCCTCCTTCATTGGCAGCCTCAGCCAGTTATCATATAGGTGATTTCGATTTTACGCTCTATATGCATAATCCGTTTATGGCTCATCCGAAATCCTATTCTGCAGAAATCGTCAACGCTTTGCTCCGTAAGCAGGTTCGTGGTTATGACAATTCGGAAGGTAATTTGTTCCGTATCGGTGTTGCCTGGAATATCAATCGGGGAAAGGACTACCGTAAGATACAGCGGAATATCAACAATGAGGAGCGCGAAACGGGTATCTTGAAATAGTTGGCTTTGCTTTCTATATGGGTTGCATGGGCAACAGCCGGAATTTATTTCTTCCCTTTATTGATGATATAAATTCCGGCAGTAGCCAATGCGCCTGCTATCAGATACTTCCAGTAGAAGGTTTCGCCCAGACAGAGGCAGGAGGTGATGGCTCCTACTACGGGGATGAGCGAATTGTATATCGCTACCTTTCCTACGGGATTGCAGCTCAATAATTTGTTGTAGAGAGCGAAACTGATGGTTGAGATGGCAATGAGCAGCAGCAGAATCGTGATGCCCCAGAGGCTGATGACTGGCAGATAGCCACCCATTAACAATGCAGGAATCACCAGCAAGGCTCCACCGATGCTTAGCGAATAACCGGTTCCTACGAAAACATCCACCCTCTTGCTCAATCCTCGGGTCAGCAGGGAAGCACTGGCTCCACACAGGGCATTGAGGATAATCATACCATCGCCCAGGAATGTGAAACTTCCGCTTTCCTTTCCGCCAAGGTTCAAGGCAAGGATGCCCAGGAAGCCGATGATGCAGCCCAATGCCTTTCGCCACGTCATCCTGTCGCTCTTGAAGAAGATGCAGGCAAAGATAACCACCGTGAAGACGCTCATAGAATTGAGTATCGCTGAACGTGCTCCTGCATTATGCGAGAGTCCGAAATAGAAGAAGGCATAATGAAGGGTAGTGTTGAGGAGTGCATAGAGGAGAAGAAACCAGACATTCTCTTGAACAGCTTTCTTCTTGAATCCGAATTCACGGTGTGAGCTTCTGGCGATGGCAAGGATGATGATGCCGGAGATGAAGAAGCGGATGCCGGCAAAAAGCATCTTGCTTCCGGTCATGTCTGCTGTAATCTGATATTCCTCCATTCCCATTTTTATCAATGGGTAAGCCCATCCCCACGAGATAGCAGCCGTAAGGGCGAACAGGCTTACCCATACCGGGCGCTGAAATATACTGAGTGTATTTGTTTCTTTCTTTTCCATTTATATTTATTGTAGGAGTATTGAAGGGTTATTTTACCTCTTCAAATTCCCAGTCTTCTACTGTTCTGGTTTGAGTACTGAAGCTGATACCTATTTTATATATTTTTCTTTCATCTGCGGAGTAAGGAATCATATAACCTTTCTCGTTTATTTGAGCCAAAGCCTCTTGGGCAGGTTTGTTGATCTTTATCTCAAAGACAAAAATTGCTGAAGGAGCAAACATTACAGCATCAGCTCTTCCCCTGCAACTTTTTACTTGTGTATAGGTTGCCACATTCATCATTGAAAGAACGATGTAGAGAATAGTCTCATAATAATATTCGCTCTTTTGCATATTCTCCAATACGCTCTTTCCTCCCTCTGGGTATGGAATAGAAGCAAAGTAAGCCTTCATCTGCTCCATGGCTTGGTCTATGTTACCCGTTAGCAGGTCACGATAGAAGAGTGCTGCAAAACCTAAGGACTGGCTATCGCTCTTGCCGGAATAGATGGGAAGGAGATTCTCCATTAATCCTGCCCTTACCTCTTTGTTTGGAATGCCTAGATAATATCCATTGCTCAGCGGGTCATACTTTTTGATGGTAAGATAGCCGCTTTGGTAGAGCAAAGGCAAGGCATCGCTCATCTTTTCCGTAGGACGGTCGAAGGATGAGGAAAAGGCAAACATATCGTCAAGTGTTGTGACATCTGTATGGAAATGTTGCATCTGATGAATCAGGTAGGTTGATGTACCCGAAGCATACCAGTAGTTGTCGATGAATCCTGCCGCAAAACTTCTCATGAGGCTGTACGGATTGAAGATATCTTCACCTTCCCTGCTGAAGTGGTAACCATCATAGTTTTCTCTTAGCAATTCTCTCATTCTTTCGAATGATACATGATTTTTGCTAGCCAGCAAAGCAATATCTTCTTTCAGAACGGTGTCCAGTTCATCCTTGGTGATGCCGCAGATGGTAGAAAACTCCGGATCCATACTGATGTTGGTAAGATTATTGATGGTGCTGAAGATGCTGAGTTGAGAGAATTTTGTGATTCCCGTGATAAAGGCAAAATGAATATGCGAACTGTTGGCTTTAATAGGCGCATAAAACTCCTGCATGATAGTTCTTACAGCTTCCAGTTTGGTCTCATCATGCAATACATCAAGTAAAGGAGCATCGTATTCGTCAATAATGATAACGACTTTTCTGCCGGTCATCGATTCTGCCTGTTCTATGAGCTGGGTTAATCTGTTGCCGGCACTTTTCCTCATATCTTCTATTCCGAATTGCTTTTCGAACCTGCGTAATTGCATGTCGAATTTTTCAGGAAAGAGAGATAAATCGCAGTTCTTGAAGGTTGACAGATCGAAATGGAGTACAGGATATTCTATCCATTCTTTCTCCAAAGTTTCGATGGCGAGTCCTTTGAAAAGCTCTTCCCTTCCTTCAAAGTAAGAGCGCAGCGTACTGCTTAGCAGGGACTTACCAAAACGGCGTGGACGGCTAAGAAACACATATTTGTATTTCTTTGCCATATTGTAAATGAGGGCGGTTTTATCTACATAGACCATACCTTCCTCTATGATGTCGCTGAAGGTTTGCACCCCAACGGGATAGATACTTTCCTTTGCCATAATCATCGAAGTTTATATTTCCACCGCAAATTTACAATTATTATTTGATATATGCAAATAATCAAGTGCAATTGTTTTCTTTGAAGGCTAGTTTTTATACTAGCCCAAGAGACTCTGCCGAGGTTCAAGGCAAGGATGCCCGGAAATCCGATTTACAAGTCCCCCAGATGCCTTTCTATCGGAATTCCTCGGTTCTTGTCCTTGTCATTCTTGTTGATGTCTATCCAGTTGCGCAGGGTATCCATGGCGATGCGGGTAGCATGGCGGAGATGATCGCCATCCTTCAGTCTGCCCACGATGATGCTGGAGAAGATGTCGCCGGTGCCCGGGAACTGAACAGGGATTTCTTCGTAGGGCAGGAGGAAATACTCTTCTGTAAGATGATTGAAACCTACCACGGCATGCTGACCCTCTACGATGCATGAGGTGATGAGCACGGAGTGGGAACCGATGGCTCTCAGTTTATCTATCAGTTCATAGGCTTCCTTCTCCGAGATTCCCTCTTCCTTGTATTCCGAATCCGTCAGCAGGCAAGCCTCGGTATAGTTGGGAAAACAGAGATGTGATACGCTCAGCATCTCCTTCATGCATCTCACGGTACTCTCACTGGCTCCACCATAGAGCTTGCCGTAATCGCCCATCACGGGATCCACATAGATGTCGGTGCCCAGTGCAGCCTGTTCTCTGCAATAGCGTGCCACCAGCTTAGCCTGACGCTCCGAAGCCATGAAACCCGTAGTGATGGCATCGAAATGAATGCCCAGTTCGTTCCACTTCTGCAAGGCTTCCTCGATATACGAAGTGCATTCCAGAATGGCGTACTTGCCGTATGGGAAGGTGTTGCTGATGAGCATGGTGGGCAGATTGAACACGTCGAGTCCCATATAAGAGAGGATAGGCATCTGAACAGCGGCAGATACCTTTCCGTAGCCACACATGTCGCTGATAATAAGGATATTACTTTTCGCTTTCATTCTTTCTTTTTTCTACTTGCTTTTCTTTCTTATCCTTATTATCTCTTAATAGCTGGCTGTACACTTGATGCCCAGTGCCTCTACACGGTCCTTGATGGCATCGAGTACTTCCTTTGGTGCCTTTTCCAGCAACTTGTCTGGTGTTTCGCGGGCGATGGTATAAACCATTACCTGCTGAGGCTGGATGTTTTTCACTGCCTCCAGCCAAGGAGCTACGAAATGCTCGCTGGTATTGTCCAAACCGTCACCTCTCAGGAACATGGTCTGGATGATGACGTGCCCCTTGAACATCTTCAGATATTTGATTACATCCTGCACGTCGTAGTTAGGCTGCTGAGGGCGGTCCAGCTTCTTGATGTAATCCATATCCACGGTATCCAGTTTCAGGATGTTGTTATCCACGAGCATCAGCGCCTCTCTCACTTCCTCCTTATATATATAGGTGGCGTTGCTGAGTACAGATACCTGTACTTCAGGGAAATATTTCTTGCAGAGTTCCATCGTATCTTCCACGATGCCCTTGAAGTCTGGGTGTCCCGTAGGTTCACCATTTCCGGCGAAGGTGATGTCATCCAGAGGCTGGCTGTTGTCGTGGCGCTCTTTCAGAACCTTCTCCAATCCTTCTCTTACCTCCTCGCGGGTAGGGCGCTTCTTCTTAGGACGGAAGTCGGCGTTGAATCCGCATTCGCAATAAACGCAGTCGAATGAGCAGACCTTGCCATCAGATGGCATGAGGTTGATGCCCAATGAAACTCCCAGACGGCGGGAGTTTACCGGACCGAATATCGGTGATGGATAAATAATCGTTGACATAATCTTATTCTCCTTTATCTAATCTATTCTTTATTTTATCTTGGTAATACCTATTTTATACCAATCTTATTTACTTGTTCGTAATTTGGTGGGCAAAAGTAATAAAAAATGTTGGAATGAACAAATAAATCAACTGAAAATCGATTTATCCTTACCATTTGTCTTCTATCTCCGATAGATTGTGTACTTTTGCATTCCAATCCGGGGAGATTCTTGGTGATTTCGATTCGGATTTAAAGGAAAAAACAAAAAAGTAGATGTTTTGCTTAGTTTTTCGTTTGGCTCAACTGTATAGATAGTATATGAACAGAAAAAAGGACATAGAACAGTTATTCCGTCAGCATTATGCGAAGATGTACAATCTGGCCAGATGCATTCTTTCGGATGATGACGAGAGCAAGGATGTGGTGAGTGAAGTATTCGCCCAGATTCTTGCCGATGATGTGGTTCTGGTGCCTGGGAGTGAGGACGGTTACTTGATGCGGAGCGTACGCAACCGCTGTCTCAACCTGATAGCTCGTAAGAGCGTGAAGGAAAGGGTGGCGAAGCTGCTGCTGGATGATGCCGACGTGATTCTCTCTGAAGAGACCGACGAGCGACTCGACCGGCTGATGCTTCTCATCGAAGACCTGGAACCGCCTATCCGGCAACTCATTTTCCGTCTGCGCTATCTTCAGGAGAAATCTTATCAGGAGGTGGCTGATGAAGTGGGAGTGAGCAAGGTGACGGTATTCAACCATCTCTCGAAGGCGATGGACTGGATTAAGAAACAATTTAAATGAGCAAGACAATGACAAACATGAGTAAAGAAGAAAAGCGGATGATGCTCTTTGACATGCAGGAGCATCCCGAGAAATATACCGACGAGCAGGTGGAACGCCTGTTTGCCGATGAGGAAGTGAAGGAGTTCTTCCATGAACTGGCGATGGCGAGAATGGCTGGCAAGAAAGCCAAACCGAAGAATGTGGATGTGGATGAGGCTTGGAAGGAGTTTGTTCAGGCACATCTCGAGGATAAGATGGCGATAGATGCCGGCAAATCCAAAGGCGCTTATCGCAACCGGATGAAGATTGCTGCATCCATCGTCGGCATCATCTTCCTTTCGGGGGTAGCCTTGGCTGCGATTCACAATGGCTGGTTGGGGTTCCCGGCTTCTGATCAGACAGTGGATAACAAGGCTGCGACAGAACAGCTGGCAACAACCCAGGCGCTGCCGAATGACAGTCTTCGTGCTGCAACAGCAGAGAACAAGGATTCGCTTGATATGAAGCCGGTGGTGTTTGATGATGCTGAATTGGGAACCATCCTGGCTCAGTTATCCGGTTTCTATCATGTCAAGGTGGAGTATGTGGATGCCGGTGCCCAGCACATCCGTCTCTTCTTCAACTGGAACAAGACGAAGACTTTGGAGCAGAACCTGGAGATTTTGAATGCTTTCGACCGCATACAGATAGAGTATATTGACGGAACATTGATGGTGAAATAAGATAGGAGGATATATTTATGAGAGATTTTTGGAAACCAATGCCCGTTAGCGGCAAGCTTATCAGAGAGCTTCTGCTTCTCTTCCTGTTGCTTTGGGTTCAGCAGTCTTATGCCCAGCGCATTACCCGACAATATAATAATGTGTCGTTCTCTGCGGCGTTGAAGGATTTGAACGCCCGCCAGCATAAGTACACCATCAACTTTGTGTATGATGAACTGGAAGATTTCAGGGTAACCAAGAGCATCCGAAACCAGAGTGTTCCCGATGCCATCATGCAGCTGATTGGATTCTATCCCATCAGGATGACGCAGGTGGAGGATAATATCATGGTAGAGTGTACGCAGAAGATTCCCACCAAGATGATAGGCCGCATCATCGACAATAAGAAACGCCCTGTAGATTTCGCCAATGTAGCCCTGCTGAATGTTCGTGATTCTTCATTGATAAATGGTGGCGTGACGAATGAGAATGGCCAGTTCGTGATTCCCTGCGAAGCCAGAAAGGCAATAGTAAGAGTAAGTTGTGTGGGCTATATTACGGCAAGCAATACCTTTAATATAGGTAAGATAGGGACAATAACTCTGAAAGAGGCAACAATGAACCTGCAGAAGGTGGTTGTGAAAGGACATCGTAAAACCTTTGAGATGACGAATGAAGGACTTGTTACTCAGGTGAAAGGAACACCTTTGAGCGAAGCTGGTACTGCCAACGATGTTATGGCGCAAGTGCCGAGTGTTTATGGCAGTGATGGAAAATATCGTGTTTATGGCAAGGGTGAAGCATTGGTATATGTGAATGGAAGGAAGTTGACGGATGAGGGGGAACTGGATAGAATAAGTTCCAAAGACATCGCCTCCGTAACTCTCAACAACAATCCTGGAGCAAAATATGATGCTACGGTAAAGGCTGTCATTGTGATTAGAACGAATAAGAAACAAGGTGATGGACTGAGCGGTGGGTTTACTTCTATGGCTCGGCAGGGACATTTTACATCTTTGTCTGAGGGCGGTAATTTAAACTGGCGTAGAGGAGGACTGGATATATTTGGAAGTCTTTATCATGATTTGACGCAAAGGTATCAGCATCAGATAGATAAAAAGACTGTCATTAAAGATGGAGAAATGTGGCAAATGCATAGCGACATCGGGATATTCCCCAAAAGCAAAGCCCAAATTGCCACAAAGATAGGTTTCAATTATGTCTTCAATGAGAAACATTCCATAGGTGCTACTTATAATGTAAACTTTTTACCCAATAGTACTGCTTCATGGCCTACATATCAACGTGTAATGAAGAATGGGACAGAGTTGGAATCCATATCTTATGATATGAAATGGAATCGCAAGACGCCTCCTGCTCATTATGTGAATGCTTATTATCGGGGAGAATTCGGAAAATGGAATGTCGTTTTTGATAATGACTTGGTTGTTAGCCAGAACAAGGCTGTGCAGAATATTAAGGAGCAGAGTAGTGCTTCTGGTGAAAGCAATGTTAACAGCACAAACAAGGCGGACAATGTAATGGCTGCTTCTAAATTGGCGCTGTCTTATCCTGTTGGGAAAGGAAAGCTAGAAGGTGGTGGTGAGTTTATCTATACAGACCGCAAGGAAACTTACAACAATGTGGAACAGATAATAGCTTCTACAGATGACCATATCAGGGAAAATAAGTTGGCTGGATTCTTGACCTATTATCTTCCATTGGGAAAAATTGATTTAGAAGCAGGTCTGAGGTATGAACATACCGTTTCTGATTATTATGAGAAAGGAATCTGGATTGATGGACAAAGTCGTTGGTATGATAAATTGTTTCCGAATGCAAGTTTATCATTTCCGATAGGCAAAGCCAATTTCTCGTTGGATTATACGATGAAGACTCGTCGTCCGTCTTATCAGGAATTGAGCAGCAATATGCAATATGATGACGTCTTCACTTATGAAAAGGGAAATCCTCTTCTGAAGCCTGAAATTATCCATGACATAACCTTCGCAGGATTATACAAATGGGTATATTTAAATTTCAGTTTTCAACATATCAATGACTTCATAGTGAATACGATAGATTTGCAGCCGGGTGAAGGTAAACCGCTCAACATTCTAACGAATGTCAATCGTTCCCACATGAATACATATACGGCAGTTCTATCATTGTCGCCAAGTATAGGGATTTGGTCTCCTCGCTTGTCTTTGGTATTGATGGGACAGAATTTTGAAATGGTTCATTATGGGCAAATGCTTAAGTTGAACAATCCGTTGTTGATGACCAATTGGTTTAATTCTTTCTCTATTTCAAAAGGTTATATACTGACGGCTGATATGATAGGGCATACTTCTGGTGATAATACGATAGCAACCCTGAAGCCGAGTTTTCAGTTGAATTTGGGAATAACAAAGAAGTTTAAACAATGGACTTTTCAATTTCAGGCAACGGATGTCTTTTGTACAGCTCGTAACTCTATGTTTACCTATGGTACAAGTATGTTGCTCGATAAATGGAACTATAGCGATTCGCAAGCTGTTAAGCTAACTATAAGCTATCGTTTCAACTCTGTTAACAGCAAGTACAAAGGCACAGGAGCCGGCAATGAAGAAAAGAGCCGCTTGTAGTTCTTGTTAGGAAGAAACTCTCTTAATAAACAATGAATATATGACAATCGGTCAAGCGAAGACAAAACCTTATTGTTTTGCTCTTTGCTTGACCGATTAAAATTTTATACACATATTTCTAAATCCTGATGGACGACATTTAATATCGGAGCTTGGAGAGCATCCTCAATAGATACAAGAGTGTCTATTGTAAAATTATGTGTTCCCCGCATCCACTTGCTTATTTCCGCTTCCCGTTTTCCGAGTAGAAGGGCTAGGTCTTTCTGCTTCATCCCTTTAGAAACCAGAATGTCATGTATCCTATCTACGATTTGGAAAGACAAATCTACAGACCGGCGAATCTCAGGATCAACATGTTTGCGGCGTTCTTCTAAAATCTTACTTCTTCTCATTTCTTGTAAAGTTTAAATTTCCAATTATTTCTTTGTCAACTAATACAATTGTTCCATCTTTGATTCTCGATTGAATGAAACGACTTGTATCTATCAAGAGTTTTACATAGGGAGCTAGTGTTGTACTTTGTTGCCAACTTTTAGCATCTTTGACTCCTCCGTTTCCGAAAATCAGAATTTTGTTAGATAATCTGATACAGTAGAGTCGAATCTTGTTACCAATATCTATTGGGATAACTCCAACACCATCTCCATAGTGGCCTTCCGGACGGAAATAACGTTCCAAAGCTCCTCGTTCGGAGATTTTGTCCAACCATGAAATGACGACATCTATTTCTTCATCGTAAGAACATCCTTCTGGAAATTTCTCAAAGAAATTTTCAAATTCAGAGAGTTCTTCTCCTTCAAGATGAATACTATAGAAGTTTATATCTTCATACTCTTCTATAAGCTCTATGTTGTACTTCTGTTCCATAAGCTTAACTTTTAAGTTATTTCGTTGCAAAGATAATACAATCTTCTTTAAGTTGTTTATAAATTAACTTAAAAATGAAGAGAAGATATGTTTTTTAACTATTATTTATTAGTCTTATAATGAAATTAGGATTATCTTTGCATTGTTTTTCCAAAGAAAGTAGAAGATTTCTTCATTTTAGGGGTAATTGATTTCAGGAAAGCTTGTATATAAGAGTAGAAACAAGAAGAAAATGACGTGATGACAGAAGAAAATGAACAGCGGATGGAACGGCTGTTCCACGACCATTACGAGCAGATGTATCGCTTCGCCTTTGCCTTGCTCCATGATAATGAGGAGGCGAGGGATGTTGTGAGTGACGTGTTCTCCAGATTGTGGGATAAACAGCTGGTTCCAGACCGGGCTTACTTGATGCGGAGCGTGAAGAATGCCTGCATCAATCTCATAGCCAGAAAGAAGAGAGATGAAAGACTGAAACGGCTTCTCCCTCTCTCGGAAGAGAAATTGACGGGGGAAGAACCTTCTCGTCTGGAAGAGCGATGGCAGGCTGCCGTGGATTGCATCGACCACGACCTGACCGACCAGACTGCTTCCGTCATCCGATTGTGCTATCGGGAAGGAATGTCGTATAAGGATACGGCGGAGGAGCTGGGCATCAGCGTCTCGGCAGTGAACAAGCATATCGTGAAAGGTTTGCGAACGCTCAGAGAAAAGTTGAAAGGTAAATAGTATAACCATGATTCTATTGTCTGAAGACGTCCTTACAATGGAACCCTAAAATGAAGAAAGGAAAAGAAAATGAAACATGAACTATCTGACATAGATCCTCAGAAGATGGATTCTCAGAAATGGGATATGCTCCTCGATTTCCTGGAGCATCCCGAAAAGTATTCCGAAACCCAAAAGGATGAACTTCTGGGCGATGAAGAAGTGAACGAACTCTATCAGCAGGTGGTAGAGACCCGACAGTCTCTGGATTTCGCCAAGTCGAAGGAAGGGATGAAGATGCCTTCGATTGATGCAGAATGGGAGAAGCTGCAAGATGAGATGAAGCTGAAAGAAGAAAAGCAGCAGAAAGAAGAAAAGCAGCAGAAAGAAGAAAAGCAGCAGAAAGAAGAGATGAGTCAGAATGCAGAAACCCAGCAAACCGCCAAATCGTTTCCTCTCTGGAGCCCGATGAGAAAGGTGGCTGCCGTTGCTGCCGTCCTTGTCGTCTCCGGCATCACCTTTGCTGCCATTCATCTGGTAACCCGTTCCCATCAGCCATCTGATAAGAACAATACCGAACTCGTGGCATCCCGAAAGGATTCTATCCAGCAGGTTTCTGCTCCTCAGAAATCCAACATAGAAGAAAAGACAGATTCTGCAAGTCTTGCCCAGCTCCCATTGGTTTACGAAAACGCTGAGCTTCAGAATATCCTGACTCCTATTGCCGGGCATTTCCATCTCCAGGTAACTTATCAGAACGAGTCGGCTCGCCACATCCGTCTCTTCCTGCAACTGGAGAAGAACATGAGTCTGGATGATATCATCGAACTGATGAATCATTTTGAGAAAGTGAATATTCGTCATGAAGGTCAAACTTTAATCGTGGAATAAGATGAAAAGATTAAGATATATCATACTGCTGGCAGGTTTGATGAGCCTTTCTCTTCAGACCATCTATGCCCAACGCATCACCCGCAGCTTCCGCAACACTTCTATGTCAGAAGCACTCACCATCCTTGCCAAGAGCACCAAGGATTATCGTATCAACTTTATGTATGATGAACTGGAAGATTTCACGGTTACCACGAGTATCGTGAAGCGAACCGCTCCGGATGCCATCCGCCAGATCATGGGCTTCTATCCGATGAAGATGACGATAGATGGCGAAAACATCTTTGTGGAGTGTACGCAGAAAACTCCCACCAAGATGATAGGTCGCATTGTGGATACGCATCATCGCCCTGTAGATTTCGCCAATGTAGCCCTGCTGAATGTTCGTGACTCTTCATTGATTAATGGCGGTGTGACGAATGAGAATGGCCAGTTTGTGATTCCCTGTGGAGCCAGAAAGGTGATAGTAAGAGTAAGTTGCGTGGGCTATATTACGACAAGCAATACATATAATACAGGTAAGATTGGTTCAATTACTCTGAAGGAGGCAACGATGAACCTGCAGAAGGTGATAGTAAAGGCGGTTCGCCCCAAGACAAAACTGACTCGCGAGGGATTCCAGACCCAGGTGCAGGGTACAATACTGAGTGATGCGGGTATGGTTGCCGACTTGTTGAAGCAGGTTCCAAGAGTGCGTGTGGATAAGGATGGAAACTGTTCGGTGTTTGGAAAAGGCACACCGGAGATTTATGTCAATGGCAGAAAGCTGACCGACAAAAATGAATTGCAAACCATATCTTCCAAGGATGTGAAGAACGTGACGGTTATCACGACTCCTGGTGCGCAGTATGATGCCCAGGTTAATTCGGTGATTCGTATTACTACGGTCAAGAAGCAAGGTTATGGATGGAGTGGTAATTTCCAGGCAAAATATGGTTTTGCCATGAAGAATGCCTGGCAAGAGCAGGCTAATCTCAATTACCGTGTGGGTGGACTGGATGTATTCGGTGGATTGATGTGGTCAGATTACTATTCTTATGATAAGTTGGGATTGGATGAATATATCAATGGAAATCAGCATCAGATATATCAAAAATCTGCAGGGCGCATAGATGCTAGAAATTATGGACCTGATGCCAATCTGGGTTTCAATTATGAATTCAACGAAAATCATACCATCGGTCTGAAATATAAGTTTGGTTCTGGCTATACCAAGTATTTTACTGTTAGGCAGAACTATTCCATCTTTCAGGATGGAGTTCACCAGGGAGATGTAAATTATCTCAACGATGAGTCAGATTCCAAGCAGACTCCTTTTCATCAGGCTGACTTTTATTATGATGGTAAGATAGGCAAGTGGAGTATAGACCTGAATGCATCTGCTATGTGGCGGACTAAAGACCAGATACAGAAAGCCACCGAAACCAGTTCTGAGTTGGGCGACCAGATTGTATGTTCAGATAGCCATACCAAAGGAAAGTTGCTTGCCGGTAAAATGGTTGTTTCTTATCCTTTGACCGACCAGTTGAACATAGACTTTGGTTCGGAATACACAAATTCTGATAGTCATACCAACAACCAGAACGAGGGTGGTGTGGCTGCATCCAATGATTCCAGAATCAAGGAACAGAACATAGCCGCTTTTGCTGAGGCTGCATGGTCGTTGGGAGATTATTCCCTGAATGCCGGTGTGAGATATGAGCATGTAAAATCAGACTATTATGCCGAGGGAGTGCTCAACCCGGATATGAGCAGAAAGTATGATAATGTATTTCCTAATGTATCCTTGGGATATGACAAGGGCAAGTGGCATTCTTCGTTGAGTTTCACGGCGAAGACCTATCGACCAAGTTACTTCCGTCTTTCCGGTTATACCCGATATACGAGTCGTCATTCCTATGAAAGCGGTAATCCTAGCTTGCGACCAAAGGATGCCTATCATCTGGAATGGGATGCGCAATATTCCTGGCTGAGTTTCTCTGCTGAATATATTTACAACAAGAATGCTTCGGTATATATGATGAAGCCATTCCAGGGCAATAAGGATATAGCCCTGTCATATTACGAGAATGTAGATAAGATTCAGAACCTGAAGTTCTATCTTGAGGCTACTCCGGTGATAGGCTTATGGCATCTTGACTATACGGTAGGTCTGGTCAATCAGTTCTTTGATACCAGCAAATACGTCAGCGACTATAATGCCAACCGTCCTTCTCTCTATCTGGATTTGGAGAATACCTGGGTATTGCCTCATCATTGGAAGGCTCGATTGGAATACGCTTACCAGTCGCGTAATTATAGCGAATTGGGTGTCAACTATGCATGGAATTCCCTGGATGCGTCTATTTCCAAGTCGTTCCTGAATAACCGACTGGTTGTGAGACTGGAAGCAGAGGATTTGCTTCATGGTCAGAACGAGAGTTGGAAATATAATAATTCGTATGCGCACTTCACCAGAACCGGTATAGATAATACCCGTATGTTCTTGGTCAATGTAACTTATAACTTCAATGCCACCAAGAGCAAGTATAAGGGTACGGGTGCTGGTAATGCAGAAAAGAGCAGATTATAGCTCATTTTTAAAACACGGACAAATTGAATTTGTCCGGACAAATTGTCCGGTTGGTTCTAAGTAGTTGATATTTAGGATATTATAAACCGACGGACAAAAGAGCCGGACAAATTCAATTTGTCCGTGTTGTTTTTTTCTGTGGTTTTGGAGTCAAAATCAGGCTTTTTCAGCTTTTCTCTCTATAGCTTTCTTCTCGCAACTCTGTGCTTTTCTCCCCGTAACTCTATGACTTTTGGATGTTAACTCTATGAGTTAGTTTTGTTAACATAAAGCTCTAAAGCAGCCAAAGGAGAATAAGAGAGGTTGGAACGTAAACAGTTGGGAATGAGTAGATTTGCACAAAGTTGCCAAATCGGCATAAAGCAAGCGAGTGAGGAATATTGAAGTAGTTCAGTTACTAAATCGTGAGCCACAGTTACCTATGCAAAGCAGGTAACAATGCGGAAAGGCAACTTTGTGCATCAACGGATTTTATTGCGCTGATTCTCAATGCTTTGTGTATCAAGGAACGCTTACTGGATTTTGTTAAACCATCTACGTATGGCAACAAAGCCAATCCAAGTAGTTGTAATAAATCCTTGAAGTAGGAAGCCCTTATTTGATTATCTATCTTGTTTCTTTCTTCGCCCTTGCATCCTTGACAATCTTTCCTGCCAAGAAACAAAGTTCTATCACCATTACCACCCAATGCCAAGGATATTCGCCCGGATGTGCAATGAACTTCCCGATGATGCCCGTGCGATTAAATGCCTCTACCGCTATCCAGAACACGATGACCGTTGCCGTACCCATTCTGATGTTTGCTCCCCACGATGGCAAGTGGAGTTGCTTGCGAAATACGTATGGGGCGGAAAGCAAGGCACCGAAGGCTACACCGAAGGTGACTGGACTCTCACGACCAAACAATTGAGGATCGTAGAGGTTCATCAGCAGGAGATAGCAAGTCCAGAGCATTGTGTTGATTTCCATGAAGGTAACAATGCTGGTGTGGCGTGTCATCGGGCGAGCGGCGATGAGTCGCTTGTTCTTCCCCAAGAAGAGCGTCTGCCACCAGTTGAGGAAGTTGCAGGCATTTCGGGAACAGAAGATGTAGAGCAACATCACCATTGCCCACAAGCCAAAGGTGGCAGGGAGCAGAAGATATTCAGGGCGGCTCAACACTTCTCCTGTCACTGGGTCAATCTCAGCATGTGTGCCCCAACGATGGGCATAATACATGAAGAGGAAATCCACCCAACCCGTCCAGTAGAACATGCCACCGATAAGTCCGAGCAAGGTTTGGCGAGTCTGTCCCTTGACGAAAACACCGACCACCACCATCACCAAGCCCACGAATCCCACAGCCATGCCAGCACCCAACAGTTGCGTGCCGTCGTAGTTGTCCTTCAATACTCGTGCCACCAAGTGAACCATGGGCATGCTTCCCAATATCACGCCCATCGACACGATGGATTTCCACCAATATAGTTTCTTGTTACTCATGGCTTTTCTTCTTGTGAGTTGCAAACATGATATAGACGAGCAATGCCACGAATGCCACGAGGATGCAGATCATCTGGGTGATATACTTCTCCGGCTCAATCCAAATCTCCTTGAAAAAGTCAAGGCGACCAAGCACTTCCACAGGTACCCAGAACACAATGACCGTGGCAATTGCCATACGGATATTGGCTCCCCATGTGCTCAAACGCAACTGCTTTCGGAAGATGAAGAAACTACCTATCAGACAAGCTGCGGCAACAACCGAAGTTACAGGATGATGGTCGCCGAGGAAATTCTTGTCGTAGCAGAACATCAACAGGAGATAGCTGGTCCAGAGAATCATGTTCAGTTCCATGAAGGTGACGATACTGGTATGATGTGTCATCGGACGGGCGGCAATCTTATTCTTGCTGGAACGGAAGAGAACACGCTGCCACCAGTTGATGAAGTTACATCCGTTTTTGGTTGAGAAGATGTAGAGCACCATCACCATCATCCACATGCCGAAGGTGGCAGGGAGGATGAGGTATTCAGGGCGAGTCACAACTTCGCCATTCTCCATCTCCGGCTGTGTACCCCAGCGGGTAGCATAGTACTGGAACAGGAATTCTATCCAACCGGTCCAGAAGAGCAGGCCTCCGAAAAGTCCCCAAAGAGTCTGTTTGGTATCTCCCTTTACGAAGACACCGATTACTACCATGATAAGACCTGCCAACCCCATGAAGAAGGCTGAGTAATGCACAGCTTCAGGAGTCATCGTCTTATCCATTATCATCATCAGCGCATGTCCCAACGGCATGGTAAAGAGTACCACGAGGAACGAAGCGATGGATTTCCACCAATTCAATTGTTTCATATTTTTCAATTTTTAATGTTTAATGTTGAGTGTTGAATGTTGAATATACTGAGTATATGAGGGCGTATGCCTAACTCAACATTCAACACTCAACATTCAACATTTATTTTAATTCATCTAAGTAATAACTGATTCTTCCTCCTTCATCACCAATCTGCACATTGGCATCATACCAGGAGATGATCTGGAGCTTGTAATATCTCTCGCCATCCCACGAACGGATTACGTAGGTATGGAAAGAAGGAGTATATACTGGAGGTGGACCAGAGAAGTTCATTGCTTTTTCGAGCACCGGATTGCCGCTTACCAACTGCTTGGCTGGTCCGTTGTTCGGGTCGAACCAAGGGTTCTTGTTCATATCCAGTTTGTTGGCGATGCAATACTTGTTCCAGTCTTCCCGCGACATGGTGACATAGACGCTTGCTGAATCATCCACGGCGAAAGTCATGTTGTGTTCTGCCAGATAAGCATCCACCTGCGCCTTGCTCGTCCACTTGTCATATTCGCCATAGCCCAGGTCGGCAGCTCCACCCTTGCCTATGCCGCTTGTTCCACTGTTGGTTCGCAGCTGGTAACCATTAAAGGCAAGGTCCCATTCCGTGGCAGGATAAGCCATGGTCTTTGGATCATCCTCCTGGTTTTCCATCACTAAGATGCTGTTGGCTTGTCTCTTCACCGTCTTATAGGTTAACTTGCCAGTGGCTTGATTCTTGGTAAAGATGGTATCGCCGTTTGCATCACGCTCTGCATCCTCGAAGATGTTCTTCTGTACGCCCTCGCTCCAATACTTTACGAGTTTGGCTGTACCTTTATAATGGAAATACTCCTCTATTGGTTTTCCATCAATAAAGGCGATGACACTCTGGTTAGGATTCAGCACATTATAGCGATGTCCCGTCTTCAGGTCAAAATAGAGCCAGTCGTTGGTAACACCCGTGCTATAACCTGTTTTTCGGGGCAAGGTATGACCTGTAAAGTCCTCAGCCTCATAAGATACGCAGCTCGAAAGAGACAGCAGACTCAGAACCGTTCCACAAAGCAGAATATTTTTTTTCTTATTTAGTATATTCATAATCATTATCATTAAGAAAAGCTATTGAATTCTTCACTCTTCGTTCTTCACTCTTCACTTCTTTCGGAATGCTTTTACCAATTCATCTACCAACACTTCCACCTGCACATGCGCCTTGGCTCCTGCCGTTGCTGGCACGTTAAACATGGTGATGCCCGAACCCAGGGTCTTTGGCACGTAATTAAAGATGTTATCCACACCCACGGTTACCTTCACCTTATTATAGAAGGTCTGAATCACCGACAGGTTGCACAATACATACTGAGGCAACTGGCAGCGGAAGTAGGCATCGTGGCTTTCACCGTTTACAGAGAGTCGGTCCTGCACATCAAACTTCTTCTCACCCATGTAGCTTGCCGAGAAGGTAGCGCCCAGACGGTAGTTCTTCTTGTTGTACTTATAATCAAGACTTGCCGTAGCAGCATGTGGCGAAGTGGTGTTCACCTGGATGCCATCTGTCTTGCTCACGTTCACGTAGCTGTAGGTGGCATTCATCGTGAAGTGGTTGAGGAAGTGCCAGCGCATGATGGTCTCCAGTCCGATGAGGTTCTGCTTGGCGAGGTTGGTATATTCAAAGTTATACTGCATGTCGTAGATGCGCCATACGCCCTCTATCTTCTTGCGGAAGAAGTTGCCATACACATTGCCCGAGATGAAGAAGTTATCGTTCGAGTACTCTGTGCCCAGACTCACGTAGTTATTCTTCTCAGGCTTCAGGTCCTCGTTACCCTTGATCATGAACATGCCGAGGTGGTCCCAGTTGAAGAACAGCTCCTTGATGCTTGGCGAACGGTAGCCCATCGAATAGTTGGCTCTCCACGCCCAGTGATCCGATGGACTCCACTTGAAGGCAATCTTAGGCATCGCCATCAGTCCGAAGGCACGGCTGAAGTTGGTTCTCACACCTGCCGAAACCATCCAGTGGTCGTTCATCGTCCACTCGTCCTGCAGGAAAGCCTCCGTTTCCTTCAGCGAACGGGTGCGCATGATGTGGGAGGCATCACCGTTGAATCGGTCGCTCGTCAGGTCATCGCTCAGGTGCTCGATACCGAGGATGAGGTCGTGGCCCTCGAACTTCTGCGAGGTGATGGAGAGGCGAGGCTGGAAGATACGGCTCTTATACACCTTGGTACGCTCGTCGATACGCTCGTGGCGCTTGAAGCGGTCGTAGAAGTCGCCATGCAGGGAGGCGGTAATCTTGAACCAATCCTTGAAGGAGTACTTTATCTTGGTTCCAGCCGTCCAGTCACGCGCCTGACTGAAAGTCATATCCTGAATGAGGTCGTAGGTATTCATATAGAACGCACTACCGTAGGCAAGAATCTCCAGGTTCTTGAAAGGGTCGTAGAATACCTTCTGCGATACCGAGATATGCTCTGTGCCCTCGATGCCCATTGGCGGACGGGAAGCCACGCTGGTAATGGTCACGTCGTGGTCGAGCCAAGGGTTCGCCTCTTGGGTATAGACCTTCTTGTCGTTCTCCGCCTGATACATGTAGAAGGCATCGCTCGAAGAATACCACACATCCGTCTGCGAAGTTACCTTGCCTGCATTGAATCCTGCCGATACCCAGCTCTGCAGGTTGGGGCGGTCGGCGTTCTTCTCAAACATATACAGGAAGTCCTTTTTCTCAGGATTCTTGTAGTTGGTCTCGTTCATCTGTCCCCAGCGTACACCAGCCTGAATATCGATAGGTTTGGTGGTCTTCTTGGTGATAAGGTTGATGACGGCACCCGATGCACGGCTTCCGTAGAGGGTACTGCTGGCACCCTTCACGATTTCGATGCGGTCGATGGCATGGAGGTTGAAACGCTCATAGTCGAGGTTACCCGCCATGTCGCCCGTCAATCGCTCGCCATCCTGCAGGAAGAGCACGTGGCGGGCATCCAAGCCCTGCATGGAGATTTCGTTGCCGAAACCCACCTTCTGGATGTTCATACCCGGTGTCTCCTGTTGCAGGGCCTTGGTCAGGTCGGCATAGCCTGCATCTACCAGTTCCTTACCGCCGATCACCTGCGTGCTCACTGGCGACAGCTTGATTGGTCGCGCGGTACGGGAACCTGTAACCACCACCTCGTTCACCTTCATCACGTCTTCTGTCATGAAGAGCTTGAGGGAGCTGACGCTTCCGATGGTTCCCTTCAGAGGGTTATAGCCCACGGATACCACCTGGTAATAACACTTGCCACCCTGAGGCACCGAGATGGTAGCCTCACCGTCCATATTGGTGACGGTACGTTGTGGCGACTTCAATTTATCATTGTCGGCGTAAGTGATGACTGCGCCGATGACTGGTTGCTCGGTGGCTTTGTCGAAGATACCGAACTTCACCTTTCGCTGTGCAGCGACAGGGAGGGCGAGTATCAGCAGTAAGCCGATGAGCATTACATTTCTAATTGTCTTCATTTATATTGCTATTCTATTTTTTCCAAATCCTTACACGATTTCAGCCTCGCTATGGCTTGTTTCTCTTCCCTTCATTTTTTACTTGCAAAAAGAAAGAGAGACATGTCTGGGCATATCCCTCTTTCCTTTTATATATAAGCTACAGTCTTTTATTTGATTCCGTGCTCCTTTTTATACGCTTTCAAGTCTTCCTCGTACTTTGCCTTGTCGGCATCAAATGTTGCGAGACGTGACTTGTCTATTGTTTGGAGGAAACATTCTGAACGTACATTCATCATGTTGTAGTTAACGATGAACTGTATTTCATGAGTCTTGGCATTGTAATAGCCTTGAATAAAGCTACCTTTCACAACAGAGCCATTTGTTCCATCTCCATCAAAGGAGGAACCATCTTGTTCTGTTCCCCAGCAAGAACCATTCTCTCCCTTAAATTTTATCCAACCATCTCCTTTATACTCTTTTTGTTCCCAAGAGTTTAGCACCATACAAGTTACTTCACATTTGTAGTTGATAATCATTCCCATATTACCTACTGTAAAATCTAATAAAGAGATTGTAAATTTCTGAGAATCCTTATCGCTCCATTTAAAATTAAATTTTGTAGGGCATCCCTCAGGTAAAAGAGTCTTGTCAACGCCACTTAATGTAGCTTTTGTACTAAGAACTATTTCACCATTAAGGAAACTTTTTGAACTTTCTACTAATTCTTCATCAGCATCACCTTGAGTTATTTCCTGGTCAGAAGAACACGAAGAATAAAAGAAAGTGATAAAAGCCAATATCAGAAAAAGAATTTTCTTCATGTTAATGAAATTTTAAAAATTAATTAATTATTACCATTTATAGCCTTTGAAACCAGTTGGTGAACTGTTTCTAAGATTACTCGAATACTTTTGTATAAATTCTTTGGTAGAGTTCAAGTTATAAACATTTTCTGAAATACCAAATATTGCAGTTCTACCTGATGAAAAATCTACCAACTTTCCATTTCGATATATCTTCTCAAAATTTGGATAAATAACATCTTCTGCATTATCCAAAAATACGTAAAGTGAAGCAAAAGCATGGATACTACTTAAATCCACTCTTTTCAAGCTTGGCAAATCACAAAGTTGTAATTTTGAAACAATACCATCACCATCTTTATGAAACTTTATCTCTTTAAGATTTTTACAACTATAACATACGAATATGTTTCCTACAGTTGTGAAATTATCGAGTTTTTGGTTCGCAATCAGTGTGTTGGACAAATCCAACGTTTCTAAGTCGTTATTTGAAAGTTGCAAATTTGACATTTTTGTAGATTGGGATAAATCCAAATAATCTATGCCTGTATTTATAAGACTTAACTGAGAAATGTTATTTCTTGGCATCAAGCCTTTAACATCAAAGTTTGTTTTTCCATAACCAATAGAAACAAAGAAGTCTTCATAAAAAGGATTGTTTACAAAGTATTCAACACCTCTAATACTTTGAATTTTATCAATATCTTCATATTGAAGGGGTGCCCAAAGATTTATGTTTGTTCCTTTTTCCAGAATACTCAATGGCTTGCTAATATCAATATGTGTATCATCCACAAAGATGCTTGCAAACAAATTCTTCAAATAAGCAGCAAAGTAAGTATCAGGAATCTCTCTCAAAGTGTTGTACTTCTCCAAAGAGCCCTTATCATTTACCATCTGCATATCAATAGTCTTATTCTCTGCCTCATTCTGGGTATAGAAAGGCATCAAATCCTCTACATTATACTTGCAAGAAGCAGGGAGATAAAGTTTGGTAAACTCATGGAGGATAGTAGCTTTCACATCGTCATTCTCAACCTTGGCTGTTACCAAGCCATCGAAGTCATAGATGTCATTGCCTTGCAAGTCAAGACCTGTAATCTGTGAAGGAAGTGAAGCGATATGGAAAACTGGACCATAGCCATTGTTGCTAAGGTTCAACTCCTTCAAATTAGGAAAAACGGAAAGTTCTTTCAGGGCTGCGGTATCAACCTGTGTGCCTGAAAGGTCGAGTGAAGTGGTGCTGTTTGCTTTGTCATCAAGGAGCAACTTGCCATTCTCGTCGAATGTATATCCTTTACTTGCGAGAAGGGCTTTGAGAGGTGAATTATCAATTGCCCCCCCACTATAAGAAGGTGCATCGTCGTCACTGCTGCAAGAAGCGAAACCGAGGCAGAGTGTCAGGGCAGCGAGACCGATAAAATTCTTAAAAATCTTCATTGTTTTTTGAACTTTTAAAGTGTTTATAATTAAAATTAAATATTATCTTGAATCAGGCTGCAAAGGTACATATTTATTAAATAATGTGCAATACCTAAAAATAATGAAATACGTCATCCTCATTTATGGGGATTTAAAAGGCAAAATTCATGTTTTCATGCTATTCTCCGCATATTCTAGGTATTTTAAACGCCCTTGGAGCCGAGCAGGAGAGAGAAATCACCACCTTTGACGGCATACCCTACGAAGGAAGTATAGTTAATATGGGAGTGAAGAATGCCGATGTATGCACCCACCTCGTAGTTATCGGTCTTTACAGGTTCCGTTGAGATCTTCGAGAGCACATCTATATAATATAGGCAAACGCCCAAGTTCTTGATATTCAATCAAAGTCCAATTTAGAGCAAGTTAGTTTTGTTAACACTATTTTTAGCAATTCGCCCTATGCTTCAATTTAACAGGAATTTTTCCTCTGTTTCTTTGTCATTTCCATCTTTTTCCTTAATTTTGCAGCGGAAACTCTATAATAGATATTTTTAATAGCAATAAGAATGAAGATGAAACAGAAAAAGATGAGAAAGATAGGCATCGCTTCGGCTCTGGGCCTGGTGGTGCTCGTGATGCTGGGACTGTATGGTGCCAGCAACTATATGCTCAATTATTCGCTCAACTATCCGAAGGAGGAGAGAATGACGGCTGAGCATTGGAAGAACAGAATGAAGAACGAGTGCCCCTGGATGGTTGGCTGGATGGACTCCGTGTATCAGCACCATTGCGTGAAGGATACCTTTGTCACGATGCCATCGGGTTACAAGGCACATGCCATCTATCTCTATGCACCGAAGACTACGGAAAAAACTGCCGTGGTGGTGCATGGCTATCAGGTGCGCTCCGAGGGAATGCTGCAC
This sequence comes from Segatella copri, assembly GCF_949820605.1. Classification (NCBI taxonomy): domain Bacteria; kingdom Pseudomonadati; phylum Bacteroidota; class Bacteroidia; order Bacteroidales; family Prevotellaceae; genus Segatella; species Segatella copri. Next base: position 902,208 of record NZ_CATKVU010000006.1, read on the forward strand.
ATTGCCTATCTCTATAATCACGATATGGGGTATAATGTGCTCCTGCCAGATCTGTATGGACACGGAGAGAGCGAGGGCGACCATATCCAGATGGGATGGAAGGATAGATGGGATGTCATCAGATGGTCGGAAATCGCCAATGAGATTTTTAAAGTGAAGAGTGAAGAACGAAGAGTGAAGAATACCCGTCAGGTGATTCATGGCATTTCGATGGGTGCGGCAACCACGATGGCAGTATCGGGAGAGAAGACTCCCGATTACGTGAAGTGCTTTGTGGAGGACTGCGGCTATACCAGCGTATGGGATGAGTTTTCCGCTCAGCTCAAAGACCAGTTTGGCTTGCCTGCCTTCCCGCTGATGAATACCACTTCTGCCCTTTGCCAGTATCGCTACGGCTGGTCGTTTGCCGAGGCTCAGCAGATAGAGCAGGTTCGCAAGAGCACCAAACCGATGCTCTTTATCCATGGCGATAAGGATGCCTTCGTGCCCTACGCCATGCTTCATCCGCTTTATGAGGCGAAGACGAAGGGCCGAAAAGCCATCTTCATCGCCAAAGGCTCCGTTCATGCTATGGCATATCGCGACCATCACGAGGCATACACCCGCATCGTAAGAGACTTTGTTTCGAAAGAGGAATAGGCTATTCTCCGATATGCTGTCTTGTAACTTTGCGCAAAAATCATAGTATATCAAGAATCCAAATAGATTTATGGCAAAAAGAGAATATGTTGAGGCCAACAAGCGTTGGCTGGAGGAAAAGGCAAAGGAGGAGGGCGTTATGGCGCTGCCTCGTGGTATATATTATAAGGTGTTGAAGCAGGGCGACCCGAAGGGAGTACAGCCTAGCCGACGCAGCATCGTGACGGCCCATTACACCGGTTGGACCATCAACGGCAAGAAGTTTGATTCCAGCCGTGGCGGTACGCCGTTCGCCATGCGATTGAGCGACCTGATTGATGGCTGGATTGTTGCCATGCAGCAGATGCACGTGGGCGACCAGTGGGAACTTTACATCCCTGCCGAGATGGGCTACGGCAAGTTCTCGCAGCCGGGCATCCCTGGCGGTTCTACCCTGATATTCGAAGTAGAACTGCTGGGTGTTGGATAACCCGGATACTTGAAATTATAAAGATCATTAAGATAAATCCGAATTATAAAAAAGTTGATCCGAAACAGCGGCTATTGCTAGCCATCTGTCTCGGATCTTTTTTATTTGTGGATGAAGTGGATTATTCTTCTGTTTTTGCCATCATCTTCTCATAGAGTCCATCCACGATGGAGTCGGCGAGCGAGATGTTTGGCACCATGATGTTTTCGCACTTCAGATATTCGCATGCCTTGATGAAGATCTCAGCGGCAGGAATGATGACGTCGGCACGGTCTTCCTTCAGAGAGAAGGAAATCTCGCGCTCCTCGATGCTCAGGGGCTGCATCATCGAGTAGAGACGCTTCAGTTCGGCAAGCGTCAGGTTTTTGGAGTCCTGCTTGCTGTGGCGTGCCAGCTTGTTCAACTTGTTGATGTTTCCACCCGAACCGATGATCCTGATGTCGCCGTATTGCTCGGCATATCTCGTCAGGTTCTCCTTGAAGAGACTTTCGGTTTCGGCAGTCACCTTGCCGCTTAGCATTCTCAGGGTACCCATGTTGTAGGAATAGCTCTCGGCGAGCACACCGTCGTGGATGATGCTCACCTCCGTGGAACCACCGCCCACATCGATGTAGGCAAAGCTGCCCTCGTTGGAGTCTGTTTTCTCTACCAGGTTGTTGTAGAGGAGTTGTGCCTCCTCCTGACCCTTGATGATTTCGAGTTTGATGCCGGTTTGCTTCTCTATCTTCTTGAGCACCTTCTTGCCGTTCTCGGCATCGCGCATGGCCGATGTGGCACAGGCGCGAAAAGCCTCTACGTCATTGAGTTTCATGAATTGCTTGAAGCCCTTCATCATGTGGAGCATCATCTTCTCACGCTCCTTGGAAACCTTTCCCAGGGTGAAAACATCCTTACCCAATCGCAGTGGGATGCGGATGAACATGAGTTTCTTGATGCGGTCTTCCTCTCGGATAGCCTCGGGTTCGAAGCGCTTGATGAGGAGTCGGGCTCCGTTGGAGCCGATATCAATGGATGCTAAATTCATTGCTGACATGCTGTTCTTTTTATATAAAGATTTGCTGTTCTTCATCTGTAAAAACCGCAATCTTGTTATACATATACTATTCGTTTACTTCTTGCTCTTCGCTGTAGGCTTTATAAAGTTCTTCCTGACTGCGGAATGGCTCGCCTTTCACAAACTCGTTGCCGCCCTTGCCATCTACCACTCTGCCGTTCATGGTATCTCTCATACCATAGGAGATGGTACGGAGCAGGTCTGCCTGCATATCCTCGTCATATACCGGGGTGAGAACCTCGATGCGGTTGATGAGGTTTCTAGGCATCCAGTCGGCAGAACCGATGAAGTACCTTGGCTTGCCTCCGTTGGCAAAGATGAGGATACGGCTGTGCTCCAGATAGCGGTCGATGATGCCCACGCAGCGGATGTTGTCGCTGAGCTTGGCGATGCCTGGTACCAATGAACAGTTGCCGCGGATCACGATGTCTATCTTCACGCCAGCCTTCGATGCCTGATAGAGCTTGGTTACCATATCGGTATCGGTGATGTGGTTGATCTTCATCTTCACCCAAGCCTCCTTGCCCTCGTTGGCATTCTTGATTTCGGCATCGAGCATGCGCAGGATGCGGCTCTTCATGGAGTTTGGAGATACGAGGAGCTCGTTGAAGCGGAATGGTGAGAATGGACGGTCGATGAAATCGAATACCTTAGCCACCTCGTTTACCAGTTTAGGACGGGCGGTCATCATCAGATAGTCGGTATAGATCTTGGCATTGCCTTCGTGGAAGTTTCCGGTTCCCACGCAGGCGATGTTGCCCTTCTTTGATTCGATATAGAGCAGTTTGGAGTGAATCTTCAGTCCTTCTACACCGAAGATTACGTTTACGCCTTCTTCCTGCATGCGCTTGCTCCACTTGATGTTGCTCTCCTCGTCGAAACGTGCCAGAAGTTCTACTACGGCTGTTACCTTCTTGCCGTTGCGGGCAGCGGTGATGAGCGCCTTTACTACCTTTGAATCCTTTGCCAGACGATAGAGGGTGGTCTTGATTGCCTTTACCTCTGGCTTGGTAGCAGCCTCTCGGAGCACACGGATGTAGCCGTTGAAGCTATGGTAGGGTACGTGGATGAAGCGGTCTTTCTCACGAATCTGGTCGAGGATGCTCTCGTTGGAAAGGAACTCCGGCTTCATGATAGGAGCCCACTTCTCGTACTTCAGTTCCTTGTGGCCGCAATCAGGGAACGACATCAGATCCTTGTGGTTCTGGTATCTACCGCCAGCCAATGAAGCATCCAACTCCTTGGTGTTCAGTCGCTCACGCAACTTCTTCTGGAGTTCCTTCGGCATCTCCTGGTCGTAGATTACGCGCACGGCTTCACCCTTCTTACGGCTGTTTACACCCAGTGCAATCTTCTCCATGGTTCCGAAGTCGGCATCATTGTCCATCTCCATTTCGGCATCCTTGGTAAACTTGAAACTGAAGGCACGATAGGTGCTCTTCTTGAAACCGAGGAATACCAGAGGCAGACAGTATCTGATTACATCATCGAGATACATGATGTTGTCGAAACCATCGCTTGCCGGTACCTTCACCCAGCGTCCATAGACTCTATCCGGTACCTTTACTACGGCGTATTTCTTCTTCTTGTCATCCTCGGCCTTTTCTACGGCAAGGTAAATGCGGTTGTCCTCCAGGGTAGAGAGGTCGTCTATCTCGTTGAGCCAGATAGGGTTGACAGAACCATTGAGCTCGTCGTAGAAGAACTGCGTAAGGAATTCCTTCTGCTCGTCGTTGAGCTGATCTTCGTTGAGCAGGCGAACCTTGTGTACTTCAAGCTCTCGGAAAACCGTATCCACCGCCTCAGTGTATTCTTTCGAATAAGATTCATTGAGTTTATTTATTGTTTTAAGTGATTTCTTAATTTGCTGTTCGGTATCCTTGTCGAGCTTCTGGTCGAGCATGCGGTTGAGTGATGCTACGCGGACACGGAAGAACTCGTCAAGGTTATTGGAATAAATACCGAGGAAAGAGAGACGTTCCAACAATGGTACGTACTCTTTCTCTGCTTCCTGCAGAATGCGATGGTTGAAGTACATCCAACTGATATCGCGTTCTACGTATGCCTTTTTTAGTAATTCTTCTTTGGTCATAGTCGTTTGCTAATTATAGAGTTACTTAACTTTCTAATGTCTTTCCATACGCCCTGGAGTAGGGGTTTGGGGGTTTTCAGTCCGTTCTTGAACCACATTCGAAAGTTTGTGGGTTATTTTATTTTTGTAGACTCTTTCTTATTCTTTTTTCAACTTTCTTTTCTGGAGCAGTTTCCTTCTTCTCTAAGTCAGCTTTCTTTTCAGAAACTTTCTCGTCCTTCTTGTTCTTAGAAGGTTCTTTAGAGTCTTTGCCTGGTACTTCCAGAATGAGGAAATCAGTATCTCCGTCGATAAAGTGAAGCTCTTTACGGAAGAACTTGCTGCTGCCGGCAGGAACGATGATGTCGTGCAACAGGTCGCAGTCATCGAAAGTATGACGGCTCAACTTTTCTGGAGTTCCTGCGAAAGTAATCTTCTTCAGTTTGTCGCATTCAGCGAAAGCGTATGCTCTGATAGCTTTCACGCTGGCAGGTACATAAATGTTATCCAATTCATCACAATCATAGAATGCATCATGTTCAATCTCCTTCACTGTACTAGGGATGATGACATGAGCCAATTGTTTCTTGCCACGGAAAGCCATCTCTCCGATAATCTCTACTCCCTCAGGAATCGTAAAACTGGCATCATGGTTCATGTAGTAAACCAAGCGCTTCTTGTCGGCGGTATAGACTGCCTCGCCGTCAAACTCAAAGTTATCGCTGTCAATCTTCTGTAAGGCGAGGTTGAGAACCAAGTTTTCAAACTTACCGTCTTTCTTGGATTTCTTCTTAAGAATATCCAAAATCGCTTTTTTATTTTCCTTCATAAATCAAATATGTTAATTTGTATTTCTTTTCGGTTGCAAAGGTACGGCGATATTTTTAAACTTGAGCGAAAAGATGATTACATGTTTATGACGATGATGTTACAACGATATTACGGGCGTTGCAATCATATTACACGCTTTGTAAACAGACAATGTAATACATTTGTAACACTTATGTTTTGTGAAAGAAACATTTTCTCCTTATCTTTGCAGCCGAAAAGAAATAGAATGGCATCTTGTTGAATTTCAATTCATAACGGGATTGCTTTCTTGTTGTTAACAATCAATTATGCTATATATATAATAAGGTAAAAATGAAGAAGAAAACGTATCTGTTGATGACGCTCGCTATGGTGTCGATGGGAATGAATGCCCAAAACTCAGAAAAGAGTTCTCTTGGAAACGATGCGCCTGAATTCGTAAAGACTATGAAGATAGGTGGAACCATCCGTTCTAAGTATGAATACCAAACCGAAGAAGGGGAGGGACGATTTGAGGTGCGTACGGCCCGTATCAATGTAGCAGGAAATGTAACAAAGGAGGTTAGTTATAAGGCTGAGATTGATCTCTGTGATGAGGGTAAGATTAAGATGCTCGACGCTTATACCCGCATCAAGCCTTGGAAAACACTGCAGCTTACCATCGGTCAGGAACGCGTGCCATTCACTATTGATGCTCACCGTTCTCCTCATCAGCAGTACTTCGCCAATCGCTCGTTCATCGCCAAGCAGGTGGGCAACGTGCGCGATGTGGGTGCCGAAATCGGATACACCTGGAATATAGGTTTCCCAATCGTGGTGAATGCCGGTATCTTCAATGGTTCGGGCTTGACAAACCAGAAGGATTACTGGACCAAGGGCATCAACTATTCTGCCAAGGCTCAGTTCCTCTTTCCGAATGTGAATCTGGTGTTGAGTACCCAGAAGATCAAGCCATCTGATGTTACGGTAACGATGTATGATGGCGGTATCACCTTTCACAAGGGTGGTTTCATTGCTGAGGCTGAGTATCTTTACAAGCATTACAGCAAGGATGCCTTTCACGATGTTCATGCATTCGATGGTTTCGTATGCTATGATATTCCGGTGGCTAATCCTAAGAGCCTCATCAGGAAGGTTTCTCCTTTGGCAAGATATGATTTCATGAGCGACCACAGTGATGGTACAAGATATGGCGGTTCTGATACAGAACTGGGTGCATTGAAGATCAATGATTATAAGCGCCATCGTGTTACGGGCGGTGTAACCCTGAGCCTTGCCAAGCCATTCATCTCTGATATCCGTATCAACTACGAGAAATATTTTTATCGTAAAGGTGGTATAGCTAAAGTTTCAGAAAAAGATAAGATTGTTGTGGAGTTCATGACAAAGTTCTAATAATAGTTTATAGTTAAGAGTTTATAGTTTATAGCAACAGTCATCTATAAACTATAAACTCTTAACTATAAACTCCTTACAGCATTCCCTTTGAACTAGGAAGTTCGAAGTGGTAGATGTCTCTCTTTACCGCCATTTTCAGCGAACGGGCAAGTGCCTTGAAGATGCCTTCTATCTTATGATGTTCGTTCTCGCCCTCAGCCTTGATGTTGAGGTTCATCTTTGCCGCATCACTCAGACTCTTGAAGAAATGCTTGAACATCTCAGTTGGCATTTCGCCTACCTTCTCTCTGTGGAACTCTGCATCCCAGATCAGCCATGGGCGGCCACCGAAGTCCAATGCTACCTGACAGAGACAGTCGTCCATCGGCAGACTATAACCGTATCTTTCTATTCCGCGCTTATCACCTAAAGCCTGCAGCAAGCATTCGCCCAGTGCAATACCCGTATCCTCAATGGTATGATGCTCATCCACATAGAGGTCGCCCTTGGTATGGATGGTGAGATCCATCATGCCGTGCTTGCCTATCTGTTCCAGCATGTGGTCGAAGAAACCGAGACCGGTAGAAATGTCGCATTTTCCTGAACCATCGAGATTTACCTTGATGTAGATATCCGTTTCCTTGGTGGTGCGCTTCACCTCTGCGATGCGGTCGCCGGCAAAGAGAATCTCAGCGATCTTATCCCAGTCCATGCCGTCTTTTCCGAGAATCAGACTCTTGCAACCCAGGTTTTCTGCAAGATGGGCATCGGTTTCACGGTCGCCGATTACATAACTGTTTGCCATATCGTAGGCAGGGTTATTGATGTATTCGGTCAGCATGCCTGTTCCTGGCTTGCGCATCGGGGAGTTATCCTCAGGGAAGTGACGGTCGATGTGCTGCTTGGCGAAGTGGATGCCCTCGCTCTCCAGGGTCTGGATGATGAAGTTGTGGACTGGCCAGAAGATGTCCTCAGGGAAGGAGTCGGTGCCCAAGCCGTCCTGGTTACTCACCATCACCAGTTCGTAGTCGGTGTGCTGGGCAATGAAGGCGAGATTGCGGAACACGCCCTTGGTGAATACCAGCTTCTCGAAGCTGTCAATCTGTTCGTCCTCTGGTTCCTGAATCAGAGTTCCATCACGGTCGATGAAGAGTAATCTTGTCTGTTTCATGTCTCTTATATATTATGTTAATACGATTAATATTTTTCTATCTCTGTAGTTGCCATTTTCTGGCTTTCCTTCATTCTCTGTTTCTCTTCGTCTTGCACCTTGTAAGAGCCGAATTGATAGGCAAGTGAAATGCCGAGCCAGCTCAGGGCATAGATGATGAGCAGGAAGGTGATGGTGAACACCAGGAAGAGGAGTGGGGTGAAATACCCCGGCACACCGAGCGGGTCGCCATCAAGCGCACCGAGCTGTGAATAGAACTGTGCGATGATGAGGATGATGGAAGGCAAGGCTGCGATAAAGGTAGCGATGCCTACGATAATCATGCCGAGAAAACTGGTCAGAAAGAAACCACCGAAGTGGCGGAGAATGCTGAGGAGGGATTTCCCTATCTTGCGCTTTTCGCCCTTAGGACACAGTTGCTTTCTTGGCAGAAGATGCCAGAATGATACGATAGCCATCACGATAGTGGCTCCGTAAATGATGGTTTGCAGGATGAACGAAGCCATCGGATTCACAGCTCCCCAATCGTGAAGCGGTTTGTTGGGGAGGAGGAAATAGAGTACGATAGCCAGCAATACAGCAAATGGAACATGGGTAGTCCATGTCTGTTTTACGAGTGATCTGAAGTCACTTGTTATGGTATCGTATGATGCTCTCATGCAGGCAGTTATACTGCGGTGCTTAAATAATTCATTTACTTCCATAACTATCTTGTTTTAATTTCTAATTATCGCTTTTGTATTTTTTACCTTTTTACCTTTAAAAGTTTCTTCTGAATTCTGAGCAGGTAATGGCGGTAGCGATAGCTACATTCAGACTGTCGGCGGTAGCTCTACCTTCCGGAAAGTTAGGGATGAGCAGCTTGTGGTTCACCTTCTTTGCCAGTTCTGGCGAGATGCCTTTTCCTTCGTTTCCCATCACGATGAGTCCACGGTTTTCTAGCTTTTGCTGATAGATGTTGTCGCCATCGAGCAGGGTGCCGTAAACGGGAACGTCGACAGGAAGTGATTCTACCAGTCCCAGCAGGTCGCCGTATTCAACCTTCACTCTTGCTATGCTGCCCATCGTAGCCTGCACCACCTTCGGATTGTATACGTCGGCAGTATCCTGACTGCAGTAGATATGGGTGATGCCAAACCAGTCGGCGATGCGGATGATGGTGCCCAGGTTGCCTGGGTCCTGAACGCCGTCGAGCGCCAGACTCAGTTCGCTGGTATTAATAGAGTAATCTCCTGATGTTGCCTGTCTGAATACGGCAAGCACCTGCTGCGGATGTTGCAGGAAACTTACCTTCTTCAGTTCTTCATCAGTAACCTCTATCACTTCGGTTGCAGCCCCGAAGTGTTTGCCCCGGAGCCATTCGCCGGTAGCCACAATCAGGTCGGCAGGTTGCAGAGCGAGCAGATCGTCTACCACCTTGAAACCTTCTGCCACGAACTTTCCTTCTTTATTTCTGTTCTTCTTCAGTTCGAGCGAACGTATGTACTTTATTTTATTCTTGCTAATCATTTATTTTTTGTCTATATGTGTGCAAAGGTAACATAAAATATAGACATTTCAAAATAAAAAGTGCTAAATATTTTGTATTTAATTTGTTTTGCATTATCTTTGCATATCAAAAACGATAGATATTTTGAAAAAAGAAACGATTTCATTACTTGCCTTGCCGCTGCTCATAGCATCTTGTTCTTCAAGCAAAATGGTGCCGGAAGGGGAGTATATATTAAATAAGGTGGAAGTGAAGAGCGACTCGGCAGGGTATAATGCCGGGGCGCTCAAGCAGTATGTGCGCCAGAAAGAGAAGCCGAAACTCTTCTCGCTCTTCAAGAATCCTTTCAGCAAGAAGCCTGTCATCTACGATACTTTGCAGGCGCGGCTCTCCTGTCAGGATCTGCTTACCGCCATGCAGAACCAGGGCTTCATGCATGCCGGGGTGTCGCTCTATACCACCAAGAAAGGAAAGAAACTGGATGCTACCTATCTGTTGCATCCCGGAGAACCTTTTGTGATAGGTAAGGTGAAATATGAAGTGGAAGATGAACATATCCAGCAACTTCTGCATCTCGATAACCCCGATAATCAGCAGATTAAGCCGGGTATGAGATTTACGGTAGAAACATTGGATAATGAGCGCAGGCGCATCTCCAGCCTTCTGACCAATGATGGCTATTTCCGCTTTCATAAAGATTTTATCCAGTTTTCTGCAGATACGATTGCGGGACAGAAGGATATCGCCCTGACGCTCCACCTGATGAAGTATAAGGCAAACAGTAATGCTCCTGAGGTTGATCATACCCGATATGAAATCAGAAACATCAACTATCTGAGTAATGACAGCGACCGAATCCATCTGCGCCATCAGGTTTTGCTCAATGCCACTGCCCTCAGCGAAGGTCGTCCCTACAGTGCCGCCGCCTTGCAGCGCACCTATAACAACTTTGCCCGTCTGCAGGCGGTGAAGTATACCAACATCAGTTTCTCTGAAGTTCCTGACAGCAATCAGGTTACGGAGAACGGAATGGAGAGGGACAGCATCAGCCGGCAGATGGATTGTAATATCCAGATCAGTACCAACAAGCCTTCTACCATCGCCTTCCAGCCGGAGGGAACCAATACGGCGGGCGACTTGGGAGCTGCTGCATCGCTCACTTATACCAACCGAAATCTCTTCAGAGGTAGTGAGCAGCTGAGCATCGAACTTCGTGGAGCTTACGAGGCTATTACCGGTCTGGAGGGGTATCAGGACCAGAACTATACTGAATATTCGGTTGAAGGCAAACTGGTTTTCCCTCGTTTCGTGGCGCCTTTCCTTTCAAGAAATTTCAGAAGAAGACAGACGGCAAACAGCGAGTTGTCGGCAAGTTGGAATCTTCAGAACCGTCCGGAGTTTCATCGCCGCGTATTCTCTACTGCCTGGCGTTATCGCTGGACAGAACCGCGTCATCATCTGGCCTGGCGTTTCGACCTGCTCGATCTTAACTATGTATATATGCCATGGATATCCGAGACATTCAAGAGAGACTATCTCGATAATGCAGAAAACAGAAATGCCATCCTCCGCTACAATTACGAAGACCTGTTTATCATGAAGATGGGTTTCGGTTTGAGTTATAGCGATGGGGTAGATGCTGTGCGAATGAATGTAGAGAGTTCGGGCAATCTGCTGAGCGGTGTTTCCAAGGCATTCGGTTTCAAGGTGAACAGCCAGGGGCAGCGTACATTATTTAATATAGCTTATGCCCAGTATGCCAAGTTTGATGTAGATTATACCCATCTGATGCAGTTTGATAAGCGCAATGCTCTGGCGCTACATGCGGGTATCGGTGTGGCTTATCCTTACGGCAACAGTACGGTGTTGCCTTTCGAAAAGCGTTATTTCTCGGGTGGTGCCAACTCGGTAAGAGGTTGGGGCGTTAGAGAATTAGGTCCGGGCAAGTTTAAGGGAACTGACGGCAGAATAGATTTCATCAACCAGACGGGTGATGTGAAGCTCGACTTGAATGCAGAATACCGCACTTCGCTCTTCTGGAAGTTTGAGGGTGCAGCGTTTATCGATGCCGGTAATATCTGGACACTTCGCAATTATGAGGATCAGCCTGGCGGCCAGTTCAAGATAGATGAATTCTACAAACAGATAGCTGTAGCCTATGGCTTAGGTCTCAGGTTGAATTTCGATTACTTCATCCTCCGTCTGGATATGGGTATGAAGGCGATCAATCCAGCCTACGGAACGAAGGAAGAGCATTGGGCGATTATCCACCCGAAACTAGACCGCGATTTCGCCTTCCATTTCGCAGTTGGTCTGCCGTTCTAAATGCAGCTAATAGTTAATAGTTTATAGTTAACAGTTTATAGCCAGGAGTTTCTGTAGGGCATCTTTTGGATTATGATCCTCTCAGAAACTCCTTACTTTTTTCAAGGCAATTTATCCAACTTAATCTTCCAGAGCCCCTTTTCCATACACATCGGCAGTTGGAAATCGGCCTGTTCTACGAGCTGCGGATCCTGCCCGATACTGTCCATTTGCAGAAAATTATGAACAGTAAGGGTAACGGTGGCACTTGTTTCATCGTCACCGAAATCAATATCCGTAATCTCGATGCTGGCATCCTCCGGTTTCTGGCGCAGCAGTTCCACGTCGGTCTCGTTCACATTACTTGCAGCATAGCGCAGCCAGCGCTCCGATTCCTGGGTGCAATACTTCACGGCTTTCGGGAAATGCCAGTTGAAATAAGAGTTGGCAAACGAATCAACATCAGCCTTCAGCTGGTCCTCGCTGCCTTCGTGAGGTTCACAGCCCGAAAGGCTGAATATACTTGCGGTCATGCATGCCACAGCTATGCATAAACCTATCATCGACTTCTTTATCATGATTCTCAAATCTTAAAATTTCTATTTTTTTGCGATATTTCGGCACAAAGATAGTAAAAAACTTTGTAATAAGAATCTTTTTTGCTAACTTTGCATGGAAAATAACAATTAAAATGCTGAAATTTATATCCTTTGGCAGTGGAAGTAGTGGCAATTGCTATTATCTTTACACTGATACGGATTCGATACTGATAGACGTAGGAGTAGGAATAAGAATATTGAAGAAGCATTTCCATAACTATGGACTTCGCTTCGAGGATGTGCATCACGTCCTCATCACGCATGACCACGCCGACCATGTAAAGTCGGTGGGGAGTCTGAGTACTGACTATCATCTACCGGTATATACGACCCGTAAAGTACATCAAGGCATCGAGCGCAACTATTGTGTTCGAAAGAAGATAGAGCCTAACCATGCTCGTGTGATAGAGAAGAACGTAACTTTCACACTGGGCGAGTTTAAGATTACTCCGTTCGGCGTACCCCATGACAGTACCGACAATGTTGGCTATTTCGTGGAGTGCGGAGGTGTGAACTTCTGCCTCATCACCGATGTGGGCCATATTACCGAAGAGATGCACGACTTTATCGGGCGTGCCAACTATCTTGTACTCGAGGCGAACCATAGTGTAGAGATGCTCCAACAGGGTCATTATCCCCAGTATCTGAAGGATCGCATTTTGGGAGATAACGGTCATCTGAGCAACGACGATTGTGGCGAGGCGCTTGCCAATTATGCTACACCGGAGCTTCATCACGTCTGGCTCTGTCATCTCAGCGAGGAGAACAACCATCCTGAGCTGGCACGCAAAACCGTGGAGCAGATCCTGCGCAGCAAAGGCATCATAGTCGGCAAGGACTTCCAGCTGGAAGTATTGAAGCGCAAGACACCGAGCGAAATCTATAACCTGGTGTAGGGCAGGTGTAAAACTAAAAAGGTAGCCGGATAAGGAGTTATATTGGGTTTACTCCTTATCCGGCTATTTCATGAATACGAAATAAACGGCTGCAATCAGGCAGCAGAAGGCTGCGAAATGATTCCAGTGCAATCCCTGTCCCTGGAAGAGGATATTGGCGATGATGGCGAAGACGATAAGCGATACGCATTCCTGTATCACCTTGAGCTGGACCAGATTAAACGGTCCTCCATTATCCACGAAACCGATGCGGTTGGCTGGTACCTGACAGCAATATTCGAAGAAGGCGATGGCCCAACTGAAGGCGATGACACCGATAAGAGGCCAGTTGCTGCTCACGCCCGTTTGTTGCAACTTGAGGTGTCCGTACCAAGCCAGCGTCATGAAGATGTTGCTCAGCACCAATAATAATATAGTATACAATCCGTTCATAATCTTATCTTTTTTGCGAATGCAAAGGTAATATATTTTTTTTAACCCTCCAAATTTCAGGGAAGTTTCATTTCGTTTTTGTTTTGATATGGTTGTTTTTGGCAGATAAATCTCCGATGTTCTGATATTTATCTCCGAAAGATAAGTGTGCTGTTTGCGTATGGCTAGTAGGCTGTTTGGGGCGAACAGCCGACTAGCGGAATAGGGAACAGTCGGCTGTTCCTATAAGACAGTCATCTCAGATAGGGAAAGCAGATTTCCCAATCCTATTAATATGATTTATGTTTAGCATTCTGCAAAAATCTCTTCACTCTTCACCTTTCTTCCCAAATCCCCTGTGTTTATCGGCATTCTGGGAGGTGAAGAGTCATCAGCAACTCTTCACCCGCTCTTCACCACTATTCACCTGGACTCAAAATCGATAGGTAGATGTGTATCCACCTTTATGCATTGATGTGTTGAAGTATATGGGTGAAGAGTGGTGAAGAGTGGGTGAAGAGCTGCTGCGAACTCTTCACCCCTGCAATCGCCCTGTTTATCGGTATTCCGGAGGGTTTGGTGAAGAGTGAAGAGTATTTCCGTGTTTGCTTCTGCTCTTTTACATATTATCTCTCGAAATATGTGTCAATTTATCTCTCGAACTATGTGTCAATTCAATGATGAAAAGAGTTTTAATTAGTTGGCATCAAGATTTCGGTATAATCTGGCAAACTCTTCTAATCTAACTACTAGTACTCTTGGAAAATCGATGTTTTCTAAATCTTTGAAATGTTTATCATCTGATACAATGAAATCGGCATTAGCAAAGACTGCACAATCCACAAACTTATTATCATCGGGATCCTGTGTGATAAGATTCCAATGATAATGAGCATCAACTCTTTGGGTATTTGGAGCTTGAGTTATAATCTCTAATACCATAGTTGCTATTAATCGATTCGTTTTTAAACAAAGTATTTCTTCGTATTCTTCTAGAATTTCAGTTGTAAAGCAGAGACAATAGTCCCCATTCAAGAATCCTTCCCATAAGAAATAATTCTTGCTTTTCCTTGCAATTATCTGCAAGAGACAGTTGGTATCTAAGACGATGTTTCTCTGCATAGTCAGTTTATTTATAAGCCGTGCGCAAATGTTCTGACTGCATTTCCTGCAACTTTTCATTGCTCATTTCGCCAGATTCCCAAAGCTTATCCATTTCTCGCTGCAAGCGATCATTCATGAACTTAACTAATGTTCGTTTCAAGTCTGCCAAGTCCTGTTCTGACTGTAAACAAGAGATAACATTGAGCACCGCCTGTTGAGCCTGATTGAATTGTAATACTTGTGTTGCCATAATTGTAATTTTTAAACATTTCACTCTGCAAAGATACAGATAATTATTGATACTCCAAAGATTTTGAGAAGAATATTTTGATTTCGCAAGAAAAAATGGGGGATAATATAAAAAAGGTGGCGAATCTTTTTGTTATCTCTTATTTTTGCAGTATCTTTGCAAATGCAAAGCTGCACTCGGCAATTTGAAAAATGCCCGGCACGAGGATGTGGAGAGCGGACGATTTACGCAGAAGTTCCTGGTTGTGGCTCCGGGTCTGATTGTTTACGACCGTCTGCTGGATGCCTTCTGCGGCAGAAAGAAGCGCGATGAGGAATATCGTGACCCTCAGACCAACGACTACTACATGAACCTGGAGGTGTTCATCCCCGAGCGTTATCGTGACGAGGTGTTTTCGTTCATACAGAACAATGTGGTGACCAAGGAAGATGGCATCGGCAGGAAGACCACCGGCGAGGGACTGATTGCCCTGACCAACTGGCATCTGTTTGAAAATCAGATGGAAGAGAAGGAACAGGATGAGGACATGGACGATTCCAGCACGGTGACACCTTCTGAAATCATCAGCGACCTGTTGCCTATCCGTCCGGGCAAGTCGGCGGGCAACGACCTCGGCATGCTCGACCGCCGTGCCCTGGGTGGCACCGAACTGGAATATCTGGCGGGCTTAAAGGATTTGATGGTAATCAATGATGAGGCTCATCATATTCACGAAATCAAGCGTAATGGCGAAACCGAGGAGGTGGAATGGCAAAGAGGCCTGAATGCCATCAGTGCCACCAAGGGTACAAAATTCATACAGGTGGACTTCTCTGCTACTCCTTTTGATACGAAGGGTGCCGGAGAGAAGCAGGTGAAACTCTTCTTCCCTCATATCATTGTTGACTTCGACTTGCCTATGGCGATGAAGCAGGGACTGGTGAAACTGTTGCTGCTCGACCGCCGCCAGGAACTCACCGACCTGGAGAACCTGGATTACAACGCCGAGCGTGATGAGCAGGGAAAGGTAGTAGGGCTGAGCGAAGGTCAGCGCATGATGCTCCGTGCCGGATTGACCAAGCTGAACAAACTGGAAGAAGAATTTCTGAAGAATGATGCGTCTAAGAACCCGAAGATGCTCATCGTCTGCCAGGACACCACGGTATCTCCTTTTGTAGAAGAGTTTCTGAAGTCGGAAGGTCTGGAAGATGAAGACATCGTTACCATCGACAGCAACAAGCAGGGCGAGGTGAAGGATGAGGAATGGCTGGAAATCAAGAAGAAGCTCTTCGATATAGATAGGTATAAGAGTCCGAAGGTGGTCATCTCGGTACTGATGCTCCGTGAGGGCTTCGACGTCAACAACATCTGTGTGCTCGTACCGCTGCGTTCTTCGCAGGCGCCAATCCTGCTAGAGCAGTTGGTGGGCAGAGGTTTGCGACTGATGTGGCGAGAGTCTGATTATATCGACATCAAGCGTGAAGACCGCCTCAGGGTGTTGAAGAACCATCAGTCTCCCCGCACCTATATTGACACCCTGTCCATCGTGGAACATCCGGCTTTCATCAAGTTTTATGATGATTTGCAGGATCAGGGCTTGGTGGCTGTGGATGAAGGCGACGTGGGTACCGGAGGTGCCACTGGAGATATTCTGACCGTAGGACTTCGTGATGATTACGAAAAGTATGATTTCCAATGGCCGGTTATTCTGCATGATTCCTTAGAAGAGTTGGAAGATGCAGAAATAGATTTAGATGATTTACAGCCATTCACGATGTATCCGCTGTCTTTGCTCCGTAAGTTCCTGGCAAAGGAGGGGGAGACCTTCGTATCGCAGGAATCTTTGACAAAGACAACCTTTGGCAAGTATAAGGTGACGGCCAATCTCTTTAATGCTAATGGATATAATGAATATCTACAGAAGTTGCTGAAGGTAGTAACGTTGCGCTTTGAGAACTGTCGCCGTCAGGGGTTCCCTACCATTCAGATCAATGGGGCTCAAACGGTGCAGGTGATGGACTGGTACATCAGGGTGAAACTTTTCGCAATACCTTTCGACCCGTTCCAGGGAAGCGACTGGAAGATATTACTGGCGAAGGATGGCATCGTGACGAAGCATATCGTAGAGCAGTTTGCAGTGGCAATCTATAAAATGCAGAACCGCCTGACTACGGTAGATGCTGAGGTGAGCCATACAGATTTCTCTTCGCTCAAAGCCATCAAGATGAGAGAGTCTTATTCCATGGAGGTACAGAAGTGCATCTATCCCCGACTAGGTTATCCATCTCATGGTGGAGGTTTGGAAAAGGCATTCATTGAGTTTCTGAATAGGGATGCCGAGGTAGAAAGATTTCTGAAGATTAATGAGAGTGGCCATTCCTTCGCCATCATCTTCTATGTAAGGAAGGATGGCTTGATGGCAACGTATCATCCAGATTTCATCGTGGCTACAGCTGATAAAGTTTATCTGATAGAAACCAAGGGCGACGATAAGGTAGATGACGTGAACGTGCGTCAGAAACAGACGGCAACCATCGAGTGGATAAAGAAAATCAACGCGTTGGAGTCTAAGGATAGAATGAACCGCACCTGGGAGTATGTTTTAATAGGCGAGAGCGTGTTCTACTCGTTGAGTGGAAGTGGCGCTACGATTACTGATATCTGCAACCAGTGTAAGGTATCGTATTCTGTGGCAACAGGTAATCTGTTTGATATGTAAGAGTATTTGCTGTAATAATGATAAAGAAAGCCAGCTTTTTCGCAAGAGGAGGCTGGCTTTGTTGTTCTTTGCGTGGAAAGATTATCCGCATAATCCATTAAATTTCAGCGTTCTCTGCCATTTTCTTGTAGATTTTCTTGCGGTTTCCAATCTTTCTTCGTATTTTTGCACCAATAAGTAACGTGGAACTTTAAAAACGAAAGAAATATGGAGGAAAAGAAATATCATATCGATGAATCTAAGGTAGCAGGGGATAAGGTTTGTGAGCCATCGCCTGCTTATCGTTCGGCTGCATCATCAGCAGCATCAGTATCATGGGATGAGGCTTACGACACCGATTCCTATCCTATGGGGCGCTCGCTGGAGCAGGTGATGGAGCATTGCGAGAGCATTTTGGATAAGTTGGATGATCCTAATTATGGAGAGCCAATTTCCGTTTTGGATGCTGAGATAGAAAAGATGATTGCAGAATGGAAATAAAAACTGATGCCCTTTTCAAGAAGGAGATAAAAAAGTGTATTGAGTATGCCTTGCAAGAGTTTGGATTAAAAACTGCTCGTAAGTGGCAAACACAATATAAGGAAATTAAGCGTTTATTAGAATTTATGCCTAAGCGTTATCCTATAGTAGCTCATTTCCGTAATGAAACTATGGAGTTTCGTGGTGCCATCATCATGAAGAACTTCAAGATTATCTATTTCTATAATGAAGAGAAAGATATCATCTGGCTGGTGGATCTCTGGGATTTGCGCCAAGATCCTCGTAAGCTGAACATGCGAGCCAGGAGGATAGAAAGAAAGGATTATCATTAGTCTTTATGATAAACAAAAGAACCCGCCAGGTGTCCCAACGGATTTTGAATCCGGTAGGACACCTGGCGGGATGTTTGTTTGGAGTTGTATTTTACAAAGACTCATCCACTTCTTTCCAATCTATCAATCCCTTGCCTGTTTCATCAAGTTCCACTGCCAGGGCGATGCCCTTGCGCTTGTCGGCCTTGAATGGTTCTGTGTAGCTCTTTTCCTTTATCTGGCTCTCGGCTGCAGAAATGCCGCCATTGTTAGATAGCTTCAGTTCCAGGGCATAGATGAAGGATGGAACCTCTACAATCATATCAATTCTGCCAGTGGCTAGCATTCTCTCTACTTCCACCCTAAATCCCAAGGCTCTGAATATCGTGCTCATTATCAGCCGGTAACGCTCCTCCATATCCATACTCGCCATTTTCTTGTTGCTGTATGGAACATCGGCGATTAGAGCCTTTAATGCCTTCTTGGCTTCTGCGGTGTTGCCGTCCTGCATCATTTTTCTGAGGAAGCTCTGCGCAGAAACCACTTCCGAATTCGACTTCATGGTCAAGGCTGGAACCACTACGCTGTATAATGCCTTGCGAACTTCAAAGTTAGGGAAGCCCAGAATGTAAACGCCATCGTCGTAACCCTTGATGGTGAGATACCCCGACTGATAGAGGAAGAGTTCGGCTCCGCCATTCACCACATCCGATGTTTCCAGGGTGTCGCGCTCGATGAAGCAATGGTCAAAATATTCCATCTTCATCTCCATGTCATCCACAAACTTTGGCAATAGGGAAGTGGCCCCTGATGAAGCCCAGTAATTTCTCAATTCCCTATCATCTAGGGCATTGATGAGGCTGAACGGATTGAAAATATCCACCATATTTTTGCGGCAGAAATGATATCCGTCGTAATAGGCAGTGAGCTGCTTCAGTGTCTCCTCAGGAGTCCATCCGTTTTCTTCTCCCATCGCCTCAATCTCAGGTATGAAGTTGTCGGCAGCTTCCTGTTTCGAAATGCCGCAGATAGTGGCGTAGGGTGCATCAAAACTGATGTTGCTCAGGTTGTTGAGCACGGAGAAGAGGGAGATTTGTGTGAACTTGGTGATGCCCGTGATGAAGACGAAGCGCTCGTGTTCGTCTTCTTTTTTCAAGACGGCAAATACGGATTTATAGATAGCTGTGCAGGCATCATGCTGAGGAGTCTTCCAGGAGTGCTGCAATGGAGAATCATACTCGTCGATAAGAATAACCGCCTGTTTTCCGGTCTTTTGAAACATCGTTTCGATGATGTTCTGGAAACGTACGGCAAGGGAAACCTCCGGACGTACCGCAACTTCATACTTCTGTTCGAGTTTATAGAAGGCATCGTCGAGATAGGAGTTGAGTTCTTCGGGGGTAGCTCCTCCGCAACTCATGTCGAGTCGAATTACGGGATAGCAGGTCCAGTCTTTCTCTAGCTTCATCACCTTCAATCCTTCGAAGAGTTCCTTTTTCCCCTCGAAGTAAGCCTGGAGTGTATCCACGAGAATCGACTTGCCAAAGCGGCGTGGGCGGCTTAGGTAATTATACGTTTTATTTCTGTTGGCAAGTTGCCAGATGATATCTGTCTTGTCAACATATAGGTATCCTTCCTTTCTAATTTTTTCAAAAGACTGGATACCTACGGGCAATCTTCTATCGTTCATTTCTGTCATAATCTAATCTCCTATGTTTTCAGGATAGCTTTTTGTGAGCTATTCGCCTTGCTACAAATTCTATTTGCAAAGATACGATGAATATTTTGATTTTGCAAGAAAAATGGAGGATAATATAAAAAAGGTGGTGAATCTTTTTGTTATCTTTGATTTTTGCAGCATCTGGATTGATTCGCATAATCCTTTAAATTTCAGTGTCCTCTGCCATTTTCTTTCAGATTTTCTTGCGAGTTCCAATCTTTCTTCGTATCTTTGCCGTGCCAGTTATTCATTTTAAAAAGGAGCAATATGATGGTACATCGAGATAAGATATTATGTTTTTTGGTTTTATTCTGCTGCTTCTTTGCTCATACTCCTCTACAAGCCCAGCAGCCACGCAAGAAGGTGGGGCTCGTGTTGGGTGGAGGTGGTGCCAAGGGTGCGGCTGAAGTAGGTGTGCTCAAGGTGCTGGAAGAGGCTGATATTCCTGTAGATTATATTGCCGGAACCAGTATCGGTGCCATCGTGGGCGGACTCTATGCCATCGGCTACGATGCTGCGGATATTGATAGCCTCTACCGTAACCAGAACTGGCTTTTCCTTTTGAGCGACCAGGTGAAACGCGAATCGGAGACTTTTCTCTCTAAAGAAGAAAGGGAGAAATATATCGTTCATATTCCTCTTTCTAAAGAGAGAAAGGTTTCGTTGCCTACCGGTTATGTGAAGGGGCAGAATATCTTTAACCTTTTCTCTAAACTTACCGTGGGGTATCATCAGGTAGATGATTTCTCTCGTTTACCCATCCCTTTCCGTTGCGTGGCGGTAGATTTGGTAGAAGGCAAGGAGGTGGTGTTTTCTTCGGGCTCGTTGCCATTGGCGATGCGTGCCAGCATGTCGATACCGGGCGTGTTTGCTCCGGTAGAATGGAAAGGGAAGATGCTGGTGGATGGCGGCGCCTTGAACAATCTGCCGGTTGATGTGGCAAAGGAAATGGGAGCGGATGTGATTATCTGTGTAGATTTGAGTACCGGTTGGAAGAAGAAGGAAGAGCTGAAATCGGCTTCTTCTGTTGTAGAACAGCTCATAAGTATGATGGGGCAGAACAAATACCGGAAGAATATGGCTGAAGCCGATCTTTATATCAATCCTTCTCTGAAAGGTTATTCGGCTGCCAGTTTCCAATCTGAAGCCATTGATACGATGATACAGCGGGGAGAACAGGCTGCCCGCCAGAAGTGGGATGAGCTGATGGCTCTGAGAAAGTATATCTATGCTGGTGCTTGTGATTCTGTAGCCTCTGATGATACATTGCAGGATAAACGTCTCAAACTGCAGAAACCTTCTCAGACGGAAGCTTATCATATAGGAAGCATCCGGATAGAAGGCATCAGCGGAGAGGAGGAAAAGTGGATTAGAAAGAAAATAGCTTTACGGGAGAATTCGGAAGTCAGTCCTGAGGAGATAGATGGCACACTTGCCATGCTCAGGGGACTGAATATCTTTTCGCGTGTAGAATACAGACAGTCTAACGAGGAACCTTATGACCTGGTGTTCATGCTGGAACCAAACGAATCGAGAAGAATCAGTGTAGGTGCACGTTTTGATACGCAGGATCTGGCGAGCGTCATAGCTCAGATATCCAATAACCAGCAGTTTTCTACCCGTCATCATTATGCCTTTACAGGACGCATTTCCCGTAATCCATATCTGGAAATGAAATATGCCTATGGTAACCTTTTCGGAGCAAAAATTGGCATTTCCTATCGTATGACTCATTATGATTTCGACCTTTATGCGGACAAGCATAAGTTGGATGCCCTAGAGTTTCTTTCGCATTCTTTCGCTGGATTCTATACCCGCGATATCGGTAATTTCAGATTGAAATCGGGAGTGCAGTTTGATTATTATCATTATCATTCTGATATGTTCGAACGCGACGGAAGCATCCAGACACGTTCGTCAGACCATTTTCTGAACTACTTTGCATCTGTTGTGATGGATACTTACGACCGCCGCTATTTCCCGACCCGTGGCACCCGCATTCAGGTTCAGGGCATTCTGCATACGGATGACGGAATACATTATGCTGATGATAATCCTTTCGGTGAAGCTGTTTTTCAAGGAGAATGTGCCGTACGTCTCAATTCCAGATTCTATCTGCTTCCTAAGCTCAAGAGCCGCTTCTTGTTTGGCAGTTCCGTACCAGCCATTTATCAGAATTATGCAGGTGGAGTAGCTGACGGTTACTATCTGCCTTGGCAGATGGCATGGGAGAGTGCGCAGCATGTCCATCTGCTGGAGCGCAATGTGGTGACAGGTCAGCTCGGTTTCCGCTATCGGGTGAAAGGAAAGTTCTACCTTACCGCTTTGGGAGAGTATGGCAAGGAAGCCCGCAAGTTTTCCCATATTCTCATCGGTGATGATTTGTGGGGAGGAGCCTTGCGGGCATCCTATGATTTCGTATTGGGTCCGGTAAGCATTCAGGCTAATTATTCTAGCTTGGGTAAGAATGTAGGATTCTATATCAACGCAGGATTCTTGTTCTGATTTCCTTAATTGCTGCCCATATAATAAATAAGGTGGGGTTTCTCTTTGCCGAACAAGAATAAATCATTACCTTTGCAGAGGTTTAGAAAACATATAGAATGTATTTTGCAATCTTGAATTTTAGAATATAATAAATAAAAAGAGAGAATAAGATGAAACTGAGATTTTTGAAATTGATGCTGCTGCTCTTCATCCTGCCATTGCAGATGCTGGCGGCAGAACTGGGCGTGGCTGGTAAGCAACTGGCTGCATTGCCTGGAGTAAGTAACGTGGAAACGCTGAAAAGTACGCATTTCCCGGAAAAGTATGTGTTCTTTATCAAGCAACAGCTCGATGCCAAGGATGCATCCAAGGGCTATTTCGAACAGAGGGTGGTGCTCTGCCATAGAGGATTCGACCGTCCTACCGTGCTCGTGACAGAAGGATATAATGCCAACTATGCGCTGCGTGAAGGATATATTGAAGAACTTTCCAAACTCTTCGATACGAATATCATTACCGTAGAGTACCGTTATTTCGACAAGTCGATGCCTAGTCCTTGCAACTGGGATTATCTTACCGTTGAGAATTCGCTCTATGATCTGCATCATGTAAACCAGACCCTGCATGCGATGTACAAGGGAAAATGGATTGCTACCGGCATCAGCAAGGGCGGACAGACTACGATGTTCTACCGTTCTTACTTCCCTGATGATGTAGATATTTCTGTGCCATACGTAGCTCCGCTCAACAAGGGTGTGGAGGATGGACGACATGAGAAGTTTCTGCAATATCAGGTATCAACCAAGGAAAACCGACAGAAGGTGCTCGATTTCCAGTTGCTCCTCTTCAAGCGAAAGGCTGCGTTGCTGCCAATGTTCGAGAAATATTGCAACGATAAGAAATATGTATTCAATGCTCCGCTGGCAGAGATTTTTGATTACTCTGTATTCGAATACGCCTTTGCTTTCTGGCAGTGGGGAGAAGACATCAACAAGATTCCTGCAAGAGAGGCAGATGACAAGACGGTGTTTGATTACTGGATCAACATGTGTGAACCTGACTATTTCACCAACTATAATGCCACAGCCTCATTTGATGTGCAGGCAGCCCGGGAGTTGGGTTATTACGGCTATTATACCAAACCATTCAAGAAATATCTCAGTATCAAGACTGCTAAGGGCTATCTGAAGAAACTGATGGTGCCAAAGGGGGCAGAAAACGTGAAGTTCTCGCCAGCACTCTATAATCATACGGTAGAGTTCCTGACCAAGAATGATCCGAAGATGGTTTATATTTATGGCGATATCGATCCTTGGGGAGCTTCGGGCATTTATGGCTTGCCTTTCACCAAGAACAAGAAGAACCTGCATGTTTATATGTGTCATGGTGGTTCGCACAAAACTCGCATCTTGTCGTTCCCAGAGCCTACAAGACAGGAAATCATCAGTCTGATAGGTGGTTGGCTGAAGGAATAATGCTTTCATCAACCAACCATGATGGATAAAATGAAAGTTTTTATCAAAAAATATCCATAAAAGTTTGGTGGTTTCAGAAAAATGTATTACCTTTGCACTCGCTTTTGAAAACAAAGCTTTTAGCAGAGGCACCCTTAGCTCAGTTGGTAGAGCAACTGACTCTTAATCAGTGGGTCTAGGGTTCGAATCCCTAAGGGTGTACAAAAAACTCCGAAGAATCAATCTTGGTTCTCCGGAGTTTTTTTGTATCTATGCCCGGCATGGAGTAACTCTGTTTTTTATCGTATCTTTGCAACCGATGAATAGAACAGACTTGACACAAGGTAGCATTTGGGGGAATATCACGACCTTTCTGTTACCTTATATTCTGGCTTATTTCCTACAGATTCTCTATGTTTTGACCGATCTTTTCGTGATAGGTAGATATTGTGGTGTAGATAGTACTACGGCTGTATCTAATGGTGCGCAGGTAATTATGGGCTATCATTTTGGACTTCGTTCTGGAAGCAGCAGAGCGTTACTCTATAGATGCTACAGAGTTGCTGGCAGATTTCATCGAAAGTAATCCTGTTGCCCATACGCTACGTAATATGTATATTTATAAACAAGCAAGTTGATATTTATTCACTTGCGAAACTTTAGTAATTTACAATTAATAGTTAATAGTTTATAGGTTGCTGTTTACTGATGATTTTGGGGGAATTGGCTGATAAGTTGCTGATGGGCTGGGGGCGATATAGGGGCGTCAGTCTGAGAATATTAACAAAAAAGAGTGTGTCATGAATTTATGATACACTCTTTTTTTTATTCTGTTTAATTACATCTTCTTTATCCGTTTGCGATATTTCCGAAGAAATCGAATGAGGCATCCCAATCCTTCCAGACTGGCTCTCTGCCCAATTCCTTCAATCTCGCATTGATTACCTTGGCGGTACGCTCATCGCTTACGGTGAACTGCTCCAATGCCTGAGGATAGGTATGATAACCGCCAGGATTTACCTTTGATTCTGCCGACATGGTGGTGACACCCAGTGTTGCCATGTTGTCACGGATGTAGGCTGGCTCACGGGTAGAGTAGGAGATATCTACATCGTGGTCGAAAATACGCATGGCGAAAGTAGCCTGTGCCAACTGCTTATCGGTCATGAAGCAGTTTGGCTGGAAACCTTCGTTCTGTGCAGGGCGCATACGAGGGAAGTTCACGCTGTACTTGGTCTTCCAGTAATGCTTCTGCAGGTAGCGCAGGTGATGAGCCATCATCACAACATCCGTGCGCCATTCCTTCTCCAAGCCGATGAGCACACCCATACCGATGGAATGGACACCTGCCATACCCATGCGGTCGAAACCATCGCAGCGCCACTCAAACTTACTCTTCATGCCACGTGGGTGGTAGAGCTTGTAGTGCTCGTGGTTGTAGGTTTCCTGGAAACAGATTACGCCGTTCATGCCGTGGTCGGCGAGGGTCTTGTAATCCTCAGTAGAGAGCGGCATCACCTCAATCTTCACGTTAGAGAAATACTTCTTGGCGATGTCGATTGCCTTGGCAAGATAAGGGGTGCCAGCCTTGGCTGGGTTCTCGCCCGTAACGAGAAGGATGTTCTCGAATGGAGCCAACTGCTTGATAGCCTTGTACTCGTTCTCAATCTGCTCTGGGGTGAGGATGGTACGAGCCATCGGATTCTCACGATGGAAACCGCAATACACGCAAGAGTTAGAGCATGAATTGGTGATGTAGAGAGGAATGAACATCGACATGGTCTTGCCGAAGCGCTCCTCGGTATATTTGCGGGAAAGACGCGCCATTACCTCCAGGTATGGCTCGGCTGCCGGTGAAATCAGCGCCATGAAGTCGTTCACATCGCAATGGTCCTTGGCAAGGGCACGACGCACATCATTGTCGGTCATTCGAGCTATGCGCTCCGTGGTCTCCTCCCAACTGATATTCTTTAATTCGTCTGAAAACATTTTCTTACTTTTTAAACTTTCTCAAATCGTGTGTCAACTTGGCGGCGCAGAAGTTTGGACCACACATGGTGCAGTACTCACCGTCTGTATGACCTGCCTCCTCGAAATACTTTAAGGCGAGCTCTGGGTCGAGGGAGAGGTGGAACTGGTCTCTCCAGCGGAACTCGAAGCGAGCCTTGGAGAGGGCGTTGTCGCGGATGGTTGCACCTGGATGACCCTTTGCCAAGTCGGCTGCATGAGCGGCAATCTTATAGGTTACCACACCTGTGCGCACATCTTCCTTGTTAGGCAAGGCGAGGTGCTCCTTTGGTGTTACATAGCAGAGCATTGCGGTGCCGAGCCATGCTATCTGGGCGCCACCGATGGCTGATGTGATGTGGTCGTAACCTGGAGCGATATCAGTAACCAATGGGCCGAGGGTGTAGAATGGTGCCTCGTGACAGTGGTCGAGCTGGCGCTCCATGTTCTCTTTGATCTTCTGCAATGGCACGTGGCCAGGACCCTCGATGAATGCCTGCACGTTCTTGTCCCAGGCACGGGTAACAAGCTCGCCCATGGTATCCAACTCGGCAAACTGGGCTGCATCGTTGGCATCGGCTATACAGCCTGGGCGCAGACCATCACCCAAAGAGAGGGCAACGTCATACTGTGCCACGATGTCGCAGATATCGTCGAAGTGTTCATAGAGGAAACTTTCCTGGTCGTGGTAGAGACACCACTTGCTCATGATACTACCGCCACGGCTCACGATACCGCAGAGACGGCTGTCGGCGAGATGCACGTTGTGGCGACGGATGCCGGCATGGATGGTGAAGTAGTCAACACCCTGCTCGCACTGCTCGATGAGGGTATCACGGAATACCTCCCAGTTCAAATCCTCTACCTTGCCATTTACCTTCTCCAAAGCCTGGTAGATAGGTACGGTTCCTACTGGCACAGGGCAGTTGCGCACAATCCATTCACGGGTTTCGTGGATGTTGTCGCCGGTTGAGAGGTCCATCAATGTATCGCCTCCCCACTTGCAAGACCATACAGCCTTATCCACCTCTTCCTCGATGCTGGAGGTAGTGGCAGAGTTACCGATGTTGGTATTGATCTTCACGAGGAAGTTGCGGCCGATGATCATCGGTTCGCTCTCCGGGTGATTGATGTTGGCAGGAAGAACGGCACGTCCGCGGGCAATCTCATCGCGCACATACTCAGGGGTGATATGGGTATCGATGCCCAACTCCTGGCAGTTCATGTTCTCGCGGATAGCCACATACTCCATCTCTGGAGTGATGATGCCAGCCTTGGCATAAGCCATCTGGGTGATATGCTTGCCAGCCTGTGCACGGCGAGGCAACTGGATGTGCTCGAAGCGGAGATGGTCGAGGCTATGGTCAGCAAGGCGCTGCTTGCCATACTCGCTGGTAACCTCCTTGAGCAGCTCGGTATCGTTGCGGTCGAGAATCCACTGCTCGCGCATTCTTGGCAAGCCCTTCTTCAGATCTACCTGATAGTTAGGGTCGCTGTAAGGACCGCTGGTATCATAGATATAAACCGGAGCGTTTGGTTCTGTATGTGGAATGCCGCGCTCATCCTTTACAACAGTAGGAGTGAGGTTTACCTTGGTCATTCCAACCTTGATCTGTGGGAAGAGTTTTCCCTGCATATACGCCTTTTCTCTCTGGGCGTAAGCTTTCTTATCGTTTGGCATAATTTTTTAAAGGTAAAAAGGTAAAAGGGTAAAAAGGTAAAAAGAGCGTTCTTGCTTCTTTGCCTTCATCCTTCATGCCTTTGTATTATCTATATTATAATTAGTCGTTGAGGAATGCGGTGAGAGGAGAACTTGCCTCGGCACAATCGCTGATGGCTCCGAGACCTGCCTCGTAAGCACGGCGACCGCATACCACTGCCTCCTTGAATGCCTTAGCCATCTCTACAGGATCACCTGCAACAGCGATAGCTGTGTTAACCAAGCAAGCACTGGCACCCATCTCCATAGCTTCGGCAGCGTGGCTAGGTGCACCGATACCTGCATCTACTACAACTGGAACAGTAGCCTGCTCGATGATGATCTGCAGGAAGTCCTTCATTCTCAATCCTTTGTTGGTACCGATAGGTGCAGCAAGTGGCATCACGGTAGCAGCACCAGCCTCTTCGAGGTGCTTGCAGAGGGTAGGGTCTGCCTGGCAATATGGCAATACCACGAAACCGAGCTTTACCAGTTTCTCGGTAGCCTTCAGCGTCTCGATAGAGTCTGGAAGAAGATAGCGAGGGTCTGGGTGGATTTCGAGCTTGAGCCAGTTGGTTCCGAAAGCCTCTCGAGCCATCTGTGCTGCGAAGACAGCCTCCTCGGCGTTGCGCACGCCACTGGTGTTTGGAAGGAGCTGGATATTTGGGTTCTGCACAATATGAGAGAGCAGGTCGTCCTGCTTGTCTTCGAGTTCGATACGTTTCATAGCAACAGTAACCATTTCTGTTTCTGATGCTTTGATGGCTTCAGCCATGAGGGCATTGTTGTTAAACTTTCCTGTGCCCAAGAAGAGGCGTGAGTTAAATTCTCTGCCTGCGATTACTAATTTTTCCATTGTTTTATAATAGAGTTGTTATTTTTGTTTTCATTTCTGTAGGAAAAGTACTTTTGGGTGATTCTTTTCCGCAGTATTCTGGGACCGTTATCCTCCGCAGAACGCTTTTACGATAACGATGTCTGCTCCTTCTGCGATGATTGTGTTTTCCCATTCATCACGAGGCACCATTTCGTTACTGATAGCTACTGCAACTCCTGTAGCTGGCAAATCGAGTTCCTGAGCTAACTCCCTGATGGTTTTAGCCTGTGTCTCGGTCTCTTTGTTGTTGATAGTTACTTTCATATTCTGTTCGTTTTATATGATGAATAATCCGTTTGTTTACGCTTTTCTATCGCCCGAAAGCGACGATATGATAATATGTAATCAAACACGGTGAACTTCCAGATGAAAGCCTTAAGAGAAAGAATAAAGCCCCTAATCCCAGTTCAGGTATCGAATTACTCGATGTTCCTTAACCGATGGAATAGGGGCTTTATGCGATAAGCGCTATCAAATATCCCTGCGACAGCATTACCTGCATCAGGTTCTATGGGTATCATCTCAGCCGAATCTTTCAGCACCCCGTGATAATTGCTTGCAAAAGTAATGATAATATCGGAAAAACAATAGAATTTCAGAAATATTTATGCTAAATTAACTCAGAATGCACCTTTCGCTTTACTGGTGTTTCTTTCTGCAATCCGGGCATTCGCCTTTGATGACAAAGGAAATAGAGTGAGGGTAAAAGCCTTCGGGCAGCTCGAAACTTGGAATATGGATATCCTCCATACAGAAGGAACGCTGGCAAGATTCGCAGTAGAAATGAATATGCCCGTCGTGATGATCGCAAGCCCCTTTTTCTTCGCAGAGTTCGTAGCAGAGTACGCCTCGCCCATCTTCGAAGGCATGTACCACATCATGTTCCAGAAAGAGGGTAAGGGTACGGAAGATGCTCGACTTGTCCATCGAAACCATCTTTCGTTCCAGATTGCTCAGACTCTGTGGGTTCTGTTCGCCCATCAGGGTCTTCATTACGAGTATGCGGTTGGCGGTTGGTCGGATGCCTTTCGATTCCAGCCTGCTGATCATATCTTGTGAGTTCATCGTTTCTTCTTTTTAAAATTTTTACTAACCGGTTGCAAAGATACAAAAAAAGCGTGTAAGTATGGTAACTTACACGCTTTTTCTTTATTTAAACGTAATTACTTTTTGCTTTCAATATAGTTTATGCCGCAGCATGAAGGGATTGGAACCCTTATGCGCAAGCACAACCACGGCTTCTGTTCAAAGCCTCACCATACAATTCCATTGCGGTCATGTAATCTGCAAGAATAGCCTTCAAGGCCTTCTTGATGTTTGCATACATTGTTTTCATAATCGTTATCCTTTTTTAAAAAATTAATACTCGGCATTTCTGCCATTTTCTTTTGTTCATGAACGGTGGTCAATTTTACTTGCCCATCTCCATGTTGCTGTTTACATTTACAGCCTTGGCAATCATAGCTGCCACAACTGCAAGAATCATTACTGTCGTCATCATAATTTGTTTCCTTTCTTTCTTTGTGGAGCCTCCATGTGAGGTCTCCTGTTTTACATTATCCTTATTACAATCTCATTGTTTTCTGGTGCAAAGGTAATGCCTTTTTCTTGAATATCTGTCACAAAGACATGACAAAATGATGAAAAAGGGGCTTTTTTTGATACACGTCAACTAAACAGCAATGGCGGCTTGATATACGTCAAGCCGCCATGCTGTCATATTGAGAAATGTGTCATATTTCTTATGTTTCTTCGGATTTCTGATGCTAGATCAGTTCCAGAATCTTGTCGAGAATCTTTTCTACGGTTGAAGAATCGGTTGCTTCATCGAGTTTCTGGTTGATTTTCTCTTCCAGTTTCTTGCTTACCTTGTCGGCTGCCTGATCCATGGCCTGGTTTGCCTTGTCTTCCAGTTTCTTCTGAACGGAAGTGCCCAGTCCGTCTTCTTCTGAACCATCGCTGTTATTATCGCTTACCGAAGGGGATTCATCGGTTGATGAGCTGGTGGTTTCTTCTATCTGCAGATTGTCGGCACCTTCCAGCGCCTTCACCATATCATCAGCATTCATCGTGTAAACGCTGCCAAGGATTCCGAAGCTTACGATGTGCTGCTTGCCATTAAACTCAACGGTTCCCTTAGAGCATACGATATAGTTGTGGTATTCAAAGAGCTGGTTCATCACTTCATCAATAGCGCTTCCTGCCATCATTTTGGCAATGGAACGGATGCTTTGGGTGAAGAAGTTGTTATCACTGGTTTCTGTAGCCTTGTCGATAGCCTTGGCTGCCTCAGTCTTTACCTTTTCTTTGTGGGCATCAGGTCCTGGATTGGTTATGGCGAAAACCAGAAAGAGAAGTACGATAAGACCTAAGATGATTTTCCAGAGGGTCTTGCTCGATTTTTTCTTTTCCGGTTCCTGTCTGTAGCCCTGGTTCATTGCTGCGCCGTGCTGAAAGCCTTGCTGGTATGCTTCCTGCTGTGCATGCTGGAAACCCTGCTGGTTTGCAGCCTGAAAGTTTGCTGCTTCTGTCCCGTTGTTGCCGGCTGCATCTGCTGATGTTCCTTCTGCATTTTCTTTGTTGGCTGTATTAGCTTTGATTGCTTCTACAGTTTCAAGAACAGTCTTCAGTTCTGCTATTTTCCAAGCAGGAGTCCAGTCTTTCATGCCTTGTGCCCAAACAAGGGTTTCGGGTGTGATAGCCTTCTGGACGAGTTGCTCCAGGCTGAATGGACCCGCTTGCTGTCCGTTATTCTCAATGATAAAATATTCCATCATGTATTCTTTTATATAATATTTTTCTTAAAAGCCAATAAGGAGTTTCTTTCGCTCTTCATAGCTTATTAGTGTGTAGCTTTCCACCAACCGGTTTTCTCTCTGCCCTTGATAGCTACGCTGTGCTGGCTAGGGTCGGAGATAGAAAGACCGCAATAATTTTTCACTTTAAAGGTTGTACCTTTATAACTCATTAACCCTGTATAAGCCTGTTCGGTATGAGCAGCAGCTTTGATTGTGAGTTTCATCTGTGAATTAAATTTGTCTTTCAGAGAGCCGCTTGGAACAAGACTATCTACGTATACGCTCATGTCGTAGAAGAGGTTGGGAGAGAAACCATCCAAAGGCTGTATGGAATCGAGCGGAACGGATGATGAGAGGGTATATTTGCTATTGATTTCCTTCATCACTTGGGCTAGATTATCCATCTGTCTGCAGTCGATGGCCGCCATGTTGCAGAATGGAACGCTACTATTCTTGTAGAAATTGACAGTTCCGTTGACTAATCCTGAGTAGTTGGGTGCTGAACTGTTGAGGTAACTCCATATGGTTTTGTATGGATAGCCGGCTCCCATTACTTCGCTACTTGAACTGATCATGAAATTGGTAACATCTTTCAGTTCGTATGCAGTCTCTACATTGCCCATATAGCATGCATCGAAGAGAATGTATTGCATCTTGGTGCCGCTGAGTTTGATTCCTTCGGCCAGGGTAGGAACGTCGAGAGCGTTTTCTTCTAAACTCACACTTCCGAAGAAACGGGTGACAGGTTTGTTGGGATCGGGTCCAAACTGTATTCCGCTGAAATTACAGGTAGCTGTAGGGTAGCTGGTGTTTCCTTTCTGAGCAAAACCAGCATTAGGTCTTGCCATATAGGGATAGTGAACCCAATCGCTCTTGTAGGTCCATCCGCAGCCATGAGCTCCGATAATGAGCGAATAATTCAGGGCTTCAGCACGGCGTTTCACCTCATTCAGAATCTCTGCAAATCCTTCTGCTGTAGTATATGTAGCTTCATCGTATGTTTTCAAAGTGTCGCGAATTACGGTTTTCGTATTGCCGTCATACTGAAGATCAATGAGATAGCTCTTCCTGTAATTCTGGCTTATGAAGACCATTACACGCGAATTATTCAAGCCTTTCTTGGCAACAATACCTTCGCAGATACTGTCAACGTTGTTTTCCAAAAAACTTGTGAGACCGGAAGTGTTGGTTCCACCCGTCCAAGGATAGAAGACGAAGATAGTCTGCTTATTGACGCTTTCTACATCAATAGCTTCATCGCCACAACTGGTGAAAGTTGCTGCTAGAGATAGCGTACATATAAATAAGGTGAAAAGCTTCTTGATCATAATTAAAAATGTTGAATGTTGAATGTTGAATGTTGAGTTGCAATCTTGCTAACGAATCAGCTTGACTAATTCAACATTCTACACTCAACATTCAACATTAAATATAATACTATTACTTCTTCTTGAGTTCCTCGATGGTTGCCTTGAGGGCAGCAATCTTCTCAACAGAGTCGCTTTCCTTCTTGCGCTCCAGGGCTACTACCTTCTCAGGTGCGTGAGCTACGAAGTTCTCGTTGCTGAGCTTCTTGCGTACGCCCATCAGGAAGCCTTCCAAGTGCTTGAGCTGAGCCTCTGCCTTCTCAATCTCGGCAGCTACGTCGATGAGGTCGCCCAATGGAACGGCAAACTCGTCGGTACCTACCATGAAGCTGGATGCATCGGCACTCTTCTCGGCGATGACCTCAATCTTGTCGAGGTTAGCCATCTTCAGCGTTACGTCGTTGTAAGCCTCGAAATCGTTCTTGCCTACTACCTGCAGAGACAACTGCTCCTTTTGGGCAATGTTCTTCTGGTTGCGCACGGTACGAACGCCGGCGATAATCTGCTTCACTGCCTCGATGTCGGCTGCCAACTTCTGCTCCTCGGCTGTAGGTGCTGGAATATCCAGCTTCTCGCGCATGATGCTCTCGCCATCCTTGCGGTCGTAGATGTGCTGCCACAACTCCTCGGTGATGAATGGCATGAATGGATGCAACATCTTCAGGAGGGCATCGAAGAAACGGAGGGTAGCATCGTAGCTATTCTGGTCGATAGGCTGGCCGTAAGCTGGCTTAACCATCTCCAGATACCAGGATGAGAACTCATCCCAGAACAGCTTATATACAGTCATCAATGCCTCAGAGATACGGTAGTCCTTAAACTGCTTCTGCATCTCTTCGTTCACCTCCTTGAGCTTGGCGTCAAACCACTTCACGGCGATTTCTGCACTCTTAGGCTGCTCGATATCTGCAGTCTCCCAACCCTTGACGAGGCGGAAGGCATTCCAGATCTTATTGTTGAAGTTACGTCCCTGCTCGCAGAGGCTCTCGTCGAAGAGGATGTCGTTGCCCGCTGGAGCACTGAGCATCATACCCATACGAACGCCGTCGGCACCAAACTTGTCAATCAGAACCAATGGGTCTGGTGAGTTACCGAGACTCTTGCTCATCTTGCGGCCGAGCTTATCGCGAACGATACCTGTGAAATATACGTGCTTGAATGGCATCTTGCCACGATACTCGTAGCCAGCCATGATCATACGTGCTACCCAGAAGAAGATGATATCCGGACCAGTTACGAGGTCGGAAGTAGGGTAGTAGTAGTTGATCTCCTCATTGTCAGGATGCTCGATACCATCAAACAGAGAGATAGGCCACAACCATGAAGAGAACCAGGTGTCGAGGCAGTCGCTCTCCTGCTCAAGATCCTCAGCCTTGATGTTGGCATTCTTCTCCTGAGCGAGCTTCAGAGCCTCCTCTGCAGTCTCAGCTACCACGAAATCCTTCTTGCCGGCATTGTCGAAGTAGTAGGCAGGGATGCGGTGACCCCACCAGAGCTGACGGCTGATACACCAGTCCTTGATGTTCTCCAACCAGTGGCGATAGGTGTTCTTGTACTTCTTAGGATAGAACTCGATATCATCGTCCATTACTGGAGGAAGGGCGATGTCGGCAAAGTGCTGCATCTTGAGGAACCACTGTGTAGAGAGCTTTGGCTCGATAGGCACATTGGTACGTTCAGAGAAGCCCACCTTATTATTATAGTCCTCAATCTTCTCCATCAGACCGGCGTTCTGAAGGTCGATGGAAATCTGCTTGCGCACGTCCATGCGGTCCATACCTACATAGAGACCTGCTGCCTCGCTGATGGTACCATTGTCGTTGAAGATATCGATGGTTTCCAAACCGTGCTTCAAACCGAGTGCGTGGTCGTTGATATCGTGAGCTGGAGTTACCTTCAAGCAACCGGTACCGAACTCGATATCTACGTATGTATCCTCGATGACAGGAATCTCGCGGTTTACGAGAGGCACGATTACGTGCTTGCCCTTCAGC
Organism: Segatella copri; assembly: GCF_949820605.1. Taxonomy (NCBI): domain Bacteria; kingdom Pseudomonadati; phylum Bacteroidota; class Bacteroidia; order Bacteroidales; family Prevotellaceae; genus Segatella; species Segatella copri. Next base: position 936,744 of record NZ_CATKVU010000006.1, read on the forward strand.
CAGGTATTCTTCTTATCCTCTGGGTTGATACACATGGCAGAGTCACCCATGATGGTCTCAGGACGGGTGGTTGCTACTACTGCATAGTATCCCTTCTCATCCTTGTGTATCGCATTCTCCTCATCCACCTGCTGGCAGTCCTGCTCTACTACATAATACTTCAAGTGGTAGAGCTTAGAGTGCTCGTCCTTGTAGATAACCTCCTCGTCAGAGAGCGCAGTCTGAGCCTTAGGGTCCCAGTTAACCATGCGCACGCCACGATAGATGAGTCCCTTCTGGTAAAGGTCGCAGAATACGTGGATGACGGCACGAGAGCGGGTCTCGTCCATGGTGAATGCTGTGCGGTCCCAATCGCAGCTGGCACCGAGTTTGCGGAGCTGCTTGAGGATGATGCCACCATGCTCGTGAGTCCAGTCCCAAGCGTGCTTGAGGAACTCCTCGCGGGTAAGGTCGGTCTTCTTTATGCCCTGCTGAGCGAGGCGGTTTACAACCTTTGCCTCGGTAGCGATACTGGCATGGTCGGTACCTGGTACCCAACATGCGTTCTTGCCCTCCATGCGAGCACGGCGAACGAGAATATCCTGGATAGTATTGTTGAGCATGTGTCCCATGTGGAGCACACCCGTTACGTTTGGTGGAGGGATAACCACTGTATAAGGTTCACGACCATCTGGCTTAGAGCTGAAAAGCTTGTTGTCGAGCCAGTACTGATACCATTTACTTTCCACTGCTTGTGGATCGTATTTACTTGCTAATTCCATTGTTTATATCTAATTTTTATTCTTTTTCTGTCTTTTTCTTTAAAAAACGGTGCAAAGATACTAATTTTTGGGCGAAAAATACTATCTTTGCATCAAAATTATTAATTTTTGCACAAAACGATGGTTAGTAATACAGGAAAAGGACATACGAAAGAAGAAAAAATGGCGGCGTTCAGCCGCTTGCTGGATGTGCAGGACCGTTTGCGCCTGCAGTGTCCATGGGATAAAAAGCAGACATTCGAGAGTCTTCGTCCGAATACGATCGAGGAGACTTTCGAACTTTGTGACGCCTTGATGAAGCACGATTACAAGGATATCAAGAAGGAGTTGGGCGATGTGTTGGAGCACGTGATGTTCTATAGCATCATCGGCAGAGAAGACGGTGAGTTCGATATTTGCGATGTCTGCAATCAGGAGGCAGATAAATTGATGTTCCGCCATCCTTTCATCAACTGGAAGGAGGAAGGAAATTGGACGGTTTCGAATCCTGATATGTATATCAACGATGAGGGACAGGTGGTATATAGAGAGTCTGAAGAAGCAGAAACCGGGAAGGCTGGAACTGCCAGTTCGGAAGAAACCTTGGCTCTTGGCGCCAGTAAGCCGAAAACTGCTACTTCTGTTGAGAAAACCTGGGAACAGATCAAGCAGCAGGAGAAGGATGGAAATGAGCGGGTGTTAAGCGGTGTCCCTAATTCTCTTCCGTCTCTTATCAAGGCTTATCGCATTCAGGACAAGGCTAGAAATGTAGGCTTCGACTGGAAAGAAAAAGAAGATGTGTGGGACAAAGTGCAGGAGGAACTGGAAGAACTCAAGGTGGAACTGGCTAAAGGCGACAAAGAGAATTCTACCCAGGAATTGGGCGATTTCATCTTCTCAGTAATCAATGCAGCACGTCTCTATAAACTCAATCCGGATAATGCGCTGGAGAAAACCAACCAGAAATTTATCCGCCGTTTCAACTACGTAGAAGATCATAGCTTAAAGCAAGGTAAAAACTTGAAAGATATGAGCTTGGAAGAAATGGATAAACTATGGGATGAAGCAAAACTTCAGGAGAAAAAGGATGATAAATAACGGTGAATCAGATAATCTTATCGACTCATCAATATAATAATAAAAACTAAAGTGTTATGAAGAAATTAGTTTATGTAACAATAGCTTTGGTGGCGCTTTTCGCAGCCAACAGTTGTAAAAACAAAAATAATGTTCCTGTTATCAGTGCAGCAGATTCGGTAGCGGTAGAGGATGCGATGAACGATTCTACCATCTATGGTGTATGCGGTGAGGGAACCTCTATGCATAATCTGGAGCTGATTTCTGATGGTGGTGACACCCTTTCGGTGTTTATTGACGATGAGAATCCTGATGTTGTTCAGGGAGGATTGCTGGCTGGCGACCGTATTGCTCTTATCGGTTATAAGGCAGAGGATGGAGAGATGATGGCCCAGAAGATTATCAATCTGACATCCCTCTTGGGTAAATGGACTTCTCTGGATAAGAATTTTGATATCTTGGAAGGTGGACAGGTGAAGAACAATGTGAAGGCTGAAACTAATCCTTGGACTAGCTGGAAGATACTCAATGGTAAACTTTTGCTGAATAAGGATACTTTTGCCATTGACAAATTAGGTTCTGACAGTCTTATGTTGGAGAACACTCAGGGCATCTTTGTTTTCAAGCGCCAAGAGTAAGGTCATCATGTTGAACCTGTAATTTATGATTTAGTTTTGGAACCATTTAAAGTACATATATTGGGGTGTGGCAGTGCTTTGCCCACTCTTCAGCATAGTGCCTCGGCCCAGATTATTGAGATGCGTGGCAAATGCTTTATGATGGATTGTGGAGAGGGTGCCCAGATGCAGTTCCGTCGTACTCATGTTCACTTTGCTAAGATAAATGCTATCTTTATTTCGCATCTTCATGGTGACCATTGCTTTGGCTTGCTGGGACTTCTTTCTACCTTAGGTATGCTGGGCAGAACGGCTAAGTTAAAAGTTTATGCACCAGAAAGTTACGGAGATTTGTTTAAGCGTCAGATTGATTTCTTCCTGCAGGGAATGGAATATCAAATCGATTTTGTTCCTGTAGATACCGAAAAGTCGCAAGTAGTTTATGAAGATCATTCTGTAACCGTAGAAACCGTTCCTCTGCAGCATCGTGTGCCTTGTTGTGGTTACATTTTCAGAGAGAAACCGACATTGCCTCATATCCGTCGTGATATGATAGATTATTACGAGATTCCTGTAAGCCAGATTAATAACATCAAGAATGGAGCTGACTGGACAACGAAAGAGGGGGATGTAATACCTAATGCCAGATTGGTAATGCCTGCCGCTACTCCCCGCAGTTATGCTTATTGCAGTGATACCCGGTTTGTTCCGGGGTTGGCAGAAAAGGTAAAGGGGGTTACGGTGCTTTATCATGAGAGCACTTATACTTCAGAGAATGGGGATAGGGCTAAACTCTATTATCACAGTACGGCTCGACAGGCTGCAACTATAGCCAGAAATGCGGGTGTAGGCAAACTTCTTCTGGGACATTATAGTGCACGATATAATAATGAAGAGGTATTGTTGAATGAAGCTAAAGAGGTGTTTACGGAAAGTTATCTTACTCAGGAAGGTAAAGTGTTCTCTATAGAATAATATAGAAACAGGGCTTGAATGCGCCGGGAAACAAGGTGCCGAATAGCCTTCAATCTATATAAAAATATAAAAAAGTGCCTTGCATCAAAAAAAAGTTCATTTTTGATGCAAGGTTTTCTCTTTGTATCGTTTAATCATTAAAAAGAATTTGAAATTGGAATCGGAAAAGGAACTCTTAGACGACATCAATAGCGGCAGTCGGGCAGCCATGCACAGATTGTACGAACGCTATGTGGGGTATGCCATGGCCGTAGCGCTGAGGTATGTCCCTATGCGCGATGATGCTGAAGATGTAGTGCAAGATAGTTTTATAAAAGTCTTTTCCGGCATTTCAAAGTTTGAATATCGGGGTGAGGGCGCTCTTCAGGCTTGGCTCTTGCGGATAGTGACAAATGAAGCTGTCAACTTTGTAAGGCAGCAAAAGCGCTTCACTATCTTGGACGAAGTTCCCGATGCTATTGAGGATGAAGAGCCTGAAGTAGAAAGAGTTCCGCCTGCAGAACTGACAAGAATGATAGGAGAATTGCCTGATGGGTACAGACTGGTTCTTAACATGTTTGTTTTTGAACAGAAAAGCCATAAAGAAATTGCACAGCTGTTAGGCATCAAAGAAAGCAGTTCTGCTTCACAATATTTGCGGGCGAAAAAACTGTTGGGCAAAAAGGTGAAAGATTATCTGAGCCAGGCAGATTGTAGTGATAATAAAGAGTTGAATCATATAAACGAGAAAAGTAATGAGTAACGATTGGACAAATAAACTTCGAGATCAGTTGGCAGACTACCAAGAGCCTGTTAGCCACGACTTGTGGGCTGAGATAGAACAATCGCTTGCTCAGTCAAAAAAGGTTGGTGATGAGGAAACTGATGTAAAAAAGAGACCACAGGCTCGTTATGTTGTCTTGAAAAGATGGTCAGTAGCTGCAGCGATTGCTTTATTGGGAGTAGGAGGCAGTTATGTTTATCTGCATGATGATGAACCGGTACAGGCTAACTTAGCTGTTCAGAGTTCTTTCTCTACAGCACCAGGTTCAAGCAGGACTTCTTCTGCTGTCCGTGCAGAAGCACAATCGGCAGGAAGTAAAAATGCAATCTTGCTTGCTGAAAACAATGCATCTGCACATCAGGTGAATCGCCATTCATCGGGGTGTCAATTGAACCATAGAAAATCTTCTGTCTCTTTCCAGGAGAGGACTGTTGCTGCTGATAATGAAGTAATGCTTGCAGCAGAGGTAGAAATGCCAGAACAGTCTGTTAATGCAGAGGTAAATAGTCGGGAATTATCTGTTTTGCAAAAGCAAAATGAGGATTCTGAAAGACAGATGGCCGTTTCTTCTAATCATGCAACCAAGCCGTTGGAAGCAGATGGGGGGCAAAAGCTTTATGCAGGCAGGGCGCAGGATGGTCATTTTGAACGCAGTTATAAGGACAAGTATGAACAGAACTGGACCATGAACCTGTATGCAGAGAATGTAAGTCTGGGCTCTGGCAGTGAAGGAATGTCAAACGGTATGTATGCGTCTTCAGATCCTCTTGCTGGTGACGGCTTTGCTGATCATGGTGTTTTCCTGGCTGCTGCTTCTCCTTTAAGATATGCAATACCGAAATATGTTGAAGCGAAACATCATGCTCCTTTGGCTATAGGTGCTCAGGTTGGTATCGGACTTGCGCCTCGTTTGTCTTTGAGTACCGGTGTCGTTTATACGCGTGTTGCTTCTGATTTCAAATCTTATGGTGTTTCAGAATTTGATACACATCAGGTTTTGCATTATGTGGGTGTTCCACTTGGTTTAAACTATGAGGTTTGGAGCACGGGAGGCTTTCATGCGTACGTAATGGTGGGTGGAGAAGCCGATTTCAACGTAAAGAATGATACAAAGGTTTCTGGTCATAAAGAGGACGTGAAACGTGATGGCGTTCAGTTCTCGGGTAAGGCTTCGCTGGGTGCACAGTATGATGTTACACCACAAGTGGGCTTCTATATTGAGCCAGGTGCAAAATATTATTTTGATAATGGCAGCGAAATAGAAAATACGTTTAAAGATAAGAAGTGGAATTTTAATCTCCAGTTCGGACTTCGTATTAATCTGAAATAGTGTTTGAGTCCAATTATTAATAAATATATGTACGAACTACATTTCATTTTATAACATTACATACGAGAAAAGGAAAGGGCAGTCTGCGTGATGCATGACTGCCCTTTATTGTTTCCCGTTTTCTTATTTCTTATTCAATAATTTTTCGCTCATATTGAGAGCGGCCTTTCTGCCGTCTCCCATGGCAAGGATTACTGTGGCTCCCCCTCGTACGATATCTCCGCCAGCGTAGATTTCTTCGATGGAACTCTGCATCTGGTCGTTTACGGCAATGGTGTTCTTTCGGCCGAGTTCCAGTCCTTCGATACTCTGTGGAACGAGTGGATTAGGACTTACTCCTACGGCAACAATTACCTGGTCGCACTCCAACTTAATGGTCTCTCCTGTAGCTTCTGGACGACGACGGCCGCTGGCATCTGGTTCGCCAAGCTTCATCACATCGAGGACTACAGCCTTTACTGCGCCCTTCTCGTCTGCCTCATATTCTTTAGGATTGTGTAATGTAAAGAAATTGATTCCTTCTTCCTTGGCATGCTTCACCTCTTCGAGTCGAGCAGGCATTTCTGCCTCTGAACGGCGATATACCAAGGTTACGTCTGCTCCGAGTCGTTTTGCAGTACGGCAACTGTCCATAGCTGTATTTCCGCCGCCTACAACAACCACCTTCTTACCCAAGTTGATAGGGGTGTCGCTATGAGGATTGGCTGCATCCATCAGGTTTACACGGGTAAGATATTCGTTAGAAGACATGATGTTCAAGGCATTCTCTCCAGGAATATTCATGAAGTTTGGCAGACCCGCACCTGAGCCAACGAAGATTCCCTTGAATCCTTGTTCTTCCAGATCTTTTACGGAAATGGTCTTGCCTACGATGCAGTCTGTAATAAACTTTACGCCCATCTTCTGAAGATTCTCAATCTCTACATCTACAATAGCATTAGGCAAACGGAATTCAGGAATACCATATTTCAATACACCGCCAATCTCGTGTAATGCTTCAAAGACGGTAACGTCGAATCCCTTCTTTGCCATATCGCCTGCAAAACTCAATCCGGAAGGTCCTGAACCAACTACACCTATCTTGATGCCATTAGGTTCATCGCACTTTGGTACAGAGATGTTTCCACTCTGGCGTTCGTAATCGGCAGCAAAACGCTCCAGGTATCCGATAGCTACAGCAGGCTTGTTCATCTTGAGATGTACACACTTGCTTTCGCATTGCTTTTCCTGTGGACAAACTCGTCCGCAAACGGCAGGTAGGGCAGAGGTGTTCTTTAAAACCTTGGCTGCGGCAAGGAACTGGCCCCGCTCTATATTCTTGATGAAGGAAGGAATGTTGATACTTACCGGACACCCTTCCATACAGGTAGGCTTAGGACAGTCGAGACAGCGCTTGGCTTCGGTCAAAGCCATTTCCTTGGTTAAACCGATATTTACCTCTTCCGTACGGGTTGTGGCACGATAAAGAGGGTCAAGTTCTGGCATCTTTATGCGCTCTATAGCTGTGCGTTCTTTTGCTTTCATCGAAGCGCGTAACTCCTTGCGCCACTTAGCGTTACGGTCGGTTAACTCTTCGATGCTCGCACCTGTAGGTTCTACGTCCATGGTTACATCCGTAGTTTCTTTCTTCTTTTCTGCGTTTACAGTTGCAAGGTGCTCTTCGAAGTGTTCCATCTCTTCGCGTTCAACATTCTTGAAAGTGCCCATGCGCTTGAACATCTCGTCCCAATCTACCAGGGCGCCGTCAAACTCAGGACCGTCGATGCAGACAAACTTGGTCTTGCCACCGATGGTCAGGCGGCAGGCACCGCACATACCGGTTCCATCCACCATGATGGTATTGAGCGAAACGTCTGTGGAAAGATTATATTTCTGGGTCAGGAGACAGCAGAACTTCATCATGATAGGAGGACCGATGGCGAAAACCTTATCGATATGCTCCTGATTGATAAACTTCTCGATTCCTACGGTTACAACACCCTTCTCGCCGTAACTTCCGTCATCGGTCATGATGATGAGTTCATCGCTGGATGCACGCACTTCATCTTCCATAATCACGAGTTCTTTGTTCCTACCCGCAATTACGGAAAGTACTCTGTTTCCTGCGGCTTTCAGTGCCTTGATGATAGGGAGCATAGGAGCTACGCCTACACCACCTCCGGCACAAATGACTGTTCCGAAGTTCTCGATATGTGTAGGATTTCCAAGTGGTCCCACCACATCGTGAATCTTATCGCCTTCATTCAATGCACAGAGTTTGGTAGATGAAAGACCTACCTTCTGCACAACCAGTGTGATGGTTCCTTTCTCAATGTCAGCATCAGCAATGGTCAGCGGCATACGCTCGCTGTTGTTGTCTACACGGATGATAACAAAGTTACCTGCCTTTCGGCTCTTGGCAATAAGTGGTGCTTCTACATCGAAGCGGAATACTTTCTCTGAGTATTGTACTTTCTTGATAATCTTGTTCATGGGCTATTAAAATTCTTAATGCTGATATATTAATATTTCTGGTTAGCTGTTTAGAGTTTGCTTCATGGTACATAAAAATGCAAAAGGATAACATCGGCTACCTTTGTGGCAGTCGAAGTTATCCTCGTACAATATATGTTATTTTTGTTTTTTTCGAATGTTTTGTGTAATCGAGAAAAACAGAAAGTCTTACCGATACTTCAAATTAATCGAAATTTTTGTCATCAAGCATCTCGAAACCGCAGTATGGAACCAATACCTTAGGTACGCGGATTCCTTCTGGGGTCTGATTGTTCTCCAAGATGGTTGCTACTATACGTGGCAAGGCAAGTGCTGAACCATTCAATGTGTGGCAAAGTTCAATCTTCTTGTCATCTGTATGGCGATAGCGGCAGTGGAGACGGTTAGCCTGATAGCTCTCGAAGTTAGATACTGATGAAACTTCCAACCAGCGACCCTGTGCAGCACTCCATGTTTCGAAGTCGTAGCAGATAGAAGAGGTGAAGCTCATATCACCACCGCAGAGACGGAGGATATGGTATGGCAATTCCAACTTCTTCAAAAGACCTTCAACATGGTCGAGCATCTCGTTCAAACTCTCGTAAGAGTGACCTGGCTTATCGATGCGAACAATCTCTACCTTGTCGAACTGGTGCAGGCGGTTCAAACCGCGAACGTCCTTACCATAGCTACCTGCTTCACGACGGAAACAAGCTGAGTAAGCACAACGCTTGATAGGGAGATCTTTCTCATCAAGAATAACATCGCGGAAGATGTTGGTTACAGGAACCTCAGCAGTAGGGATGAGGAAGAGATTATCCAGATTAGCATGATACATCTGACCTTCCTTGTCTGGCAACTGACCGGTACCACGACCAGAGTCCTCGTTTACTACGTAAGGAGGCTGAATCTCCAGATATCCGCTCTTGCGAGCCTCATCGAGGAAGAATGCCTCAAGCGCACGCTGGAAACGAGCCATCTTGCCGATATATACAGGGAAACCTGCGCCAGTAATCTTAACGCCGAGGTCGAAGTCAACAAGATTGTATTTCTTCAAGAGATCCCAATGGCAGAGAGCATCCTCGCCGAGGTTTGGCTTTTCGCCGCCTTCTTTCACAACAACGTTGTCGGCTGCGTCCTTACCTTCAGGAACCTGCTCGCAAGGGATGTTAGGAATTTCGAGCAACTGGTTGGTCATATCGTTCTGTGCTTTCTCCATGATCTCTTCAAGAGCCTTAGCGTCTGCCTTGAGCATAGCTACCTGAGCCTTTGCGCTCTCAGCTTCCTCTTTCTTACCTTCCTTCATAAGGGCACCAATCTGCTTAGCAAACTGGTTAGCCTGCTGCTTGTTGTTATCCAACTTCTGTTGAGCTTCACGACGAATCTTGTCGTACTCCAAAACTTTCTCTACGGCCTCACGAGCATTTGGAAAATGCTTCTTTTCGAGACCCTTAACTACACGTTCAGTTTCCTCACTGATAAGTTTAAGTGTAAGCATAAAATGTCTTTTAATTAAATAATTTACTATTTGTAGGCAAAAGTACAAAAAAAAATTGTGATAGCGTAAAAAATTGCTGACTTTTTTACAGGGAAGGGTAGAATTAAAGTTTTTTTGTGGTTTTACAGGGTTAAGGAGCTTAGAAGGGGGTGTAATCCGTGCCTAAAAACTTATATAAACGAAGAAAGCCTGCTCTAGGTATGAGCAGGCTTCTATGTTGTTTGTTTGGAATAGTTTTTTCTAAAACTTTAAAAATTAAGCGTCAGCTTTTTTGGTCTTCTCAGCGTAAACCTCTGGAGAGAGAACAGAAACTGTACTCTTGTCCTTGCGACCCTTGTGGAAGTAAACGATACCATCTGCCAAAGCATACAATGTATCATCCTTACCCTGAGCTACATTCTCACCTGGGAAGTGCTTGTTACCACGCTGACGAACGATGATGTTACCTGCGATGATGCTCTGACCACCCCAGATCTTAACGCCTAATCTTTGTGAAGCTGATTCACGGCCGTTCTTAGAACTACCAACACCTTTCTTATGTGCCATTTTCTAATTCCTCCTAATTTTAAGCGATTACAGATTTGATTGATACTTCAGTGAACTGAGCACGATGACCATTCTTCTTGCGATAGTCCTTGCGGCGCTTCATCTTGAAGACGATTACCTTGTCACCCTTTACGAGTGGGTTCACTACTTCTACTACTACTTTTGCACCCTCTACAGCTGGTGCACCGACAGTGATTGAGCCGTCTTTGTCAACGAGCAAAACCTTGTCGAACTCAACAGTCTGACCTGCCTCAACATCCTTGATGTGATGTACAAAGAGCTTCTTGCCCTCCTCAGCCTTGAACTGCTGACCGTTAATTTCTACAATTGCGTACATTAAATTAATTATATAAACGGGTTTCTTCGGGAGGCGTCCTGCATTGTGCCGGATCTTCTTTGAGCCCCTTCGAACTAAACTTTTCTGTAACATTTGCCCAATCCATGAGCATTCGGGGTGCAAAATTACAAATTATCTTTGATATGAACAAAATGTTGGGGAAATAAAGATTGCTTTTTAGAAATATTTAACAGAAAAGCCTGTTTTTTATAAGAATACCGATTATTTGCTACCAGATAAGGGACTCGTGAATAGTATAATGTTCTTTATTGGGTTCAATAATATACTTCCTTAGGTTCAATGATATGTCTCCTCTGGTTCAATGATATACTTCCTTAGGTTCAATGATATGTCTTCTCTGGTTCAAGGAGATGTCTCCTTAGGTTCAAGGACACGACTTCTCTGGTTCAAGAAGATACCTTCGTTAAAGTTATGACTAGTGTCAGCAGCTCTGCTGAGCCTAGTCAGCAGGTCTGCTCACTATAGTCGGCAGGTCTGCTGACTGCAGTCAGCAGGTCTTCCGACTCAAGTGATATTACCTTTTAATTGTATACTTTCTTCTTGGGAACAATATATGCTATATGCTATTTGATGGAGGAGGTGTATAAAAAGAAAAAAGCGATGACCTTCACAGGCTACCGCTCCAAATCTTCAATAGGTATTAGTTTCCATTAAGGTAAAAAAGATTGTTTTCAGGATAACTGGTTGCAAAGATACACGATATTTTTCAAATCACCAAATATTTATTTGATTATTTTTGTAGTGATTCTATTGTGTGGGCGCACAAGAGTATTAATTAACTTATTTTAATAAGAAAGACTGCGTAATCGATTGCATTTTTGTTGTTTTTTGTTTTTGTTTGGATATCTTCAAAAGTATAAAGAGACGAACTTTTGAGATGAGTAGTGAAGTAGAGAAAATAAAAACAGGTTGGCGCAGAAGCGCTAACCTGTTTATGGAAAATACTATTATCTTATTCTGTTTGTTCGAATCAGGAAAAAAGTGATTACTTCTGCTTCTTGATTTTCTCTACGTAAGCATCAATGACAGCTACTGCTGTGATGTTTACGATATCCTGTACACTACTTTCTGAGTCAGTGAAGTGGATAGGTTTATTCAATCCCATCTGGATAGGACCGATAATCTCAGCTTCAGGATTCAAACCCTGGAGAAGTTTGTATGCACCATTGGCGCTACTCAAGTTAGGGAACACCAAAGTGTTGACGTCTTTGCCCTTGAGGCGGGAGAATGGGTACTTCTCGTCGCGCAGATCCCTGTTGAGTGCATAGTTTACCTGCATCTCACCATCGATAGCGAGTTCTGGGAACTCCTTCTGCATCTCAGCAACGGCTTTCTTTACCTTAACAGGTGAGCCAATGTTATCTGTACCGAAGTTAGAGTAGCTTAACATGGCCATAACCGGCTCTTCATTGAAGAACTTCACTGTACCTGCAGACAGCTTAGCAACATCGATCAGCACATCTTCGTCTGGGTGACGGTTGATGAGCGTATCTGCGATATAATAAATACCCTTCTGGGTGTTAAGGATATGCATGGTACCGAAAGTCTTATATGGCTCACGGATTCCAATTACATCTTTTGCCACCTTAATAGTATTGCTGTACTTTGTGTAAAGACCAGTGATGAATGCGTCAGCATCACCCTGTTCTACCATTGACATACCGAAGTAGTTGCGCTCGTACATTTTATCATAAGCTTCCTCGAAGCTGTAGCCCTCGCGAGCACGCTTCTCTGCCAGATGCTTGGCAAACTTAGCACGGCGGCCCTGTTCGTTATCGGCACGCATATCTACAATCTCAATATCTGAAAGGTCAAGTTTCAAACGGCTAGCAACACGGTTCAAGCGGTCTGGGTTACCCAACAGGATTGGCTGGCAGATGCCCTCTTGTTTTGCCTGGACTGCAGCCTTCAGCATAGTTGGGTTGCCACCTTCTGCGAATACTACACGCTGTGGGTGAAGGCGCGCTGTATCGTGGAGCTTGCGGGTCAGTTTGGTCTCCTGACCAAGCAGCTGGCGCAAATCCTGCTTGTACTTCTCCCAGTCTGTGATAGGGGTGCGAGCCACACCACTTTCCATTGCAGCCTTAGCTACGGCAGCAGAAACTTCTGTAATCAAACGTGGATCTACAGGCTTCGGAATGAAGTATTTAGGACCGAATGTAAGATCGTTAACGTGGTAAACATCGTTTACTACATCAGGAACCGGCTGCTTAGCCAAATCGGCAATTGCATGAACAGCAGCCATCTTCATTTCTTCGTTGATAGCACGGGCGTGAACATCGAGTGCACCACGGAAGATGTATGGGAAACCGATTACATTGTTAATCTGGTTAGGATAATCTGAACGGCCAGTTGACATCAATACGTCAGGGCGGCTGTCCATAGCGTCCTCGTAGCTGATCTCAGGTACTGGATTGGCAAGAGCGAAAACGATAGGGTTGTCTGCCATAGAGCGAATCATATCCTTGGAGAGCACGTTACCCTTGCTGAGTCCTACGAATACATCGGCGCCTTTCACAGCCTCTTCGAGTGTATGGACATCGCGGCGGTCTGTTGCAAAGAGCTTTTTCTGCTCTGTCAGATTTTCGCGGTCGTTGGTAATGACACCCTTAGAGTCGAGCATAACGATGTTCTTTACCTGTGCACCAAGTGCTACGTAGAGTTTTGTACAGCTGATAGCAGCTGCACCAGCACCATTTACGACAATCTTTACATCGGCAATGTTCTTTCCTGCTACCTCAAGAGCGTTCTTCAAACCTGCTGCAGAGATGATAGCAGTACCATGCTGGTCATCGTGCATAACAGGGATATCGAGAGTTCTTTTCAGACGCTCCTCGATGTAGAAACATTGAGGTGCCTTGATGTCCTCCAAGTTGATTCCACCGAATGTAGGAGCTATTTTCTCTACGGCTTCACAGAACTTTTCTGGGTCTTTTTCATCGATTTCAATATCGAAGACATCCACACCACCGTAAATCTTGAAAAGCAATCCCTTACCTTCCATCACTGGCTTTCCGCTCATGGCACCGATATCGCCAAGTCCGAGCACTGCTGTACCATTACTGATAACAGCAACCAGGTTACCCTTGTCAGTATACTTGTATGCATCGTCTGGGTTCTGCTGGATCTCAAGACATGGGAATGCCACGCCAGGAGAATAAGCAAGGCTCAGATCAGTTTGTGTGTGATAAGGTTTTGTTGGCTTAACCTCAATCTTGCCAGGACGGCCAGTCTCGTGATAACTTAAAGCCGCCTCTTTTGTAATTTTTACCATAACAATATATTGGTTTAAAGTTTATTTTTCTTTCATATTCGTGGATTTTTTGCACGAAATTTAAAAGTTTATGCAAAGGTACAAAAAAACTTAGTAAAAAAGAATGGTTTTTTGTTTTTTTTTGTATCTTTGCACAAAAATAGTCTTCAAACAAGTAAAATGACAGAAATCAATCAATATAGACAAGAACTGAAAGATAGAATCATCTCTTATGCGATGCCTGAATTCTATAAGCGTGGTGTAAAAGCTGTTAAGATGGATGAAATCTCACAGGGACTTCATGTATCTAAGAGAACTGTGTACGAGATTTTCGGTGACAAAGAAGAATTGTTGCTTGCTGGTATGATGCGTCAGCTAGAAGAAAATCGTTCGAAGTTAGAGGACTTCGCCAAGACCCAAGCGAAGAATGTGATAGATATTATCAGTTATGTCTATAAATTGCAGATGGAGCGCAATGGGATGGTGGGCGTTCTTTTTTATGAGGAGGTTCATAAGATGCCTCGTGTAGTGAAATTCTTTCAGGAAAATCATGCTCATGAACGGGAGGAGAGTGTACGTTTCTTTGAGGCTGGCGTAAAGGAGGGGCTTTTCCGTAAGGATGTAGACTTCAATGTTGTTATGGACGTAGGACATGTGATGATGGAGGAAATCATGCACCATCAGCTCTATCGTGTTCATTCGATGCAGGAGATATACGACAATTATATTTTGTGCCTGATTCGTGGATTCTGTACAGAGCGCGGCTTGGAGCAGCTTGACCGTGCTTTGAAAGAGTAGAGGCGTTGGCTTTAATAGTCAAAATGTGCTTTTTGAGCGTATGTGTAATTACGCTTTAAAAAGAGAAAGAGGTTTCGGAGATGTTTTATATAGGCTCACGGAACCTCTTTTCCTTAATCCTTGTATAGCCAGTGGAGGAGCAGGTTTATAACTTTTGGATAGAAGCGGAACCAGCGAAACTTGGTAACAGGTTTGCCTCCGAAACCGAGAATGAATTCACGGTAGAGATTACTCTTAAGCGGAAGTCCTGCGTCCATAAAGTGGAGGTGTTGGGCATCCTGCTCCTGTGCATCAGAGAGTGCTTGCCAGATGGTCATTGTGTCCGGATGCAGATGGATGTAAGTCTTTCTCTTGAATGCAGAAAACCAAAGAAAGGCATTGCCTTGGTTGTAGATGCAGGTATAGCCGCCAATCACTTTGTCCTTATAGGTGATGATGACGTTTCTGGCATTACTACTTGTACTCAGTTTCTGAAAGAATGTTTCGTCAGGAACAAAACGGCGAATTTTCAGCCGATAATAATTTTTGAGCAACTGGTGATAACGATGGATGTCTTCGGGTGAAGTTGCCTCTCTACAACTTATTCCCTTTTTCTTCATTCTTTCAATCATAGCAATTTGTTTGTCTGAGAGTCGCTCTTGGGGAAGTTTGCTGTGTAGGGAGTTATGTATCTCTTGCCAGGCAATAGGTACATAGCCCAATTTTCTGAATTCCCGGTAACCCAGCATCTTTTTGCTTATTCGGGAGAACTCGATGTAAAAGCAGAGTCGTTTGTGTAAGTGGATAGTTATGCTGCGGAGTAACAATGGGAAAATAGCATTCTGTTCAGTATCGGGTGCATAAAGTCCCTCTCCGTACGCGTGTGCGTGCGTATATAAATAAGGTGGGAATAAAGATTTGCGGTGATAGAGGATGACGAGCATTTGTCCTACCACCTTGTTCTCCTGTGTGGCGACAGCCATAAAAGGGGTTATGCCGGGTGTTTTTTCAAGAATCTGAAAAAGCTCCAAGCTATGAAAAAAGTCGCCTTCCAATAAATGCGGCATTTCTTCCAGTTTACCATATATTTCTACTTCATATTTTCTCACGAAGGCAAAAATAATAAATTTATCATAAAAAAGCAAGAAAAAGGGCTCCTCTATCGTTATTTTTTAGTATTTTTGCATAAAAAGTAGAACTTTAAACAAAATTACGTATGAAAATAGTGTTTATTGGGGCAGGTAATCTTGCTACCAATCTTGCGCTCGAAATATCGCAATCAGAACATCAGATTGTGCAAGTTTTCAGTAGAACTAGGGAGTCGGCCTCTCTTTTGGCTGAGAAGGTGAATTGTGAGCCTGTCAATGAGATGAGTAAGGTGGTCTGTGATGCAGATTTGTACATCGTTTCAGTGAAGGATGATGCGCTTGAAATGCTTATTCCTGAACTGTGCAAAGGAAGAGAAGATAAGATGTTTGTTCATACAGCTGGTTCCATGCCGATGGATGTTTTCAAAGATTATGCCCGTCATTATGGCGTATTTTATCCGATGCAGACATTTACGAAAGATAAAAAGGTTGCATTCGAAAATATTCCTATTTTCATTGAGGGATGTGGTGCTTTCGAAACTTCTTTCCTGAAGAGGTTGGCAGAACAGATTTCTCATAGTGTCTATGAATTGGATTCTGATAATCGTAAGTATCTGCACCTGTCAGCTGTTTTTGCTTGTAATTTTGCGAATCATTGCGTAGCTATAGGTCAGCAGATTCTCGAAAATCATCACATTCCTGGCAGTGTTCTCCGTCCTCTGGTTATGGAAACTATGGACAAGGCTTCTTCGCATTCGGCAGCTGAAGTGCAGACAGGACCGGCTATTCGTGATGATCGGAACGTAATGGAAAAACAAATGCAACTTCTTGAAAAACAGCCAGAACTACAGCAGATTTATGAAATGATGAGCAAAAGCATATTCAAGTTCAAGAGATAAAACTGTTATCGGTTTAAGTTTGCAGTTAGGATTTTTCAGTACTAAAAACAGAAACAATTATGATTAATTACGATTTAAATAAAATAAAAGCAATCATCTTTGATGTTGATGGAGTTCTGTCAAGACAGACCATCACGCTTTCCAGTGCCGGCGAACCTTTGCGTACAGTTAATATCAAAGATGGCTATGCAATTCAGCTGGCTCAGAAGAAAGGTGTTCGTATCGTAATTCTGACAGGCGGTAATTCTCATGCCATACAGGTACGCTATGAAAATCTTGGTGTAGAGGATATCTTCATGGGGTGTTCTGTAAAGATAAAGACTTATGAGGAGTTCAAACAGAAATATTCAATTACAGATGAGGAAATAATATATGTAGGTGATGATATTCCTGATTATGAGATAATGCGTCGTTGCGGATGTCCATGTTGCCCAGCAGATGCATGCTCCGATATTAAAGAAATTTCTACTTATGTCTCGGCTTGTAACGGAGGTGATGGTGTGGGACGTGATGTCGTAGAACAGGTACTGAGAGCCAAGGGCTTATGGCTTTCAGATGCTAAGGCGTTTGGCTGGTAGAATTTAGCTAATAGTTGAAAGTTTATAGTTGAAAGTTTGCAACTGAATTTTAATCATAAAGTTCAAAGTAATAAGGTTTAAAATAGATGAATTATAAGATCATTTTGGCGAGTAATTCGCCTCGTCGCAAGGAACTTCTGGCAGGTTTGGATATTCCTTTTGAGGTGAAGGTGATTAGTGGTATTGATGAAAGTTATCCTGCTGACCTCGATGCTTATCAGGTGGCAGAATTCATCTGCAAGAAAAAGGCTGAGGCTTACCGTCCGCTTTTGAACGGAAATAATAGTGTTGAAGAGTTGGACGAGTCAGAAACTTTGATTCTTACAGCAGATACGGTTGTGATTGCGCCAACAGCTGGCGAACAGAATGACCAGGAAGGAAAGGGAGTCATTCTCGGGAAGCCTCGTGATGCAGAAGATGCCAGACGAATGCTGAAGATGTTGAGCGGAAAGACGCATCATGTAGTTACAGGTGTTTGTCTTACTACCCAGCATAAGCAGCGTTCCTTTTCAGTAACAACAGAAGTGACGTTCAAACCGCTTTCTGATGATGAAATCAGTTATTATATAAATCATTATCAGCCGTTTGACAAAGCTGGCGCCTATGGTATTCAGGAATGGATTGGCTACATAGGTTGTACGGGGTTGAAGGGGAGTTATTTTAATGTGATGGGGCTTCCGGTTCAGCGTATCTATGAGGAATTGAGGCGAATTTAGATTTTTTAAAATTAAATATTGCTTTATGTCGTAGATAATGAGTATCTTTGTGCGTTTTATGTAACTAACAAGGATTATGAGTGAAGAAATTTTAGCAAAAGCTCATGAGGTTTTGGACAATTATATGGAGAGCAATCATCACCGGCGCACTCCGGAGCGTTCCACTATCCTCGACACCATTTATTCTATGGGAGAGCATTTCTCGATAGAAGATTTGGGCAGAGAGCTACTGAAAAAGAATTTTCGCGTTAGCAGGGCTACGCTTTATAACACATTGCATCTGTTCCTGGAATTAAGGCTTGTGGTAAAGCACAGTCTGGCAGACGGCACCAAGTATGAGGCCAGTTATAGCGAGGACAATCATGTGCATCAGGTTTGCACGATTTGTGGCAAGGTAACCGAAATTGTAGCACCGCAGGTTACGGCTGCTGTGAAGGATATCAGGATGCAGCGCTTTCGTAAAGATGCTTATGCTCTTTACATCTATGGCGTATGCAGCGGCTGTCAAAGCAAGATGACTCGCAAACGCAAAAAAGAATAAGTATCAAGATAAAAAGATAAAAAATGAACACAGGTAAAGTAGATGTCCTGCTGGGTTTGCAGTGGGGCGATGAAGGTAAAGGTAAGGTGGTTGACGTGTTGACCCCTAAGTATGATGTCATTGCTCGTTTCCAGGGTGGTCCTAATGCTGGACATACATTGGAGTTTGAGGGCGAGAAGTATGTGCTTCGCTCTATCCCTTCTGGTATTTTCCAGGGTGGTAAGGTGAACATCATCGGCAATGGTGTGGTTTTGGCTCCAGACCTCTTTATGGGTGAGGCTAAGGATCTTGAGAAGAGCGGTCATGATTTGAAGAGCCGTCTTTACATCTCTAAGAAGGCACATCTCATCATGCCTACTCACCGTGTACTCGATGCTGCTATCGAGGCTTCCAAGGGAAAGAACAAGGTAGGTACTACTGGTAAGGGTATCGGTCCTACTTATACTGACAAGGTTAGCCGTACCGGTCTTCGCGTAGGCGATATCCTTGACAATTTCGAGGAGAAGTATGCTGCTCACAAGGCTGCTCATCTCAAAACCATCGCAAGTCTCGGTTATACCGACTTCGATATTACAGAGGTTGAGAAGACCTGGATGGAGGGCATCGAATACTTGAAGCAGTTTAAACTTATTGATAGCGAGGTAGAAATCAATAAGGTGCTCCGTTCTGGCAAGGATATCCTCTGCGAGGGTGCTCAGGGTACTATGCTCGATGTTGATTTCGGTTCTTATCCATTCGTTACTTCTTCTAATACTATCTGTGCAGGTGCCTGCATAGGTTTGGGTGTCGGCCCTAACCGCATCGGCAATGTTTATGGTATCATGAAGGCTTACTGTACACGTGTTGGTGCAGGTCCATTCCCTACAGAGCTTTTCGATGAGACGGGTGCCAAGATCCGTGACCTCGGTCATGAGTATGGTGCTGTTACCGGTCGTGAGCGTCGTTGTGGCTGGTGCGATCTTGTACAGCTCAAGTATTCTGTCATGGTGAATGGTGTTACCGAGCTTATCATGATGAAGAGCGACGTGCTCGATGACTTCGATACCATCAAGGCATGCGTGGCATATAAGTTAAAGGATGGTTCTGTTACAACAGATTTCCCATACGAAATCGATGATGTAGAACCTGTTTACAAGGAGTTCAAGGGCTGGAAGACAGATATGACTAAGTTTACATCTGAAGATCAGTTCCCACAGGAGTTCAAGGATTATATTGCTTTCGTAGAAGAGTTCCTTGAGACTAAGATCGGTATCATTTCTATCGGTCCAGACCGTGCTCAGACTATTGTACGCAAGTAAATTATATAGTGTTTAATGTTTAGTGTTTAATGTTTACTTTGAGGGGTTTACATTGCGCTAGACATTAAACATTTAACATTCATATTAAACATTAATAAATGGCTCAGAAACCAAGTATACCAAAGGGCACGAGAGATTTTGGTCCTGTTGAGATGGCGAAACGCAACTACATCTTCAACACCATCAAGGAAGTGTATGCTCTTTATGGATTCCAGCAGATTGAAACCCCAGCCATGGAAACCCTTCAGACTTTGATGGGCAAGTATGGTGAAGAGGGTGATAAACTGCTTTTTAAGATATTGAATTCAGGCGACTATATGAATAAGGTGAGCGATGAGGATATTCATTCTCTCGGATCACTCAAATTAGCAGCGAAACTTTGTGAGAAGGGTCTTCGTTATGACCTGACCGTTCCTTTCGCACGTTACGTAGTGCAGCACCGCGAGGAGTTGCAGATGCCTTTCAAACGTTATCAGATTCAGCCAGTATGGCGTGCAGACCGCCCTCAGAAGGGACGTTACCGTGAGTTCTATCAGTGTGATGCTGATGTGGTTGGCTCTGATTCTCTCCTGAACGAGGTCGAGTTGATGCAGATTGTAGATACCGTGTTTACCAAGTTTGGTGTTCGTGTTTGCATCAAGATTAATAACCGCAAGATTCTTACCGGTATTGCAGAGGTTATCGGCGAGGCTGAGAAGATTGTAGATATCACAGTAGCCATCGATAAGCTTGATAAAATCGGACTTGACAATGTAAACGAAGAGTTGCGCAATGACGGCATTTCTGAAGATGCCATTGAGAAGTTGCAGCCAATCATCTCATTGTCAGGAACTAATGATGAGAAACTTGAAGTGATAGCGAAGGTTCTCGAAGGTTCAGAAGTTGGTTTGAAGGGTGTAGAGGAAACCAAGTTTATCCTCGATACCTTGAAGACTCTTGGCTTGAACAACGAGATAGAACTGGATCTCACTCTGGCTCGTGGCTTGAACTATTATACGGGTGCAATCTTCGAGGTGAAGGCGCTTGATACTCCAATGGGAAGTATTACAGGTGGTGGTCGTTACGACAACCTTACCGGCATTTTCGGTTTGCCAGGTTTGAGCGGTGTTGGTATCAGTTTTGGTGCTGACCGTATTTATGATGTGTTAGGTGCGCTCGACCTTTATCCGAAGGAGGCTGTAAATGCTACTCAGGTGCTGTTTATCAACTTCGGTGAAAAGGAGACAGCTTACTGCCTGCCTATAGTAAGTGCAGCTCGTGCAGCCAGTATCCGTACCGAAATCTTCCCTGATAAGGCGAAGATGAAGAAGCAGATGAGCTATGCCAATGCCAAGAATATTCCGTTTGTGGTACTTGCAGGTGAGAATGAGATGGCTCAGGGCAAGGTTACGCTTAAGAATATGGAAACTGGCGAACAAACCTTGGTTACTGCCGAGGAATTGATAGCCAAAGTAAATAAATAATACTCTCTTTCTCGTCCTCTCGTGCTCGTATATGTGAATATGCAGTGCGGCAGGGCGAGAGCTTTTTATGTGTTAGCGTGTATGTCTAACTATAATTTTAGTAAATTCTAAAAACTACAGACAAATGAAAAAAATAAAAGCTATTTTATGTGTATTCATACTGGCGTTGCTGATGACATCCAGCACAAAGACAACAACGATTTTTGTAATAGGTGATTCTACTGCTGCCGAGAAAGGTGGTTTTAGAAATAATCCAGAGCGAGGATGGGGGATGGTATTGCAAGGCTTTTTTGATGACAAGGTGATTGTTGACAATCATGCTGTTAATGGTCGTTCTTCTTTGAGCTTTATCAATGAAGGAAGATGGAAAAAGGTTTTGGATAGAATAAAGCCAGGTGATTATGTGTTTATCCAGTTTGGGCATAACGATGAGAAGCCAATGCCTGACCGTCATACTGATCCGGGATCTACTTTTGATGCAAACCTTGCCAGATATGTAAATGAGACCCGTGCCAAGGGTGGCATTCCTGTACTGTTCAATGCGGTAGTTCGTCGCTGCTATTATTCTGCAGAATTGAAGAATGATGATGACGAGAAGCTTCGCAATAAAGTATATGATGGAAAGGAACAGATTAATAGCGATACGCTTATCGATACCCACGGAGCTTATGTGATAGCTCCCCGCAATGTAGCAAAGCAGCTGAATGTTCCGTTTGTTGATGCTACCAAGATTACTCACGACATAGAAACGGGCATGGGTATTGAAGGCAGCCGCAAATTACATATGTGGTTTATGCCTGGCGAGAATCCGCAGGTTCCTAAGGGTAAGAAAGATAATACCCATTATAATGTATATGGTGCACGTGTGGTTGCTGGTGCGCTTGCTGATGCTGTAGCTGAGCAGGTGCCAGCGCTGAAGTCTCATGTCTGCCATTATGATTATGTAGTCTCTGCAGAAGGTCGAGGCAATTTCATGGATTTACAGAAGGCTGTAGATGCGGTTCCTGTAGGCAAGAAGGCTGTTATCCGTATTTTGGGTGGTGAATGGAAGAAGCCAATCATTGCAAAAGGCAAGAAGATTAAGTTTGTCAAGTCATTTGGTGCTAAAATCAAATAGTAACAGGCTTTTCTCAATAACTTTGTAGATATACATAAAAGGAGTACTTTCACAAGCACTCCTTTTCATATTATACAAAAACATTATGAATTATTTCTATTAGCGAACAAGATTTTAATTTCTATCTTTGTCTCAATTATCTAAAAGTTTCAAACGTTCACCAGAATTGCTTTTGGCAAGGGGCAATTCCTACTTGTAGGATAACCTCAGTTCTGATGTTTATCATTTACGGTTGCAAAGGTACGAAGATTTTTATAATTGTGCAATACCTAAAAATGGGGGTTTTGATGAATACCTAGAAATGAGGAATGAAAATGGGGGAGAGTAGATATGAAAAAAGGAAGTCCTCATTGAAGAACTTCCTTTTTTATGAGGTGTCTAGCGGAGTCGAACCGCTCTACACGGTTTTGCAGACCGTTACCTAACCGCTCGGTTAAGACACCTTGTGTAGAACAATCATTTCTGATTTGCGAGTGCAAAGGTACTACTTTTTATTGGTTCTACCAAATTTTTATGCAACTTTTTTAATTAAAACAATCACTTTTTTTGTATCTTGCTCATAATGAACGGGTTCTGAAATGCTTTATTTTTTGTCTGGTTTCCTCGTAGCATGACAGTAAAAGTAGTTTTAGCAGCTCTTTTATGAGAGCTACTCTTGTCCTTTCCGCTGAGTAGCCTCTTTCTTTTTATTCTTTTGGCATTTCTCAACGAACGGGCAACCTGAACATTGATAGTTTTTACACTCTCGTGTTTGTTTGATGGAGCGGTAAATACAAATGGCGGCATACGTGACACATGCCGCCAATATGATTGCTATGATGATATACTGTATCATAAGCATAGGTAATTTAACATAATACTAACCTACGGCGTTATAACCATTGGTTGAGTTTTTGCGCATGATGTCGCGGATGTTCATCTCCTTGAAACCCTCTGCGCGTTTCTGCTCTTCAAGTTCTTTCTCTTCCTCGATGTCCTTTTCTGAACGGGTGAAAGTGAAAACTTTGTACTTAAATTCTGCAATCGCCCAGCCTACGAGACCCACAGCGATCAATGCAACAAATCCAATTAATGTGTTCATTTCTCTTTATATTATAATAATGTATAAACTGAATTAATAATCATCGTCGGCTACGTCTTCTGCATCATCAAGACCAAGGTTCTCCGGGTCTTCGAAGGTAGTACGGTAGCTTTCCTCAGTAAGCTTGTCGTCATCGAATGCATCGTCATCCTCATCTGGATCGTTGTAGTGATCCTCGATTTCTGGTGCATCCTCGTCTTCATCCTCGTCTGGGTCGAGCAGGTCGTCGTTGCGTTTCAAATCATTCTCATCATCGAATCTCATACGAACCTTTTCTACCTTTGGCTTCTCCTTGGCAAAGATAGCTTCTACCCAAGTACCTTTTGGTACCACGAGCACTTCGTAGTCATCAGCGAGCTTTTTCTCGTACAGACCACCCGGCTTTTTCAGACGGTCAGCAGGAAGAGTAGTTGTGCTGATGTCGAAATTACTTTCGATGATGTCCTGGATGCTCTGAGGCAGACTCTCCCAGCCACCGCCAAAGTTGCGCTCCAAGAGTTCGATGAGCTTATTGGCAGTGATGTGACTTACATTTTCGTAAGTAAGATCAGTAACACGCATGATAGGACGCTTTTTGATGGCATACTTTTCTTTCTTGTCGTTGATACGGAAAGTGCCAATCTTAAAGCCGCGTGCCATCAGTTTGTCAATCACTTCAGGACGGTCTACCGTCACTGGTTCCATTTCGAATGCGCTGCGGATCACTGCGATATACTTGTTCTGGTAATCCTTGAGGTCAGCATCCTTTTCTGCTGCTTCCCAAAGACGGAACACATCGTTCTCCTGCAATTCCCAAATGCTACTTTTAGTAACATTCTTCAGTGTTAATATTTTATCTTTATTCATCTTCAATTGTGTTTGTGTGTGCAAAAGTAAGTACTTCTTTTTATATATCCAAATTTTCTTGCTGTTTTTTTGTGTTTTTGGTCACTTTTTTATTTGGAATTCGATTTTTTTCATTACCTTTGCACGTACTATGAGTGAACCGTTAGCTGAAAGAATGAGACCTCACACGCTTGCTGACTATGTAGGACAGCAGCATTTGGTAGGTGAGGGGGCCGTGCTGCGCAAGATGATTGACGCAGGGCGCATATCCTCTTTTATCCTCTGGGGCCCCCCTGGAGTGGGCAAGACTACCCTTGCTCAAATCGTGGCACAAACCATCAAGGTGCCGTTCTTCACCCTCTCTGCGGTGACCAGTGGCGTAAAGGATGTCCGCGAGGTGATAGAAAGAGCAAAAAGTGGTAGATTCTTTAATTCGGCTTCTCCTATATTGTTTATTGATGAGATTCACCGTTTCTCCAAGAGTCAGCAGGATTCGCTTTTGGGTGCGGTAGAGAAGGGTATTGTTACGCTGATAGGTGCTACTACCGAGAATCCTTCGTTCGAGGTGATTCGTCCGCTGTTGTCCAGGTGTCAGCTCTATGTGCTCAAACCGCTCGAAAAGGCTGATCTTGAAGGGCTTCTGCATCGTGCCATTACGCAGGATGTAGAACTCAGAGAAAAGAATATTAAGTTGGAAGAGACAGGCGCGCTGCTGCGATATAGTGGTGGAGATGCCCGCAAACTGCTCAATATCTTGGAACTGGTGGTAGAATCTGCCGGATCTTCAGAGATTGTGATTACCGACAAGATGGTAGAAGAGCAGTTGCAACAGAATCCGCTGGCTTACGATAAACAGGGTGAGATGCATTATGATATTATCTCAGCCTTTATCAAGAGTATTCGCGGAAGCGATCCCGATGCTGCGCTCTATTGGATGGCGAGGATGATAGAAGGAGGAGAAGACCCGCAGTTTATAGCCCGTAGGGTTGTGATTAGTGCCTCTGAGGATGTGGGACTTGCCAATCCGAATGCACTCCTGCTTGCCAATGCTGCCTTCGATACGGTGATGAAGATAGGGTGGCCCGAAGCGCGTATAGCCCTTGCTGAGGCTGTGGTGTATCTGGCAACGAGTCCGAAAAGCAACAGTGCTTATCTGGGCATTAATGATGCGCTGGCTACTGTACGGCAAACGGGTAATCTGCCTGTTCCGCTGCACATCCGCAATGCTCCTACCAAACTGATGAAAGATTTGGGCTATCATGACGGATATAAGTATCCTCACGATTATCCTGGACATTTCACTGAGCAGCAGTATCTGCCAGACGAACTGAAGGATGTCCGCTTCTGGCATGCGCAGCATTCGCCTTCCGAGGAGCGCCTCTACAACTGGATGGTTACCTGTTGGGGAGAAAGATTCAAGAATTAGTGATTTAGAATAGATATATAGATAATTAGGAATTGATATTTAGAACAACTAACTGATACGAGAAAATGATGATACATGGCGATCCTGAATTCGTGCTCACGCTTCATAGTGTGATAGAATTCATCGGAACATTTGCTTTTGCCCTTTCGGGCATTCGTCTGGCAGCATGTAAGCACTATGATTGGCTGGGCGGTTTTGTTTGTGGTGTGGCTGTAGCCATAGGTGGTGGAACCATACGAGATGTGATGCTTGGTGTGCGTCCGTTTTGGATGTTGAGTCCTATCTACCTGATTTGTACGCTGTTTGCGCAGTTGGTAGTGATTGCTTGCCACCGCTATCTCAAGCGTCTTGACAATACCTGGTTTCTGTTTGATACTTTGGGCTTGGCGCTTTTCAATATTGCGGGCATCCAGAAGTCGCTCGAATGTGGTTTCTCTTTTTGGGTAGCCATCATCATGGGCTGTATCACGGGTGCTGCAGGTGGTGTTATCCGCGATGTGCTTCTTAATGAAGAGCCTGTCATCTTCCGAAAGGAGATTTATGCGATGGCTTGTGTCGCCGGTGGTTTGGCTTATTGGGGATTGAGCTATCTGGGTGTGAGCCTCTATATTACGGTGATTGTAGCTTTCAGTGTGGTCTGCGCTATCCGATTGCTGGCTGTAAGATACCATATTTCACTCCCGAAGCTGAGGGATGAAGAACAAACTGTAGAATGAAAAGGAAAAAATGAAAGTGATAAATAACAGATAACAGATGAAAAGACTGAAAGCGATTTTGATGCTCGTTGTTGCAATGATGCTGATGTCGTCGGCAACAATGAAGGCTCAGAACAAACGAGAGTTTCGTGGAGCCTGGATACAGTGTGTTAACGGACAGTATCTGGGCAAGAGTACGCAGCAGATCCAGGCGATGCTTACCAGACAGCTTGATGAACTGCAGAAGGATGGCGTGAATGCGATAATCTTTCAGGTTCGAGCCGAGTGTGATGCTCTGTATAAGAGTGATTTAGAGCCTTGGAGCAAGTTTCTTACGGGGGTGCAGGGAAAGGCTCCTTCTCCTTATTGGGATCCGTTGCAGTGGATGATAGAGCAGTGTCATAATCGTGGCATGGAGCTTCATGCCTGGATTAATCCTTATCGTGCCAAGCATAGCGTAACTTCCTATGAGCAGGTTTCGCCGAAGAATATCGTGAAGAGGCGTCCAGATCTCTGTTTTCAGTATGGCAAGCTGACGCTGTTGAATCCTGGGTTGCAGGCTGCAGCCGACTATATTTGCGAGGTGGCTGTGGACATTGTAAGCCGATATGATGTTGATGGATTCCATATCGATGATTATTTCTATCCATATCCAGAGGCCGGACGTCAGATTCCTGATCAGCAGTTCTTCCGCCAGCAGTCGCGCGGCATGCGAAATATAGGTGATTGGCGCCGTGAT
Source organism: Segatella copri (assembly GCF_949820605.1). Taxonomy (NCBI): domain Bacteria; kingdom Pseudomonadati; phylum Bacteroidota; class Bacteroidia; order Bacteroidales; family Prevotellaceae; genus Segatella; species Segatella copri. The sequence continues at coordinate 963,616 of NZ_CATKVU010000006.1, forward strand.
AACGTGAGCCGGTTTGTAAAGCAGCTCAGCGAATCCATTCATGCCGTTAAGCCTTGGGTTAAGTTTGGTGTTTCTCCATTCGGCATCTACCGCAACAAGCGTACTGATCCTAATGGTTCAGAAACTTTCGGCCTCCAGAATTATGATGATCTTTATGCAGATGTATTGCTTTGGGTGAATAATGGTTGGATAGACTATTGTGTGCCTCAGATATATTGGGAGATAGGCAATCGTGCTGCCGATTACAAGACGCTCATAACCTGGTGGAATAAGCATGCTGGCAATCGCCCATTATATATAGGTGAAGATATAGAGCGTACAGCCAAGTTTGCTGACCCAGTCAATCCGCGCAGTCATCAGTTGCCAGCCAAGCACCGTTTGCATCAGCAGATGAATAATGTGAAGGGCACTGTGCTCTGGTATGCGCAGACTGCTGCCGATAATGTAGGTAATATCGGACATGCACTCCGCAACAATTATTGGAAGTATCCAGCATTGCCACCCTCTATGCCTTTCCTTGATAATAAGGCGCCAAAGGGGGTAAAGGGTCTCAAGCTGATGTGGACCGAGAAAGGTCCGCTGCTGGTATGGAAGGCTCCTAAGGCTAGCAAGAAAAAGTGGGGCAATCAGGTGAACCGTTTTGCTATCTACCGTTTTGAGAAAGGAGCTAAGGTAAATCTCAATGATGTTTCTGCACTCCAGGCAGTAACTTATGATAATTTCTATCGCATCCCTTATGTGAGTGGCAAGAAATATGTGTATGTAGTAACTGCTCTCGACCGTGTAGGAAACGAAAGTAAAGGTAAGAAAAAGAAAATTTCTTTCTAGATTGGTTAGATGATATAAACGGAAAGACCGTTAAAACCAGAAAAACCGTTGTACTCGATAGGAGAGAGTGCAACGGTTTTTATTTTGTTGGGATGGGGGAGCGGGTAGTCCTTTCATCCTGTATTTTTTTATTCTTTCAGCAGGTCGTTCAGAAAGTTATCCAGGTCGTTGTCCAGATTCTCCATCAAGTCACCACCTACGATGATTGTATCATCGTCAGCAAGATAGAGCTCGCCAATATGCTCTTTATCCTCATCTTCGAGCACAAAGCTGTATGGCTTGAGAATGCCGAGATGATCTATGATGTCAGCCTGTTTGCGCAATACATCGCGAAGCAGCTTTGCTACCTCGTCGTAGAAGTCTTCATCCTTGTTTTCTATCCATTGCTCGACAACGCAGCGGGTAATCTCGTTGTCATCGTCGTCAAAGGCCAGGAGTTCGCCACTGTCTTGCGAAACCCTTACGTGGATGTCGGTCATTTGAGAAGTCTCGTCGTCAGATTCTGGCGCAGGGAACTTTTGAGCCACTTTTCTGATAAAGCGCTCTACTTGCATGATTGTTTGCTCTAATGTTTCCATATCAATTCTTTAATAATCCATGCAAAGATACATAAAAAATTGATATCACCAAAAGAAGTTGCTAAAAAAAAGCATTTTTGCTTATAATTTGTTTTCAAACTGCCTGATTCCAGAGCATAGATAACGTTTACGCTTCTTTTTTTATATTTTCTTTTCGATTTTGTTTGCCATTTCTAAATAATGTAGTATCTTTGCACTTGAATTGCAAAAATGCAATGTCAACATTACAAATGAATAACAAAATAAAACATTCTGGCATCGTAGAGAGCGTAGAAGGAGGTTGTGTGTGCATTCGCATCGTACAGTCGTCAGCCTGCAGCGCTTGCAAGGTGGCTGCTCATTGTACTGCATCTGAATCGAAAGAGAAGATGATTGAGGTTTCTACCTCAGAGGCGTCTCTCTACCACAAAGGCGATAGCGTGGTGGTGACTGCTGATTCGGCTGTAGGATTCAGAGCCAGTTTCTATGGCTATCTCTTGCCGCTGATACTGATGGTGATCGCTTTGGTGGGTGTACTGAAAGCTACTCACTCAGAGGGAGCCGCAGCGCTCTCTGCATTGGGCATTCTCATTCCATACTATGTGGTGCTCTACTTATTCAGAAACAAACTTAAAAACAAACTGAGCTTCTCGATTGAATCATAGGGTACGTGATGTGCTTCTGTAGTTTTAATGGAGAACTCTTGTTTTAAAACAAAGAAAAAATAACAAAACAAAACACAAAAAATTATGAATTTTATTTTGATTGCTGTCTTGGTTCTCGGAGCAATCGCGCTGATTGCAGCGCTGGTTCTCTTCGGAGTATCTAAGAAGTTTGCCGTCGAAGAAGACCCTCGCTTGGGCCAGGTAGGAGAGATTCTGCCAGGTGCCAACTGTGGAGGTTGCGGTTTTGCCGGATGTTCCGGTATGGCTGCAGCTCTGGTGAAGGGTGCTGATGCCGGTTCTATCGATGGACTGATGTGTCCGGTAGGTGGTGCCGACGTGATGGGCAAGGTAGCCGACCTTTTAGGTATAGCAGTAGCCAATACCGAGCCAAAGGTGGCTGTGGTTCGTTGTAATGGTACTTGCGAGAATCGTCCTCGCATTGCCGAGTATGATGGTTTGCACACTTGTGCAGCTATGAATTCATGTGGCGCTGGCGAAACAGGCTGCGGATTCGGCTGTCTGGGTTGTGGTGATTGCGTGGCTGCCTGCCAGTTTGGCGCAATCTCTATCAATCCTGAAACTGGCATTCCTGAGGTTGATGAAGAGAAGTGTACGGGTTGTGGTGCTTGCGCCAACGCTTGTCCACGTCATATCATCGAGCTCCGCAAGAAGGGTCCTAAGGGCCGTAGAGTTTACGTTCAGTGCGTAAACCACGACAAGGGTGCTGTTGCCAAGAAGGCTTGTAGCGTTGCTTGCATCGGATGCGGTAAATGTCAGAAGGTCTGCAAGTTTGATGCTATCACCATTGAGAATAATGTGGCTTATGTTGACTTCAATAAGTGCCGCATGTGTACCAAGTGTGTTGACGAATGCCCAACAGGTGCTCTCGTAAAAGTTAATTTCCCAGTTAAGAAAAAGGAGGAATAATCATGAATTTGAGAACTTTTAGAATTGGTGGAGTTCACCCAGAAGAGAATAAAATTACTGCCGAGATGGCTACTCAGGTAGCTCCTCTCCCTAAGCAGGCGATTTTCCCACTTGGTCAGCACATCGGTGCTCCTGCCAAGCCTGTAGTTGCCAAGGGCGACAAGGTGAAGGTGGGTACACTCATTGCTGAGGCTGGTGGCTTTGTGAGTGCTCCTATTTACAGTTCCGTATCAGGAACTGTGTTCAAGGTAGATACATCTATTGATGCTACCGGTTATCGCAAGCCTTGCATCATTATTAATGTAGAAGGCGATGAGTGGGAGGAGAGTATCGAACGCTCTGATAAACTCGAGACGCTTGAGGCTCATACTGAGCTTACTCCAGAGGAAATCGTAAACCGCATCAAGGTGGCTGGTGTCACCGGTATGGGTGGTGCCGGTTTTCCTACCTTCATCAAGCTTTGTCCTCCTCCAGGAGCCAAGGCTGAGTGCGTCATCATCAACGGTGTAGAGTGTGAGCCTTATATCACAGCCGACTATCGCCTGATGATGGAGCATGCCGATGAGATTCTCGTTGGCTTGAACCTCCTGATGAAGGCGGCTAAGGTAGAGAAGGGCTACATCGGTATCGAGGATAACAAACCTGCTGCCATCAAACTCTTCGAGGATAAGACTGCTAATGACGCTCGTGTCGAGATTGTACCTCTGGCTAAGAAGTACCCTCAGGGAGGTGAGAAGCAGTTGGTGGATGCCGTTATCCGCCGTCAGGTTCCTGCTCCTCCAGCTATTCCTGTCAACGTTGGAGCAATTGTTCAGAATGTAGGTACTGCCTTCGCTGTTTATCAGGCAGTTATGAAGAATAAACCTCTCTTCGAACGCTATACTACCGTAACCGGTAAGCAGGTGAAGAACCCAGGCAACTTCCTCGTACGTATGGGTACTCCATTCTCTCAGATGATTGAGAATTGCGGAGGTTTGCCTGAGGGTGACAACAAGGTGCTGGCTGGTGGTCCGATGATGGGTAAGGCTGTAATCAGCCTCGATGTACCGGTAACCAAGGGTACCAACTCCATCACCGTATTGACCGATGCTGATGCTCATCGCAAGAAGGCTCAGCCATGTATCCGCTGTGCCAAGTGTGTGGATGCCTGCCCAATGGGCCTGGAGCCATACTTGCTCGCTACCCTGAGCGTAGTGAAGGATTATGAGCGCCTGGAGGCAGAGGAGGTAACATCCTGCATCGCCTGCGGTTCATGCCAGTTCACCTGTCCTTCACATCGTCCTATCCTCGATAACATCATCAATGGTAAGGGTGCGGTAATGGGCATTATCAGAGCTCGCAACGCTAAGAAGTAAGCGTTCACGTCAAGAATGAATTTCATTTAAGAAAGAATTTAAAAGATAAAATGGGAAAATTAATCGTTTCATTATCGCCACATGCTCATGGAAATGAGAGCGTAGAGAAGAACATGTACGGAGTGATTATCGCTCTCGTGCCTGCCATCCTCGCATCTTTCTATTTCTTCGGCTTGGGTTCAGCAGTCGTACTGCTCACCTCTGTGGCAGCCTGCGTCTTCTTTGAGTGGGCAATTACAAAATATCTCCTGAAGGAGGAGACCAGCTTGCTCGATGGTTCTGCCATCATTACCGGTCTCTTGCTCGGCATGAACTTGCCTAGTAACCTTCCTCTCTGGCTCATCATCATCGGTGCCCTGTTTGCCATCGGTGTAGGTAAGATGAGCTTCGGCGGTCTGGGTAACAATCCTTTCAATCCTGCGCTGGTTGGACGTTGCTTCCTGCTCGTCAGCTTCCCTGCTCAGATGACTTCATGGCCTGTTGCCGGACAGATGCTCAGCTATACAGATGCAACAACGGGTGCTACTCCGCTGGCTATCATGAAGACAGCCATCAAGACGGGCGATGCTTCAGTTCTCAACCAGTTGCCTGATGCGCTGAGCCTGCTCTTCGGTGCTACAGGCGATACTTTCGGTGCCGGAACTACCGGTGAGGTTTGTGCTGTTGCGCTCTTGCTCGGTTTGGCTTACATGCTCTGGAAGAAAATCATCACCTGGCATATTCCTGTCAGTATCATCGCTACAGTATTCGTATTCAGCGGTTTGATGCATTTGGCTAATCCTGTTTATGCCAATCCTCTGGCTGTCATCTTCAGTGGTGGTCTGATGCTCGGTGCCATCTTCATGGCTACTGATTATGTAACCTCTCCAATGACTCACAAGGGCATGCTTATCTATGGTGTATGCATCGGTCTGCTGACCATCATCATCCGTAACTGGGGTAGCTATCCTGAAGGTATGTCGTTCGCCATTCTTATCATGAATGCGTTCACACCTCTTATTAACACATACGTTAAACCAAAGCGCTTCGGTGAGAAGGCTGCTAAGAAATAAGGAGGACAGAGACATGCAGAAATTAGAATCATCATTAAAGAACATGGTGCTTGTGCTGGTGGGCGTAGCGCTCATCGTAGGTGCTGTTCTTGCATATATCAATCATCTTACATCTGGTCCTATCGCCGAGAAGGCTGCACAGAGTCTGGCTGCCGGTATCAAGAGTGTGATGGGTACTGAAGAACTCCAGGTGGCTGAACCTGAAGAGGTGAAGCAGGAGTTTGGTGGTAAGGAATTCTCTTTCACCATCCACAAGTGCTCAGACAAGAGCGGCAAGCAGCTGGGTGCTGCCGTAGAGAGTACTACCGGTGGTTTCGGTGGCGATCTGAAGGTGCTCGTAGGCTTCGATACTGAGGGAAAGATTATGGGTTATACCGTGCTTCAGGCTTCAGAGACTCCTGGTCTGGGTGCCAAGGCTGCTACCTGGTTCCAGAAGGACGGAAAGGGTAGCATCATCGGCAAGACTCCAAAGGATGGCGATCTCCACGTAAGCAAGGACGATAAGAGTGGCAATGCAGTAGATGCCATCACCGCTTCTACCATTACCAGCCGCGCCTTCCTCAAGGCTATCAATCAGGCTTATGCCGTTTATGCCAAGAAGAATGTTGACGGCGAGAGCGGTGCATCTCAGAAAGCAGATGCAGAGAGTGGTACATCTAAAGTTGAACATAACGAAAAGAAAGGATAAACCGATATGAGTAATGTTAAGATTTTGATGAACGGACTCATCAAGGAGAATCCAACCTTCGTGTTGCTTCTCGGTATGTGTCCTACTTTGGCTACAACAACCAGCGCCATCAACGGTCTCTCTATGGGATTGGCTACCATGGCGGTGCTGATTTGTACCAACTTTGTTATTTCCTGTATCAAGAAGATTACCCCGGATATGGTTCGCATCCCTGTTTTCATCGTAGTGATTGCAGCCTTCGTAACCATCCTTCAGATGTTGATGAGCGCTTATGCTCCCGACAGCATCAATCAGGCGCTGGGTATTTATATTCCGCTGATTGTAGTAAACTGTATCATCCTGGGTAGAGCAGAGAGCTTTGCTGCCAAGAATTCGCCTATTGCCAGCCTCTTCGATGGCATTGGTTGCGGTTTGGGTTTCACCCTCGGTTTGACCATACTGGGTAGTGCCCGCGAGATTCTCGGCGCAGGTAGTGTATTCGGTATCACTCTGTTGCCGGAGACTACCAACATTCTGATGTTCATCCTGCCTCCTGGAGCTTTCCTCACCTTGGGTTACATCATTGCTATATTTAATAAGGTAAAGAAGTAAGCGTAGGCATCGCTTCAAATCAATGAAATAAAATAGAAATTATGGAATATTTATTGATATTTATCTCTGCGATATTCGTCAACAACATCGTCTTGTCGCAGTTTCTCGGTATCTGTCCATTCCTGGGCGTATCGAAGAAAGTTGATACAGCCATCGGTATGGGTGGTGCCATCGCTTTTGTCTTGACCCTGGCAACCATCATTACCTGGTGTGTTCAGAAGTATGTACTCGATCCGTTCGGATTGCAATATCTCCAGACCCTGGCATTCATCCTCGTGATTGCAGCCTTGGTTCAGATGGTAGAGATTATCCTGAAGAAGGTTTCGCCTGCACTTTATCAGGCACTCGGTATCTTCCTGCCTTTGATTACTACCAACTGTGCCGTGCTGGGTGTAGCCATCCTGGTTATCCAGAAGGATTACAATCTGCTAGAGAGCGTGGTTTACGCCTTCTCTACCGCTCTCGGCTTTGCCCTGGCTCTCATTGTCTTTGCCGGCATTCGCGAGCAGCAGGCTTTGGTCCGTATTCCTAAGGGCATGCAGGGCGTAGCTATCGTCATGGTAACTGCAGCGCTCCTCAGCCTCGCCTTCATGGGATTCTCGGGCGTAGATGGCGGTTTGAAATCGCTCTTCGGATTGGAGTAAAACTTTTACTGAAAGTTGATAAAATAATAATGGGAATTTGCGAATGGTATAAACCGATGCAAATTCCCATTTTTTGTACTTGATTTTTCTTACTCTCTTGCTTGAGGTCTTGATTTTCTTACTCTCTTACTTGAGGTCTTGATTTTTCTTAACTCTCTGTCTTTATAAACTTGAAATTTTAACTCTTTCTCTTTTCTTATCTTCTGTGTCCGAAGCTTCCACCGCCATTGCTCTTGCTTGGTGTAGAAGAGCGAGGGGTGAATCCGCCGCCACGGTTGCCAGACCCGCTGCTGAATGAACGGCTCATGCTGCTGCGGTTGCCTCCGAAGATATTACTTCTTCCGCTTCCGAAGCTGCTGTTGCTCTGACGGCTGCTGTTTCCGAAACCACGGTTGTTGCTAGTGCTGCTGTTGCTGCTGCCGAACCCGCGGTTAGGGCGGCTATTGCTATTGCCGAAACCTCCGTTGTTATTTCCGAAGCCTCCGTTCTGAGGGCGGTTGCTGTTTCCGAAGCCAGCGTTGTTGTTAGGGCGGCTTGCATTACCGAAACCACAGTTTGGGTTCATCTGAGGTCTGTTCTCGCGGTTCAGATTTCCGAAAGATCTTCCTCTGCCGTAATCACCACGGTTGAATCCGTCTCTCATACCTACTCTAGGATGTCCACCAGGGTGAGGGCCGCCGAAACTTCTTCCGTAATACCAGCTTCTGTTTCCGTTTACTCGCCAGCTATGAGCTCCACGGTAAGATACGTAGAAGTGAGGGCGACCGAAGTAGAAATAGTCGCGGCGAGGATAGCGGGCGTAGATGCCGAAGTGCCAGTAGCCCGCATTCCAGTAGAGCGGACGGTAGAAATAGGTGGCATTGAGATATGTTCTATACTGCCAGTCGAGCAGGATATAGCTCAAATCCATATTGCGCTGGCGCCAGTAAGCACCATACAGGTCATCGTATGTATCTACACTCATCAGGTAGTCGAGGTTCACCTCGTAAGCTGCCTCATACTGGTCTTCCGTAAGATTGAGCTCGTAAGCCATCTTGTCTGTCAGGAAGAGAGCCTGCTGTCTTGCCTGCTCATAACTCATTGCAGAAGCAGTAGTGAATGTCATCATGAACATGGCTACCAGAGTTATTATCATTCGTTTCATAATCGTATATCTTTAAATTGTTATACTTCATGTTTCTTTTTTCTGGTGCAAAGATACGATGTTTTTTGCTTCCACGGTCGGGATTTCCCCTAAAGGGGTGGGGGAAAATCCCTACTTCTTTATTTTGTGCCTGCGCAGTCTATATATAATAAGGTATAGAACCAGAGTGGAGCGTAAAGGTTTGCGTAAAGTTTTTCGCTGTTTTTGGAACAATCAAACGAAATATTTACTACCTTTGCACTCAGAAAAAACAATCTGATGAATAGATTGGAATTTAAAACGAAAAGTAAAATAATAAAGACAAAATAAACAAATCATGAAAGAGCTAAAAGCATTAAACAAGCGCACTGCTCCTAAGAGCGTCGCTCCAGAGAAAATCATTCAGTTTGGTGAAGGTAACTTCCTCCGTGCATTCGTAGATTGGATTGTATGGAATATGAATAAGAAGACCGACTTCAACGGTTCTGTCGTTGTAGTTCAGCCATTGGCTGGTGGTATGGTTGACTGGCTGAACGGTCAGGACTGCCTCTATCACGTAAACCTTCAGGGTAAGGAGAACGGCCAGGCTATCAACACATTGGAGCGTATCGACGTTATCAGCCGTGCACTGAATCCATATTCTCAGAACCAGGCATTCATGGCTTTGGCTGAGCAGCCAGAGGTGCGTTTCATCATCTCTAACACTACAGAGGCTGGTATCGCATTCGATGACTCTTGCAAGTTTACAGATGCTCCTGCTGCTTCTTATCCAGGCAAGTTGGTTCAGCTCTTGTTCCACCGCTACAAGTTCTTCGAGGGCGACCCAACCAAGGGTATGATCCTGATGCCTTGTGAGCTGATCTTCCTGAACGGTCACCACCTCAAGGAGTGCATCTATCAGTATATCGAGCTCTGGAAGGGCGATATGGGTGCTGATTACGAAGGCTTCAAGGAGTGGTTCACCAACCACTGCTACGTTTGCGCTACATTGGTAGACCGCATCGTTCCTGGTTTCCCACGCGATACCATCAAGGAGATTCAGCAGAAGGTTTGCTACAAGGACAACCTCGTGGTTAAGGCAGAAAGCTTCCACCTCTGGGTTATCGAGAAGGCAGAAAATATGACAGTAGAGCAGATGCAGGAGGAGTTCCCAGCTCATAAGGCAGGTCTCCACGTGCTTATCACAGATAATGAGAAGCCATACCACGAGCGTAAGGTTACCCTGCTGAATGGTCCTCACACCGTATTGAGCCCTGTTACATACCTCAGCGGTGTAAACATTGTTCGCGATGCCTGCGAGCACCCAGTATTGGGCAAGTACATCCACAAGGTACAGTTTGAGGAGTTGATGCAGACTCTGAACCTCCCTATGGATGAGCTGCAGAAGTTCGCTTCTGACGTATTGGAGCGTTTCGAGAATCCATTCGTAGATCATCAGGTAACCAGCATCATGCTCAACTCATTCCCTAAGTTTGAGACTCGCGACCTGCCTGGTGTCAAGATTTATCTTGAGCGTAAGGGCGAGTTGCCACAGGGTTTGGTATTCGGTCTCGCAGCTATCATCACTTACTATAAGGGTGGTGTTCGCGAGGATGGTGCTCCTATCCAGCCAAACGATGACCAGAAGATTATGGACAAGCTCACCGAGCTTTGGGCTACTGGCGATACCCAGAAGGTAGCTGAGGGCGTATTGGGCTTCGACTATATCTGGCACGAGGATTTGAACAAGACAGTTCCTGGCCTTACCGAGTTGGTTAAGAAAGATCTTGACCTTATTCAGGAGAAGGGCATGCTGGAGGCAGTTAAGACTATCCTCTAATTTAAAAAAAATGTTCGTTCATAGGTTCAAATAACGATTAAGATTAGAAAAATAGTTATAAGGTTTTGTGTTAGTTGTTAGCTATAATCTTCTAGCTAATAGGTTAAAGGCGGGGAGCTTGTGAAAGCGCCTCGCCTTTTGCGGTATGTTTTGTAAGTTTCTTTTCAAGTGACTGTTGTAAAGAAAATAGTTATTCAATGATGTGGTTGATGACCATTCCTGCGATAGCCATTCCGAAGGTTGCGGTGATGTGACAGAGCGAACCGTTGATCTGTGCCTTAGTAGAGCACCATTCGTGTTCTACCAGTCGCTGGTCGCCCGGAGCATCATATACGGCAGTATCAGTACCCCTCTCTCCGCTAATGAGTTTGGCTTTCGGGCATAGGCATCCGCCCGTGCCGCAGGCTTTGTTCACCCCCTGGTTCTGCATCGGCTTTTCTTCACTGTATACGCACTGGAATTTTCGTCGTGGGAAGGTTTTGTTCTTCTTGAATTTCTTTCGCAGTGCTCTTGCCAGCGGGTCTCCATCCACCTTCCAGAATTCAGATTTTCTTACCTTGAAGGGGTCGGTGCGCAGGGCAGCTCCCATAGAAGATATAAAGGTGATTTCCTTAGGCAGGGCAGTGGCACGCAGAATGAGGTCAGCCTTATCCTTCAGCGAGTCGATGGCATCGATGATGATGTCGTATTGCTCCATGTGGAATTCATCGGCAGTTTCTGCCTGATATATTTTCTGATAGGCTGTGATGTTGGCATCGGGGTTGATTTCGAGCAGTCGGTTGCGCAGCGCCTCTACCTTCACTTCGCCTATGGTTCGGCTTGTAGCCATCAGCTGGCGGTTGCAGTTGGTTACGCATACCCTGTCGCTGTCTACGATTGTGATGTTTCTCACGCCGCTTCTCAGGAGTCCTTCTGCGCACCATGATCCTACTCCTCCGATACCGAAGATGAGCACTCTTGCCTTCTGAATTTTCTCAAGATTATCCTTTCCCAGGAGCAGTTCGGTGCGTCGCTGCATTCCCCGCTCCATTGTCGTTATTTTATTCTCCATTTTATTGTTTGTAAAGAATTCTAATGTATATATCTGATGCAAAGTTAGTGAATTTTTATTTCATCCATACTTAAGTTAAGAGTACTTGCCACAATATCAGCTGATACTCCAGCCTGTAGAAGTTTTTTGGCTGATTGCAATTTTTCCTCATTAGCTCTTTTTAATTGCTCCTCAGCTTCCTTTCTCTGCTCCTCAGCTTCTTTTCTCTGCTCCTCAGCTTCCTTTCTCTGCTCCTCAGCTTCTTTTCTCTGCTCCTCAGCTTCTTTTAACTGACTAGATGTTGCCTCCAGCTGACTAGATGTTGCCTCCAGCTGACTAGATGTTGCCTCCAGCTGACTAGACGTTGCCTCCAGCTGACTAGACGTTGCCTCCAACTGACTAGAGGTTGCCTTAAGTTTCTCCTCAGTATCATCATTAGCTTTCGTCAAACGCTCCAACCTGCCGGCAAGCGTCTTCTCTACGCTCACCATATCCCAGAATTCATCATAACCCAGAAGTTCCTCCTCGGTATAGGCTGATTCTTCAATCTCTGATACGGCTTTGGCTATCTCCGGATTTGCCAGCAGTTCTGCCGGAACTTCCTTCGTTTTCTCATCAATTTCTGTCAGATACCTAAGCCATAAAACCTGCATTTTCTTCTCTGTAAACGTATGAGGCGTAAATTTCGGCAACTCTACAAATACCAGATGCAAACCATCAATTACTTTTTCGGTATGTTCCTCATGTACAAGATGGTAATAGTGGTAATAATCATCCAGTTCAGGCTCAAATACTTCATTAACCAAGTTGAGAGAATAAACTGGCTTCAGAAGAGAATAATCTTCTCCCCTGTTTAGCTGCTTTACATATGCCTTGGAAGCATTGAAGAGAACTCGCTGCTTAAACTCTGCAGACCAAACCATCTGCATTTCTACAATAAACTGACGTCCCTGGGCATCCTCGCATCTCACATCCACTATGCTATATTTTCGCGTGGGTGTCTGGGGAACCATTTCAGGCGTAAGATATGTCACAGAAGTGATTTCCTCTTCCTCACTCTTAAAAGGAAGAAGGGCGTTAAGCAAACTTTTTACCAACTCGGGATGTTCGCCAAACACTTTTTTGAAGGTCAAATCGGCCTTAGGATCCAAATATTTCATAAGCCTTTCTTTTTTTTCTGCAAATATACGCCAATATTCCGAAACTTGCAAGCCTTTTCCATATTTTTTTTTGAATGTCTCTTCTTTACACAATAATTAAAGCCCGATAGGAGAGCGTTGCTGCTTCCTGTCGGGCTTTGATTATTATGTATCGTTTAAGCGATTTGTAAAGGCTTAACCGATTACTTGTTCTTGTACTTGACAACTACCTTGTTGGCATAAATGCCTTGTGCCTGTGAAATGGCAGCACCTGTGCTCTGTATGGTCAAAGCGTTGTTCTCAAATGAACTCTCAATACCTGTTGTGGCTTTGATCATTTCTCCTGTCTCCATATCCAGATCATCAGCAACTACCTGATTTGGAACATAGGTAGATACCTTTACGTTGCGGTTGAGAAGGAAACCAAGGAATAAGTCATCACGGCTCATTAACCAGCTAAAGGTGTTCAGCAAATAATAAGGCTCTACGGTGTTTGGGCATGTACGGATACTCTTATTTGTTGTGAACTCGTTAGTTAAGCTTAGAGTATATGCAGACAAGTTGCCATCAGTATAAGTGCTCAGGAAATTTACATCAGCGTCATCTGCTGCACCTACCTGCTTAACGCTTGTGAGGTAACCGTTTGCATCGTAGCTCCAAGTATAAGTTGCCTTTTCGCCTGTCATCATATCTATAACTGTACTGCTGATAACGCGACCCTGATCATCAAGAGTATAAGTATAAGGATTATTCTCTACAGAAACAGTTTTTCCGTTGTAATTGAAAACCCAACCAAGACTACCATTAGAAGTAATTTCCTTGAGAGTTCCATCTTCATTGTAAGACATGTTGAGAGTTAAAACGCCTTCTGTAAGGCCCAAGTTAGGGGCATACATGTTGAGTGCCGCATTATCTGATACAGTAATGCTCTCAACCTGGCGTTTCTGGAAGGCATATACCTTACCTAACTCCCAAGAAGCATTGCCGCGAACCAGAGATACGGCATATTCGCCCTCTGCCAAATCAGCAGGAATAGTAATCTTTATGCCATCAGTTGTAACTGTTGTCTCTAATCTCTTGTCACCAACTACAATCTTGTCGCCCTGGGCAAAACCGATACCGGTAAGGGTTACTTCCTCGCCAATACCCATCTCGCCTGGCAATGACAAGGTAGAGATTGGGTTGTCAGCTGCAAGAAGAGTCAGGCTGCCCAATGTCCAGCTATCATTACCTGTCTTCAATACTACGTTTACCTTACCTTTAGTCATGGTGTAAGGAATGGTGAAGGTTGCACCGTTAGAAGTCATCTTGGCATTGGTGTTAACCTCAGTTCCCTGCTCTGGCTGGAGATAAAGAGTCTGACCAGCAGCGAAACCGCTACCCTGTACTGTTACTTCGGCACCAATCTTTGCAGAAGTTGGAACCACTGCATTGCTTACTGGGTTAGTAGGACCATCGTCGTCTGACGAACACGCTGAGAAAGTGATGAATGCACAAAGCATCAACATCATTGAAATCAATTTTTTCATACTGCTGTGTTTAAATTAATAAATATATTGTTTTTAAACTCTATTCTTACAACCCAGGCTGACTGTTCAGAATCTTCTCTGTGTCCTCGCTTGAAGGACGGGTCATGTCTGGATTCACGATTCTGCCGTTAGGATCGAGGAGGATGAAGCGAGGAATGCCGCTGATGCGGTAATCGCTCTGGAACTTGCTGCCCTTACCGATATAAAGTTGTGTACCGCTCAGTGCACCGCTCTTCACCCTGGCAGCCCACTTCGCCTTGTCCTGGTCGATAGAAAGACCTACGAAAACGATGTTTCTGCCCTTGAACTTCTCTTCCAGTTTCTTGAGGAATGGCAACTCTTTCTGGCATGGTCCGCACCAGGTAGCCCACATATCTATATATATGTACTTGCCACGGAAATCACGGAGCGTCATCTCCTTGCCGTTTACATCCACACCCTTGAACATAGGTGATGGACGCCCCACAGCCGCTTTGTCCCATTTGGCACATGCCTTCTTGAAGATGTCATTCAGGCGAGGCGATGTAACATAGGTATAGTACAGATTCTGCAGATCGGTGATGTTCTCCACGCCATTACCTTCAACATAGGTGAAAGCCAGGAAATGAATCAGCGATTCGCGCACCTTGTCGCTCTTCGTATTCTCGCCGATATAGCTCATCTCTGCAAGCACCTTAGGATAGAGTTGGCGGATGTTCTTTCCCGCTTCATCAAATACGTGGGCTGTCTCAATCATATAGTTGCGATACTCATCGTTGTCGGCGAGATCATCATCCTCCTTCACATATTGGCGCAGGGTATCGTAATAGTCCTTACCCAATACCAGAGTGGTATCCTGAGTGAGATAAGTATGACTTACCGGATACATCAGGAAGGCATTGGCATAGAAGTAGGTGATTCTGCCTTCTTCCATCTTCAGGAATTTGTCGTCGGCAGCAAACTTGCGTGCCTTCAGCAGGCGTTTCATCGAAGCTATCTTCTTGTCAACGGTAGCCTTAAACTCGCTCCAAGGCTGGATGTAAGCCTCATTAGGCAAGCCGGTTAACTGAATCTTGTTCAAGTAATCGATAGCCTTCTCGTTGCCGCCCTTCACGGCGAAGGTGTTGTCGAAATCGTTGGCATCGAACGAGATGGTTACATCGTCGCCCTTCTGCAGATATACGTTCTTGGTCTTCTCGCCATAATAAACATTGGCATAGAGAGCATCCATGCCGTCGAGCTGCACGGTAGCCTTTCCGTCGGTCAGTGGAAATTCGTTGACGCTCATGTGGTAAACGAGTACAACATTGGAGAGCACCGGATTCTTGACGTCAAATCTAACGGTGATGCCCTCAGCGGCGTGCATGTTCACTGCAGCAAGCAGGAACAGAAACAATGATAATATTCTATTCTTCATTTTTACTTTCTTTTTTAAAGTTGATGATTAGTTGGTACGCTCACGGTAAGTAGCATCTACTATCTTGCCGAAGCCTGAATAGCTGGTAGGTGTAACCTTAGAGAAATCGCCCTCTGCGCTCATGCCGTCGTAGATGCGGAGTGTACCCGAACCATTGCTGTTCTCTGAACCTACGATGAGATCGTAATCATGGGCTGAAGCTGAATTCTGATAGAAATTAAACTTCATCATCGTGATGGTTTCGCCGTTGAAACTGAACTGGCGCTCTGCCTTCAATGGTTTCTCCGAGAGGTTCACGCGATAAACGGTACCGCCTACAGCATAATACATGTAGTTCTTCTGCGAACTGAAGGCGAAGCAAAAGGCATTGGCGATGTCTTTGCAGTCACTCAAGTCGCCGTAGTAAGCCTTACCCAGTGCAAAGGTGCAGTCGGCATAGCAGAGCATATCACCCAGCTGAATGCCATACAGTTCAAACTTCTTTCCGCTGCGCAGGATGGTATAGGTGATGCCCATCTTGGCATTTCCCGGGTCGTACTTGGTATTCTCCATATATACAAAGTCCATGCCTGTAGGGTATTCGCTGAAGGCTTTTCCTGTAACCATATCCGATCCCTTGTATCCGGTAGCTATCTCTTCCATATCCTTCATGCTGTGATAGGAAACATCAGAGAGTGAAAGACCCGGCAGGAATGGACAGCAGGACATGAAGCACTTGTTCACATTATCATAAAGCAGATAGATGGATGCGTAAGAGGATGCTCCGATGTTGGCTCCTACAGCTGGTGCAAGAACAGGCTGCTTGTTGACGGCAGCGAAGAGTCCCTGAATACCCATGTTGGATGCCGAATATGCATAGCCGTCGCTCACAATCATTCTCATCATGCCGCTCTGGTCGCATACCATGCTCTGTGGCTTCAGGTTGGTCTGCTTGGCTACCTCGTACTTGAAGTCGTAATCCTTCTGCCATACAAAACTGTTCTTTGACAGACGGGTGGCTCCGTCGGCAGTAAAGAGATAGAAAGGAGAGTCGGAATGTCCGCTGTTTGGCGCATACTGGATGCTGTATGGATGATTCAACTCAGGCATTCCGCTGCTCTTGAGGATGTCGAGATAGGTCTTTCCTGTAATCTTCGATATCATGTCGAGACGGGTCTTGCCGTTCACATCACAGAGCACCATCCAGCCTTCTGAAGAGGTATCGCTCACGGTGAGTGTATAGCTCTGCTGCCAGAAGAGTCCGGTCTTCTTCTCTGTTGCGGTGAAGTAGAGGGTATATTCTCCTGCAGGAAGCGTCATTTCCTGCACGAGATGTTTTTCGTTGCCAAGCACGGTCACCTTGTTGTCGCTCGACTTATTGATGACCTTCCACTCGTAGTTGTAGGCATCGAGGTCGGTAATGTTGTCGCCCAAATTCGGGTCGAGGTCGATGTTGGCATGGGTGAGTACCGAGATGGTCTCAGGTACGCCGGTGATAGTAGGCTCGTTCAGACTGTGATAATCGTAGTTGCCCTCATCTTGCGAGCATCCTGCCATCATCGTAGCCATCATCAGAGCCGCTGCCATTATTTTATAATTTCTCATAATCTTCCAGTTTTTTTTTATTCTCCATAGAAAGCCAGCGCATTGCCCTTTGCATCGAATGCATCGGTATCGTATGCCTCGCCGTTGTTGCGAAGTTTCTGCTGCTCTCTCACATAGCTCCGCATCTCAGAACTTACATAGCTCTGCATGGCAAGCGTCATCTTAGAATCGTCGTTGAAATCGGCTGGGTCCAGATCGAGTACCTTGCAAGCCAGTTCGAACTTCTGCTGGGTGAAATCGCCGAGCAGATCGGTCTTCCATGCCTTTGGTGCCGTGGTAAACTTGTCAGAGAAGATAATCTGATAAGAAAGGGTAGAAACCACATCGCCGTTGGCTGTCGTCTCTTCGGTAACAGGAAGAGTGAAGTTCTCGTTAGGCTGCAGACTTACTTGTATATGCTTCTCCTGAGTTTTCAGGATGGCAGTACGTTTCAGCGTAATCATATATTCCAGTACGGTTTCGCCCGCTGGCATCTCAGCCTTTTCAGGCAGGATGTAGTCTGTGCCTTTCTGTGCATCCTCCGAGCTAACCGTGAGGGCTATCTCGCGAGGGTGGTCTGTAGGACGGCCTACCAGCTGTATCTTGACAGGCACCTGCATCTCATCGCCTTTCTGATAGACAAAGGTCACATTGGTGTTTGCCTGCAGGATATTGGTGTTGGAGCGATTGTTCAGGTAAACGCCGTTAATGTTCTGAAAAACATCCGGTTCCTGTTCGCTACATGAGCCTAGAGATAGGGCTGCCATCGCTCCAATCAATAGAGTCTTTATCTGATATTTCATATAAAAATCGTATATAATTAGTCTTAACTATAAACTCTTAACTAGTTCTCTGTCTCAGAGTCAGGCAGTGGAACCACGAAGATGAGGTCGCTTGCCTTTGGATTCTTGTTCGCGTTAGAAGAGGTGATGATGTCGCTGTTCAATCGCTTGTAGAGATAGAACAGCTGGCCTTCGCCATACAACTCGCGGATGTACTCATACTTCAGTAAATCAGGAGTCAGGGTCTGAAGGTTTGCTACACCACGGTTTCTGCGCAGGGCGTTGACATACTGTACTCCCTTTGCCAGATCGTCGCTCTGGCTCTCGGCTGCTATGAGGAACATCTCACCCAGACGTATCATCGGAATCATCGTGTTCTGGATGCTTCCGTTAGCCACCATATCGCTATACTTGTAGAAATAACGGTTGCTGCCTGTTGCTATCCAGTTGGCACGGTAACGGTAGTCGTCCTGATAGCCGCCGGTTGTTGCTGCACCGCCATACACGATGTTGCTCATCAGGTTATCGTCCATGCGGAACACATAGTTTGGCAATCGTGACGGATCGTAGAAATTCTTGTGAATCTTGCTGCGGCTGGTGTTGGTCAGTGCAAACAGTACCTCTGAAGAGAAGATGCGGTCAGGGTCGGCTGGCGAACCTATAACCAGACTCTTGTCTACGAATGGGAAGATGCCCTGGTCGGCTGTCTTGATGACATCGGTGGCATACTTGAACGCCTCGGTCTTATTGCCCATATAGAGATTCACACGAGCCAGAAGGGCCTCTACGGCATAGTAGTTGAGTCGGAGAGCACGGTAGCGCATGAAGTTGCTCGTACCGTCTTGCGAACCGCTCATCAGGGTTCCTTCTGTTTTCACCGGATCGTTGGCAAGCAGGATGCGGGCTTCCTCCAGGTCGGCAACCACCTTCTCCGCCACCTCCTTGGCTGTGAGGATAGGCTCCGGGCTGTTGGTCTGCTTATTATAATAAGGTATCGCCTTCTTATCGCTGTCCTTGGCATAAACCGGACCGAAGAGGCGTAGCATGTCGAAGTGCAGCATCGCTCTCAGCGCCAGTGCTTCTCCCTTTACGGCATAATAGTTGCCGCCTGTAAAGAGACCTTGGTTCTGGTCGATACTTTCCAGAATCTTGTTGCAGTTCAGAATCAGCGCATAAGCCTTGTTCCAGGTCTGGTCCAGGCGGTTGCGCCAGTATTCTGTGCCATACTGGTAGTTGGAGAGGTCTTTGTAGTTGCCCCATACACTGTTGTCGGTACCGATGGCGTATGCACCACCCATCACCTCAATCATCTCTACCGACAGCGACTGACCGTAGAGTGCATCGCTGTTGAGGTCGATGTAGATACCGTTGAGCATTTTCTGGTAGCCTTCTTCTGATTTCTGAAGTTCACCCTCCGATATCTTGTCGTATGGTTTCACTTCCAACCAGCTGTCGCACGAAACCATCAGCGTGCTGCAGGCTAAAATCATTGTATATAATATCTTTTTCATTTCTTGCTTTTTAGAATGTTGCACCTATTGAGAATGACACGGTACGGGCAAACGGATAGTCGATGCCTCGCTCAGCCTTTACAGTTGACCAACGGAAGATGTCGTTCATGTTGGCCTGAACGGAAAGAGCTTGCATGCCAAACTTCTTGGCGATGTTGAGCGGGAATTCGTAACCCAGATTGATTGACTCGCATGTAAGTGTATTCTCATCCATTACGAAGCGGGATGACTTGTCGGTTTTCTGTACCATCGAGATGCCCTTGAACTGGGCATTGCGGTTGTTGATGCTCCAGCGGTCGTAGAGGGCACGGCGGTCCTGGTTGTTGTAGATGTCGGCTGTTCCGATGTTCTCTACCTTGTCGAAGAGCGAACTGTTGAAGAGCTGGCCGCCATACTGGTAGCGGAAGAAACAGCTGAATGAGAATCCCTTGTAATAGAAGGTGGTTCCCAGCAGTCCCTCTACATCCGGTTCGGTATCGCCGCATACTACCTCGTCGCTGGCATCATAGGTAAACGAATAGGTGCCGTCGCGCTTGATGAACAGCTCCTTGCCGGTAGCTGGATCGATGCCTGCTGAACGTACTGCCCAGATGGCTGTAGGACTTCCGCCGTCGTAATAGCGGGTGGTGTTGTGGAGTCCTGTCTTTCCGCTCTCGTTCAGTGCGCTGAAGGCATTGCCGATGTTGGCATATTTCGACTTGGAGTGGGTGGCACTCAGCGAGATATTCCAGTTGATGCGCTCATGAGGCATATAAATAGGAGAGAACTTGATGGTGGCTTCCCATCCGTTGGTCTTCTGCTTACCGGCATTCAGAGCCTCGCTCGTTACACCCATAGAACCTGGGGTGGTGATGATGGCGAGCAATGGGTCGGTGTTCTTGATGTAGTAATCAAGCGTCAGATTCAGACGGTTGCCCAGCGTGGTGATATCGGCTCCCACGTTGTAGTTGATGGTCTCCTGCCATGCCAGATCGTTGTTGCCCAAGCTGTTGATGATGACACCGGTACCGAATACGTTGGTCATCAGACTGTTGAACATATAGGTGGTATAGGCCTGGTAGGCAGAGAAGTTCTGGTTGCCCGGATTACCCACAGAGGCACGCAGTTTGAGCATCTGGAAAATGCCGTTCTCCTGCATCCACTCTTCGTTGTGGATATTCCAACCCAGACCTACTGACCAGGTGGTACGGAACCGGTTGTCGGTGCCAAACATTGAGGCACCATCGTTGCGCAGGTTGAAGTCCAGCAGATAGCGGTTGTCGTAGGCATAGCCACCGTTCAGATAGAAACTGGAGGCATGCTTGATGCTTTCGCTGTAGCTTGGTTTGCCGCCTGTAGGGTAGTTGTTGGCAAAGGATGGGGCATCAAACTGGTCGTCGGTAAAACCGGTGGCTGAATAGCCATTGGTCTTGCTGGTGGTATTGCTGAAGTTGAAACCCAATACGGCGTTTATCTGATGCTTCTCTGCTATCAGCTTTCCGTAGGTGGCAGAAAGGTCGCCTTCGTAGTAGAGATATTTCTGCAGGCTGTGTTGGAATAGTCCCTTCTGGGTTGCTTCCTGGTCATCAAAGTCGGTATGCTCTGGCGAAAGGCGCTTGTCCTGGGTATCATCATACTTGGTGATACCGAATTTGCCACGCACACGGAGATCAGCTGTAGCAAACCATTCGGCGATGAAGTTGTTGGTAAAGCCGAAACGCTGTCCCTTGTCGTAGTTGTTGAGATGCGCATTCCAGAGTGGGTTTGATACAGGGTTGTCATTCAGCCCCTCTTCCGGATAGTAAAGATACTTGTTGATCTTGCCGTCGGCACCATACTTTCTGTAATATGGGTTGGCATAGGCATATTCCGAGAAACTAACGGTCGGGTTGTTGGTCTCCAGATAGTCGATGGAGAGTTTGTTACTGAACTGGAATTTGCCGGTGCGGTAAATCAGGTCGAGGTTTCCGCCCAGAGTCTGGCGGTCTGAGCCCTTCATTACGCCGTTCACCTGTCCGAAGTTCAGCCCCAGTCCGTATCTCACGTTGCCTTCTCCACCTTCGGCATATACGTTGTGCTTATGGGTGAATCCGGTGCGCAGAGGCACACTGAGCCAGTAGGTATCTACGCCCTGCTCGATATCGCGCAGACGGGAATTGTAGAGATTATCCAACTTGATCTGGTTGAACGGATCGTTGGTCTTGTCCTTGTATACGCCTGCCAGTTTTTCGAACTCCAGCTTTTCGCGGGAGTTCATCAGATTGTAGTCTGAAAGGTCAGCGAAATCCAGACTGTAGTCGCCCTTATATGAAATCTGCAGCTTACCCTTTACCGGAGCCTTGGTCTCGATGACAACCACACCATTGGCAGCTTTTGAACCGTAGATGGCTGTAGATGCCGCATCTTTGAGCAGCGTAACCGATGCTACGCGGTTCATGTTGAGGTTCATCACGGTTTCCAGGGTTGTTTCGAAACCATCCAGGATAAAGAGTGGCTGGTTAGGGTCGGAACCATATTCCTCCTTCAGTCCGGCAACGCTCGACTTACCTCGGATTTCCACGTCAGGCATCTTGTTAGGGTTAGATCCTGAGAGTGCGTTGTCCATAATCTTGAAAGATGGGTCCAGGGTTTTCAGACTCTGGAGTACGTTCTGTGCACCCACGCTCTTGAGTTCATCGCCCTTGAAGGTAGCCGAAGAACCGGTAAAGCTTTCCTTCTTGCGTCGGTATACACCTGTAACCACCACATCCTTGATACTCTGGGCTTCAGATTTCATCATGATGCGGGCAAAGTCGGCATGGTTGCTGCCTGTAAATCGGATTATTGTCTTTTTGTAGCCGATGAAGGAGAGTACGATGTTGCACTCCTTCCTAACGGGCAGTTCGAAGTGTCCATCGATGTCTGTCGTTACGGCGTTGGTTGTACCTTCGATAGCTACGGTTACACCAATCATGGGTTCATGGTCACTGCTATCGAAAACTTTTCCCTCTATCACTCCTTGCTTAACAGCAATTTCTGTTTGGGCTGCTGCGTTCCCATTCACATTCTGTGCCTGTATCGAGGCAAGGGATGGGGGGGGGTGAGGCAACAACCTAGCAAAATCCAGCGGCAAGCGCTAGGGGTAAACTGATTCTTTTGCATAAAGTTTATTTTTTGTTTCTCGTATTCTTTTTCTAGTTTTTCTGCAAGCTCTTGCTTTTTATTGTGCATGTTTCTTCAAGTTCTTGCCAAATCTTTTGCAAAGATAACATATTTTTTGAAAAATAACCTCTTTTAAATGTTAATTCTGCACTTTTTTTTTCACATTCTTACAAATTGATGCTATTTTTTTCATTTTCGTATATGATTTTTCTGATAAATAGTCCATATAACGCCGATGAAACAGAAAAAGCCCCGCAGGAATACTACCTGTGGGGCTTGAATCAACTTAAAAAAATAAATACAATGAAATCCTTTCCGAAAATCGGCTAGATGTGGAAATCTACCAACTTCAGCCATCGCTTGACATCAAACGACGGACAGTCTTTGTGAACGTTCGGCAAATCGCGGTGGCCCAGTATCTCTGCATCAGGATAGGAGAGGCAGAGGCTCTCCAGAAGCGAATACAGAGCCTGATTCTGGGCTGGAGTGCGCGTATCGGCAGGCTTGCCGTTCTTGTCGAGACCTCCCTCATAACAGATGCCGATGCTGTGCGCATTGTAATGACGGGCATGGGCTCCTACTTCCGATTCCGGGCGACCCGGATATACCACACCATCCTTCGTGATGTAATAATGATATCCGATACTCTTGAAACCGCGGGCAAGATGGCAGGCCTCCAACTGCTCGAATGTGAAATCCTGTGTCACTCTCGTGGCAGAACAGTGAATCACGATGAGTGAAATGCTACGATGTTTCTGTGTCATGGCAACCTCCCTTTTTTAGCAGTTCTGTACACAGAATGAGCTGGCTATAGCTGTTAATACCGTGATGAGGAAGTTGATGATGGCTTTCCAATTTACTTTTTTCATTTTGCTTTGTTTTTTAATGATTAATACTAAGTGGATAATGATAGTCACATGCTTGTTTTAGTGGTTGAAATTTAGTTTCAGTAAGCGTTTCTGGAAGAAGAAGGGCGGGGGGAGGAACTGCCAGGCCCGGATACCCGTAAAAGGCAGGTTCTTGGGTCATTATGATTTGCTGTTTATCCGTAATCGTCAGGATGAAAACTAGCCGCTTTGTGCCTTCGGAATATCCCTGTCGCCGGTCAGTTCACTCCTTCCTTCTTCTGTCGTTTCGCATATTTGAGAGACGGATCACTACTCCAGACCGTTTCCGTTGTCGCCTGTTCCGTCGGTGCTGCCGCCTTGTGATGTACCGCCGCCCTCAGTGGTTCCGCCGCCCTGTGTGGTATCGCCAGTGGTGGTATCGCCTGCAGCGCTCTCGCTAGAGTTGAGGAGATCCATGGCGTTCTTGGCGTTGGCATCGAGAGAGAGCTGGGTGTTGCTGAGCTTGCCGGTAGCACGTGCTCTGAGGCGGTAGCCTTCTACAAACTTGGCGAGGCTCCACTCCTTGATGCTGGCGGCTCCCATCTTGTTGATGATGCCTATGGAGAAGATGGCGAGGTCGTCTATCTTCACTGCCTTGTTCTGGAGTACGAGCTCCTTCACACAGCTCACCATATCGGTGAGAAGGCCCTTGATGGCACCCTTCGAGAACGGGGTGTTGTGGCTCGCCATGTGTTCGGCGAGTTCATCGATACCGATGGTTTCTGTTACTACTGGTCGCGCATAATACTTGCCATACGCTTCCTTGATTGTCTTGTTCTTGTTCTTCGCTAACTTGATGAGAATCATACTTTTAAAAATTTAGTTTTAGTAAAAAGCAGTCAGTGTCTCCGCCGAGACCGTTGCTGCATCAACCTCTCTGATTGACGATACAAAGATACAACATTCCCGAACCCCCAACTATGCGATTTGTGCGATTTGCAGGGATTCGGGAAAAAAAGTTGAAAAAGTGGTATTTTTTTATGTTACTGAACTTTCAACGATGTAGAGCGGAGCGCAGGGATATATAGCATAAGAATTGCTTTTATCTGAAAATAAAGACATTTTATTCCGCATTATTTTGCAGATACCAACTTTTTTCGTAACTTTGCCAAAAATTCAATAAAAAGCAACAATATGAAATATCCTATAGGAATACAAGACTTTGGAAAAATTAGAAATGATGGTTATGTCTATCTTGACAAGACAGACTTGATTTATGATTTAGTACACAATGGGAATATATATTTTCTGAGTCGTCCAAGACGATTCGGAAAGTCGTTGTTGATTTCTACCCTGGAATGCTACTTCCAAGGAAAGAAAGAACTGTTTAAAGGACTTGCCATCGAACAATTAGAAAAAGAATGGAAGCAATATTCTGTTTTTCATATTGATTTCAACGGCAAGGACTTCACACAGGCAGGCGAATTGGAAAAAACCTTGCAGACTTTTGTTGAAACCCAAGAACTGAATTATGGCAGAAACCCATTGGCCAACACTTTGGGAGACAGATTTATGGCTGTTTTGAAAGCTGCCCACGAAAAGACAGGACTTGGCGCCGTTGTCCTGATAGATGAATATGACAAACCTTTACTGGATGTTTTAGACACAGGGTTAAAGACCTTCGATTCTGAAGGCAACGAACGTTTGCTGGAAGACCGACATCGTGAAATCATGAAAGGTTTCTATAGTGTCTTCAAGGCTGCTGACAAAGATTTGAAATTCGTGCTGTTGACTGGTGTTACCAAGTTCTCGCAAGTAAGCGTATTCAGTGGTTTCAACCAACCAGATGACATCAGCATGGACGACCGCTACGAGGCTCTTTGCGGCATCACGGAAGAGGAACTGTATTCTGTCTTTGATGAGCAAATCAAGGCAATGGCTGCAAGATATAAAGTGTCTGGGGATGAGATGAAATATCGGCTCAAGCGCAAATATGACGGTTACCATTTCAGCCCAAGCATGCTCGACATCTACAATCCTTTCAGTATCTTGAACTCACTGAGTAAGAAAATCCTGAGTGATTTCTGGTTCCGTACAGGTTCGCCTACTTATCTGGTCCGCTTATTAGCTCACTTCGACGAAAACCTCAATGAACTGACAGGGAAATTTTATCCTACCAGCAGTTTTATAGATTACAAGGCGGATACAGAGGCTCCATTGCCAATGATTTACCAGAGTGGTTATCTCACCATTAAGGATTGGAACATGGATACCGATTCTTATCTCTTGGATTTTCCAAACGATGAAGTAAAAGCTGGTTTCGTAACCATGGTGGCTGCCAACTATCTGAAGCCCAAGGAATCGCCTGACGCTTGGGTCGTAGAAGTTGTTAATACGATGAAGATGGGAGATTGTGACAAATTGGAGAAACTACTCACTTCCTTCTTCGCCAGTATACCCTATAGCCAACGTCGTAAAGATGACGAGCGGGAAAAAGAGCGATACTTTCAATATACCTTCTATCTGGTGATTCGCATGATAAGCAGTTTTACCGTTCTAATAGAAAAGGAGCAAAGTGAAGGACGGGTTGATTGCATTATTGAGACCCCAATGTTTGTATATATCTTCGAATTTAAGCGTGATGGGTCAGCGACTGAAGCCTTGAAACAAATCGAGGAAAAAGGATATGCCCGTGAGTATGCTACAGACAACAGAACGATTTACCTGATAGGCTGCAATTTCTCGTCTAAGACGGGGACGATTGACGACTGGAAGTCTAAGGGCAAAAGCGTTTAAAAAACGGGTATTTTTTCCTATAATAAACTCACCCTGGAAGGGATATGCATAGTGTGTTGTATGCATTCCCTTCCAGGGTGATTTTTTATGGTTCATCCAGAAATTCGATGATTTCTGCTACTTGTTGCCGGGTGTAGAAGTGGGAAAACTTGCCGGCGTAGCCCGAACAGAGGCTCTGCTTGAGCTCGGGGCACCGGTTGATCCATCTCACCAGCCGGTTGAGCGCTACCCTGGGGGTAGCGGTGGGAAAGTAGAGCATGGCAAGCTCTGCCTTCCCGTAACTTCTGTCTTCTATCATAATTTGTTCTTTTTAGTCTGTTTTTGTCAGTTGCTTCTTTCTTCTGCCTGGTAGAATAAAATCTCTCCGAATCATAAGAAAATCCCTCCGAAAGATACGGAAATATCTCCGAAAGATAAAAAAATATCTCCGAAGCAGAATTTCCTAAAATGGGAGATCCCCGGGCGGAATATTCTCGCTGCCATCCATCTTCTGGTTGTTCTCTATCTCGTCAGGACGCATTTCTATCACCTTCCAGCCGTTGCCCGTCTTGCGGTGAATCTTCTTGAATCCCAGCGCCTCCATGAACATCGAAATATCCTTGTTCGACATCGACTGGCGGAAGGCGGGGTTCGTGCAGATGCGCTCCATCACATCACTCGCCGTAACAAACTTGCAGAACTCGGACGGCGTATCGGCATCAGGAACACGGTAGAACTTGTTGATGCGCTCGGCTATATAGTTGTTCACACGGAAATAAAGATTGTGGCGCTGAATCTCCTCATTCTCCTCCTTCGTAAACCAGTAAACCCAGTCGCAGGGCTCACCCCTCCGGCGCTTCTCTATCACCTCCTGAGCCAGTGCCACAGCCTGGGAGTAGATGCCCTCGTAATTGAAGGGGAAGTCGATGGGACTCTTGATCTTCTCGATGCGCCAGATGAGGAAACGGCGGTTCTCGTCATCATCGATGATATGAACCTCATTGCTCGTGGCACAGAACCCCGCATTGTTCTGCAGAATGCAGTCCCACTCGGCATAAGGGATTCGCATGCTGATGTTGCGCTTCGTAATGTTGCTCTTGAAGGAATCCAGGTTCTTGCCACGCAGACAACTGAACTCATCGAGACACACTATCGCCTTGCTGGCACACATCTGCAGGAAATCCTTGTTCTTGTAGTCGCCCGTAGAATCGTTGGCGAAATACTTGCGCAGATGGGGCGGCAGGAGATGGTCGAAAAACGTGGTCTTGAAGATGCCGCCCTTGCCTACGAAAACCATGATAGACTGGTTGGTGACATCGGGCCGCACCCAGCAAACCACCATGTTGACCAGCCATTTCCTGAAGGCATAGGCAAAATCCTCCTCCGTATGGCGGTAACCGCCTGTCTGCATCACGGTTACCCGATGGGCTAATTCTGCGATATAGTCAGTCTTTCGGTCCCATTTCGGCAGACTCTTCAGATATTCCTCCATGGGGTTGAATTCGGGGCTGAAGTTACTTCTGATTACCGTATCCAGCTTTTTCTGGGTGGTGCAGATGTTATCCAGTTCCATTTTCACGAATAGGGAATTGCTCACCCGGGTATCCACTTCGGTCCAGTCGAGATAGAGTTTCTCTCCGGTGTTGATGGCGCGCACTTCATACTGGTTGCTCAGCGTGTTGTGGTGCATTTCATATCGGGCTCCCAGCCATCCCAGCAGTGCTCTCATGCTGGTATAGCGTTTCTGCTCATCATCTCCCTGCTGTCTTATCTTCCAGGTTCCCAGCCGCTCGGTATGCTTGTAAATCTCTCGTGCCACCCGCTCGGTATCGGCATATTCGCCGCCAAACTTATCTGCCATGTGTTTCACAGCCTCCTCCTTTTCGGCTCCGAAACAGAGGCAGAATGTGGCGTATCTCACTACGTAGCTGTTGTGATGATGCTCCTCAAACCGCTCTTCCCAGCTCTCCGCCAGTTTGTCTACATACTGCAGAATCTCTTCGGTGGTGAGCGTTTTGGGTGGCGTCTCTTCTTCCTGTTTGCGAGGGCTTTTCTTTCTGGGTTTTTCAGCCTCCGTCTGTCTTTTCCTGTTCTGTTCCTCCTGTTGCTTTGTGGCTTTTTCGAAGTTCTCCACCTCCTCGTGGGTGATGGGGAGAACTTCGGCATTCCAGTTGAAGTAAGCCTCGGGGTCGTAAGCCAGTCCGCAGCTTCTCACCATGTCCTGGCATTTTTTGTCGCTGCTGATACCCAGCAGTTTGTCGTACATGCTCATGGCTTTCCTGATGGCGAGCAGGTGGAGTTCGGTGGCAGTGAGATTGCATCCTTCAGGCCGCATATATCTGAGCAGGATGCGGAATCCCTTACCCGAGACGGTGATGTAGAAGACCATGGTAAAGGGGATTTTCCGGGCGGCCTGCCTGAGTGCCGCGATGTTTTTGGGGGGCACGTCGTCATAATCGAGCATCAGCCAATAGGTTTCCTTCCTGAAGTCTGTCAGCTTCTTGGAACTTCCCTTGAGCTGCACGCTGGGTGTGATGCAGGGCAGCCGGTGCTTGATGTCCTCTGCCGTTCTCTTGTCCACCTTCGTCATCGACCTGTAGCCTTCGGTATTGGTTTTCACCGGTGCCGAATGCATGATGTTGTACTCCAGCATCTCTCTGTTGGGGAGAGGCTTGCTGGTAGAGGTCTTCAGAGTCTGGAAAAAAGAGGGCAAGACCTCTTTCTCCTGTTCTGTTTCCGGGTTCTTTCCGGTCTCGTTTGTGGGTTTAATCTCTTTCATTTCTTTTTGGGTTTTATGAATCTGTATCTTCTAATAATTCTTTAAGTTTATGAGTAATATACCAGTAGGGAAGGCTATATCTCCAGTAGCTCCATGCTCTGTTATGTTCCCTCCAGTATGCCGAACCTTTGTTCTGTTCCCATATGTACACTTCATCGCAATAATACTGGAATCTTGTTTTATGATGGACATTTTCTTCATGAACCCAGGTTTTACCTTCGAAGGCATCATCATCATCTTTTTCCATGAGAATGGTTTTGATGGCTCTATCAATAGCGAATATGTACTCTGGTATGAGCGTCATCTTATCTGCCTTCTTATCGATAGTGTCCTGTCCCCCAGCTTCTTTGCGAATCATAGTTGGTGATACGCCACATGTTTCTGCGATAGCCAGCTTAAATCTGGCTTCATCTTCAAGTTCTGCCATAAATTTCAGCAAATCTTTTTTTCTTATCTTTTTCTTCTGTTCCATGTTGCGAAGTTATACAAAATGTTTTACTTAGGCGGCGAGTCCTATAGGACTCGCTTTTCACAAAGAATAACCTAGGTTAAACTTTTTAACACGGTGGCTTTGCGCCCATTTTTGTTGGGGTATTTTGAAGAAGAAGTAGTGAAGAAACGAAACATCGGAAAAGTGACGAGGTGAAGGGTGAAGGGTATATTTTAAATCTTATATTATATTCTTTTTTTTAGGATTTTTGGAAAAACCAGATAATCAGAAAAATGAAAAAACGGATTTTTTCCCTTGCCGCGCGTATATATAAAAAAGAGTTTTCAAACCTTCACCCTTCACCTTTTTATTTAAGGTTTTGTGTGTCAAATAGTTACGGGTGAAGGGTGGTGAAGGGTGTTTTTCGCTTTTTATAAACATATTTTAAGAATTTAGCCCGTTTTTACATATTTTAAGCGTTTATTTTTGGTTCCGAAATGGGTGCTTTTTTTAGGGTCCCTTTTTTCCCCTTTTCTTACCGCTGAAATCTTTGAATAATCGAGTGGGGTAGGGAATCCCGTCTTATGTTGTGTTAAACAATTATCAGATAAAAGAAGTTAACGATACCGAAAAAGGACTGTTTTTTAAACAAATATTAACGCAGAAAACTTGAAGTTTCGCATATTAGATTCTGGTTTCGCAAGTTCAGAAGTTAACGAATTTTAAGGAGTTATTCAAGTTTCGCCAGTGTGGGAATTTATTGAAGTTAAAGAAGTTATCACTCCCTACGGTCGTTCGGGAAGTTAAGAGACAATAGTCTTCTAGCTTAAAATGCAGGACATTTGTCCCTTAACTTCCTTCTAACTTCCCCACATGCGAAAGTTCAGTAAAGCAAAGGTAATGCGATGCTCTTGTCGGCGAAAAATCAGAAAGGCAAATCTTGAATTCTGTTCTCATCCGTTACCCCTAAGATATCAGCCTCTTCCGGTTCTCCATCCGCAATCACGATATCCCTTATCTTCTTGCGGTAGCTCCTTACGATACTCCCGTTCTCCAGTTCCACCCTTCTCCTGATGCTCAGGTCCAGATATTCCTTTTCCCTTTCTATGCCCAGATAGCGCCTGCCGGTCAGCGAGGCAGCGATGCCGGTAGTTCCGCTTCCCGAGAACGGGTCGAGGATCCATGCTCCGTGTCGGGTTGAAGCCAGGATGATGCGTACCAGCAGGGCGAGCGGTTTCTGCGTAGGATGCTTGCCCTGCGATTTCTCCCATCTTGCGATGGCTGGCAGCCTCCATACATCCGTCATCTGTTTGTTCTCGTTCAGCAGTTTCATCAGGTCATAGTTGAAGTAGTGCGGCTTCTTCGGGCACTTTCTTGCCCAGATGATGAACTCGGTGCTGTAGGTAAAGTACCGGCACGAGATATTGGGCGGTGGATTTGTCTTCGCCCATGTGATGACATTGAGGATTTTGAATCCGAGTTGCGTCAGTTTGTTTGCAACAGAGAAAATGTTGTGATAGGTTCCCGAAATCCAGATAGTTCCGTTCTCCGCCAGGTGTTCCCTGCATTCCGCAATCCATTCCTCGTTGAACAGGTCGATATGTTAGGGCGAGCCGCCCTTATCCCATTCCCCTTTATCCACGCACACCACCTTCCCGCTCTGTACGCTGATACCTCCATTGGATAGGAAGTAAGGAGGATCGGCGAAGATCATGTCGAACTTGAAATCAAATTCGCCCATCAGCCGGATGCAGTCTCCGTGAAGGAGAGTGAAGTCATCAGCCCTATGATATATCGCCTTTTTATTCATCATTTCGGGTGCAAAGGTAATGTAAATATTTGATTTGTAAATGATTAGATCATACTTTAACTTTCGTGATCAAAAAAGATCAATTCGGCAGAAAGAAAAGAAAAAATGGTTAAAATGAATAAAAACAGAAAGTTTTTCATATATTTTTTTGTTCTTTCTGAATATTGATGTAAATTTGCAGAGTGATTTTTTTATACAGGCTTTAAACGAAATAAAACTTAGCGAGATATGAAACAATACGAAGCTGTAATAGAGACCTTGAAGAGGTTGGGTGGATGTGCTACATTCGGTCAGCTGAATCAGGAGGTGTTCAAGATTGAGGATTGCACATGGAATACCAAGACTCCATTTGCATCCATACGTCGTATTGTGCAAGACCGCAAGGAAATCTTTCGCATTCGTCCGGGATTATGGGCTTTGGAGGAATATAGAAGTCTCTTGGCGGATAGGGGGATTGTGGCACAAGATGTGACGAATTCGGATTCTGAGCAGGTGCAGGAATTCAATCATTCCTATTATCAGGGACTTCTGCTGTATATCGGTAACATGAAGAAACTTGAAACCTATGTTCCTGCACAGGATAAGAACAGGAGATGTATCAATGTGAAGCTGGGCGAAATCTCCACATTGACGAAAGTTCCGCCATTCTCCTATCAGGAATTCATGAATAGGAGTAGCACGATAGACGTTATGTGGTTTCAGCCTAATTCTTTGGGCAGCGAGGTGATGATGCCCGATAGTTTCTTTGAGGTAGAGCATTCTACGGATATTCAGAATTCTCTCTGTAAGTTTGCCGACCTCCAGTGTTTCAATGCCCAGATGTTTATCGTGGCTGATGCCAGGCGCCATGATGAATTTATAGCCAAGTTGAGCCATGATTATTTCAAGCCTATCTCGGATAGGGTGAAATTTGTAAGTTATGACAAGCTTGATAGATATTATGAGGGGCTGATGACGCAGAGAAAGAGTTCGCTTATTCTCTGATGATAGGATTGGCTTGTCTATATTATCTATAAATAGAAGAGGTATTTGTATATACTAATTAGAAAGTGGTACACTTTTAAATTAGTATATACAGAAGTGTCAGGTTTTTACGAATGCCTGAAATCCGTCATATTATTCATTTTAAGAATTAGAAAATATGGATTTTTTTGATTTGTTGTTCGGTGGCGGTGAAGCCATACAGAGTATCTTTCAGCTAGGGTTTATCCCTAAAGAAGAGGACTTTAGAGAGTTTTCGAGTGTAGAATATCAACAGTTCAATGAGAAAGAGTGTGACATTTGCGGCAAGATGTACACATTCAATTCAGACTTGCCTGTTTCAGGAAATGATATTTATGCCTTCAGCGAGAAAGAGAAGGAGTTTATGCTGAAAGGGGCTGAGATTATTGACAACCTCTGTGAAAAGAAGACCTTCATCTCGGATGATGTAAAACTTCGATATGTTGCCACCTTATTGCCTGGCGTGTTCTCTGAAGGGACAAAATATGCTTGTAATGAAGAGTAATCTATGCAAAAATGAAAAAGGGGGTGTGTCATGGATTTATGTCACACCCTTTTTGAACTACTTAACAGGGCGACAAGTTTGTGTCCGTAATTACTCCGGGCGATGCCCTGGGCTAGGGCCAGGAACATGCTTGCTGATGGCGTTGACATCAATCTGATCATGAAGTATTCCGGTCTTACCCAGGAACAAATAGAAAAATTGAAATAAGATATTATCTAAGAGATGATAACAGATAAACAGAAATGAGGGTGTGTCATAAGTCTGTGACGCACCCTTTTTTGTGTGTGTTTCTATATATTCTAGTTGAATCGTAGTCTTTCTTCACAAAGGGAATCTTATTATATTGTATAGAAACTTTACTTTTCTTGTTTTATCGATAACAAAACAGCCCCAAAGCTCACAAAAGGGCATAGTTATCCCTGACGATAAAAAAAACAAAATTGAGTTTTATCGTTTTATCCCCAAATATTTCTTCAAATTGAATCCTATACCGAACAACCCTATGTCCATGTAAACTTTGTCCTTTCCGAAATGCCTGAATCGCTTATAATGCATATCTGCCTTCATCTGCCCAAATACAGCTTCCGGCTCTATCGGTCGCTGGCTTCTGTGTTTCAAGCCCTCTTGAGACGTTAGTAGCAGGAAGGCTTCCTTTTTATATGCATTCAGTTTATGGTTGACATATATGGTTCTGTTGCCTTTGGATTTCTTGCAGAGACTTCCAAGCGGACATCCATCACATCGTTGTGCTCTATATAATGTAATGACAGACACATAGCCGGAGTCACTTTTCGTTTGCCGTTGTCCACAAGGTTCCATGTGTTGTCCCATGGGGCAGACATAATAGTCATCATCCCTGTTGTAGTAGAAGTTCGCTTGGTTGAAGGCATCCTCCTTGAAAGGCTTATGCTGTTCCTTGTGAAACCAGTTGTACTTTACATAACCCATCATCTCTTCCATCTCTAGGTACTCGTAGTTCTCCTCCGAGCCATACCCTGAGTCTGCGGTGACGCTCTTGGATTGCTTTCCATATCTTTTCTTGTACTTATCCAAAAAAGGCTTGAAGGTCAGGGTGTCTGTTGGATTGGGATAAAGGGCGAAATTCGTCCAATATTGATTCTCTGTCGCAATTTGAAGGTTATAGGCAGGCTTTGTCTGCCCATTGTTCATGGCATCTTCCTTGAGGCGCATGAAGGTCGCATCGGGATCAGTCTTGGAGTAACTGTTTCTCTCACCCAGTATATCCAGTGATTTTTCATACTCGCGCAGTTTGTCCGAGGCTTTGAACAAGTGATCTATCTGAGTATTTAGCTTTTGCTTCTCTCTTCCTGTAAGTTTTGCCTTAGGAAGGTTCTTAGCTTGCCTCTCACACAAACGTGCACTTCTCTCTACATCCCTGGCGGAAGTGGCTGGCTCGCTGTCTTCTTCCCTAATGTCACTCCCGCCATTCAGGCGAATTTGTTCTTTTATCTGAGCCAATGCAGCAGAGGTCTTTTCCAAGAGCTTAGCCCTGTTCTTTTCCACAGTCTTCTTCCATACAAACGTGTACTTGTTTGCTTTCGACTCTATCTTAGTGCCATCAACATATTGTTCCTCCAGACTAATCACGCCCTTTTCAACCAATATGGAGACGACCGCATCAAAATAGAAGTCGATGCATTTAATCATATGATGGGATCTAAAGCGGTTGATTGTTGCGAAAGATAATTGCTTACCTCCACAAATCCACATATAGCGAACATCATATTTAAGTGCGTCCGCTATGCCACGACAGGAATAAATGCCATTGATATAGGCAAAAACAACTAAACTTAGAAGCATCTTCGGACTGTAAGGAGGAGCACCAATCCCATCATAGGTATCCATGAGAGGGTTGATGTCCATACTGCGAACAATACGATCCACCATACGAACTTTGCTGTCTTTTGGCACATAATCATCGAAAGAGTTAGGAAAAAAGCTCAATTCGTGCCGAGTTTCAGATTTTATTTGTATCTTTGCCATACTTAAAGAAGTTTTCTGCAAAGATACAAATCTTTTGCGGAAAGGCAAAGCCCGAGCTTGTGAAAGTTTGGGCTTTGTTGTAAATAAAAATGTTTTTTAAAGATTTCGTATCTGTGAAAAGGCAAAAAATAAAAAGGGGTGCGTCACAGACTTATGACACACCCTCATTTGCTTTATGTGATAGAGAGATTTATGAATGTCTATCAGCCAGTTTTCCCGCTTTTTATTTGGTCGTTTCAGGAAAAAAGCGTAATTTTGCAGCGAAATTAGATGTTGAACTTTAAAATAATTAAATATGGCAAGACCTATAAAAGAAACGCCTATACTCTATGGTGAAGATGCCAGAGTATTTGAGGCAAGGATGAAGAATCCTCCAAAGGAGAGCCACGAGAAGATAGAAGAAATCAATCGTGACTATAATTATATCATGAGTTTATTCGCAAATTGATTATGAACGATAATAAAGACATTTGCGAACCGTTAAAGATTCGACGATTAGATATTAATGACAGAATATCTAATTTTAACTGTGGGGATGAAGACTTAAATGACTTCATTCTAAATGAGTCACAGTTGTATCGTGGAGAGATGCTAGCTGTGACTTACGTTATTGAAGACAATAATGGTGTAATCCTTGCATACTTCAGTTTAGCAAATGATAAAATCTCCTTAACAGAGTTTGAGAACAACACTGAGTTCAACAGGTTTAAAAGACGCTTTAAAAACTCAAAACGTCTCAAAAGCTATCCTGCAGTAAAAATATGTAGATTAGCTGTTGATGAAAATGCACGAAAGCTGCATCTTGGGACAAAACTTCTGAATTTTATCAAAGGATATTTTGCCAAAGACAATAAAACGGGTTGTAGATTTATAACTGTTGATGCATACATAGAGGCGATACCTTTCTATTTAAAGAATAGCTTCTTAGAGCTTACTAAAAATGATGAAGATGCGACACATACAAGATTATTATATTATGATCTTAAAATGATGTCTTTGTAGATAATATATAGTTTGTATTTACAGAAATCCCCCATCCTGCAAACTGCGGGCTGGGGGATTTGCTTTATGTGATAGAGAGATTTATGAATGTCTATCAGCCAGTTTTCCCGCTTTTTATTTGGTCGTTTCAGGAAAAAAGCGTCATTTTGCAGCGAAACTAGATATAGAATTAAATGGATGGCCTATGAAACAGTATGGAAAAAGGTATGAACCAGAAAGCGGAGATGTAGATTACGAATATCACCATATAATCAAGGGTCTATACGCCACCTTTTCTTCGTGGCATATAGACCACTCAACATTCAACAATCTCTAACTTTTACAGAAACTTTTCACAGGAATCTCTTGCGGGTTTGGAAATAAAGTCGTAAATTTGCAATTGGAAAACAAAGATTAGGAATTATGGTAGAGATAAATGATAGAAAATTACCTGTAGGCATCCAGTCTTTTGAGAAAATCAGAAAGGATGGATACCTTTATGTTGACAAGACAGATATCATCTGGCAACTTGCCAACAGAAATAAAACGTACAACTACCTGAGCCGCCCACGACGCTTTGGTAAATCTGTGCTGGTAGATACGCTCGAAGCCTACTTTCTGGGTAAGAAGGAACTCTTTGAGGGGTTGAAGATTATGCAGATGGAGACGGAATGGGTGAAGCGACCTGTCATCAGACTCGATATGAGTCGTGCGGGCGCAGAACCGGAAACATTGCGCTCTTATCTCGACATCACTTTCGACAGATTAGAGAAGGAATATGGCATTACACCTAAGCCAACTGCCAAACTTGCTGACCGCTTTGATGCAATAATCGTGGGGGCGTATGAGCAAACCGGACAGCAGGTTGCCATCCTCATCGATGAATACGATTCTCCATTGCAGCATTCCTGGAAGACTCCTTATCACGAAGCATGTACCGCTATCTATAGAGAGGTTTTTGCCATTCTCAAGGCAGATGATAAATACGAAAAGTTTGTCTTCATCACCGGCATTACCAAGTTTACACAAATCTCCCTCTTCTCTGTGCTCAACAATCTGAGCAACGTCAGCTTTGATTCTGAGTATGCGGCTCTCTGCGGTATCACGAAGGAAGAAGTCTTACGTGATTTCAAACCGGAAATCAACAAGTTGGCAGCAAGTAAGGGATGGACTTTCGATGAAGCCGTAGTGCAATTGACAGCTTATTATGATGGCTATCATTTCAGCCATGAAAATATGGTTGATGTCTTCAATCCATTCAGTCTTATCAATGCACTCGCTGATTCTAAACTGAGGAACTACTGGGCTTCATCGGGTGCAACCTCGCTGCTTCCTAAGTTTGTGGATGACATGGAGATTCGTTTGAAGGATTTCGATCATAGTGCCCTGTTGGACACAATCATAGAAACTTCTGACGTAACAGGCGGTGGAGCAGAGCTGTTTCTCTATCAGTCGGGCTATCTCACGATTAAGGGTTACATAAACGGAACTTATCTTCTTGGCATTCCTAACTTCGAGGTTCGGCAAGCCTTGAATGAAATCGTGTTGCCAACGCTTGCCATGCGCAAGAATAATGACCTTCAATCTACCCAGGCATTTCTGAATGTTCACCTCAGCCTTGGCAATCTTCCCGAAGCCATGAAATGCCTGAAGGCGCTTATTGCTGACGTGCCTTACAGCAACAAGAAACTTGCCAGCATGGATATGGAGGAGCGCTACCGACTGATAATGAGCACCATATTCAATGCCATCGGCTGCCGTGTGGAAGTAGAAAAGATGATTGCTACGGGCAGGATTGATATGGTGGTAGAAAACACTAACTTTATCTATGTGCTGGAGCTGAAACTGAGCAACAACGGTGGTGTTGATGCTGCCACGGAGCAGATGAAAGCCAAGCAGTATGCCGAACCTTTCAAGGCTGATAAGCGCAAGGTGATTGCCCTTGCCATAGAACTGGATGATATGGGAAAGGGACTGGTTGATTGGAAGGAAGTATAATATTGCAAAAAGGGTCTATACGCCACCTTTTCATCGTGGCATATAGACCCTTGTCGTTTCCCGTGAATGCGGGGAATTATACTGAAGAAAAATCCCCCATCCCGCTTGAGGAAGCAGGATGGGGGATAGTTTCTTATTTCTTCTTGAGCCCCTTGTATGCAAGGAATGCTACAATAACAACGGCAAGAGCCAAGATGATGTAACCGAGCTCATGACTATACTTTAATGCCTGCTGATATACATCTTGAGTTGTTTTATAGTCTGTATATTGGTAAATACCCCAACCGATGGTTGCTAAAACAGCATTCCAGATGCCAGCACCGATTGTGGTATAGAGCAAGAATTTGCCTACATGCATACCTGCTAAACCGGCTGGAATGCTGATTAATTGGCGGACAGCTGGTACCAGACGCCCAAAAATAGTGGATGCGGCTCCATGCTTGCGGAAATACTCTTCTGCAACTTCTACCTTTTGGCGGTCTATCAGGCACATATGTCCTATGCGGCTGTCGGCAAAACGGTAGATGATAGGGCGGCCTACCCATTTAGCTAAATAATAGTTGATAAGTGCACCGATATTGGCACCAATGGTGGCAAATACGATGACCAGGATAAACGACATTCCGCTATCAGGATCCATGGCTTTCCATGCTGCAGGTGGAACAACCACCTCTGATGGGAATGGGACGAATGAACTCTCGATAGCCATGAAAAGGGTTACTACCCAGTAATTTAAATTGTCGAGTATCCAAAGAAAAAGCTCTGCTGTATTCATTTGTTATCTTGAATCTAAAATATCTGTCTCAGCTGTTGAAACTGAGACAGATATAGGTGATTTATTTATTCTGTTTTGCCCATGTATCTTTCAAGCCAACGGTTTTGTTGAATACTGGTTTTTCTGCAGTAGAATCAAGATCGGCCATGAAATAACCGATACGCTGGAACTGGAGATATTCACCTGGCTTCTTGTTGGCTGCATATTCCTCAACATAGCAGTTAGGATAGTCGTGGAAGCTATCCGGGTTGAGCAACTCGTGGAAGTCACGTTCATCAGCAGATGGATTTTCTACCATAAAGAGACGGTCGTATTCGCGCACCTCTGCCTTTACGCAGTGATCTGCTGATACCCAATGCAATGTACCCTTAACCTTACGGTTGGCACCTTCCATGCCGCTCTTACTGATAGGATCGTATTCTGCCTGAATCTCAGTGATAACGCCATTTTCGTCCTTTGTGCATCCAGTGCACTTAACGATGTAAGCATTCTTCAGACGAACTTCTTTACCCGGAGTCATTCGGAAGAATTTTTTAGGAGCATCTTCCATAAAGTCAGCACGCTCTATCCAGAGATTCTTAGAGAATGTGATGGTGTGTGTGCCATCAGCTTCATTTTCTGGATTATTGATTGCTTCCATTTCCTCTGTTTCACCTTCCGGATAGTTGGTAATTACGAGTTTTACAGGATCAAGTACTGCACTCACACGGCATGCTTTCTTGTTCAAGTCTTCTCTAACAGATGCTTCGAGTAAGGCCATATCGTTGAGAGCATCGAACTTAGTATAACCGATACTGTCGATAAACATACGAATACTATCAGGAGAGTAACCGCGACGGCGCATTCCGCAAAGAGTAGGCATACGTGGGTCGTCCCATCCGATAACCAGTTTCTCATCTACCAGCTGGTGAAGCTTACGCTTGCTCATTACTGTATAAGTGAGGTTCAATCGGTTGAATTCAATCTGACGTGGACGATTGTCGTTTAATACATCTGCAGTTCCGTCCTTCTCCTTCAAGAAGTCGATGAACTTATCGTAAAGCGGACGGTGAGGTACAAATTCCAATGTACAGATAGAATGGGTTACCCCTTCAAAGTAGTCACTCTGTCCGTGAGCGAAATCATACATAGGATATGCATGCCATTTTGTTCCTGTACGGTGATGAGGAGTATGGATGATACGATACATGATAGGATCGCGGAAATGCATATTTGGATTCGCCATATCGAGTTTTGCGCGAAGAACCATGCTGCCTTCTACGGCCTCAGGAGTATTCATCTTCTCAAACAAAGCAAGGCTTTCTTCGATTGGGCGATCACGATATGGACTAGCAGTACCCGGTGAGGTAGGAGTACCCTTCTGCTGTGCAATTTCTTCAGCAGTTTGTTCATCTATATATGCATTGCCCTTCTTGATCATCCAGACAGCAAAATCCCAAAGCTTCTCAAAGTAGTCTGAAGCATAGTAGATATTGCCCCACTTGAATCCGAGCCACTGGATGTCTTGAAGAATATTCTCTACATATTCATTGTTTTCCTTGCTAGGGTTAGTGTCATCAAAACGAAGATTGCAAACACCATTATATTTCTCTGCAACACCAAAGTCCATGCAGATAGCTTTGGCATGGCCGATATGCAGATAACCATTAGGCTCTGGCGGAAAACGAGTCTGGATTCGTCCTCCGTTTTTGCCTTCTTTGAGGTCTTCCTCAACTAACTGTTCTACGAAAGAGATACTTTTCTTCTCTTCCAAATTGTTTTCTTCATTAATTGCCATAATTCAATAAAAAGAATAATTTTTAAATTTTATGGTGCAAAGATACAAATTTAATTGTAAGTACCGAAATTATCTGGCAGATAATTTTGTTTTGGGAGCGATAATTTGCTTTTGAAAGCAATAATTCACAAAATATGTTTTTAAACATATAAAAAGATTCGTTCGTTTCGAAAAATATGTCTATCTTTGCATCGTTATCCTGAATACAATCTTTTTACCTTAAATGAAACTAATACCAAAAATGAACGCCTTCGCTGTGAAGCGAGGGCGTTTTGCTTTTGTACCAGGTTCATATTCTATTACTTTTTGCGGAATGTTTCGTTCTTAATAATGATTGAACCTTCTTCTGTATCGAGTGTTGCCTGTTCCTGAACGTCGGCATCAAGACCCTTGCGGCTCAGGATAATCACAGCTGCTTTACCTTCTGGCTTAGCTGGCAATTCCCACTTGTAAAATTCCTTATCAAGGCCTTTTACTTTAACAGAGAAATCACTGTTCAAAGTTACACTACGCTCTCCATCTGCGCTCTTATATTCACCGGCTGCGGCA
The DNA here is from genome assembly GCF_949820605.1 of Segatella copri. Taxonomy (NCBI): domain Bacteria; kingdom Pseudomonadati; phylum Bacteroidota; class Bacteroidia; order Bacteroidales; family Prevotellaceae; genus Segatella; species Segatella copri. The sequence continues at coordinate 1,004,147 of NZ_CATKVU010000006.1, forward strand.
GCCTGAAATGCAGAATCGGTTACAACAGTCTGTTCTGCCTGAGCTGGTGCAGGTGCTGGTGCTTTTTTCTCAGAACATGCTGTGAAAGCTATCAGACCCATAGCAAATGCAAGAATTGATAATTTCTTCATAATCTTTAAATTTTATATGTTAATAATAATGTTAATCTAAACCATTTTTATAAGCTAACTCTTTTTATACATTTGTTTATCTCAGTGGTATGCTATAGAAAGATAGTATTCCACTGGTACAAATGATTACCCATATAGAAACGAGCCCCGTAATGATAGGGACGCTTGCAAATCTGATGTCGTGGTTGGGCTTAAAACGTTCGGTATGCTTTCTTAAAAAATACTGAAATATATAATAATATAAGGTGGCATAGAAAAAACCAATGAGGGTACCAATCAGGATGTCGCCAAAATAGTGTACACCGAGATACATGCGGGAATAACTGGTTATCAATGCCCATAGGCATAAGAATATCGTGAGTTTGCTCCGGCGAACCAGATATTGTGCAAAGAAGGCCATGCTCCATGCATTGGCTGCATGAGAAGATGGAAAACCATATCTGCCACCCCGATATCCTTGAACAACATGTACCATCGGACTGATAGGATTATCAGGATTACTGGGACGCATTCTTGCTACTAATGGCTTCAGAATTCCTGATGCAGTCTGGTCTGAAAACAAGATAATCAGAGTGATAACAACTATGGTGCTCATCACAACCTTGACAGGAAAATTCTTTAGCAGTACAAAGATAAAACTGGCATAGAACGGAACCCATACAAAACGGTCTGAGAAAATCATCATGAAGTAATCCCAATACTCGTTGTGAAAACCATTGAAAAACAGAAAAATCTGCGTATCAATCTGTTCTATTTGATGAAGTAATTCTATCATAGTCTTTCCTTTATGAAATTCTGTAATGTTCACTTTCTTGTTTCTGATAATCTGTTGCCCTGTCGTTAGGGCTATTTTGCACTCAAGTCATCGTACAACTTCTGAAGATAAGCCATGCCTCGTTTCAAGTTATAACCTTTTTTGCCTTTATCATAAACGACCTTTTGGGATTTGTTGTCGTAGATGATAGAGTTCTCCTCTGATACCATGCCGAAAGCATCGGGTACATCAAAGAATGCAAATTTAGGCGTAGCATCACTCAACATGTTCTTGCTGAACAAGAAGTCTTTGTGAGGAATGCCTAATTGTCCGAGCAGTGTAGCTGCTATATCTTGCTGACTTCCTATAAGCTTAACATTCATTGGGCGAGCTATTGCTCCACCGGTCATGATAAGTGGAATCTGATAGCGGCTGCGGTCAAAGTTGTCAAGATGTTCTTTGTATGCACCAACATGATCGGCAACGAGTAATACCAAAGTATTTTTCCATCTAGGCAATTTGCTGTATTCACGCAGAAGATGACCTATGACACTATCAGTGTAAGCAAATGCATTTAAACGTTTGTCTTTCAGTCTGCTATATGGTACATCGAATGGCTCATGACTGCTTGAAGTCTGGAATACTCTCAGCATAGGCTGTTTGGCATTCTGTTCTTTCCTGAGGTCTGCAAGCAGCCGGTTGGCTACGATATGATCGTGTACTCCCCATTTGCTCAATTTGTCTTCTATCGGGAAATCACTATCTGAAATGATTCTCTCATAGCCCTGGGAAATCAGCCAAGAGCGTTGGTTGGCAAAATCAACATCACCACCATAATAATATGCATTGCCGTAATGCTTTGCTTTAGCCAAAGAACGTGCCAATGATGGTAATTGTGCAGATTTTGCCGGGTAGCGCATGATGCTGGTTGTAGGTTGTGCAGGATAACCGCTCAAAACAGCAACCAGACCACGATCCGTGCGGAAAGTGTTGGAATAGAATCTTGGGAAAAAAATTCCCTTTTTGGCTATTGAGTCCAAGCAGACAGCTACGTCTTTATGTGTTCCGACGGAAGGCATGATGTCATTGGCAAAGCTTTCCATAATAATAATAAGTATATCCGGCTTTCCGTTTTTCCGAGCTTCTTCATTCAGGAGTGGGTAGGTATTCTGGTCGCTTGAACTTACCATTTGAGCAAAGAGCTTGTTAGCTTCTTCTTCTGACATGTATCGGTATTGCGATGCAAAATCTTCCTGATGGGTCAGTGATTCAAACAGGCTGAACATCGGATTGACGGCAGCATGATTCAAAAATGCATTTTGGCTGAAATATGCCTTTCCTGTATTTGTTGTAGATACAGTAAATCCTCCTCTGATAGGGATGAAGAGAAGGGCAGTAAGCAGCAACAGAATAAGAGAATGGCGCATACGATGATGCTCTATGTCAGAGTAGCGTGTTCTACGACCACTGCCGAAATCTCCAAAACCATAGTTGCTGTATCTGCTGGAATAGCGCTTCTGGGTATGAGGCATGCGGAGTGCGAACCAGACGGCTATGGTAAGCAGCACTGTGATGAGAAGAGCAAAAAAGATGTAAAGCCCTCCAACACTTGCAAGTGCATCCTTTGGCGAAGTAAAGAAATAATATAATGGAGTGCTATCTAGCGGGAAGTTCCAATATGGATATAATCCTGCATTCAGTACGAATGTAATGGAAACCAGGAAAGATGCCAATATAAAATAAGCATTCAGAATGGGACGTATAATCTCCTTACGAAACCACATCATTGCGATGAGCAACAAACCCGGTAGTGCGGCGAGGTAACCAGCCATAGAGAGGTCGAGTGATAAACCATACCACATCACTGTAGGCATTTCGCTCCAGATATTATCGATAGGTTGTGTAGCAGAAGCCTTTTCCAATATCATGAAAAATGGTTTCTGAATACTGAACAAAATGACAAACGTAAAATACGTTTTTATAAACCACAATATTTGCTTCATATCTATGCTTCTTGACTAATAATTATGATATACTCGGCTTTGAGCTTGAAAATTAATGCAAAAATAACCATTTTATTTCATATAAACGACTTTTTTGTGTTTATTTTTCAAAAAAGTGAGAAAAAATTTGGTCGTTCTAAATAAAAGTAGTACCTTTGTTGTAATAAATTTTATAACATAACTATGGCTAAGTACAATATTCAACCTAAAAAGGAAAAAATAGCAAGATATCAATCTATGCTGAGTGAAGAAACTAAGGACCGCCTTCGCGACGAGATAATCCGTGTTCTTGTTACTGAAAGAAAGTACAAGGACCCTGACTACAGTTCCAAGAAACTTGCAGAGGATTTGAATACTAACTCTCGCTATATTTCTGCTGTATGCGCAACTCGATTTCATAAGAATTATGCCGAGTTGGTGAATGATTATCGAGTAAACGATGCTATGTCTTTACTTACCGATAAGCGTTATGCAAGAATGAGTGTAGAAGGTATCAGCGAAATGGCTGGTTTCAATACTCGTCAGAGTTTCTATGCTAATTTCTTCAAGCGAATAGGCGTTACTCCTCGTCAATATCGTGCTAATCATTTTAAGGGATTGGAGTAAGTTTAATTGTTAATAACTAGAACATGAAACAAAAAGGAGGGGGTATCATAAGTTAATGATTCACCCTCCTTTTTGTTTTTACAAACTATTGCGAGTTACCTCTTGAAGTAGTTTCTCAATGCCTGGTGGCGGATACTCCTGTTCAATCTGCGTATGGTCAGATTTCGTATCTGGCGAACTCGCTCGCGTTTGAGCCCCATATCTTCAGCAATTTCAGCCATCGTTTCTTTAGGAACACCTATACCATAGAATTTGGTGATGATTTCTTTCTCTCGTGGCAATAAATCTGCAATGCTTTCTGCCATCTTTTTCTTCATCATTTCTATATTCAGGGTATCATCTGCAATCTTTACATCCGGATCGTTTAATATGTCTAATAGGGTATACGGATTGTTTGCGCTTAGTGGCGCATCTACAGATACAGCCTTGTCTGCGTTTCTTGGGGCAAATTTCTTCTGGTCTTTCGGTAAACGATAAAGTCCTGATTGTTTATCGATGGCCTGAGATATAGCCTTGTGAACGAATGGACCGGCATAAGCCACAAAATCGGTGCCCCGGTCGGCTTGGAACTTTCTGGCTGCCATAAGCATTGCCAGAGTTCCTTCGCTAACCAAGTCATCAAACTCAACGCCTTTACCTTTATACTGGTTGGCTACTGATTTTACATAGTTTAAGTTCTCACTAACTATCTTGTTTATTTCTTTTTCTGTCATATTCAATAATTCTTTTTGCAAATATACATAGAATAATTCAAAAAAGCAAGTATTTTGCGCATTTTAACCAATCATTTTGGTTTCCACATATTATATATGTTCCTATGATTTGCATAAAGCTGCGTATGGACAGTATTCGCAACGATGCTTATCATCTGTAGGTCGGAATGGCTGGTCCTTGTCAAAGATGTTGGCGATGAGAACTTTCAGTTGTTTCATAAACTCTTCTTCGTATACATCTATGCTACTGATGAGTTCCTTGCCCATTTTTAATGTCGGATCATAATCTTCTGCTCCTGCATTTTGTATAAACAGCAAGCCTGGAGATACGGGCTCTTGAGCCGGATTCAGATTTCTGTTGTGGCTTACAATAATTGAGTAGAGCATAGATTGTAAATAATAATCTGTATGCTTGTTGAGCATGGATGGATCAAACACTTCGCTCAGTTCTCTTGGACGTGTTGTTGAAATACGTCCTGTTTTATAGTCTATTACGCGGATTCGTTCTGCAAGATTATTGCCATTTGCATTACCGTTAGCTGCAACAGCGTCCAGTCGGTCGATAAAACCTCCTATTGACAGAGATAAATTGCCGATACTTGTTTCTACTTCGACGTCAGTTTTTACAACCAGCTCTAATCCGAGTATGGTGAATGGAGCCTGGCGCATATCTATCGTGACAAGTTGCCGGATATATCTTGCTATTACTTCTTTATTGATCAGTTGCAGGCCATTATATTTTGGACGATACCCTGCAGCGCTAACTTTAAAGAGTTCTTCTCTGAACGCCTGATCAACCAGGCGATAAATCAGAGATTCGTCTTTTAAGGCTTGCTCTAATTGCTCTTTTGATACAACGATAGGACGAGTCAGTTTGAGTTCTCCTTTACCGTCGGTTGTCAGAGCATCGCTGCTTGCTAATCCCAGATAGAACAGTTCTGCTGCACGATGGAATATATTTCCAAATACTTTGTTGTCTACTTCGTCCTCATCCATTTCATCTGGCTCAATCAATCCTTCTACATATTTATAGTAGAATTGCTTTTCACATCTCAAATATGTATTCAGAAATGTTGGCGTAAGCATTTTCAAATTCTTGAGCTGGCTGAGCGTATGCAGTTTTTTCTCTATTGGTTCATAAGTAGGACGCAGTGTGTTTTGTCCTGCAACCAAAGAAAAGCGCTCGATGTCATGATGGCTTTCTACCAGGAGTTGTAGCATAAAACGGCTCATCTCACCCGATTGGCCATCTTCTGTTGCGTTATTGTAACACAAAGTGATGTCGTGTGAGCGTTGGAGCAGACTGTGAAAATAATAGGCGTATATAGCTACTTTGTTATCTACCGTAGTCAAGCCGTATGCCTTTCTCAATGAATAGGGAATAAATGAAGCATCGTTCACTCCTTTCGGTAGTTTCCCTTCGTTGCATGAGAGTACTAAGATATGCTCGAAATCCAGATTTCGAGTTTCCAATACACCCATTACCTGTATTCCTTCTGCAGGTTCACCATGGAAAGGAATACTTGTTGACTGGATGAGCTGTTGGATGAGTCGTTCCAGAGTGATGCAGTCTACTGCTAAGTCTCCTGTCTGGATGAGTTCTTGCAGACGGTTCAATAATGTATAGGTTCTGAAGAGCGATTCCTGGAATAGGGGATCGTCCTGTTCTTTGCTATTCACACCTATTGTCTTCAAAATATCCAGCAGATACTGGATGAGTCTCAAGTTGTATTCATTTTCTGTTGCAGTCTCACCCAAATCTTTGAAAAGCAGAGATAAGCCTTCATCACCATCCATGCTTAGGAATTGGCGGGTAGGATAGAACTGCTTCTGCTCGTCAAGAGCGCTCAAGAGTTTGCTATAATTTTGAGAAATATAGCGTGTGTATGGATGACGAAGTGCCATGAGCACATTGTGTAAGCGATAGTTGTTACTATGCTTGGGGTGACCTACGCCCTGCAACTTGATGAGCTGTTGCAGCAAACTGTAGAATGGTGTCTGTTGAAGCGGATACCCCAATGTTATGTTATATGATAACTGGTCGTTCTCAGAATAATCTGGCAACGACTTGATGTCTTCGTTTGTAGGAAGACTATGTATAACACTTTGCAACAATCCTTCATCGGCTAATACGATTGCTACTTTTTTTCCATATTTATAGCGTTTCTTTTCTTTAAGCCATTGGTTTACATAGCGGGCCTGAATGTTTTCTGTAGATGCCGATATGTATGTAATGTCTTTATTGTTATCAAAGTTATGATAAATTTCACGAAGATCATGAGGAGGCATATCATTCAATTCGTTAGGATAATATTTGAGATATTCACGAATGTAGTGACCTGCCTCATGGTTGTTTTGCATATAATAGTCATCGTAGTCCCAATAGAAATGTGCTTTACCCTCTTTTATCAAGCGGTCGCAGAGTTTCCGTTCTACTACTTGCATCATATTAAAACCGACAAAGAGATATTTCTTGTGTTGGAATTTGATATTTTCATCATTTACAACTTTCCTGTATAGAGCCCCCTCATAAGCCAATCCTTGTTCTTCAAGACGCATGTTGAACTGCTTATAGATATCAAGAAAATGGCTCCATAATTGTAGAAATCTCTTTTTGAGTTCTGAGTTGTGATCATCGTTGAAATTGCTGAAAAATTTCTTAATCAGCGTTTTCTGTTCTTCTGTAAGATATGAGATGTCATCAAGTTCATGTATATTGCTAAGATTGGCAAAGAGTTTTTCTGCTTCTGCCATGTTTTTATCAATATCGTCAAAATCTGTGATAAGAAGTTGTCCCCATCCATAAAAATGGTCTAGGGTCTCATCAATACCAGTGCAGGCTACGAATGTTTTATGTAAATCGCAAACAAGTTTGATTGGGTCTCCAACTTTCAATGTGCTATGTTTGCGAAACAGGTCGCTGATAGTTATGTAAGATGGCGACCAGATAGGGTGATCAGTCAAACGTGCCAGACTCTCGTTGAGGAAAAGAGCGGCGCGTTTATTTGGAAACACGACGGCAATGTCGCTGAGATTGTTTCCGTATTTCTCGAGTATATCTCTTGCTACATATTTTAAAAATGTTTTCATATCTTAATGGACTTTTCAATGTTTGCAACTGTTCTTTATGTTGCCCTACTTTTTGGAAAGGGGCAATAGAACCGTATTATTTTATTACTTCAACTATTTTGTTAGGGTATACATACCATAGATAACCTTTTACTCGGTGATGTCCCATACTTTTTAACAAGCCGGTGTATTTTCTAACCTGTTCATGGTGTTCTACTTTCTGTTTACCGAATTTGAAGTCTACCACGATGGTTTCTTTTCTTGAGTTTTGCATCACGCGGTCTGGACGGTATTCTGCCATTTTTCCATTTTCAACTGTCAGGATAGAACATTCATTTAGTATGGTCAGTTCCTTATCAAACCATTTTGCGACCTTTGGTGATTCAAGTCTTTTCCTGATCATCTCCTTTATTTTCTCTGGTGTGAGGTCTTGATCGTATAAAAGTCCGTCTAACTCCAACTGTTTCAGGGCTCCATCAATATCATCAACCGTGCGGATTGTAGAAAAGAGGTTGTGCAAAATTGTACCCATTTTGATATAAAACTTCTGTTGTTCTTCTGTTTCATCACGCTTTATAAAGTCACGGCTCTGGTTACTTTGTCTGAATTCTGGCATTTCAGGCGTAACATTTATTTTAATTTCTAAAGGTTGAGAATAGGCTGAGAGCACATTTGTATCCTTCTTCTCGTTTGATTTCTTGGAAGAATCAGGTACATATATTTCATTATAGCAGAAAGATATGTCATCTGTTTTGGCATCAGAACCTATTCCTGTTAACTCCATCTTTACATCATTAGCTTCAAGTCGACTGGCTACCTTGTCGAGTACAGATTCGATAATGGCAGAACGATATGCACTATTAGCTCGTTTGCCAATTACAATCAGGTTGTGACTGGCACGTGTGAAGGCTACATAAAGCAGATTCAAATTGTCGACTATGTTTTGCAGATGTTCATGATTATAATCTGCTTCATATATACTTTGCTTCATCAGTTTAGCACTGAAATCTATAGGTACCAGTGGAAGCTCGTTGTATGGAGCTTCTTGCGGTGTGCACCAGATTGTGGTGGCTTTTTCTAGTTGCCAGTCACAGTAAGGCATGATAACATGATCGTATTCCAGTCCCTTACTCTTATGTATAGTAAGGAATCTGATACCTCCATCGCCATCGCTATGAATGCTTTTTTCGTGAATACGGTTATCCCACTCTTTCAGAAATCCAGTGATATCACTACTGTTATCTGTGAGATATTTACTTAAGCAATCATAAAAAGTGCAGATGTAGGCAGTTTGCTTGATCATGTCTTTTATTTCGCCAAGTTTAAGTTCTGCAAAAAGGCGTTCTGTGAGATCGAACAGTGGCATTTCCAGATACTCAGAACGATTGGTCAAAAGTTGTTCCGGCATATTTCCAGCTACAGAATACGTGTCACAAAACTTGTTGAGAGTTGCTAATGCAATATTGTCATTTGGGTGTACCAGTATGTAGAGAGCGTTAACCAATGTGCATACTGCTTGGGAGGCATCCAGCCTGAATGCCTCATCTGAAACCAACGGATAGTCGGAATGGTTCATAAAATACTCAGCAATGTCCTGTATGTTACGGTTGCTTCTTACCAGGATTGCTATTTTGTTGCAAGGAACACCTCTTTCAACCAACTTGTCTACAGTGTCCAGTGTGGTTTGCATCATTCTGTCTTCAATATTTTCACCGCCCAGGAGCTGAATACTTATAGAACCATTAGGATTAGAATGGTGGACTGGTACTTGCTGGCAGACATCGCTATATGCGCTTTCCAGCTGTTTACATTCCTCAGGACATTTATCTTTCAGGTCTTCAATCTCCAATTTTACTGCTTCTGTGAAAAAAGCATTGTTGAACTCAATGATGTTTCTATCAGAGCGGTAGTTGGTACCCAAAGTTTCTATGCTTACTTTTTTCGCGCTTTTATTAAATTCTTTATCGATATTATTGAGCAGTCTCCAATCGCCGGATCGCCATCTGTAAATACTTTGTTTTACGTCACCAACAATGAGGTTACCTGCATCTTCTCTACTCATGGTTTCTTCGAGCAGCACTTTAAAGTTCTTCCATTGGATGGTGCTAGTATCTTGAAACTCGTCAATCATTATATGGTCGAGTTGAGTGCCAATCTTTTCAAAGATGAATGGCGAATCGCTATCCTTTATCAGTGAGTTGAGCAAGGTCTGAGTATCGCTCAAAAGGAATCGGTTTGCCTCTCTGTTCATCTCCCTGACTTTTTTATCTATGCTTCCCAAAAGGCGGAGCTGATTAAGATGCTTTATGGTCAGATCGGTACTTTTGAAGATTCGGGTGAGTCTTGGACGATTATCTTCAGCAAACAGCAAAATAGGGTAGAGCACCGATTCCACATAATTGAAGATATCAGTACAATTTTTTACATCAGATTTTTTGACCCATGCTTCCGGACTTTCCCGACATTTACAGAAAGTATCATTATGTAGATCATCATCACTGTATTTGCCATTTTTCAGCTTGTTGAAATAGCTCCAAATACCTCTCGTTTTTCCAGCTAAGTCGTCTGCCGTAAAGCCTTCTTCTTCAAGGGAATCGAAAAAATTAGCAGCAATTTCTTTAAGCTGCTCTTTGGCCTTATCGCGCTTTTTCTTCATTCGGTCGGTAAAATCCTTGAAGAAATCTTCTTGTTCCATCAATTCTGTCAACTTGTCGGAATGAGCTTTGTAATAATCCTTGAATATGTTCTCACCGAATTTCTTGATCTGTCCTATGACATTCCAACTCTTATCATCATCAATATTTTCTTTGATATAATCCATAATCCAGAAAAGTAGACGATCGGTATCTTCAAGACTTTCTATAAGTTCATCAACGGCATGCTGTTCTATTTGATAGTCATTGAGTTCTATCCGTAAATTGGCAGTCAGATCAAGTTCACGTGCTAGATTTCTCAATACACTCTGAAAGAACGTATCGATGGTCATAACCCGGAAATAGTTATAATTGTGTATGAGCAAATGCAGGGCAGATTCTGCATTTTTCTGAATTTGTTTGGATGAAAGATATGGTAAAGCCTGCTGTATTTGATTTACATAATCGTTTGCTTCTGGTAGTCCGTGTGCAATTTCGTATAATTTTCCTAAGATACGCATTTTCATTTCTTCAGTAGCTTTGTTGGTGAAGGTTACTGCAAGAATGGTTCTGTAGGAAGCAGGATTAGCTATCACGAGTGTCATATACTCGCGAGCCAAAGTAAATGTTTTACCTGATCCTGCACTTGCTTTATAAACAGTTAGTTGTGAACTCATATTTTGATTTTTTTATGATGTTATTGATATTGTGCCCTAGAAATCATGTTTTATCCATGCTTTTATGAATATTACCAATCTCTAAATAGTTCAAAACCGAAGCGACAGCCTATGCCATTAAACTTCGTGTTTTTGAAGGCTGCAAAGAATCCTAATGTAATAGCTCTTGTTGTTACTCCATATCCCCATTCTGTATATGGGTGTAAATGGTTTACAACAAGACTGCTTACATACAGACGCTCTGCTTCTATATATTTCCCAATCAGGGGGAGCCATGCAGTTACAATCATGGGAGCTTCATAAGTGAAATTTCCGCGAACGTAATAATCACTGGCATTATACCATTGGGATGGCAGTAATTCGAATTCTCCACTCCAGCTATCATTCCAGCCTCCAGGAATATTGTTGTCATGGAAATTGGTATAGTCAACGAAATCCCAATGGTCACCTTTACGGGTATAAAACCCTGCTCCTAATCTAACAGAATATGATTGACGGCGTGATGCTTGAAAAATAGTTTGTGCATCTACTTCTACTCGTTCGTAGTCTATGTTTGAACCTAGTAGGTTTTTCCATCCCTTTTCATAGTCTATTTTAAAGATAGAGCCTTTCTTACCCCATGGTAACAGTTCTAAAGCTACTGCTGGTGCTACTGACACATATTTGCTTGGGTAATTAAACAGTTTATAGAAACTTTCAATCACAGCTTTTCGGGTATGTGAAACCAAGCCAATCTCAAAACCTACATAGTCGTTGAAACTCCAGTGGTTGATAAGACGAAGATAATCATCTTTAAACTCTGTCAGTTTCCTGTTATTAGCATCAATATCTGTTGAGATTTCCGGTAATGACAATCCTGGATATTCTGAGAATAGTGGATATAGAAAATTGTTATCTTCAGGTTTGCTGATGCCTAACATCTTTCTTGCAACACGATTATTCGATATTCTATTACCGTTACCGATTTCTAACTTCAGATATCCATTGTGCTTCTGGTTATAGTTGAATGTCAATGGTATATTGAAATAAAATCTGTGTTGTTTCATACTGTAACCTCCTTTAAAGCGAAGGCCCAATTGCAGATTTTCTGTAAATCTATAGCCTCCCTTCAGGTCAAATTTGTATACAATCCCTTTTCGCTCGGAATATCCCATATAGAGTGGGTTGAGAATAGGACTGATACGGAAGTAGCCTTGGTTTTGCTTTCCGAAGCCTTGGGAAATTCTGTTTAATACATTGTCACCGATAACATCCCAAAGTATGTCTTTTGCAAAGTTTTTCTTTGGTATGGTGTTATTCAAGGAATCTGTTATTTGTTTCCTTTTTTCGTAGAATTTTTTGTATATGTCAGCCTCATCTTGGTTTAACTCAATTGGGCGCACTTTTGCCATTAATGCTGTGTCGGCAACATTATTGAGTGAATCACTTAATATTTTCGGCAGTCCGTATACAGTTGTATACATGCCCGTTATCTTGTTACCCATAAAACTGAAGTTGGCTCTCATGCTGCACCTTGCAGGAGAAAGTGAACCAAATCCGTCTTTACCCATAATGATCGAGATATAGAAACGGGTCATATCATATTCGCCCTCAAAGTCTACCATGCTTATCTTTCCGCTTTGGGAATCAACAATGGCACGTGCTTCAATAACTTGGGTGTTTTTGAGACGTGGATATACGTAGATTTGTGCTTTGCCGAATGGTAATTGGGTGACGGCATATTTATAATATCTGCGATTCTTATAGTGGAAAGGAGAAAGAATATTAGTTTCGAAAAGTGTTTCTCCATATACCGTTGGAGTCATGTATTTCAAAACTGATGACAATGTGTTGCTTCTATGCGGAATGGTGCTTATGTTCAGCAAACGCTTGGCAACTGGTCTGCCATTTGCGTCTAGCGTCATTTGGTTATAATATTCGCTGATGAATCTTCTGCCACCGCCATGAGCCACTGCATACATTGTCGGTACTAGCATGAGTGTTGCATTACGTTTGTTTGTTTTGATTTGAAATTTAGTGTAGGCATAACTCTTGTGCTCAGCTCTACCTGTTGTGTCAACAGATTGTGAATATTTAAATACCAAACACATCACCGAGTCACTAAAGGCGTCTCTCGGTGACATTCTTCTTGCATGTGCTGCAAAAGCCATCATGCAGAAGATAATCGTCAAAATGATGTGTGTTTGATATTTCTTCATTTATTATGAGTTAAGATGTTACTTGGCAGAAGAACTGTGCTAAATATTTTGGACAGCAGCTTTCCTAACCAAGATATTTCATAAGGATTCCTATCTTCCCGGATTCTCTCAGTTTGGTGATGCTTTTTTCTCTTATTTGGCGAACTCGCTCACGGGTCAGCCCCATTTTATCACCAATTTCCTCGAGCCCCTTTTCGGTTTCCCCGATTCCGTAGCATGCGCAGATAATTTTCAGTTCGCGATCCTTGAGGCAAACTTTTAAAACCTGTCTTAGGTCTTGTGCCATACTTTCATGGTCAACCTGCTTGTCTGTTCTGGCATCGTCTCCGCTTGCCATTACATCTGCCATAGAGTTGTCATCGTCATCACTGAATGGAGCATCGATGCTTACATGATGACCACTGGCAGCCATGCTCTGAGAAATCTTGTCCTCGTCAACACCCGTTCTGGCAGCAAGTTCTTCAACGCTTGGACGGCGTTGGTTTTCCTGCTCAAACTTATTAATTTCCTGGTTTACCTTATTGAGTGATCCTACCTGGTTTAGGGGAAGCCGAACGATTCGACTTTGCTCTGCTATTGCCTGTAAAATACTCTGACGAATCCACCAGACGGCGTATGAGATAAATTTGAACCCTCGTGTTTCATCGAAGCGTTCTGCAGCTTTGATGAGTCCGATGTTTCCTTCGTCAATCAAGTCTGTCAAGGTGAGTCCCTGGTGCTGATATTGTTTTGCTACCGACACCACAAAACGTAAGTTGGCTTCAATCAACTTATTTTTTGCTCTTTCGCCAGCTCTACCTCCCTTGCGGATAGCTTGAGCCAATTCTATTTCTTCATCAATAGAAACCATAGGGGCTCTACCTATCTCTACAAGATATTTGTCGAGAGCCTCGCTGTTACGATTGGTTATACTCTTTTGTATCTTAAGCTGTCTCATTATCTTTTCCTCTTAGTTACACATTGCACAATTGACGCAAAGATAATAAAAATATTGATACGCAACTAGATTTGTAACTTACTTTAACGTAATTAACCTAACTTATTCATTTAAAGGTTATTTTACCGTCTTGTTCTTAACAAAACTTTGAAAAGCGTCATCATATCCGTTAAACACGTTGATGTCTACCTCTCCATGTATTCCTGCTACTCTTCCGTCGGGGCAGAGTTGCCAATATACCAATCGGATGTCTGGTTTATACTCTCCATATCGTGCAATCCAAACCTGGTAGTTATGTTTCAGATTGGGAGCCTGTGGCAGATAGCGATTTACGAAAGTTTGGTTGATGTAAAGAATAGGCTTAACACCAGTTGCTCTTTCTACAATTCTAAGCCAAGTTCTAATGCGTGCAAACAATACTCTAGCCCCTCCCATTTTCTTGATTTGACTAGGAAGCGGTTCAATATCAAGAACTGGAGGAAAATCGCCTTTCCTAATGATACTGTGTTTCAGAAAGTGTCGTGCCTGTTCGGCAGCAGGTGTTATGGTGGTAAAGAAGTGATAGGTTCCAACCTTGTAACCATGTGCTTTTGCATCACGATAATCTTTTCTATAATATGGATTTAACATCGATTTACCTTCTGTACTCTTGATATAGATGAAGCGAATAGGGAAGTTTACTGTTCCTGACACTGTCTTTTTGCTGAGACGTCCAAGATGTGTAATGCGTAAACGGTTCCAGTTGATAGCATATTTTTTTCTGCCTTTTCCATGTTGGTATTTGCTCAGATCAATGCCATAAATACGTTCCGATGTATATACGAGTCTTTCGCCTTTATAGCGGTCATTTTTCCATTCGCCTATTCGTAATGGCTTCTTGGGAGCAATGCTGAATCCGAATCCTTCCCGTTTCCCGTTTTTCCAGTAACCCTCATAATAGGTTCCATCGTATCCTTGCCAGCATCCATGACCGTTTGGTCGATAGATACTGTCGGTTGTACCCCGATAATATCCTAGAGAATCAGGTAAGAGGGTATAATCAATAGAGCGTCGAAGTGTGACTCCATGAGCTGTTGCTAAAGATACTGCAAGTTGAGGTGAAATAGCTTTAACTCCTTCAGGAGTTGTTTCTGAGGAAAGTTGGAATGTGTGGCTTCCTTGTGCAGTTTCTCCATTCATTGCTTTGATGAGTTTGCATGCCTGACTCTTCCATTTTCCGTTCTCGTCTCTATAATAGGCTTGATATGAAATGGAGCGTTTCAACTTGAAATGTCCCTTTTTCTGTACATGTTTCAGGGAATCAATCAGTTTTTTGGCAGAATCGCGTAGTTCCAGTTCGTGTTGGGTATAAGCGCAAATAGAGTTGTAGCCTACATCCAGGACAGAATGAGAGTGAATATAATAGTTCAGTTCTCCAACTTTCCATTTGGAGTCTCTATACAAACTGTCTAAAGAATCAACTTTCTCTTTAAAGATGCTATCCGCATCTTTGCCAAGATAGTGATTCCGGCTGATGCTGTTGTTGTAGCAGGCGGCAAGTCTTCCTTCACATGAAGGAATCAACGCCCAACGATTCATAAAGTTGGCAGCCAGTGTCGTAGTGTCTTCGTCGAACCGGAGTATTGTTTTTCCATTTTGAATTAATTCATAGTGACTGTATACTTTTATGTTTGCTTTTGCCTTGTTCACTCTATCACTTGATGGGTTCAGACAATAATAGCTCCATGTGCTGGCGGCAGCCAGCAGAATGAGAACTAAACTTGTGATATATAATATTTTCTTTTTCATTTGATGATGACCTCCAATATTTTCTTGGTGGTTTCGGTAATCTTTGTTTTTTCAGACGTACGTTCGCCGATAAGCCAGATGATTTCACCTTTACTATCAGTTAATACATGCTGTGTCTTCTTTTGTATATAGTCAAATTTCCTATCGGTCATATAGTCACTCAACAGTTTGCTACCCTTCATGCCGAAAGGTTGAAATCTGTCGCCTTCTTTTACCAGTCGGTAGGTGAGGGGAAAACTGACTTTTTCAGCATCCAAAGTGATACATTGCGATTCTTTGCTTGGCATGAAGTCACCCATATGCGAGAAGATTCTTATCTTGATTTGGGTTCCTTCGTCCATGTTGTAAATGCCTTCTTCTGGCAGTCGGAACGCTCTTGGCTCCTGAATGTTATTCAAGTCTTTTATGTTAGAGATCAACAGCTGTTCTCTGTCGATGACTATCATATAGTCTTCGTTTTTCCAAATTTTACCGACACCACGATCCTGACTGAAGAGGCTTTCACAGATGTCATCAATGACATTGCCATGAAAACCATATCTGCCTAATTCTTTATGGAGTATGAATTCCGGACTTGGAGCATTCATGACAGATACTTTAGGTATATATATAACTTTCCTATAAGAGTCGGTTGTACTGATGCTTTCCATGCTCTCAAGTATACTTTTCGCTTGGCGTATGTATTTGGCAGTGAGAGCGATATTTTCACTTGCTGCCGGGTTGATACTTTCTAAAAGAGGTACTACATGATGGCGAATTTTATTTCTTAAAGCATCGTCTTCCAAATTTGTTGAATCTGTGACAAAATCTTGCTTTTTTTCTTTTAGGTATTGCAATATATCCTGTCGGCTGATGCAGAGAAGAGGGCGCAGAATATTTCCGTTTTTGGGGGCGATGCCTGCTAATCCGTCTACTCCAGATCCTCTTAACAGATTCAGAAGTAAAGTTTCTACATTGTCATCGCGATGATGGGCCACACAAATGCCTCCTGCATGCAAGTCTTTTACTAATTGGGCAAAATAGCTGTAGCGTAAGTTGCGTGCAGCCATTTCGATACTAACCTTGTGCAAATGGGCATAAGCATAAGTATCAAAATGGATTCGAGACAAACTGATTCCCTGTTGTTGGCACAGATTTACACAAAATTGCTCGTCTCTGTCACTCTCTTCGCCGCGAAGGTGAAAGTTACAGTGCGCAGCAGAAATATTCAGTCCTATATTTTTCAAGATAAGCAATAGGGCAACGCTATCGGCACCTCCGGACAAGGCAACGATATATGGTGTTTGCCACTTGAACATAGCATGGTGAATAATATATTTTTTGACGATATTTTCAATTTTGTTCATTCTGCGATACTTTAAAAGTATATGATGTTTCTTATTACTTTCTGTTTTTCAAAAAGTCTTCTGCCCGCTGCAAATCTTCTGGCGTGTCGATGCCTACAGTTTCTACATCTGTAGTACCAACTTTTATCTTGTAGCCATTCTGCAACCATCGAAGTTGTTCCAGGCTCTCTGCTATTTCTAGTGAGCTTTGTGGCAGTTTGGTTACCTCTTTTAAAACTTCTTTGCGGTAAGCATAGATGCCCAAATGTTTCAGATAAGGAAAACTCTTGAGCCATTCTTCCTCTTCCTTTCCTCTTACGTATGGAATGATGCTGCGAGAGAAATACATAGCAAAGCCTTGATTGTCTACAACAATCTTTGGACTATTAGGATTTTTTACAGCTTCCATACTGGTAAAAGCTTTTCCTAAAGTGGCAATTTGGGTTGTTGGATCATCAAAACACTGGCAGATGGTTTCCAGTTGACTCTTGTCAACAAAAGGTTCATCTCCTTGAACATTGACAATGACATCCCAGTCTCCACCAATTTTTTCGATAGCTTCTTCTATGCGGTCAGTACCGCTCTTATGATCCTTGCGCGTCATAACAGCTTTACCGCCAAATGCTTCTACAGCATTGATAATTCGCTCATCGTCTGTTGCAACATAGGCTGCTTCTAGACAACTTGCTACTTTCTCATAAACATGCTGTATCACTGGTTTGCCATCTAACATGGCAAGTGGCTTTCCCGGGAAACGTGTTGATGCGTATCTTGCTGGAATAATTCCTATAAATTTCATATTCTTCTATATTTAAACCTGTTTACTATTCAATTCATGCGATTCGTTTAACTTCAAATAAAAAAAGTTGCACTTCCGCAGACGCAAAAGTACAACTTTATTTTGTATTCACCAAAAAACTTTTTGTTTTTTTTGAAAAACCTCAGAGAATATTTAATGTTCTCCCATTTTTTTTTATTCGTATCTGATAGCCTCGATAGGGTCGAGCCTTGCTGCCTTCTTTGCAGGATACCATCCAAAGAAAACGCCAGTAAATGTACAGACTGCAAAACTCATAATAATGCTCCAAGGCTCTATTTGGGTGGCTATATGGAAGAAAGAGTTCAGACTGAGCGATAAACTAACTCCCAATATCACTCCTATAATACCGCCAGTTACAGAAAGTAAGATAGCTTCTATCAGAAACTGGTTCAAAATATCAATACCTCGTGCGCCCACACTCATTCGAAGACCTATTTCGCGAGTGCGCTCTGTTACAGATACATACATGATGTTCATGATTCCGATGCCGCCTACCAGCAGCGAGATTCCTGCCACGGATCCGAGCAGGATGGTGATTGTAGACATGGTAGAATTCATCATGCTTGAAATTTCCTCTTGTGAGCGGATATTGAAGTCATCTTCATCTGCTTCAGTAGTATCTGTTGCGTCTTTCAATTTGTGGTTGCGTCGCAATATTTCTGTAATCTGATCTTGGGCAGGTTGAGAAGCCTCTTCGGTGATAGCTGAGCAGACGATGCCTCCTAAATAGCTTTGTGCCATAATTCGCTTCATTACTGTTGTATAGGGGGCAAGTACCAAATCATCCTGGTCCATACCCATACTATTGTAACCTTTCTTCTTCAAGACACCGATTACTCTGAATGGAATGCTGTTAAATCGCACAACCTTACCGATAGGATCACTGCCATCAGGGAAAAGATAGTCAACTACTGTCTGTCCCAAAATACAAACTTTAGATGCAGCCTTAATGTCTGTATCAGTAAACATTTCTCCATCTGCCACTTTCAGTTGTCGGATGGAAAGATAGTCTTGGTTTACACCATAAATGGAACTTTGGGTGTTGTTGTTTCCGTAGATCCACTGTCCGGAACTGTTTACAGTAGGAGAAATAGCTGAGATATAATTACATTCGTCTTTGATGCTCTGATAGTCGGCTTGCTTCAGCGTCTCCATTGACGAAGCATCCTGTCTCACACCGCCACGCATGTCTGCACCTGGTGAAATCATAATCATGTTTGATCCCATCTCTGCGATGTTTGCCTTGATGCTGGCTTTACTTCCTTGTCCGATGGCAAGCATGGTAATAACCGCAGCAATACCGATGATGATGCCAAGTGCGGTAAGGAAAGAGCGCATTTTGTTGGCAGCAATGGCACGGATGGCTATTTTGAAAAGATTCTGATAATTCATTTTACTTGTTGTAATGTTAAATGTTAAATGTTAAGTGTTAAGTGAAAACTTCGTTTGCTATTGGATGCTAAGTAATTTAACATTCAACACTTAACACTTAACATTGAAAACTTATTCGTCCGTGTTGGCAGGCAAGGCTGCCAGACCTTCGGCTGCCGAGAGAATATGTTCGTTATAGGTGTCGCTGATGATGTGACCATCACGCAGTTCGATATTACGACTCGAATAATTTGCAATGTCTGGGTTGTGGGTAACGAAGATGATGGTTCTTCCTTCAGCATAAAGTTTCTGGAAGAGTACCAGAATCTCGAAACTGGTTCTGGTGTCGAGATTACCCGTTGCTTCATCAGCAAGTATCACAGCGGGGTTGTTGACCAACGCACGAGCTATGGCTACACGCTGCATCTGTCCTCCAGACATCTGATTACTCTTATGATAGAGACGTTCTCCTAAACCAACAGCTTTCAGCGATTCGATAGCACGTTGCTTTCGTTCTTCTGCGCTTACGTTCGGGTTGTACATCAGTGGAAGTTCTACATTTTCTACACTTGTGGTCTTCGGTAGAAGATTGTAGTTCTGGAAGATGAATCCAATCTTTCGGTTTCTAAGAATGGCGCGATCATTACGTGACATCTTTCGTACGCTTACTCCATCCAGATAGTATTCGCCACTGGATGGGGTGTCGAGACAACCTAGCTGGTTCAGTAGGGTAGATTTACCTGAACCTGATTTACCCATGATGGTAACAAACTCACCTTCGTATATTTTAAAGCTTACACCTTTTAGGGCGTGGACAGTTTCCTCACCCACAAGAAAGTCGCGACGAACATTGTCGAGTTCTATCACAACTTTCTTTTCGCTGTTTGCTTGAATATTGTCGTTTGCCATACTCTTATTTTTTATTTTTTCTTTCCTCTAGGTCCAGGACCGCTAATCAAACCTTGACTTTGTTGAGGCTCCTCATTCTCTTCAGGGGTATTAACTATGATTTCAGTTACAATCTTCTGTCCCTTCTTCAAACCCTTGATAATTTCAGTATGTATACCGTCGCTCTGACCGATGGTTACAGAATGAGCTGTAAGGGTATTGTTAGCAAAAGTCCAAACTTTGTTTTTCCCTTTGCAGTCAACAATCTTGATATTCTTTCCCACAGTTTCCTTGGTTGGAGTAAAGCGGAGTGCTTTGTTGGCAACGGCAAGAATACCAGCACGTTCTTGTGTAAAGATGGTAACATTTGCAGTCAGTCCTGGTTTTAACTTGAGATCTGCGTTGGGTGCAGAGATGACAACCTCGTAAGTGACTACATTGTTTGTTGTAGTAGCTTCCAGACGAACCTGTTTTACTGTTCCCTGGAATACATCGTCAGGATAAGCATCTACTGTGAAATTAACGCGGTCGCCTTCTTTTACACCGCCTATATCTGCCTCGTCAACATTTGCAATCACCTGCATGTTGGTCAGATCTTTAGCGATAGTAAAGAGCTCTGGTGTGTTGAAACTTGCTGCTACGGTCTGTCCTTCCTCTACGCTTTTTGATATGACAGTTCCATCTATTGGCGATGTAATTGTAGCATAGCTCAGGTTGGTTTGGGCTTTTTGTACATTTTCCTTGGCCGAAGCTACTTGCTCTTTCGCCTGGCGATAGGTGAGAAGCGCATTTTCATAATCGTCAGCACTTACCAAACCTTTCTTATAGAGGGTCTGGTAGCGGCTCATGTTTGCACTCTGATAGTTCAAACTGCTTTGCGCACTTGCCAGGTTAGCTTTGGCAGTATTCAACTCGCTCATCAGGTTGGTTTTGTCGAGCTCAGCTATGACTTCACCTTTTTTTACCTGCGAATTGTAATCAACATAAAGTTTGTTTACAATACCACTCACCTGTGTACCAACCGTTACAGAAGTTACCGCTTCAATAGTACCGGTTGCAGTTACACTATTCTGCAATGTTTGTGTGGTTACAGTTTCCTGCTTGAAGTCTATTTGTTCTTCGTTTTTACTTCCTGAGAACAGCCATGCTGCCACAGCTACGATGATTACCACAATCAGGGCAATCCAGATTTTGCTGATTCTAAGTTTTTTCATAAAAATGTATGTACCTATTAATGATTTGCAATATGTTTTCGGATGTTATCACCTATCTTTTCTTTAGATTCTGCCGTTTTGGTAGAATTTCAACATGTTGATATTCAGAATGGTAAGATACTTTGCCTGAAGTTCGTTCTGTTTAGCCTTCAGAAGATTATCTTTGCCGGTTCTCAATTCTACGATGTTCTTTAATCCCAGTTTAAACTGTTCACTTAAAAGATCGTAGCTAGTTTGTGCACTTTCGCTGCTCGCCTTGGCAGCCTTAAACTGGCTTTGGTTTGTATTAGCCTGCAGCCAATAGTTTTCGATAGTAGAGTAGAGCTTAGTTTGCTCATTCTTTATATCGAGCAAGATGCTTTCACGCTGAATGAGTGCTTTATTGACAGAAGTCTTGGACTGTCGGTTATCAAAGAGAGGAATACTGACACCGATTCCACCACCCAGGCTGAAGTTGGTTTTCATCTGACTGCCCCAACCGTTTTTGTTCATGGATGTGGTGCTGGTCGTAGCTCCTGCATTTACGCTGATGGTTGGCAACTTTCCTGCCTTTGCAATCTTGATGTTCAGATCGTTCTGGTCGAGTTTGTTTTGATAGCTCAAAAACTCAGGGCGATTCTGAAGCGCAGCTGTATAGACACTGTTCATTCCTGGGATAGAGGCCAGAGCCATCTGGTCAGTTGTGCTTGGAATAGCGATGTCGAAAGCTTCTTCACTGGTAATCTGCAGGAGTTCCTTCAACTGTCGTTTATAGTTTTTAACGTTACTTTCAGCCTGCACGATGTTAAACTCATCTTGTGCTCTTTGTGCTGTAAGTTGTGCTAAGTCTGCTTGGCTCATCTTGCCAATTTTTACCATTTCCTTACCACGCTCTTCGTTTTGAACACTCGACTGATAACTTTCTTTGTTTACGTTGATAGCCTCTGTATAGTAGAGTATCTGTACGTAAAGTTGAGCTATCTGTTCTTGCAGGTTGAGGGCTTGTGCTGTCGAATCGAGTTGTGCCGCTTCCTTTGCCAGCTTGTTCAGTTTCACCTGATTTCTGTTTTTGTTTCCGTTCCAAATTGTGTAATTGCCCATCACGCTATAGCTGCCATTGTAATATACCTTGTCGATGGAAGCTTTGCTGAAACCTTCTCCGCTGATTCCATTAGAAACCCAAGGCGTATAGCTTACACTTTGATTGGTGCTGGCAGAGAGCGATGGCAGAAGCGCAGACTTTGATTGCAGATAGTCCTCCTGAGCTGAAGCTTTTGTGAGTTGAGTCTTCTGCAGCTGAATGTTGTTAGCCAGTGCGTAACTGATACAATCCTGCAGTGACCATTGCTTAGCTTGTACTGCGATAGGGGCCGACATGATGAACAGCGCTACCGCCATGTTTTTTAAACTTGCGTTCATACTCTTTTTACTTTTTGTTTTCATCTTTACAGAACTCTTTTCATCAGTTCTGTTTAAATGTGGATTAATGTTCTTACTTTCCATAATTGCAAATCTTAATAGGATACATCATTTTTTGCTTTGACGTAAGCGTTTCCTATAAAGTTGCAACTTATATGCTTTTTTGATTAAAAACAGGATGATAGGTTTAATATTCGCATTTATCTTTAACAATCCTTTTCAAAGTGAAAGATTTCTTTTGCTTTTCCACATTAATTTATTTATATTTCTCAAAAAAATGTTTCTTCTTTCGTTATCTTCGCTGAAATTGTGTAACTTTGCAGAAAAATTTTAAGAAAGGAATAAAATAAATGCCGTTAAGATTACCAGATAAGCTTCCAGCTATCGAACTGTTGAAGCATGAGAATATATTCGTGATGGACGAAAGTCGTGCGCATAAACAGGAGATTCGTCCGTTGAAAATCTGTGTGCTCAATTTGATGCCCCTCAAGATTACGACAGAGACAGATCTCGTTCGTCTTCTGTCGAATACTCCTCTTCAGTTAGAGGTTTATTTTATGAAGTTGAAAAGTCACACACCAAAGAATACACCAATAGAGCACATGATGATGTTCTACAAGGATTTTCAGGAACTTTCCAAACAGAAGTTTGATGGAATGATAGTTACCGGTGCTCCTATCGAAACGATGGCTTATGAGGAGGTAGAATATTGGCCTGAAATCAAAGAGATTTTTGATTGGGCCCGTACCCATGTTACTTCAACACTCTATATCTGCTGGGGTGCCCAGGCTGGTCTTTATCATTTCTATGGTGTTCCTAAGTATCCTTTAGAGAAGAAGATGTTTGGTATTTTTAAGCAGAAGCCTCTCGATTTGTCTCAGCCAATTTTCCGCGGTTTCGATGATATCTTTAATATGCCTCATAGTCGCCATACGGAGGTAAGACGAGAGGATATTGAAAAAGTGCCAGGACTTGACATCATTGCCGAATCGCCTGAAAGCGGTGTCAGCATTGTGATGGCCAGAAACGGCCGCGAATTCTTTGTGACGGGTCATCTTGAGTATGCGCCAAACACGCTGGATAAGGAATATAAGCGTGATATGGGCAAGCGTGATGATGTCGAACTGCCAAAAAATTATTATTATCATAACGATCCGAACGAAGAACCTCTGGTGACATGGCGTGCTCATGCCAACCTCTTCTATAGTAATTGGATCAACTATTATGTTTATCAGGAGACTCCTTACAATATTAACGAAATCAGTTAATTTGTGAAGGGGTTGGATGATTTCGAGATTGATTTCTTATGCAAACATTAGAATTATTGGCGCCTGCCAAGAACTTGGAATGTGGTATTGCTGCCATTGATCATGGTGCAGATGCCGTATATATTGGTGCACCTCGTTTTGGTGCACGAGCAGCAGCAGGCAATTCGCTGGAAGATATCAGACAGTTGTGTGATTATGCTCATCAGTTTGGAGCAAAGGTTCATGTTACAGTGAATACTATCATCTATCAGGATGAGATGTTGGATACGCTTAATATGATCCAGCAACTTGATGAGATTGGTGTTGATGCACTTTTGCTGCAGGATATGGGTGTGCTTACTGAGGTGAGGGCGCAGAATTTGTGGAGTAGAGAATTGCATTCCAGTACCCAGTGTGATGTAAGAACTCCAGAAAAGGCGTATTGGCTTACCACGTTAGGTTTCAAACGTGTTGTTCTGGCTCGTGAGCTTTCGCTCGATGAAATCAAGGCGATCCATCAGGCGATTCCTGATAGAGAAATAGAGGTCTTTGTACATGGAGCGCTCTGCGTAAGCTATTCGGGTGTATGTTATGCTTCTGAGAAGTGTTTCGGGCGCTCTGCCAATCGTGGAGAATGTGCACAGTTCTGTCGTATGAAGTTTGATCTGCTTGATTCCAATGGTCAGGAGATAGAACATCAGCGTTATCTGCTGTCTCTCAAGGATCTTTGTCAGCTTGATCATCTTAAGGATCTTGCTGATGCTGGAGCTACTTCGTTCAAGATAGAAGGAAGATTAAAAGATATCAACTACGTCAAGAATGTGGTGGCTGCCTATAGCAGTCAACTCGATGCAATCGTAAAAGCTGAACCGCGTAAGTATCGCCGTGCATCGGTGGGACATGTTCAATATAATTTTACACCTAATCTGAAGAAGACTTTCAATCGTGGCTTTACCCATTATTTTCTGAATGGGCGACAGCCGGATATTGCTTCTTTCGATACGCCGAAAGCTATCGGCGAGTTTGTGGGCAAGGTTAAGGAAATACGTGGCAACATTTCTTTCAACGTAGCCACAGTAGCCAGCTTTAAAAATGGCGATGGACTGTGTTTTATCAATGATGACCGTGAGTTGGAAGGCTTTCGTGTGAACAGAGTAGAGGGTAATCGCCTCTATCCGTTTGGAATGCCTGAAAATCTGCGTCCGGGCATGGCTCTTTATCGTAATAACGATCGTGCTTTTGAGGCTTTGCTGGCTCGTAAGTCTGCTGAACGTAAAATCTATATTGTCATAGAAATGGAGCCTGTGATGGGTAATGAGTTCAGGGAAGAGCCACAGGGGGTAAAGGCTGTTGTCAACATCATGAAGACGAAAGAGGCTGATGGTGGCTTGATTTATCAGGTGGCTGAGGTGTTTAAAGAGTTGAAACTCGAAAAGGCGAAACGCCCGCAGGGCGAAAATATAAAGGCTCAGATGAGCAAACTGGGCGATACGATTTACGAAGCTTACCAGGTAGAACTTCTGAAGGGAATGGAGACATACTTCGTTCCGAACAGTATTCTCACTGCTATCCGGCGTGAATTGATAGATGAACTTACCAAGGCAAATCAGAAACAGCTTGATAAGTCGTTGTGGGGTGGATGGGATAGAACCCTGTTCAACAATGGTTTGAGATTCAGTCAGCCTGGTGAGCACCGACTTACGAAAGAGGAATTTACTTGGCAGCCGGAATACGGGAAATGGGGATATCTCTATAATATAGCCAACTATGATGCAAGAGATTTTTATCAGATTCATGGTCTGTCGCCAGTAGTTCCGGCATTTGAGTTGGGTAAGAATATTCCTTCTGCATGGGATGCTAAGACCCAGGAAGAATATGATGAGAATATAGAAAAAGACAAGGCAAACCGAAGTATGCAACCTAAGTATACCAACGAAAAGGGAGAGTCGCTCCTGATGCAGTGCCGCCATTGTATCCGCTATTCGTTGGGCTACTGTGTGAAGCGTGGAGGCAAGAAACCATCCTGGAGAGAGCCTCTCTTCCTGCAGTTGGGCGACGGTCGCCGCTTCCGTCTGGAGTTTGCGTGCAACGAATGTCAGATGAACTTATATAGTGAGAAATAAATGAAAAAGAAATGGACGATACAGATTCTTTGTATGCTGGGCATCCTCTTGATGTTCAGCAGTTGTTATCATCGCCGTGCTCATCACCAGATGCATGCAGCTATGGTAGAGTACAGCAATAAACAACTCGATTCCATTTCGTTTTCTACTACCCATCATTATACCAACAAATTCAATTTTCTGGTATTCAAGGATTCACTGGAATTGATAGCGCAACAGCCTGAAGAATTTTTGAGTAATTTGCCTATCGACTCCTTCGCCGTCCAAAAGAACTGCCTGCTGGTGGTTACGGATATCCGTATGGTTCCTCAGGATTCCATAGATTCAGTTTGGGTGCAGTTGGCAACAGAAGATAATCAGTTTGGTTGGACCCGTGAGTCCCGTCTGTTGCCGAAGGTTGTGCCCGATGATCCTATTTCAGAGTTCATTATGACCTTCAGCAATACTCACTTGCTCATCTTCATGGTTATCATTATTCTCATAGCCGTAGCCTATACAGTTCGTAAGATTTTCCATAGTAATGGTAAACTGGTTCATTTTAATGATATTGATTCACCATATCCTACAGCCTTGGTGCTTATTGTTTCGATATCAGCAACCTTCTATGCAACCATTCAGTTGTTTTTGCCAGAAGTATGGCGTCATTTCTATTTTCATCCTACGCTCAATCCTTTTGCCGTACCGCCTATATTGGGCTTTTTTCTGGCTACAGTCTGGGCGATACTGATAGTAGGATTGGCTTGTGTTGATGAGGTGAAACACCGTTTGCCGGCAGGTGATGCAGTTCTGTATCTGGGTGGTTTAGTGGGTGTTTGCGCCATTGATTACATCATTTTCAGTGTTACTACCTTATATTATATAGGTTATTTGTTGCTCGTAGCCTATATATGGTTTGCCATACGGGCTTATCTGTTTCCTCATAAATAAGGATAGGGGGTGCAGGAAAAAATATGTACCTTTGCACCTGTTATGAAAAGAATAGTATTTTATAGTAAAAAGTGCGTATGCATTGGTTTGGCAGCAGTAGCGTTGCAGGCTAATGCAGTGGATAATGAAAGGGCTACTTGCTCTGACCTGTCACTGGGTACGAGTGAAAAGCTTACGGCTGCTAACGGCTTGCTGGCTGATAGCAGCCGAGTTTATGACATTGATGAAGTTGTGGTTGTTTCGCAGCCTAAGGAGAATTTCCGTCTTCGTCAACAGCCTCTCAGCAGCACTTCCTTTGGTTCTTGTCAGATGCAGCGATTGGGTTCTCGCGATTTGCGTGAGCTTTCCTGCTATGTTCCTAACTTCGTAATGCCCAACTATGGCTCGCGTTTTACCAACGCCATGTATGTGCGCGGTATTGGAAGTCGTATCAACAGTCCGGCTGTAGGAATTTATCTTGACGGAATTCCGCTGTTGAGCAAGGCTGCTTTCAATCTTCACCATTATCAGACCAGCCGTATAGATATTCTCCGTGGCCCACAGGGAACACTCTATGGTCAGAATTCTGAAGGTGGTCTGGTGCGCATCTATTCACGCGATGCTTATGATAGCAAGGGCACCTACGTTAATCTGGGATTGGGCTCTCATTTCTACCGTAATGTAGAAGCGGCTCATTATATGAAGCTTTCACCTCGTATCGCATTAGGGGTAGCTGCTTTTTATGATGGACAGAAGGGATTCTTCCATCGTGCAGGAACCAGCGATTATGCCGACAATTATGATGAGGCTGGCGGTAAGTTTAATCTAAAGTTCCGTTTTGATAGAGGATGGAGCATGGATTTGCTAGCCAATTACCAATTTGTCTATCAGCATGCATTTCCTTATGGTCTGTTGGATTTAAACAGTGGCAAGGCTGCATTGCCAAATACTACATTCCCTGGGCTTTATCGCCGCAACATGCTGCTTTCGGGTGTCAATCTTCGTCATGAAGGAGCGAAATGGGATTTTGCTTCTGCTACCAGCTATCAGTTCCTGGATGATAATATGAAGATGGATCAGGATTATCTTCCTGAAGATTATTTGAGCTTGCAGCAAGACCAGTTGCAGAATTCTATCACTCAGGAGTTTACATTTAAGAGCCGTCAGCCTTTCTTCGGTTTCTGGCATCTTACACAGGGTGCATTCTTCTCCCATGTGTGGTTGAAGACAAATGGTCCTGTAAAATTCGGTTCAGCATTGACGAAGCCTATCAGTAACGTTATCCAGAGTCAGATGCAGCAGGCAATGCCTCCGGCAATGGCTAGCGGAGTTTCTGTCAATGTAGATATGGGAGCTCCGGGTTTGTTCCATACTCCTCAGAGCAATTTGGGTCTCTATCACGAGAGTACGTTTGATGTTTCTTCCCGTCTGAAAGCAACGCTTGGTTTGCGTTATGATTTCATGCATACAAGTATTCATTACGATACTTATGCTTATATGGCGATGACAGCTAAGGTAATGGGCAGGAAGGCTACTTA
Organism: Segatella copri; assembly: GCF_949820605.1. Lineage (NCBI taxonomy): Bacteria > Pseudomonadati > Bacteroidota > Bacteroidia > Bacteroidales > Prevotellaceae > Segatella > Segatella copri. Next base: position 1,032,486 of record NZ_CATKVU010000006.1, read on the forward strand.
TACTTTGCGTTCAATGCTCAACCGCAAAACGGGTGATGATTACAACCAGCTCTTGCCAAAATTTGGCTTAAGTTACCAGCTTGATGAGCAGGGTAGCAATGTTTATGCCACGGTGAGCAAGGGCTATCGTGCAGGCGGTTATAATATCCAGATGTTCAGTGACATCTTGCAGACCGAACTGAATGCTCACCGTCAGGATGCGATGCGAGGCGATTATGACGTTCCTCATACCGATAAAGATTATGATAGAGTGAACCAGACTATTGCCTTTAAGCCGGAAACCTCATGGAATTATGAGGTTGGAACGCATCTTAATCTTTTTGATCATCGTCTTCATTTCGATTTGAGTGCCTTCTATATGCAGGTTCGTAATCAGCAACTCTCTGTGATGGCAGGAACCTATGGCTTTGGCCGAATGATGGTTAATGCAGGTAAGAGTCACAGTTGTGGTATTGAAGCCGCGCTCAAGGGTCAGGCTTTCGACGGTGCTTTTGATTGGGGTGTAAACTATGGTTTTACACGCGCCGTATTTGATGAATATACTGATGGCGAGGGTGATAAGGCTGTGAATTATAAGGACAAGAAGGTTCCTTATGTTCCTCAGCATACGATAGCAGCCATGGCTGACTATCATTTAGGACAGTTTACCTTCGGATTGAACATGAATGCGCAGGGCAAGACTTACTGGGATAATGCCAATACCTACAGCCAGAAGATGTATTTCGTGATGGGTGCGCATTGTGATATTGATTTCAGCAAAATGAGCATCAGTATCTGGGGTAAGAATCTCACAGATACTAATTACAATACCTTTGCTGTTGATAATGCAGCAACAGGAAAGAAACTGTATTTTGCCCAGCGTGGCAATCCTTTCCAATGTGGTGTTGATCTGAAATTCCACTTTTAGGATTAAATAGAAAAGGAGTTCCGGCATTCTGAAATGCTAGAACTCCTTTTCTTTTTAATCTCATTTATTTTCTTCCTTTATTTTAATTCTCCATATCCTACCAGCCGGTCGGTGCGGTCGCTCTGAGCCCGATAGTAAACCAGTACATTGTATTTGTTCTGGGTCTGGTAGAAATTTCCTTCTGATGGGAGCAGCCTGATGCTTCCGTCCTCCATCTTCATGAGATACTGATAACTGTAATAACCTTGCTTCATGAAGAGACGTGCGTGATAGGTTTTCGTCATTTCATCATATTCCATCCGGTATTCTGGGAGGAAACGGTCGTAGGTCCAATCTGCGTTCAGATAAACATCGCCTGGCAGTTTTGGAGTTTTCAGGGTAAAGTGAATCTGTGCATATTCGCAGGTGTTGTTGTTTTCTACGTTGTCGCTGTTGCGGATATAAAACGAACCTTTGGCAGCTTCATCGTAAACGTAATTGGGGCGAGGGCTGTCAGTCATTACCTTTACCTGATAGTCGCTTCCATCCCAATCTATAGCGTCTATTCCCATGGTTGGATGGTCGGTGTCCAGAAACTCAAACTTTCTGTATTCATTGCCTGCATCGAAAATCAGAGCTCTTACATGCTGCCAACTCATTTTGCCCGCACTCAGGTAGTCGGGTTTAGGATTAATGACTGCATTGTCCCATCTTCCGTTCTGAAGCACTACGATGTTCAGCTGGTTGGGATGAGTGATTCTTAGCTGGCTGTGATCCAGTTCCATTTTCAGTTGCTGATGGTCCTTCTGGATATCTATATCTGTTGTAGAAGTAGCTTCTAACTTGAGTTTAACCAATGGCTGAGGCTCCGTAATCATCAAGCAGGCTGTAAACATTTTGCCTTCTTCCTCGTTTTCCGCATTGTCGTCATAAACCGTCAGTCTGTAGTTGCCGCTCATGGTAAGTTGGCAGTCGGCATTGGGAATTGTCAGATGATAATGAGTGTAAGGATGATTGGTGTTGATGGATTGCTCTACATCTTCAATAATCTGATTGCCGTTGAAGCCTCTCATATAGTCGCTTTCAAAGAGCGAAGAAGATACGTTCCAGTTTGCATCACAATGTTCAATCTTGTAGCTGTACCGATGATAATTGTGCGTCATGTCGTCAAAATCGATATGGATAGGTTCTCCACCCAGTGACGATACTGGGAGCGATAACCAGTTGGTTCCGCCTACAACCTGTAGGGTTCTGATGCGCTGGTTGAATATCTCGTGCTGCTGCGCCCAGGCAGGATAGGTAAACAGAAAGAGAAGGGAGATAACAGTGTATAATTGTTTCATATGGCTTCGTACGTATATATAAAAAAATAACTTGCAGTAGCCTTTTTGACAAAGAACTAAATGCAAGCTTAAACAATCTAAATTAATACATGAAAACACTTTTGTAGTCGATAGGGGAATCGAACCCCTATGCCAAGATTGAGAATCTTGTATCCTAACCATTAGATGAATCGACCATTCAAAAAATCTCTATTGGTCTCCCGACTTATAGAGACTTATAAATCTAATACCATGAAAAACACATGTAGTCGATAGGGGAATCGAACCCCTATGCCAAGATTGAGAATCTTGTATCCTAACCATTAGATGAATCGACCAACGGTACATTTTTCAGACGATAGCTTGCGGAAGGTGGGGGATTCGAACCCCCGGTACGGTAACCCGCACGGCAGTTTAGCAAACTGCTGGTTTCAGCCACTCACCCAACCTTCCAGTCGGATTCTTAACCGAATCAACCAAGCATCGTTCTTAAATGCGAGTGCAAAGGTACTACTTTTTTCTGATTCTACCAAATCTTTTTGCAACTTTTTTTCGATAAAAATGCATTTTCTTTGTAACTCCCACATTATCAGGGGTTGTTTTCTTTCAGTATGATGAGTGCTTTAATTCCTAAAACGAGCAGAGGCGGATTTCTTTCTCAGAAATCCGCCTCTTGTAAAAGAAAGGGTCGCTCGATGATGTGATGAAACTCCGAATGTATAAACATTTGAGAGTCCTCCGCCTTTGTAATCCACCGGCTTTTCAGCTTACCTGCCTGCTGCAGTTTATGTGGCCCGCCATGAGCAAGAGAATGTCCTCTCGGTTTCAATAGTGTAATTTGATGAGTATCCCGATCGAACCGAAACGACCCTTATTCCTTCTGGCACCCATGCATCATCACGATGCAACGGTGCAAACATCTTAGTCATTATTTGATAATGCAAAGATAATGCAATATTTTGAAACTACCAAATGTTTTAGCTGTTTTCTTCGAATATTTTTTCGAAATATTTTCTCAGTTCCGTTTTGTCCTCTATAATATTGCGAAGTTCGTTGAGCGCTTTCTCATTAGGTGAGTTGGGAATCCATAACCTGATGTATCCGTTTCGTGAATATTTTTCGTCCATGTGCTGGCTGAACCGCTCCCATTGCTGCTCCTTGTCATCATCTGGATTATTTTCTTTACCATACTGTATGGCGCGCAGAAAAATTTCGTGAACATCAATATCGCGATCGGCTTCTGCCACAATCTTGCCATAGATGCTGCGAGGCTGACGGCTGGATGAAGCCCGATGGTCCTCAACAGCTTCTTTCATGATTTTGATCTGTTCTTTATTGAACCAGCGCTTCAGTCTTGAATCTGCCTGCAGAATCTTACCGCTGGTAATATGGTGAATGGCACGCGGACCGCTCATCCCCAGGTCGTGGTAAGCGGCTATAACATACACCATATCGATGTCGGCTCCGGTTACCGGAACCAGTTTCAGAGAGTTTCTGATGACTCGGGTAACATGTCTGAGTCCATGACTTTCGCCAAAAGCATTATATTTGGGGAGAATCTGTTTCTCCACAAAGTCCATGATTTCGAGATTTACCTGTTGCTTCATAGATATTCCTCCACTTTATTTATATAATAAGGTACGCGCGTACATTATTATTAGTTTATTATTGTTCAATTCGCCATTCCGATGATGATCAGGGATGATACAATGCCGAAACAGAAGATGTTCAGAGCTGTTTTGCCTAGAATTCTGTTCAGTTCTCTGCCTTCGCCTATCTTTTTCATCTCCACATAGGTTCTGTTGTGCAGAACGATATAGAGTGCTGCGAACGGCAGGAAGATGCTGCTGGCTTCATGCTGAAATACTTCGTAGGTGGTTACACCTATTATGGTAATGATTCCCAAATTGCCCAATGCGCAGTATAACCGCTCGGCATTCTTCTTTCCTATGTGAACCACAAGGGTCTTCTTGCCGGCTCTCAGGTCGTTGTCATGATCGCGGTAATTGTTCAGAATGAGCAGCGTATCAACTACCAGTCCGCAGGCTACAGATACGAGAACCGCTTCCATGCTTACTCCCTGCATGGTTTTGGGCATTACGAGATAATAAGTGCAGCATACGGGTACAATGCCGAAGAAGAGCAGTACCAGAAGATCGCCCATGCCCAGATAGCTGAGACAGGTAGTATAGAGAAAACAGAAGACTATGCAACAGATGCCTACGATAACCATTTCCCAACCTCCGAAAAGAACCAGCGGAAGCCCTATGGCGCAGCCCAGAAGAGTAGTGAGGATGATTCCCCATTTCATGGCTCCCAAAGTTATCCAGCCTTCAGCGCAGGCACGTTTCGGTCCCAGCCGGGTTTCATCGTCATTACCATGTTTGAAGTCGAAATAATCATTCACCAGATTGCTGTCTATCTGCATCACCCATGCAAAGAGCAGGCAGAGTAGGGCTGGCAATGTCTGTATCTGCTGAGTGTCTTTATAAGCCAGCGCAATACCCAATAAAACAGGAACAGCCGCCGCCGTCAGAGTCTTCGGGCGAGCGGCTAGATACCATGCTTTTATAGAATTTGTTTCTATCATATTCTAAAAAGATTAAAATTGAATCTTCTGAAATTCTTAAGGAAAATCAGGAAGATTAATTGAAGAAGTTCCAACTTACTCCAATACGGAACACTCGCTCGTTCATAGGATAATGAGGAGCGAAGAAGTAGTTCTTGTCGCCCTGTCCTGCATTGATGTGGCTCATCATTACGAAGAAACGGGTGTGCTTGATGTGAACGTTGGCGTAAACATTGACGATAGGATAGTTGCCTATCTTTACGTTGTTCTCGCCATTGCCCTGTACCGTATACTGTCCCATATAAGGTGAATAGTCGGGAGCTTCATAGCTTGTAAAGTAGCGCATGTCAGCACCCAGATCTACGTTCAGCACCTTTACTATCTTGAACTTGATGTAGAGGTTGGTGTAGGCATTGAAGGCTGGTACTGGCAGTACACTCTCCTTGCTTGAGTGCTGATAGGTAAACTGGTTTTCCCAGTTCAGAATGCCTAGTCTGAAGTTCTGTTCCAATTGTGCTGTCAGCAGGTTGATTCCTCCGCTTTCCTGCATTGGTGTAACCATGACTCCTGTTCGCAACCCTTTTTCTGTAATGTCATAGCTCTGCGAGAAGTAGGTGTAGTTCTTGATTTCATCTACAGCCACTCTCAGCTTGGTGCGTGTCTTAGGGAAGGAGAGCGTACCCATGATGCGGGTATGGATGGTCTTGTCGAGATCATTCTCCCACCACAGATGGCGGGCGTGATAGTTGCGGTAATAGAACGATGGGGTTTCTCTATGGAAGAAAGCATCGCCTCTTACCTGAAGCGTGTCGCCCAGGAATGGGATGTTCACGTCTACATTACCATCTATGGCAAGGGTTCCGGCGTCAACACCCGTCAGTCCTATTTCTGCTACGGCATTGTAGTGGAGGGTCTTGCCTTCCTGCTTGCTCAGCTGTCCGCCTACGCTCAGCACATGCTCGTTGTATTTTTCTAAACCGCCTTCCCTGGTTGGCAGTTCGTAGTGTCGGAGGTCGTAGCTGGCGAAAGCCTTCAGTCCTGCCTTTGCCCATTTGTTGAAACCTTCAAGCATGGCGATGGCGAAGGTATTCTTCATGTGCCAGTGCTTGGTCTGGTCGTAGATGGAGTCGCCGGTCAGCCTGCCTGCATCGTAATATTCATTCAGATAATAGTCGGCTGGGGTCTGATAAGCTTCGTAAATACGGCGATAGTTGTCAAACTTTACCGTATGGATGAAACTCGTTACCGGAACATATTCGCTCTTGTAGAAAAGCGAGTCTTCGGCATTTTTCTTCTGGACGGCAAGCAGACTGTCGGCAGCAGCTTTTCCGTTTACTGCGATTCGGGTACTGTCGTTCCTGATGTCCTTTGTGGCTGAGTCTTTAGCCGGTTCATCGCCTGCAATCTTGGCTCCGTCAGGACGGCCGCTGAATTTAGCTCCCTGCTGTTTGTCGTAGGCTTTCTCATCAAATTTCTTGCCTTGTTCCTTGGCTTTCTTTCTGGCTTCTTCCTTCGCTTCCTCTTCAGTATTTTCCTTTTTCGAAGCCATGGCAAATTTCTTTGCCTTGATTTCTTCTTCGGTCATCTTTACCTTTCGGCTGAAACCTACGTTGTAGCGGTGGGTAAAGAAGATGTGCTGGTTGTCCAGTCGGTTCCAGTTCTGTTCCAGAACGGTAGGAATTTCATTGGTGGCAAACGATTCGGTATAGATTTCCGGATGTTTGATGTAATCATCGTTGGTAATACCGCCGTTCTCGGTCATCTTCTCATGATTGGTACTGAAGAGGAAGTGTGCCTGATAGCGGTCGCCCAGGTAAGATGCCCACATGGTGTATTTAAAGTGGCTGGTACTCTGGGCATTATAATATCCTCTGCCATACTTGTAGTCGAATCTGAAACCGGCGCCTAGCCTTTTGTTTGCATTCACGGCAAACATGGCCTTGAAGTCGTCTTCTCCCGTCACCTTGTCGCCACAGCTGTTCAGCGTTATGTTCGTGATGGGTGAGTAGGTGTTAGTGAAGTGGAAGTCGCTTACCGGATTTACGATATAATCGTAGGGCTCTGTAAAGATGAAGTTGCCCTGCGTGTTGCGGCGGTCGATGAAGATTCGGTTCAGTCGGGCAGTACCCATGTTTCCGAGAGTATTGTATTCGCCTCTCAGTCCTTCCGTGAAGGTTGTGTTCATATACATGTGCTGCAAGGTGTCTACTACCGCAGCCTTTGTGTCGCCGAAGCGTTCGTCTACGGTCCATACTCTGATGCCTTTCGGAATCTCCTTGTCTGAGCCTAGTGAATCGGTGTTCACCTTGCGGTTGGTTTGAGGACGGAACTGCGAATCTTCGTTATAGTTAAAATCATTTTGTGCCGCAACCGGGATGGTTGCAGCACAAAATAGGAGTGATGAGAATATAATTTTCTTCTTCTTCATTATTTCTTAAATAGTCGGATACATACTTCGGCAATCTTGAGCACTACACCCACGATGAGTACGATGTAGGCGACATTGCGGCTTTCTTCCAGCTGGGTCCAGAGTATTACCCCTACGATGGCGAGCAGCATGAAGGCGATGTTGAGATAGTTGCGCACCTTCAGCATGTTGTTCTGGTCGCTGTAGGCCAATGGGCGAAGCCGGTGGTGCTGAGGTCTTACGGCGTAGCTGGTAGGCTGCTTCTGCTCAGTCTGTTCTGCGCCCTGCTCAGCTGTAGGCTGGACTGTAGCGTTTGCAGGCTGCTGTGCCTCGTTCTGTTGTATCTTATTGTCTGTATTCTGATTATTCATTTTTCTTCAACTTATTGTTTTACTAATGCAGCTAACTCTGCGAATATCTGGTCCTTGCGGTCGATGGTGCATCTACGGAACTTTCCGAAGATCTTAGCCAGGTCGTTCTGCTTCTTGTTGAGCGCAATCTTGTCACTGATTACCTCTTCTGCAGGTTCCTTGAAACCGGTGCTTCTTCCTTCCTCGTAGTTGTAGATGATGCGGCCGAGCGAGAGATTCAGATGATTGTCTGAAATCCTGGCTACCAGCTGGTATTTGAATTCCGTGCGGTCGAGCGAGATGAATGACTGGCTGAAAACGAGCCATTCGTCCATCGTGTTGGCGATGACGTGTTCAGCATCGTTTACCAGTGCTACCCGGCTTGCTATGTTCTGCTCGTTCTGTGTCAGTTCACTCATGTATTTTAATACGATGTCGTAAATCTGCTTGGCAGTTTTTCCGTTAGCATCCGTATCGAGTGTGAATTCTATCTTGTTTTCATCATTATATGTGATAGCGCCTGCCAGATATTTCATGTCCACTTTGGCTATTGTGCCATTTGCCAGCTTGTTGGCAGGCTTGGCAGCCTCCTTTGGCTTAGCGGCTACGGCAACAGGAATCGCCCATCCCGTGGTTGATGTGGTTGGCTCCTTTACAACAACTGGTTCTGGCTCAGTAGCATTGCCCTTCTTTGCTTCAGCCGTTTTTGCTTCAGCTTCAGCCTTGGCGCTTGCAGCGTTGATGCTGTCGGCCTGAGCCTTCAGTTTGGCAGCCTGTGCTTTTATCTTAGCCACTTCCAGTGCCTTCTTGGCAGCTTCCAGCTGTTTCTGTGCCTGTTCCAGCTGCTGCTCTTCAGTCAGCACGGTTTGGGCCTGTGCAGTCATCAGCGGGAGGAGCATAAATATGGGGATGATGATTTTTTTCATGTCGAGTTGTTTTTATGAAACTATAAAATGACGGTTCCTGATTGCGGAACTTAGCGGAAGATGAGGGATTCAAACCCCCGATACCCGGAAGAGGGTATACCGGATTTCGAGTCCAGCGCATTCGGTCACTCTGCCAATCTTCCTTTTTATTTTATCAGATGCAAAAGTAATACATTTTTTGCATCTGACAAAATATTGCGGTTATTTTTTAACTATATTAACCCCGCTTTATAGAATTTTATACTATAGTTTTTACTGTTGCTGCAGGAATCTGTCGGCTTCGATGGCTGCCTTGGCTCCCGAGCCTGCGGCAACAACACCCTGGCGGTAGATTGGGTCGGCCACATCGCCTGCTGCGAAAACACCCGGAATGTTGGTGGTGGCAGTACCTGGCACTACTTTGATGAAGCCCTGCTCGTCGAGATCTATCTGCCCCTTGAAGAGGTCGGTGTTAGGCTTATGTCCGATAGCCAGGAAGAATCCGTCGATGCTGATGTCAAACTTCTCTTCATTGGCTTCGCCCTTGTGGCGCACGAGATGAGCACCTTCTACACCGTTCTTGCCGAAGAGCCCCAGCGTATTGGTTTCGAACAGAATCTCGATGTTCTCCTTGTTCTTTACACGTTGCTGCATGATTTCTGAAGCACGGAGATAAGGCTTGCGTACAATCATGTAAACCTTCTTGGCAAGTCCGGATAGATACATGGCCTCTTCGCAGGCAGTATCGCCACCGCCCACTACGGCTACGGTGCGCTTGCGGTAGAAGAATCCGTCACAGGTAGCGCAGGCTGAAACGCCCTGTCCGCGATATTTCTCTTCATCGGCAAGACCCAGATATTTGGCAGATGCTCCTGTGGCAATGATCACGGTTTCTGCCTCAATCTCGTTGTCGCGCTCATCGGTAAGATGAAATGGGCGTGAGCTGAAATCTGCCTTCACGATGCTTCCGTCTCTCATTTCAGCTCCGAATCGGGCTGCCTGTTCCTTCATGTCCATCATCATCTGCGTTCCGTCTACGCCGTTAGGATAGCCCGGAAAGTTTTCTACCTCTGTGGTGATGGTGAGCTGTCCGCCCGGCTGCATACCTGAATAGAGTACTGGCTGCAGGTTGGCTCTGCCGGCATAAATGGCAGCAGTATATCCCGCAGGACCGCTACCTATAATTAATGTCTTTATCTTTTCCATTTTTTATCTTATAGTTATATTTTTGTTTCCGATAGCTCGAAATGAGCCATTTTTCTCTGCAAAGGTACATCAAAACAATGAGAAATCAAAATAAAAATACATTATTTTTCTTTTCTTGCATAAATTATTGCTTTCGTTTGAAGAATTATTGTTATCTTTGCACCCGATAATAAGATGCTCCGGAAAGAACATCAATTAGAAGAAACGAAAAATATTTACTTGATATATGAATCAGATTAAGAAGATTGTACTGACGGGTGGACCTTGTGCGGGCAAGACTACCGCTATGGTTAAGGTGATTGAACATTTCTCCAGTCTCGGCTATAAGGTCTTTACCATTCCCGAGGTTCCAACCATGTTCACCCAGGCGGGCATGAATTATCTCACCTCCAACAAGGATTTTTTCTTCGAGGGCGAGAAGGCTACTTTTCAGACTCAGATCAACCTGGAAGACAGTTTCCTGCGCATGGCTGAAACATTGCAGCAGCCGGTCATCATCGTCTGCGATCGTGGTACGATGGATATTTCTACCTATCTCACTCCCGATTTCTGGCACCGCATCATCTCTGAAGAGGGCTATACAGATGCCCAGCTTCGCGACCGCTATGATGCTGTGCTGCATCTGGTGAGTGCTGCTGATGGTGCCGAGCAGTTTTATACTACAGCCAACAATGCGCAGCGCCTGGAGAAGGCCGATGAAGAAGGACTGAAGATTGCGCGAGAGTTGGACAAGAAGATTGTTTCTGCATGGAAGGGGCATCCTCATCTCAGGGTAATCAATAACCACGAAGATTTCAACAACAAGCTGAACCGTGTGCTCAAGGAGATAAGCAATGTGCTTGCCATTCCGCAGCCGATAGAGGAGGAGCGAAAATATATCGTGAAGCTGACGGGCGAGGTTCCTAATGCGATAGACAGCGATATTGTTCAGACTTATCTTACGGGTGAGCCGGGCAGCGAGATTCGTCTTCGCCGTCGCGGTTTCGAGGGAGGCAAGTATGTGTATGTTCACACCACCAAGAAGCGTATTTCAGACAATGAGCAGATTGAGACTGAGCGACAGATCAATGCCAATCTTTACGAGAGTATGCTTCAGCAGGCTGACCCTTACCGCCAGCGCATTCATAAGCATCGCAAGAGTTTTATCTGGAAGGGCCAGTATTTCGAGCTCGACGAGTTTCTTGAGCCGGTTTCCGACCTGATGATTCTTGAAACCCGCGGCATTTCAGCCAACGAGAGCGTGAAGTTTCCTCCTTTCATTCAGGTGCTGGAGGATATTACGGGCAACAGCAAATATTATAATTATAACATAGCGCTGAAGCGGTAAATCAGCCGAAAATGTAAAAAGTTACGGAGATAATTCATATTCTCCGTAACTTTTTACATAAACCACTCACTTTTGGTGTTATTGAGTTTCATCATTATTATTCGGCTTTGTTTGTGCCATAATACAGAATCTCTCATATCTCTTTCTCCCAGTCCATAATCACATGAACCACCTATCCAAACGTAATATGTAGAAGTATCTTGTGTCATAATTATTTTATCTTCAATGTCCGCAGATATTCCTTCTGCTCGGGCGTGATTCTGTAGCTCTCGATGGCCTTCTGGATGGTCTTGTTGTGCGTCCAGGAAGCAAGGCGGTTTTGTTCGATGTAGGGAATCGCCTGGTTCCATTGCTTGGCAAGAGCGGTGGCGAAGAACCAGGCTACCATCATCTTTACGTAATACTCTTCGCTCCTTACTGATGCAGGAATTTCAAGATATTCAGCCTTGAAGTCTTTGTCCAGATAATGAGACATAAGTATCTCTATTCCAAAGCGACAGGTATAAACGTGTGACGATTTGCTCCAAGTCTTGATCTTTGCCAACAGTTCCTTCTTGTGTTTGGCAAACACCTTCGGAGACATGATGTCGCAAACTGCCCAGTTGTCCACGAAAGGCAGGAAGGTGTCTGTAAGACGAATGCATTCCCCGTAGTCCTTTACCTCGGAAATGAGGAGACCGTGAAGCATGTTCTCATCGTAGTATTTATGAGGAAGCTGATGCAGGAATTCCTCGCTTTCTGCCTCCTTTGTAAACTCTTTTGCGAACTTGCGGAGCACAGGCACACGAATGCCTATGAAACTCTCCACAGGCACTCCCGGTGTCAGTTTAGCCTGGAAAGCAGCATACTGCTTATCCTGCATGGCGAACAGTCTTTCTTGAAGTGAAGTCATTTTTATCCTATTAATTTAATGATCTGTTTATCTGAAGCATCAGGCAGGATTTCTTTCAGATGTTCGAAAATCCTCTGATAAGATTCTAGGGGAGTTCGGTTGCATTGGCAAGCCTCCCTGCCATAGAGATCTTCGGGAGTATTGAGCAGCGACCAACCCCAACCATATTCATGATTGTGTTTGTCGCGAGGGTAGATGAAATCCTCGGTCACGATGTAAGTTGCCATTTCCAGTCGGGTGAGATAACCGTCAAACTTGCTTCTCATTCCCTTGCCCGTGAAACCGCAGGCTGCCCGAAGTTCTCTCGTGATGAGACTGCCAGTAGATTGAAGCGTGCAGAGAATGGCTCCTTCTATCGATTCTTCATCCGGACGGGGGTATTTGCTTCTTCTGTAGTTGCAGAAGTCCGGCCACCATTCCTGGCTGATGAATCCTGCTTTCTTGTTAAAGAACTTTCCGTACATACACGGCATTTCCTGCACAATCTCGCCCTTCCATTTCCAAAGCGGCCAGTCCCAACCGCCTTCAGGAAGTCTTACGTAACCGCAATCCTCCGCCACGATGTCTTCGGCAGAGAATCCTTCAATGCCACTATCGAGGAGAGGGAGGAAGCCGATCTTCTGAATCAGCTCCATCATGCCTGTTGCTGAATATATTTCTGGAAAATTCATGTTTATTTATTTTTATCTTTTGTAATTAAACACTTTAACCATATCCTTGTCGCCACCCACAAGCTGGCTGCATCTGTTCAGCATTCCGGTGTCAGAGAAACCGCATTTGTTACCTATATGTTCTAAATCCATTATCATGGTGCAAAAATAGTAAGATTTGGAATAGAAAACGAACTTTTATTTGCTTTTCTGTTCTATTTTTGGCTATTATTTCAAAGCCTTGCCGTCAGAGAATGCGTTACCGACTTTCTCGCCCAACTGGATATAGCTATGATGAATAGGGTCGAAGACAATCAGCTCCATTTTCTCCATGTTTGGATTTCCGTCTTCTGCCAGATACTTCTCATCCACAAGAATATTGACGATTTCGGCAACGAGATAATAACCGGTTTCGCTTTCGTCGTATTTCTCCTTGATGCGGCACTCCAGGGTCATCGGGAAATCGGTGAACACAGGAGCGTTAACCATTGTCGCCTTCTCGATATTCCATCCCGTCTTCTCCATTTTCTTCGGGTCGTTCTTGGCTGAAACAATGCCCACGAAATCAGAAGCCACCATGGTTTTCTTGGTAGCGAAGGAAACGGTAAACTCACCGCCAAGCTTCAGGTTGTCTGTGGTGACGTGATTTCCCATCGAGATCATAATTTCCTTCATGTCCCACTGTCCTGCCCAGGCAGCATTCATGGCGTTGGCAACTCCTTCCTTATTATATGTGCCGATAATCAGCACAGGTTGTGGTGCAAACCACGGCTTTGGTGCAAAACTTTTCATATACTTCGTTCTTTATATTGTTATCTTTATGTGTAAATACGCCATCAGCGCAATTTGTATCACTTTAAAATCCCAACTCCACATCCTTACCGAATGGTGCGAGCGAAAGCGCGGCCATCTTGAAATGCTGTTTTCCCCAAGGAATGCCGACAATGGTTATACATAAGAGAAAGCCGAAGAACAGATGCATGAGGCAAGCCCACAATCCTCCGAAAATCAGCCAGAGTAAATTCAACGGGATGCGAATGCAACCTGTAGGACTATTCGATTCTCTTACCGTAGAGCCAAAAGGCCATAGGCAGAGCAGACCAATCTTGAATGTCTGTATTGCAAACGGAATGCCGATGATAGTACATGCAAGAGCCAGACTTCCGGTGAAATAACCGATGGCAGCTTCGAGACCTCCGAAGAGCCACCAAAGTAAGTTTCCTATTATGCGCATAAGATTATTCTTTTCATCTTTTATATCAAGAATGGATCAAGCGTAGCCAGAAGTTCGGCTTTATCTACCACACCGCTTGTGCGCCATAATACTTCTCCGTTTCGGAAGAGCATCAGCGTAGGCACGGATTGGATGCGGTATTGGCTTGCTGTTACGCCGTACTTATCTACATCCACCTTGATGATTCGGATGCGGTCGCCCAATACACTCTTCACCTGCTCCAGAATGGGGTGCATCGCCTTGCAAGGTTGGCACCAGGTAGCAAAGAAATCGACCAGAACAAGCTGGCCACTGTTTATTACATTATTAAATGTCTCCATAATTATCTGTCTATTTCCGTGAAACGATTAAAAGTTCTGCCGTCCCTCGTAACTTTCCCGAAGAACATATCTTCCGGTCTTACCCAATAGGCTTGGTCTCCATAGAGAGCCTGATAAACCACCATGCGCTCCTGAGTCTCGGAGTCGAAGGCAGAATGGATGAACTTATATTTGCCGCCCTTAAAGTGCTGGAAATATCTTTCTTCCTTTGCTGAAAACTCCATCAGCATTTTCTGGGCAAGGGGAGCGTACCAGGTCTTCACCTCCTGCTCTGTAGGCGTATGACCGCCAGGGAAATGGAAGGCTTGGTTGTAATGCTGCAGGAAAAGAGGGGAGAAGTGAGCCAGGGTGTCCTGCTCACCAAAAAGTCCCCACACACGATTCTTATAATAGGGGTTGCAATGGTCGAACTGCACGGCTTCCAGTTCCGCAAACTCCTCAATCAGCGCCTCGTCAATCACCAGCCGCTGATTTCCGTCCCTTCTCGGTGCCTTGTATTCATGCTCGCCGATTCGCTCCTTCAGAAACTCCGTCATCATGAAATACGGATTGCCGAGCAGGGCAGGAATGCCCACCACCGGAGCCAGCATCTGGGCGAGGAAAGAGCCGCAGCTGTTGCCCAGAAGCAAGTCGGGCTGCTCCCGGTCGATGATGGAGCGAATCTCCTTCAGTGCCTCCTTTGGGTGCAATGGCAAGTCGGGAGTCAGCACCACCGCCGTTCCCTCAAACGCCTCTTTCAAGGCTCTCGCCATCGGACAGCTGCCCGTGGCGAAGAATCCGTGTAGGAATAATAGCTTCTTCATGCTCTAATCATTTGATAATTATGCGCCTGTAATCTAGGAGGATAAGCCATGCTCAACTCCCATATTAGCGCAATATATCTGCAAAAATACAAAAAAATATTCAGAAAGTTGATTATATGGATGGATTTTGTTGGCAGGGCGAACTTGATTTAACCTTATTTTATAAGATAGAGGGATGTTGAGGGATATTTTTGAAACCGGAAATCCTTAATGACCTTAATGACCGGAATCTTTGGGGTTTGAAAATGATAATGACCCTTAATGACTTTGACCCTTCATGACCGGAATTCTCGGTAGAACGAAAAAGACCGCTCTCCCCATATTGAGGTGAGCGGTCGATTTATTTATGGATGAGTCTGCTTATTATAATAAGGTGGACTCCATGTTCTTTATCCCATGCAGCTCGTTACTCCGAGCGTAGTAGCGATAGCGGTCAGAATGCTGATGGCTATCTGAAGAATTGTTTTCCAAGTGTTCGCTTTCATTTTTTTGAATGTTGAGTGTTGAATGTTGAATTTTTTGTGGGACGGATAGGCTGGGCTAGGGGCTAGCATCCTAGCCAGTCTATCCTTGGGCTATTCAAGGCCGTCGCCAGTATCGTCCTTGCCGGTAGTACCGCCGCCTGATTCAGAGCCTTGGCCTTCGCTGCCGGTCTGACCGGTGCTTGAACCACCTGGGGTAGAACCGCCTGACGTATTATCCGGAGTCATTGGCGCGTTGAGGTCAACGTTGGTCTTACCCTCCTTAATAGCCTTGATAACGGCTGCCTGAGCACTGCGGCTGGCTACGAGGTTGAACTCGGCGTCATCGCGAAGGTTCTTGAACTCCTGATCTGGCTCCCACTGAACCTTCACACCGGTGATGTTCTGAGCGGTGAACTTGTCAGCATCCTCAGCACCCTTCGAGGTGAGAAGGAGAGAGAAATCACCGAGATCGCCCAGACGGATTTTCTTGCCCTCAAGCAACATCTCACGCATGCAGTCTACGGCAATGTAGAGGATGGCGCTGATGTCGGCTCTTGAATAAACACTGCCATGAGAGGTGATGTGCTTGGCAAACTTCTCGATAGTCATGATGTCGGTGTACTGTGAGATAGCAAAAGCATTCTGCTTCTCGGTCTTCACGAGTTCCAGGTCCTTTGGGTCAGGGGTCTTACCCTCCTTCTTCGCCTGGTTGATGCGTGACTTAGCCTGGTTGATTTCCAGAAGATTTGCGTTCACGCTACGCATTACGATGCTGTAATTAATCATAGTCGTTTGTAGTATGTTTAGAGTCCTTTGTTTTGCAACTCCCCAGAACGCCCCGTTCCTGCCGTTTTCGGGGTCTTCATTGATGACCGGCGCCTGCCATCATTTATGACCCGTCTAGGTCTTAATAGAAGACCCGATCAAGGCACAAAAGGCTGTTCTTTCGATTGCCGGTGCAAAGATACAACATTTTCGGGCAGAATGCAAGCTTTCCCCCTGACTTTCTTTGCAGGAAATGACGTAAGTAGCTGATAAATAATACTTTCTATCGTTTTCTATCAGAACTTTATTGCAGAAACATAGCAAAAAGGGAAATACGCATTGAAGGTAGCCGAAGAAACGTGAAAAAGCGGTCATTAAGGTCAAGGTCATTAAGGTCATTAAGCACTTTTCGCTCGCTCTCTTTTCTTATAATATAATATTAAATTTTTAATATTATATTATATATATATTCCGTTCCCCCGAAACCCTTAATGACCTTAATGACCATGACCTTAATGACCGGAAGAGAGAAATATTATTTAGTGTTAAAATCTGAAATTTATGCATTTCTTTCATAAATATTTTGTACCTTTGAAGTCTAGTCTGTACCATCTGTTATCCTGTAGTTATTGAAGAATAGGCAACATTCCTGAATACTATTGCAAGATAAATCTTGGCATCAGTAAAAATAAATGAGAGTTAAACAATAAGATTATTTTACAAAAATTAACAAGCTTATGCCTATTTTTAATTTTTACCGCTTTGAAAATAAGCAAGTAGATAATGGACCTAGCTTTTTTGCTGCAGAAGAGGCAGCAGAGGCTAGATTTAATCAGGGGAAATACCAATCTCCCAGAGAATGTTTTGGAAGTTTCTTTACTTCCAAGCAACGCCATCAGCTATCTATCATGAAATCACATGGTAGTGCTGGAGCATATAATCATGAATTATACAACTGCGATGTTGTTGTTTCTGCATGCCTAGATGTAATATTGCTGGAACTGGAGAGTAATGGTACGAAGACAACGATTGAAAACAAGAAGAGAATCAAACATCCCAATCATCCATACTGTCGTGTAATAATCGACAACAGAGAGGGTTATCAGATTATAGCCATCGAGAAAAACGCAGCTTTTTCGGGAGATACAGACAAGGCTGCCTTAGTTTTGCAGAAAGGCTTTAATCAGAAACTTTCTGTATATGGCAGGGAGATTGTCATTCAGCCTCTACATAAGAAAACTACAGATTTCTGGCCAGTGGTATGGGACATCCGCAAAAAGTTCAATGACCGTGTACGCTTTATAAAACTCGACTTTTGTGGAGAAGGAGAGAATAAGAGTGCCGATGGTCTGATGGCATTGATTACCCAACTTGCCAGAAAGGGAGACTGTGCAGCTCTTTTAGAATTGTCACGCAAGCCCGGTTCTCCAGAAATTAATTTACAAGAACTGCATGATGATCTGACCAATATTGCTGCAATCTGTCTTAATGAAGGCATTTTTGACCTTACCGTCCACTTTGCCCATTTTGGCTGCTATCGCTATGGTGCTGATATCATGGCGCAATTCGGCATCGAAGAAGAGGCTATCAGCTCCTTTGGTGTTGAACTGTTAAGTTGTTTTGATGGCAATAGTCCGACCTTTGCGCTGATACAATGGATGGATAAAATGAACGAAATACTGAAAGATTATGCCAATACTGGAATACTTCAAAAAGGACGTAAGAAGGGCCCTAGAAGAAAAGCTTGCTGACGATAGCATGTTCCGCTCCATTCGCGGTACATGCCTGAGAGTAATGAACGATGCTAAAGAAATCAAGTTGCATCCCACAGAACTATACTATCTTGCTTTCTGCGTTATCGATAGCATGAAAGGTCAGAGTACCAGCCAAGCAGAATTCTATTCTAAGGACGAGGCATGGTATGAATATGATGAAGTTCTGCGGGATATCTATGGCGGAGATTCGGATCACGAGAGACATTCTGCACTTGCTCTGATTATTCAGACATGTGCAGAATGGTTGCTGCGAAGTCGCGACATGAGCAGGCTGGGGATAGTTTCTAATCTGAAATTGCAGATTGCCTATCATATTAGTGAAGAATTCTCACGGCGACTGGATGAGGAGTTCAGGCGCGGTTTTTGCTGTGTTGATGAGGAAGAATTTGCTGGGCTTGTGTACGATTATCTGCAGGGTGAGCGCCTTATCTCCGAAGAAATTGATTCTCTGCTTGATTCAATGGACGGAGATGCTGACATGGAAAATCCTTCTGTCGCACCAAGCTCAATCCGTATTGCTCCAAGAAAGAAAACCTCTGTGCTGACTGTCCTCAATGCCATGTATAAAGCTGGATGGTTTACGAATGTTGATGGCAGCCCTTTGAAGAATCGTGATGAGGCATTGAATGATATTCTGAGAAATGCTTTCGGTACAGATAAGGATACTGCCATCAGTCAAACCCTGAATCCTTCTAACGGTACAGTAAAATATAAATTCAAACCGCTCATGGAAAAGCTACTCGATGGAAAGGAAATTGAGCTGTTTATCCATGATTTGACCCAGGAATTGATGGAAAATCATCAATAATTTTTTATTTAGTAAAGCATTTGCCTTACTTTAGTAAAGCAAGCGTTAAGAAGAAAACAAGTAAATTTGCCCCCGAAATCAGTTGCAAGCTGGTTTCGGGGGCTTTTTCATTTTTATATGTTCAGCCCATTTTGTTTAACCTGAGCGGAGGCGGGGAACCTCACAACGTGATTGAAGATGGCCATCGGGAATCCACGGCTTCTCTCGCAAACCGATCAGGAATCATGGCAGAAAAAAAACATCAGCTTACGGCTCTGGGCATTGCCTATGAAGCCGTCATCAAGCTGGGCTATACGCACAGCAAACTGGCAAGGCTCGACAGCAGCATCAACTATCCTACGCTGAGGAATATCAGAGACGGGAAGGAGATGAAGAAAGCTACGGAGCGGTTCTATCTGAAACTTTTCTTCGACCTTATTAATAAGGAATATGAACGGCGAATGGCCTGTGGGGGCGACGGAGCCGTCAGCCTGCTTATCGTGATGAAAAACATCCTTGAAGCAGAGCTGAAATAAAAAGTGGTGAAAAGATGAGGGGACATTCTTTCACCAACTATTCCGCCGCATCGAAAGTGTTGCTATCTTTGCACCAGCTTTAGCAAGGTTGGGCGGATTAAAGAAAACCTTAAAGGAAGGTTAGACCTTGCGGTTTATAGATTATGAACGGAATGTTTATGAGAGTGGTGCAGCAGGGCGAGGCGTTCGCTGTACAGAGTCAGAAAAGTGAGAACGGACAGATGATGAAATGCAACATCGTTCTCCAGGAGATGGGCGGCAAGTATGAGAACCAGTATGCTGCGGCAATGCTGGGCAATATGGCCCAGTGTAAGTATGCTCCGGGCGAGCTGGTGGCTGTTACGCTCCGCTTTACTACCCATGAGCACAATGGTCAGGTTTATCAGGATATTCTGGTTACGGACATTGAAAAGGTAAAAGGGTAAAAAGTAAAAAGAACCTTAACCCTTTGCAACCACGTTACCATAAAGGGTAAAAAGTAAAACTGAGTTGAAACAGAGGAGGATTTTCCATGGTAAAGCGCGCAACAATCCGGATGTTTCTTCTCCTAAAATTCAATTCAGATTATGAAAAAAGCAAACAAAAAGCAGGTGAATAACCAGCAGGTGAATAATAACGGCTGCCAGCATGTACAGCTCGGTGGTGTGGCTTACTATGATGATAAGCAGTATTTCCTTTTCAGTCCTGATTCTGTAAATCAGGGTGTTGTAGAAGCTTTTCGCCGTCATGGCGTGGCTCAGCAAATGCAAGACGGAACATTTGATTTCGTAGCAGTTTCTAAGCCGAAAAGCCAGTCGGAACTGATTAAGAAACTGGCGCATGGTCGGTTGAGCAAGACCAAGGATGGGGCTATTCAGCTCACGCTGAAGGTGTTCTGCAATGAGGGACTCAACATCGCCCAAACGCTAGCTGTTGAGTCAGCAGAAGGGGCTGATGCTTTAGTGGATTATCAATTAAAACGATAAGTAATAAGATAGATGAGTTGTTATTTAATAAAGGTGGAGAATGGGCACAAGGTTGCCCGCTCCATCACTTCGGAAGAGGAGTATAAGCAGTTGCGTGGAAGCAATGAGCAGAAGGCGAATCTTCGCCTGGCTCGTGCCGGAAACGATGCTGCGAAACGGAGACTGGTGCAGTTTAATTACTCCGGCCATTATCCGCAAGGCGTGGTGAAGGGAATGAAACTGCCAAGCGGTGCTTTCGGATTTGATATGGATGAGCCGGAGGCTTTTGCCAAGGCTGCCAAGCTGCTGCTGAAGGAACCGGACAAGTACGGACTGCTGATGCTGGAACGCAGTGCAAGACAGGGTGGACATGCGGTGTTTGAACGTGAAAAGGGCAAGACGGTTCTGGAGAATCAGGTGAGGATTGCTACGATGCTCAAGTGCGAAATGGATACTTCGGCTCACGACATCAATCGTGTTTACTTCACTACCACATCGGATGACGAAGATTTGCTATTCCTTTCGCCACGGCTCTTCAAGGATACTTACGATGAGGCTGCTGTGGCTGCTGAAGGGAAGGTTCTAGAAGAGCGTGAAAGATACGGACAGGAGAAACTGCCGGAAGGAGCGCACAAGGCAAACAAGCATTATGAGCCTTGGAAGGAAGAATTCAAGAAGGATTCTCAGGGGGCTTTAAAGAGTCAGGAATTTAAGAATTCGAGAATTTCTTCTTCTGCTGCGTCATCTTCTGCTCCTTCATCTTCTTCTGCGTCCTCCTCTGCTGCTTCATCAGCTTCGACTCCCTCTGTCTCTCAGGACAATTACCTCGGGATTCCTTATGGCGAAATCATTAAGAAGTGGTGGCAGATGTATAATGACGGGCAGGAGCCGATGCGCTCCAACCGCAATACGCTGACCTTTGAGCTGGCAGTGAACCTGCGCCACATCTGCGGCTTCGATGGCAATCTGATGGCTCAGATTATTCCCTGCTATGATGGTTTTTCTGAGCAGGAGAAGATGGCTTGCATCAAGTCGGCACTCGGAGAAAAACTTACGCAAATGCCTAAGCGACTGAAAGATGTACTGGCTGCGCTGAGACAGGAAAAGTTGAAGCAAGCTACTCTGAAAGGCGTAACGCTTAAGGAGAACGAGGAACTGATCAATGCACTGGACGAGGCAAATGCCCAGGACGAACTGTTCTATTTCAAAGCCTTGCCCAAATTGCCGCAGGGAGTACGCGACTCGGTTAATGCTGTAGGGCCGACACTTGCTTTACCCGTGATTACCGCTATCTGTCCTGTCATCGGAATGCTGGCTACTGGCGTGAAAATCTCCATTCACGGCAAGATGAATTCGCTCAACCTCATCTCTTACATTGCCGGTGATTTTGCATCAGGCAAGGGAAGCATTGACCCGGTAATTAATGTCTGGACTTCGGAAGTAAAAGCAATGGACAAAATGTACCAGCAGAAGGAGGATGAATGGAGAGCCAAGAAGCGTGCGGCTAAGAACAAGAAGGAGCAGCCGGAAGAGCCGAAACTGCCGGTAAGATGCTTGACACTGAACAATACGGTGGCGAATCTTGCTGAAAGACTGGCGAATACTGAAGGCAAACACGCCTTCTCATTTACACCAGAAGCTGACACCGTAGCGCAGAAGTGGAAATCAGCGATGAGCGACTTTTCCGTCATGTTAAGACAGGCTTACGACGGAACAAGCTATGAGCGTGAGGCAAGAAGTGCAGATGCGGTGAATGTCCATATAGACAGACTGTTATGGAACGTAGTGATGTGCGGCACTCCCGATGCACTTTATCGAGTAGTGAACAATTATACGGATGGTTTCCAGAGCCGTATTGTCGTAGCGCGAACGCCGGACAACACGTTCACCCCGCTCACAGATAACCTCTTCGTGCTTACACCTCGCCAGCAAAGCAATATTCTGCAGATAGCACATCTGTTACCCATGATGGCAGGCGAAGTAGAACTGCCTAAGCTGGAAGCCAAGGGCAGGGAATGGCTGGAGCAGATAAGACTGGAGACGATGAAAGATGATGACAAAGTGAAAGCTCGCCAGCGTTTTCGTATCTGTCCTACCACGATGAGAATGATGGCGTGCATCATGCTCTGCAAGGTGGCAGAATCGCTGATACAGAAACTTGGAGCGGAAGAGGCAGAAACAAGATTGAAGGAGAATCCTCTCTTGTGGAAGGAAATGATTGTGAAAATGCAGACACCGAGCATGCTTTCAGCCTTTGATGTTCTGGCTAACTATCAGCTGGAGAATGCGCTCTATTTCTTTCGCAGTCGTATCGAAGCTGCTTTCTCATCCAAGGATTATTGCGGACAGGCACCTGCTGACCGCATTCGTCGTGGAAGAAACGATACTATCTTTGAGCGCTTAGACGTAACCTTCACTTTCGAACAGGCTCAGCAGCAGAGTGTTGCCATCAAGGGCGCTAACGTTACGCACGAGGCTGTAAGACAAATGCTGAAGAACTGGAAGCGACAGGGACTCATCAATATTCTGCCCGATTCGCGTTATCAGAAAGTAGCATCTACGGTTTAAATCCGGTCATTTCCGGTCATTAAGGTCAAGGTCATTAAGGTCATTAAGATTTTCGGTTTACCCTAATCCTTAATGACCACCCTTAAACCTTGGATTCAATTATAAATTATTAATTATTAATTGTAAATTATCATGCACATTTGTATATTTCGCCGCCGTTTCACTCCATGGGGAGTAGATGGCACAATGGTTATCAACGGTAAGTTTTTCTGCGGAACACTGGAGCGTCCTAAGGGTTATCTGAAAGCTGATGCTTACAGACTGGCACTTGTACCGGTTTCCAACCCGAAGTTTCTGAGGGATGATGAGAAGAGCAGAATCATGCCTGTTATTCTGAAGGAAAACGGCAGAGTACCGAAGACAATCTTGCGCAAGCCGTTCTTGGTTCCGGGTAATGGTCCTTATAAATTAATGTATGGCAGCATCATTCTGGGCAGATCCTACATTTCGGGCCTTGTGATTCATTCTGAGGAATACTTCTCGGAGTTTTGCGAGAAGGTGGATGAAGCAATCAGGAACAGGGAGCACATCACGCTCGTTATCAGAGACTGGGGCTTTGATGCGATTCCGCTTAAGTATTTATCACCTTTCAAATCATCCGTAAAATCATTATCATGCGTAAGATAAAAGAAATCATCATTCATTGCAGTGCGACCAAGGAAGGTCGCAACTTCACCGTAGCGGATATTGACCGCTGGCACCGTGAGCGCGGATTGCGCTGCATAGGTTATCATTTCGTGATTTATCGTGACGGCAGCATTCATGTAGGTCGTGCGATAGAGGAGGTCGGCGCCCATTGCAAGGGCCATAATTCCATCAGTATAGGCATTTGCTACATCGGTGGTTTATCAAAGAAAGGCAAGCCGAAGGATACAAGAACCCGAGACCAGAAAGCGGCAATGCGCTCGCTCATCGAGCAGCTGAAGGAGGAATATCCGTTAGCTACGATTCATGGTCATAATGAGTTTGCCAACAAGGCTTGTCCCTGCTTTGATGTGAAGAAGGAGTGGGGCTAACAGATAGGGAACGCGCTGCGTTCCCTATTTATACTTATTCTCCATGGGCAAAAGTGATGAACACTCCCGATGGAAAGACTCAGTACGTCCATGTATGGATGGAGAAGACTCAGAAACCTATCAATGTACCACTATCTAATGAGGCTCTTCGATACATGGAGAAGAAGGAAGATCCAGATGCAAAACTCTTCAAACTCCCTACAAGTGACGCAACCATCAACTACCACATCAAGAAATGGATGAAGGCTGCAAAGATAGACAAGAAGATTTCGTACCACTGTAGCCGACATACATTTGCCACAATGATGCTCACCCTTGGTGCAGACCTCTTTACTACAAGTAAGTTGCTTGGTCACACCAACGTTCACACAACTGAGATCTATGCAGATGTGGTGATGAACACAAAGGTCGATGCAGTCAACCTTGTTAGTGGTTTCTTTGGTTGATGGTTTGTGTTCAAATTAAGTTTGTGTTCAAAAAAGTCTTGAACAGATAACTGAACACTGGTAAATCGGTGTTCAATCAAGTCTTTGATTAAAATGAGAACTAAAACGGTAGTCATATACGCTCGCGTCAGCAGTATCGGTGACAGACAGAGCACAGATCGTCAGGTCAAGGACTTGACGGACTATGCTGTATATCAAAAGATGGAAGTCCGCAAGGTATTCGAGGAACACATTTCTGGTGCGAAAAAGAATGATGAGCGACCTGTATTGTGTGAGGCGATTAAGTATTGCAAGGAAAATCGTATTGATGTCCTTTTCGTCAGCGAATTGTCGAGATTGGGCAGGAATGCGTTTGAGGTTCTTGCCTCTGTCAAGGATTTGCTTGACTGTGGCATCAACCTTTATATCCAAAAGGAGCAGTTCATGCTTCTTGACAAGGAAGCAAACCATCTTTGTTTGCTCCTGTCATGATAGCGACCCTTTCCACCTGTGCTCAGTTGGAACGTGATAATATCTCATTCCGGCTGAACTCTGGTAGAAAGCAGTATGTCGAGAAAGGTGGAAAACTCGGCAGACCTACAGGTTCCACCAAGTCCCAGGATAAAAAGAGGGAAGAATATAGAGAGGTCATCAACCTTCTGAACAAGGGGTATGCCATCCGTGATGTTGCAAAACTCACGGGAAAAGGTATAAGCACTGTCCAGAGAGTTAAGAAGGAATTTGTGGCTTAAAGTTTGGTACCAATACAACACTTTTGTATGGACCTGCGAAACACCGCCTCATGAAAATGAGTTAAGTGTATAGTGATTTGCTATACCCTTTTGTAATAAACCAGGGTGGCGTTTTACCCCTGTGGTTTAACCAGATTCGTGAAACGCTAATTTAGTTTCTTAACCTGATTGGTGAAGTAACAATGAGGTTTCCAAACTAGGCTATTACCCTATGGCATTATATTAACATAATGATTATATGCTGCTTACACTTGTTTATTATATTTTATAGTAACATATAAGTAACATTTTAAAAGGACAGTATGTGTAATTTGATATGTTGATGAATGCGGTCTGATTATATTTGATATTTGATGAGTGTTTGTTCTCCTTCTTGCAAATTCACAACTGTTAGTCAAAAAACATGACAATTAATAAGATTGGCAATAATCAGAATAAATTGTCAATTGTTTTTATTTGCCGTGATAAAAGATACGGAATGTTAAATATTCGCAAAAATACGAAAGTAAATTTGGCGGTTTGAAATATTGTTCGTAATTTTGCGACCAGAAAAATTAAACAAACGCTTATTATGGCAGAAAAGAAATACTGTATAAAGACGGAAACACTGGCAGGATTTGCCAAGGCTCTCGGACATCCGGCTCGCATTGCTATCATGAAGTTTCTAGCAAAGCAAAACACTTGCTACTTTGGCGACATTCATGAGGAGTTGCCTATTGCTAAGGCTACTGTAAGTCAGCATTTGTCAGCATTGAAGGATGCAGGATTAATACAGGGTGAGATTGAAACGCCTAAAGTGAAGTATTGCATGAACCGTGAGAACTGGGCGTATGCTCAGCAGCTCTTCTCTGAGTTCTTTAACATGGAATTGTGCGAGAAGAAGGAGGATTGCTGCAAGTAAATCACTTTATCCTCAAACACACTCTTTGATCCAATTGTACCCTCGTCATTAGTTTCGAGTTTTTTTTAAAACCTATACGTTCGTTGTTTTGCGAATTGTAAACATTATTAATAATACAACCCAAGCCTTGTTACGGTTCTCATCCCTCGGGGAGAGTTAAGAGGAGGCACAAAAATTATGAAACAGATCAAAGTGTTGGTAAGCGCATGCGCTTGCAACCAGAAGTTTGCTTCGCTTGTCATGGCTGTAGTGAAGAACAGTTCAACCGCATCGTGGCCATTCTCTTCATCGGCGTCGGCATCTATTATTCAATCATCATCAATAATTAAGGACACAATTTAATGAGACATTTTATAATACTAATATTCTTATGGATAATATCTCTGTCACAGACAGCAGCCGCGCTTAACACATTTAAGGCAAAAATCATAGACGGAGACAGCGGCGAACCGCTAATAGGAGCGTCCGCAACTGTGGAGGGGACACAACTGGGAAATGTAGCCGACAAGGACGGTTTCGTGGAAATCACAGGTATCCCCGATGGTCCACAAACCATCAGGTTCAGCTATCTTGGATATGAGACAGAGGAAAAGAGTTATGTGTTTCCTTTGTCTGATGGCGAACCCTATGTAACAATTACACTTGAAGAGGGCGAAGACAACGAGCTGGAAAAGGTTGTTATCTCTGCAACCCGAGGCACCCGCACTTTCAGGGATATTCCGACGCGTGTGGAATTTATCGGTTCAGAGGAACTTGAAGAGAAAAATGTCATGAAGCCCGGTGATATAAGAATGCTGCTCAGCGAAAGCACTGGCATACAGACACAGCAGACTTCGGCCATCTCCGGCAACGCCATGATAAAAATACAGGGTCTTGACGGTAAATACACCCAAATTCTCCGTGACGGTTTTCCCGTTTTTTTCGGAGCTGCTGCCGGTCTCGGAATGTTACAGACTCCGCCCCTTGACCTGAGACAGGTCGAGATTATAAAAGGATCCTCAAGTACCCTCTATGGCGGTGGCGCCATCGCAGGTCTTGTCAATCTTGTAACCAAGACCCCCACAGAAAAGCGTGATTTTCAGATACAGCTTAACGGGACAACCGCAAAAGGGCTGGATGTCAACACTTTCTTCGGACAGCGTTTTGGCAAAGTCGGCACCACAGTCTTCGCATCCTACAATCGGAACTGGGCTTATGATCCCTCGCATGTGGGATTCACTGCCATACCTCAATTTGATAGGTTTACTGTAAATCCCACTCTTTTCCTGTACTTTACAGAGAGCACCAACCTTAATATAGGACTGGAGTCAATGGTCGAGAACCGTCTTGGAGGCAATATGGAATACATACGCCACGGATATTCAGAGGAACATCCATATTTTGAGCGGAACAAATCACAGCGTTATTCCTCGCGAATCTCATTCAAGCACAGATTTGATGATCAGAGCAGCCTTAACGTAAAGAACAGCGCGACACTCTACAAACGAGACATCACCATTCCTACATATAATTTTAATGGAGACCAGTGGTCAACATTCAGTGAAATCTCATACGTTAATTCGGGAGAAATCTCTGAATGGATTGTCGGTGGTAATGTATGGACCGAACGGTTCAACGAAAAGAGAATCACAAACAATCTTGACCGAGACTATTCACTCGACACCTATGGCATATTTGTGAACAACACCACAAACGTATCTGACCGGGTGATTCTTGAAGCCGGACTCCGTGGCGATTATGTCAAAGACTATGGATTTATAGTCCTTCCACGCATATCGGCACTTTTCAAACTGTCAGACAAATTCTCGACCCGTATTGGTGGAGGATTCGGCTATAAGCCACCCACAATATTCTCTGAGGAAAGCGAACGTCTTCAATTCGCAAACATTCTCCCTGTGGACAAAGATGTCAATAGCATAGAGCGAAGCTATGGGGCTCAGGCCGATGTGAATTACCGCACAAGCATCGCGGACGGCAGAGTCATTTTCACAGCTAACCAGCTCTTCTTCTTCACTTATCTGAGGCACCCGCTTGAACTGAGACCCCTGCACAACGGGCTTTACCAGTTCTTCAATATCAATGGAAACATGCGCAGCCTTGGCGCAGAGACAAATCTGAAAGTCAAGTATTCAGACTTCAGCCTGTTTCTCGGGTATACATTCAACCATGCCCGTGTAAGAGAGGACGGTCACACCTACGATAAGACGCTGACGCCTAAACACCGTCTCAATTCAGTGCTTATGTATGAGGTTGAGGATTCATGGCGTATAGGCTACGAACTTTACTATACCAGCCGTCAGCGACTCACCGATGGAATGTATGGCAAAGGATATGTGACAATGGGCCTTATGGTACAGAAAATTTGGGAGAAATTCTCAGTGTATGCAAACTTTGAAAACTTCACCGACCGCCGCCAGACAAGATTTGACACCATCTATACCGGCAGCGTCACAAATCCCGTTTTCCGTGATATTTATGCACCTCTCGACGGATTCGTGGCTAATTTTGGTGTGATTATCAAAATTTGATTAGTGATGTGATAACGTGGACACATCATATCGTTAGGACAAGACAGCGATATGCCTAAAGAACATGGCATATCGCTGTCTCGTGTTTATATACAGTATTCTCTTCGTCATTACGGCAGACTGGCAAGACCGCAATTGAAGGTGTATGGAATACCTCTTTTTAAGTTTTGTATACTGTAATCTATTTTGAAAGTTTCAGAATCCTTAACGCACCAGAAATTACGATGCAGAATATTATAAGCCCTACTACGGTAGCACGGCTTACACCGAATAGAACGCCAACGTCTTTCGGGGTAAGGAATGCCTTTTCTCGCAAGGATTTTATCTTCTCTTCCTCACGCAAAGCTTCGGCACTTTCTTTCTCATTTTTCTTCTTTTCGGATTCTCTTTTCCGGAAAGCGACACGTTCACAGCGTCTTGAACAGTATTTACTGGTCATTTTGCTGGCAACAAACTCCTTTCCACAGACTCCACACACCTTAATTATTCTCATTTTTACATGCTCTTTTTGGTTAATGAGGTCGTCGATTTTGTCTCAGACTGTCTCACATATTCTCAGTATTTCTCACGAGGTGCCAAACATGAGAAATGGTCGAAGGATTGAAACTGTCTCATTTTGTCTCAGAAGGTACCAAAACATAGATTTTTTCCTTTCCATTTTCTCACAGAATTGAGGGCCACGAATGAAATTTGAGCCAAAAATACACCAAAATATTGGTTTCAGCAAATTACAAATGGAATGTGTTAAAACGAAAAAAGCCACCTAAGTAGGTGGCTTGCAATCAGTTATAAAAATGTTCGTTTTAGAGCTGTCCAGGGGGTTACTTTCCGATGCAAAAGTGCTTGAAGATATTGTTTAGCGTTTCCTGGCTACTGATCTGTCCGCCAGTGATTTCACCCAATTCTTCCAATACCATTTTCAGGTCTTCGGCGATGATGTCGCCGCTCATGCCCATTTCCATCGACTCCAATACTCGGGAGAGGGAATTGTGGGCACGGAGAAGGGCCTCGTAATGGCGGGCACTCGTTATGATGACGTCGTTCTCGGTAATCTCAGGAATATCAGCGGCTTTTACTAATGCCTGCTCCAGGGATGAAACGTTCTCGCCTGTGCGGGCACTGATGAAGAGTGGGGATTCTCCTTCGCTGGCTTCTGATTCACTGGAATCTGAGCCGCAGGAATGGGTGAACTTATCGAACGCAAGTTTGTCATTCTCAAGTTTATCCATCTTATTAAATACCACCAGCAGCTTCTTGCCCTGGTTCTTCTGCTTCATCTCCCCGATTTCTGAGGCTGACGGCTGCTCATCCAATAGCCAGATTACTATCTTCGCCTCTTCCATCTTCTGGAAAGTGCGCTCTATTCCGATGTTCTCTACCACATCATCCGTCTTGCGGATTCCGGCTGTGTCAATAAAGCGGAAGGTGATTCCGTCGATGAGGGTGGTGTCTTCGATGACATCTCGGGTGGTTCCGTGAATGTCGCTCACGATTGCCTTCTCCTCGTGGAGCAGACGGTTGAGCAGGGTGCTCTTGCCCACATTCGTCTTGCCTACGATGGCTACGGCTACTCCCTGCTTTAGGGCATTGCCGGTTTCGAAGGAGTGGGCGAGGGTGGTAATCTTGTGATTGATTTCTTCGGCTAGTGCCTGGAGTTCGCTGCGGTCGGCAAACTCCAGTTCTTCGTGGTCGCTGAAGTCGAGCTCCAACTCCAGAAGCGAAGTCATCTTTAATAATTTTTCGCGAAGGAGGGAGAGTTCGTTGCTGAAATGACCCTTCAGTTGGCTGAGCGCCATCTTGTGGGTTGCCTTGTTGGTAGAGGCGATGAGATCAGCTACGGCTTCTGCCTGGGAGAGGTCCATCTTGCCGTTGAGATAGGCACGACGGGTGTATTCGCCCGGTTCTGCCTGGCGACATCCTACCTCTGTAAAGCGATGGAGAACCTGCTGAAGAATGTATCGGCTGCCATGACAGGAAATCTCGGTGGAGTTCTCGCCTGTATAACTGTGGGGTGCACGGAACACGCTCACCAGTACATCATCGATGGTGTTGCCATCCTTATCCTTGATTTCGCCATAATGCAGAGTGTAGGGCTTGGCTTCTTCCAGGGATTTGCCGTTGGCTGACTGGAAGATTTTGTCGGTGATGGTAATGGCGTTAGAGCCACTGAGTCGGATAATTCCGATAGCACCGCCGGCTGGGGTTGCCAGGGCGCAGATACATTCTTCTTGATTCATTTTTTATTGTTTAAATTCTATCTAATACAACCTTGATGAGATTGTCGATGGTGCTCTTGTAGCCTGTGTTGGCGCTGAGGGCACGGCGGTTGGCGATGACCATGCAGCAGGTTAATGCCTTATGACCGAGGAGAAGGGAAAGACCGGCAAGGGCTGAACTTTCCATCTCGAAGTTGTTGACGCGCAGACCGTTATACTCGAATGCTTCAATCTTCTGATTAAGTTCCGGGTCGGCAAGAGGGGCGCGGAGTTCGCGGCCCTGAGGACCGTAGAAACCGCCACAGGCTATAGTGATTCCGCGCACCATATCATCGCCGGCAATCTTCTCCAGCAGTTCTGGGTCGTTGTCTACGCAGTATGGATTGCCAATCTGGTCGTTCCATTTTACCTGGCGCTTGAATTCTGCCTCTGTTTCGAGGTCGCAGATTTCGTTGCGGCGAGCATAGAAGTTGATGAGTCCGTCGAAACCGATGCTCTTCTGCGAGGCTACGAAGGTTCCGGCTGGGCAGTTGAGCTGCAGGCCGCCGCAGGTTCCGATGCGCACGAGGGTGAGCGTGGTGTGCTCAGGTTTCTCGGTGCGGGTTTTGAAATCGATGTTCTTCAGCGCATCGAGCTCGTTGACTACGATATCGATGTTATCGCATCCTATTCCGGTGCTCTGCACGGTGATTCGCTTGCCTTTATATGTGCCGGTGATAGCGTGGAATTCCCGACTTGAAACTTCGCATTCCTTCTCATCGAAATGGGAGGCTACGAGGGCTACGCGACCTGGATCGCCAACGAGGATTACTTTATCAGCCACTTGTTCCGGGCGAAGATGAAGGTGGAAGCAGCTTCCGTCTTCATTGATAATCAATTCTGATTCTGCAAAATATTTGCTCATGGTTCTTTTGATTTTAAGTTATACATTATTTATATTAGGGCTTTGCGACCCTCTGAGTTTAAGATTAGCAAAGATACGAATAAAAAATGAAATGCGATATTTTTTTAATGATTTTAAACAGTAAAAAACACGAAGGGCAAATCCCGAAAATGGAACTTGCCCTTCTCTTTCAAATCTCTCTTCTTTTATATCTAGTAAAGACTGCCGATGAACGGAGCCTTTTGCCGGATATTCAGATATGGTTAAACCCGGATGAGGGGTTATGAATTCATAGAGAGCAGGAACTCGTCGTTGTTGCGAGTATGCTGCATATTCTTGTGGATGGTGCTCATCGCCTCGATAGAATTCATGTCGGACAGATACTTGCGCAGAATCCACATGCGGTCGAGCGTTGTCTTGTCCTGCAGCAGATCGTCGCGACGGGTAGACGAAGAAATGAGGTTGACAGCAGGGAAGATACGCTTGTTGCTGAGTGAGCGGTCGAGCTGCAACTCCATGTTACCTGTTCCCTTGAACTCCTCGAAGATGACTTCATCCATCTTACTACCTGTATCGATGAGGGCAGTAGCGATGATGGTGAGCGAACCGCCGCCTTCGATGTTACGCGCAGCACCGAAGAAACGCTTAGGCTTCTGGAGGGCGTTTGCATCTACACCACCGGTGAGCACCTTACCAGATGCAGGAGCTGTGGTGTTGTAGGCACGGGCGAGACGGGTGATGGAATCGAGGAAGATGACAACATCGTGTCCGCATTCTACCATTCTCTTAGCCTTCTCGAGCACGATTCCGGCAATCTTGACATGGCGCTCTGCTGGCTCGTCGAAGGTAGAGGCGATAACCTCTGCATTCACGGTGCGTGCCATGTCGGTAACCTCCTCAGGACGCTCGTCGATGAGCAGCATCATGAGGTAAGCCTCAGGATGGTTGGCTGCGATGGCGTTGGCAATATCCTTCATGAGGATGGTCTTACCGGTCTTAGGCTGAGCCACGATGAGCGCACGCTGACCCTTACCGATTGGCGAGAAGAGGTCTACGATGCGGGTGCTGAGATTGGTGGTGCGGCGGTCGCCACAGAGATTGAACTTCTCATCAGGGAAGAGTGGGGTGAGGTGCTCGAAAGGAACACGGTCACGAACCTCTGACGGGTCACGGCCATTGATCTTGATGATGCTGGTGAGCGGGAAGTATTTCTCGCCTTCGTGAGGCGGACGCACCTTGCACTCGATGACATCGCCAGTCTTCAGACCGAACTTCTTGACGAAGCTGGATGCTACATAAACATCGTCCGGTGAAGAAAGGTAATTGTAATCGCTGCTGCGCAGGAATCCGTAGCCCTCTGAAATCACTTCGAGCACACCGTTGGATTTCACGAGATTGCTGAAATCGTAGGCTGGTGCTTCCTGCTTGTTCTTGGCTGCAGGGGCAGCAGCAGGTGTGTGCTGGTGAGAAGTCTGCGGAGTGGTAGGACGGTCGAAGATGTCGACAGTAGGAATGGCAGCCTGGTCTTCGATAGGAATGTCGACTACCGGGATGAAATCGGTTCCATCGCCCGGATCACCCTTCCAGGTTCCGTCTGCATCGAGTTCTACCTTCATACCTTCAGTATAGTGGATAGGAGCTGACTCCGGTTTCTTATCGGTTGCAGTTTTTTCAGTAGCTTCTTCCTTTGCCTCCTCAGCTGGAGCCGGAGCTGCTGCCGGAGCTGGAGCTGCTGCTGCGTTCTGTGCATTCATCTTAGCCTGGAGCATCGCCTGCAAATCGCCGCTGATGTTAGCGCTCTCAGCGTTTCCGGCAGAGAACTGCTCTTCAGGAACGGCAGTTTGCTCAGGTGCTGCCTGCTCAGGAGCAGTCTGCTGGTTATCGGCTGTTGCCTCTTCCGGCTGTTCTGCCTCAGTAGCAGCCTGCTGGTTAGCCGTCTCCTGTGCATCTTTCGCCATCTGCGCTTCTATCTCGGCTTTTACCGCCTGATGCTTTCTGATGGCAGCTGCTCTGGCTTCTGCAATGGCTTCGAGTTCAGCCTTGCTTCTTCTGCCGCGGTGTTTCGGGAAGTTGGCAAGTACCTGAGCCTCGATGTCTTCGCCTGATTGGTTTAGAGTCTGCTTCTGGGCAGCTGATTGTAAACTCTGCTCTGCCGGACTGAACTGGATTTCTTCCTCAACCGCTGGGGCTGGTGCAGTTTCGTTCATAGCCTGAGGAGCAGTCTCGCCGCCGTTAGGACCCAATACCTGGTTCTTCTGCACGTCGAAATTCTCTCCTTCATTACCGTGTACGGAATAAACACGGTCTTCTTTCTTGGTTGCAATGCGGGTGCGCTTGCGCTTAGGGGCTGCTTCAGGAGCTGGCTGTTCTGCCTGGGCGTCGAGAATGGCGTAGACGATAGTTCCCTTGTTATCGCTCTTTTTTACCTTGGCTCCAAGTTCCTTGGCAATGTCCTTCAACTGAACGACACTCTTTGCTTGTAATTCTTCTTTGCTATACATATATTATATATTGTATATTAATGATTTTCTTTCTGAAATGTCGCGTTTCTGAATGGAAACACGGTATTGATTGATAAATTCGTGTGCAAAGATAATTAAAAAATTTGTTTCTGCCAAATATTTTGCCTATCTTTGCACAAAAAAAATAAAAATGGCTAGTCAAATACCCTATTTAGACGTTCAAAACCTCACCAAACGCTTTGGTGCACAGGTTCTTTTTGATAATATTTCCTTCTCTATCGCTGAAGGACAGAAAGTGGGACTCGTTGCGAGAAACGGCACGGGAAAGTCTACGCTCATGTCGGTGCTGATGGATAAAGAGGGACACGAGAGCGGAGACATCATCTACCGACGCGACTTGAAGGTGGGCTATCTGGAGCAGTCGCCGCAGTTTGATCCGGAGGAAAGTGTGCTGCAGGCGTGCTTCAATCATGAGGATGATCCGGAGAAGGTGCTGAAGGCGAAACAGATTCTCACACAGCTGCACATTACCAACCTGGAACAGCCGATGGGACAGCTCAGCGGCGGACAGCAGAAGCGAGTGGCGCTGGCGAATGTGCTGATTACGGAACCCGACTTCCTGATGCTGGATGAGCCGACCAACCATCTGGACCTGGAGATGATAGAGTGGCTGGAAGGTTATCTGAACCGCGGCAACAAGACCATCTTCATGGTTACGCACGACCGATTCTTCCTGGACAAGGTGTGCAATACGATTCTGGAACTCGACGACCGCACTATCTACACCTACCGCGGCAATTATGCTTATTATCTGGAGAAGAGGCAGGAGAGAATGGACAATCTGAGAGCCGAAATTCAGCACTCGAAGAATCTCTACCGAAGGGAACTCGACTGGATGCGCCGCCAGCCTCAGGCTCGCGGACACAAGGCGAAATACCGCGAGGATGCTTTCTACGAGCTGGAGAAGGTGGCGAAGCAGCGCATCGAAGACCGGCAGGTAAGGCTGAAGGCTTCCACCGTTTATATAGGTTCGAAGATTTTTGAATGCCAGTATGTGAGCAAGGCTTTCGACGACAGGGGACAAAAGAAGGTGATTCTCGACAACTTCTACTACAACTTTGCCCGCTTCGAGAAGATGGGTATTGTGGGTAATAACGGAACGGGAAAATCGACCTTCATCAAGATGCTGCTGGGCGAGGTTCAGCCCGACAGCGGCAAGTTTGACATCGGTGAGACGGTTCGCTTCGGCTATTTCTCGCAGGAGGGACTGAAATTTCGTGAAGACCAGAAGGTGATTGACGTGATTACGGAGATTGCTGATTACATAGATCTGGGCGGCGGCAAGCACATGACGGCTTCGCAGTTTCTGCAGTTCTTCCTCTTTACGCCCGAGGAGCAGCACAACTACGTTTACAAGCTGAGCGGCGGCGAGAAACGCAAGCTTTACCTCTGCACGGTACTGATGAGGAATCCGAACTTCCTGGTGCTGGACGAGCCGACCAACGACCTCGACATCCAGACGCTGCAGGTGTTGGAAGAATATCTTCAGGATTTTGCGGGTTGCGTCATCGTGGTGAGCCACGACCGCTATTTCATGGACAAGGTAGTAGACCATCTGCTGGTTTTCAAGGGCGAAGGCGAAATACAGGATTTCCCAGGCAACTATACGCAGTACAGGGAATGGATCCGGATGCAGGCGAAGGACGAGGCGGAACAGGCGAAACCGGCAAAGAGCGGAAATGCAACGGCAGAAAGCGACGGAGCTGGCACGGCCAAGCGCGATGCCAATTTTGAGAACAAGCGCAAGATGAGCTACAAGGAGAAGCGCGAATATGAGCAGCTGACCCAGGAAATTGATGCGCTGACCGAGGAACAGAAGAAGCTGGAAGAGGAACTCTGCAGCGGAAATTTATCGGTTGAGGAACTGACGGAGAAAAGCAAGCGCCTGCCTGAAATCAAGGATGAACTTGATGAGAAGGAAATGAGATGGCTGGAACTGGCTGAAATGCTCTAGACTTTGAACTTTGAGTGTTGAACATTGAACTTTATGATTAGTGATGTGCGGCCGTTAATAATAAACATTTATAAAAGAAAATAGAAAGAATGGAAATTAAGAAATCAGAATTTACAATATCGGCTCCACGAGTGAGCATGTGTCCGAAAGATACGAAGGCTGAATATGCTTTCATCGGCAGAAGTAATGTGGGAAAATCGAGCCTCATCAATATGCTCTGCAACCACAAGGGTTTGGCTAAAACTTCGGCCACACCGGGTAAGACGCTGCTTATCAACCACTTCATCATCAACAACGAATGGTATCTGGTTGACCTTCCTGGCTATGGTTTTGCCAAGCGTTCGAAAACCGTACAGAAGCAGCTGGAACAAATGATAAGCAGTTATATTCTGCAGCGCCAGCAGTTGGCTAATGTTTTTGTGCTCATCGACGTGCGCCACGACCAGCAGAAGATAGACCGCGAGTTTGTAGACTGGCTGGGCGAGAGCGGCGTTCCTTTCTGCATCGTCTTTACCAAGGCCGACAAGTTGGGTCCGGTCAAGGCTCGTATGAATGCGGAGAAATGGATGCATGCGCTGGAAGACCGCTGGGAAGCACTTCCACCTTATTTCATTACCAGTAGTGAAAAGAAGATGGGACGCGACGAGGTGCTCGACTATATTGACGAAATCAACAAATCGCTCGCCGGAGAATAATCTTTCGGGAGAGAATAAACCAACAGAGAATGAAACAGATTAATTGGGGATTTATCGGCTGCGGAGAAGTAACCGAAAAGAAAAGCGGACCGGCTTTCAACGAAGTGGAGGGTTCGCAGGTGGTGGCTGTGATGAGCCGAAGCGAGAACAAGGCACGCAGCTATGCTGAGCGCCATCATGTGCGCAAATGGTACACGGATGCATCGGAATTGATAGAAGACCCCGATGTGAATGCTGTTTACATCGCCACGCCACCTTCTTCTCACGCCACCTTCGCCATCATGGCGATGCATGCGGGCAAACCCTGCTATATAGAGAAACCGCTGGCAGCGAGCTACAACGACTGCATCCGCATCAACCGCATCAGCGAGCAAACGGGTGTTCCCTGCTTCGTAGCTTACTATCGCCGTTATCTTCCTTACTTCCAGAAGGTAAAGGAGATTATCGAGAGCGGAACCATCGGTAACGTGGTGAATGTTCAGGTGCGCTTCTCGGTTCCTCCGCGCGATCTCGACTTTCAGAGCGGCAAGGAAATGCCTTGGCGACTGCAGCCGGATATTGCGGGCGGCGGCTATTTCTACGACCTGGCTCCTCATCAGATAGATTTGCTCCAGAATCTGTTTGGTGTGATTACCCGTGCGCACGGCTATCCTGCCAACAGAGCGCATCTTTATCAGGCTGAAGATACGCTCTCAGCGTGCTTCTTCTTTGAGAGCGGAATTCCGGGCAGCGGAAGCTGGTGCTTCGTGGGACATGAGAGTGCGAAGGAAGACTGCATCGAGGTGATTGGCGAGAAAGGTTCGCTCTCATTCTCGGTGTTCACTTACCAGCCGATAGAAGTGATTACGAGCGAAGGAAAGAACTTGATTACGGTTCCGAATCCGCCTTATGTGCAGCTGCCGCTCATCAAGAGTGTGATTCAGCATCTGCAGGGAATAGGAAAATGCGACTGCACCAGCGTTTCGGCTACGGCTGTCAACTGGGTGCTGGACCGAGTATTGTGGAAGAACTGATTTTTTACAAAATCATCATCAGGATTAAAACGTAAGTTATGAAGAGATGTTTCTGTATAGTAGGATTTATCTGTTCCCTTGCCTGCACTTCGGCAAGGGCGGGGGAGCCCGTGGATTCTACCATGCTGGGAACGCTCTTCAACAAGACGATGTTCATGTCCAATTCCCAGGACAGCCTCGTGAAAGAGCGCCATCGCAAAACCTTCTTCCATCAGGTGGGAGATGTGTTCACCCGGTTCTTCAGAGAATTCAATAGTACGGATTCGGCTTATATCGAAGACCAGCATTACAATTATACGGTGATGCTGCAGAACACCAATACCTACGAGGAATATACGCTCAGAAACAGCGAAGGACAGAGCATTTCCTTCTCGCCTGATCCTTCTTACCGCCTGGGGCCTTATCTGGGCTGGCGATGGGTGTTTCTGGGTTATACGTTCGACCTGAAGCACATTAATTTCAGGAATAACCACACTAATAAAAAGGAGTTTGACCTGAGCCTCTACAGCAGTCTGCTGGGAATAGACCTGTTCTGGCGACAGACGGGAAATGATTATCATGTTCAGCGGATGAATCTAGGTGAACACATCGATTGTGCCCCTATCCGCAAGGCTCCTTTCGACGGTTTCAAATCGAGCATCAAGGGATTCAATCTTTATTACATCTTCAACCATCGCCGCTTCTCTTATCCTGCCGCCTATTCGCAGAGTACGGTGCAGCGGAGAAGTGCCGGTTCCATGCTTTTGGGAATCGGTTACACGGAGCATGAACTGGAGGTGGACTGGGATAAACTGACCAATCTTGTAGATGAACGGCTGAACAAAAATCTGACAAACGGGGGAACTCCGGAAGCCAAAATAGACAGTTCGCTGATGTTCAGCAAGGTGAAATACAGCGATGTGAACGTAACCTGCGGCTATGCTTACAACTGGGTTTTCGCCAAGAACTGGCTCTTCAACGCTTCGCTCTCGGTAGGTGTGGCTTACAACAGCTCGAAATCGGATAATGAAAGGGAACATCTGGACATTACCAACTTCAGTTTCAAGAATGTGAACCTGGATGGAATAGGCCGCTTCGGTATTGTGTGGAACAACACGCATTGGTACGCGGGCGCCAGCACCATCATCCATTCCTACAACTATAAGAAAAAACAGTTTTCTACCAACAATTCGTTTGGCTCACTCAATATTTATGTGGGTGTGAACTTCGGCAGGAAACGTCATCATTAACATATAAAAAGAGAAGAGATGAAAATATTTACGAAAATGGCAGCTGTCGTGCTGGCTTGCGTGCTGGCTGTTCCGGGAGAAGCCAGGGTGAATGTGGTTTACCAGCGGCAGGACAGTCTGCGGATTGTAGGACTGCTGCAGCAGGCAAGGGCGATGAAGAAGAAACCAGCCAGTTGGATGCTCTGGTTCGGCAAGCAGATGGCGGGCATTCCTTATGTGGGCGGCACGCTGGACCGGACGAAGGAAGAGGTGCTCATCGTGAACACCCGTGAGCTGGACTGCACCACATACGTAGAGATGGTTACGGCGCTCACCCTGTGCGCCAAGAAGAACGAGACTTCATTTTCGGCTTTCTGTGAACATCTCCGAAATGTGCGTTATGTGGGCGGAGAGGTTTCCTATGTGAAGCGCCAGCATTATTTCACGATTTGGATGGATGCAAGCGAGCGCGAGGGAATCGTAAAGAATATTGCGCCCAATCCTCCTTTCTCGGCCGTTCAGACCGTGAACATCAACTGGATGAGTACGCATGTTTCGAGCTATAAGATGCTTAAGGCTCATCCGGAATGGAAATCGGGAATCAGAAAACTGGAACAGAGTGTGAACGGCAAGCGTTACCGTTATGTTCCGAAGGGCAAGATTGCCAACACGGCAGTTTTCCGCAACGCTATTCACGATGGTGACATTATCGCCATCATTACCAACAAGAAGGGTCTCGACACGACCCACATCGGTATTGCTTCCTGGCACAAAGACGGATTGCATCTGCTCAACGCCAGCAGCATTCACAAGAAGGTGATTGATGAACCGATGACACTTTATACTTACATGCACAAACATCCGGTGCAAATAGGAATCAGGGTTTGCAGAGTTCAGTAAAAAAATATTAGAAAAGAAAAGATAAATGGAAGAGAAAAAGAATTTTGAAGCGATTTTCAAGGAAGATCTTTATCAATATCTGCTGAGTATTGATAAGGTAGATGCTCATTTGCCGGAAGCTCCGGATTTGGAAGAGCTGTGGCAGAAAGTAGGCGAGAGTTATCTGCCTGATGCGATTCGCGAGTTTGCCAAATATCCTACGGTTTCATTGGGTTGGATCATGTATGTAGGAATGGCGCTTGCCAAGTATTGGGATGAGGATTGGGAACTCTACAGCAAGGTAGAGAATCATTATGAATATCTTCGTGACAGAATAGATTTCGACCACATGGATGATTACATCTGCGAAAAGGTTCTGCTGCTGAATGAGGAAGCGCATAAGGCTGTTACGAATGTAGTGGCAGAATGTGCTTCGCGCTCTTACAGCAAGTTGATTCATCTGAATCTGCAGCCTGGAAGCGAGGAAGCCTTCCGGGGTTTCGTTGCCGCCCTTCACCAGATGTTCCTCATGGGAATAGCCGTAGAGCTAAAAATGCTGGGTTACCACATGACTAAAATGTAAAAGAAAGTCCGTAAGCGTTCTGTTAAAATGTCTACGGACTTTCTTACTTATTACTAAAATTATTACTTCATTTTCTTGAGATATTCTCCAGCGCGGGAATCGCCGAGTTCCTGAGCTTTCTTCAGGTTCTTGATGGCCTCTTCCTTATTTCCTTTCTCCTTCTGGAGCAGACCTAAGAGAAGGTAGCCGTCAGCATATTCAGGAGCCAACTCTATGCAATGGGTGGCTGCGCTGATTCCTTCATCATAACGCTTTACACGCAAGTCGAGACTTGCCCATTCTGCAAAATATGTAGGCTCTTTAGGAGCCAGGTAACAGGTGCGGGCAATATCAAGCAGGGCTGGCTGCCACATGCGTAACTTGGTTTCGCATTGGTAACGGGTGTAGAAGAAGGCTGGCGAAACAGGACGGGCAATGGAATCGTACATATTATAATCCTGAATAGCGCGGTGGAATTCACCCTGCTCCTTCAGAAATTCTCCACGTGCCAGATAATAATTCGCAACCATTCCGGTCTTGTTTCCAACGCTTACCGCACTATCGAGCAAAACCTCAATCTCCTTGGCTGGAGCCTTGAGATTCTTCTTAGCCTGGGCAGCCTCAAAATAGAGTTCGCCGCTGAGAAGTGAAGTATTGGTCAAATCCATAAAAGTATCGTAAGCTTTCTGATACTCACCCTTTACAAAATTAATCTGCGCTTCCTGATGGCGGTAAATAGGCTGAGCCTTGATTTCGTATGCCTTCTGAGCCTCAGCTATGGCCTTATCAAGCGTCCAGTCCTTATAAACAGAATCGCCCTTGTAAATAATCTTCTGATAAATCAGGTCGGCATAGTTGGAATGAGCCTCATCCTTGGCAGCCGATTTCTTAATGCCTTCTTCCATCAGTTTGGCAGCTGCATCATATTCTGCCTTATCCGTCAGATAAGCGGCTTTCTCCTTGTAACCGAAGGCTGAAGTAGGGAATTTGCTGATAAACTCATCGCTATATTTCGCATACTCATCAGCTGTAGTCTGGCCCTTCTTCAGAGTCATCATCGTCATCGCTTCGTTCTCTGTATCAGGAAGAGCTGTACGGATGGTGGTTTGGCGAAGGGCTGCATCAAGACTCGAAAGACCGGTTACTTTCAGCTGCTTGGCGTAGTTGGCGTCGATGGCCGTTACCTGACCATTGCTGTGCATCAGACCGATGACCTGGCCGTTCTTGTTGGCAAACGGACAACCTACTGCATTTTCGGGAGCACTATTTGAGAAGATGTAATAGTTGTACGTAGTCTTGAACTTCTCTACGCTGCTGATGTCCTCCTGCTGGTAAGCCGGCTTCTTGATAGAATATGGAACCAGCCAGACCTTGTCGCCAGCAGCCGATTCCTTGGTTGCGATAGGGGCTGCAACGGTAGAGGCGTTGATGCGGAATTTAGCCACATCATAGAGTTCATCAGCTCCCATGATGGCCTCAACAGGAATCGATTTGCCGGAAGCGTCAACAACGCTTGCCTTTACAGCTCCGACAAATGGTTTGAAGGTGCTGATAGCCGTTCCCTTGTTGTCGATAAAAACACCTTGGGTAGAGGCGATAATGTCGCCTTTCTGATTGAAAGTAGTCAAGGTGAAAACGCTCTTAGCCAGTTTCTGAACCGAACCCGGCTGGGCATAGAGGGACGATGCTCCGAGCATCAGTCCCATCATGATCATATTTATTTTTTTCATAATCTTATTTGTGTTGCTTGTGCTTATTGAGCAACTCCTTAGCATTTGCCAGGGCAGCAGGCGTAATGTCGCTTCCGCTGAGCATCTGGGCGATTTCTTCTATACGCTGCTGCTCGTTGAGTTCCTTCATGTGAGAAAGAGTTCCCTCTTCGGTTTCTTCTTTCAGAACCTTGTAATGATGGGTTCCCATGGAAGCAATCTGCGGCAGGTGGGTGATGGAAATAACCTGGCGGTTCAGGTTGCCCATCTCTGTCATGATTTCCGCCATCTTTTCAGCAATCTTACCGCTTACTCCCGTGTCGATTTCATCGAAGATGATGGTTGGCAGTTTTACGGCGCCGCTGATCATGGCCTTCAGAGAAAGCATGACGCGGGCGATTTCTCCACCGGAAGCAACCTGACTCACCGGCTGAAGAAGCGTGCTCTTGTTGGCGCTGAACAGGAAATTGACCTTGTCAACACCATCAGAACTGAGCGGCTTGGCGGAGAATGAAATTTCGAAGCGGACGTTTGGAATTCCCAGAGGAATGAGACGTTTCTTCATTTCTTCTTCTATCTTTCTAGCCGATTTCGTTCGGATGGCAGTCAGATCACCAGCCAGCTTTTCAGCCTTGGCAAGCAGAAGGGCAACTTGCTTTTCCAGCTCTTCTATGTCTTCATCTCCATTATCTATGTGCTGTAGCTGTTCGTTGATTCGCTCGCGAGTGGCGATGAGTTCTTCTACATTTTCCACATGGAATTTCTGCTGGAGCGAGTAGAGCTGGTCAAGCCGGGAATTGATGGTTTCAAGCCGGTTCGGGTCAAACTCAACATTGTCAACGCTTCCGCTTATTTCCTGGGCAATATCCTTGAGTTCTATATAGCTGCTCTGCATTCGCTCAGCTACCTCTTTCACATCCGGATAAACCTCCTTGATGTTGTCAATCTGCTGGGCTGCATTCTTCAGCTTGTCGAGAATGCTGCCGTCTTCGCCCGAGAGTGCATTATCTGCCTCATAGAGCGCAGTCTTGATGTCTTCAGAATGGCTCAGGGTTCCTGCTTCCTGTTCCAGTTGCTCAAGTTCGCCTTCCTGTAGGTTTGCATCATCCAGTTCCTTAAACTGGAAGCGCATGAATTCCTCGTTCTCCTTGTTCTTTGCGATTTCCGCTTTCAGGTCTTCCAGCTGCTGCTTAGCCTTTTTATAGTTCTTGTATTCGGCAAGATAAGCCTTCTTCTGCTTTTCATCGTGGGCAATAATGTCGACCACGCTGAGCTGGAAGTCTTCCTTCTGCAGTAGGAGGTTCTGATGCTGCGAATGAATATCGACGAGCTGTTCGCCCAGTTCTCTCATCTTGCTCAGGGGGACGGGCGTGTCGTTGATGAAGGCACGGCTCTTTCCGGCAGCTGTCAGTTCGCGGCGGATGATGGTGTCTTCTGCATCATAATCAATATCGTTAGCATCGAAGAAATCCTGCATTCCGTATTTTGACAGGTCGAAGTGGGCTTCAATCACGCATCGGTCTCTTCCTGCCTTAATGGCCTTGCTGTCAGCACGGTTGCCTAGGAGCAGTCCGATGGCTCCGAGAATGATGCTCTTTCCGGCACCCGTCTCGCCCGTGATGACTGAGAATCCTGGATAAAGAGGTATGTCCAACTCGTCAATCAACGTGAAATTCTTGATGTATAATTGCTTGAGCATAATTTCTTATCTTATTATTTTAAAGGAACTTAACCTACCTAGGAAGAATCTTTGCTTTATCATCCGAGAAGTTGCCTCGAATCATTCTGCATGTAGCCTTATTCCTTGATTTTGTCCCAATATGAATTTTGAGAAGGATTGATGGAGAAGAGCAGCTCATAAATGCTTTCTTTCTCTTTCTGAGTGCC
Organism: Segatella copri; assembly: GCF_949820605.1. Lineage (NCBI taxonomy): Bacteria > Pseudomonadati > Bacteroidota > Bacteroidia > Bacteroidales > Prevotellaceae > Segatella > Segatella copri. Next base: position 1,076,346 of record NZ_CATKVU010000006.1, read on the forward strand.
ATGTTTCTGATAGATGTTAGCAAGCTCGTCCTTCTTATAGTCGGTCCAGATTTGTGGCAGCAGACTGAGCGGTCTGTCCGTACGTGCCTTCTTCAGATCCTGGAGCAGGGTGTTGGTGATTTCAGTTCTGCCTCGTTCCACATTATTCGCCATTTCATCGAGCCCTTTTCTGTAATAGTTGTATTGCAGCATTCTGAAAGGTTCCATGGCTCCGTCGAGATAATCGGAAATGATGGCGAACCGGTTTCTGTTGTCACTAAACGCTTTCCAGCCCGGAAAATCAAGATTCTGGGCGTTGTTGGTGAGGTTCATGCAACGTTGCAGAATGTCTTCACCACCTTTAGGCGCAAAACTGTCAAGATCTAAACCGATGATGAGGTAAGCATAGTAGGCGAGCAGAGCCGTTAGCTGGTTGTCAATCCGCTCTTCGGTAAACTCCAGCTGATCGAACTCGGCAAACTTGAACGTGAAGTTTTCATCCACATTATTATATAAGGTGGACGTATAGGCTGAATTGTAGACGGGACGGTTGGCCTGGATGAGCGCCTTGCAGGTAAAGATATTCTGGTCTTTATCATACTTGCTTACCGTGATATTGAAGTTGCACACGATGCGCTCGTTCTTCCTGAATTGAAGATTCGTCCATTGCCTGTCGTTCACAAACTGCTCAAGAGTTTGCTGCAGATTATCGAATACCCGTTTTTCCGTGCCCTGAATCTGTGCATGGTTGATGGTAATCTTAGCCTGCAACTCCTGAGCGGCTGATGTGATGGGACTACAAGAGATGAGCCAGCTCGTTGATAATGTCGCGAGCCACTTCAGTTTTCGGTTTCTTCTCATATTCTTTCTTATCCTCTTCAGAAATAATCGTTATCTGGTTGTCATCCGTACGGAATGTGGTTCCCGGATTGCGAGTAGAGTTAAGCACGATGAAATCGGCATTTTTCTTTTTGCGTTTTTTCTGTGCATTAGCTTCTTCATCGTTGGTTTCCAGGGCGAAAGCCACAATTCGCTGATGTTTTTGTTTCATTTTGCCAAGGGCTGCAGCAATATCGTGAGTAGGGACGAGGCGGAGTTCCAAATCATCTTTCTCGCGCTTGATTTTCCTGTCTGCAATCTCGGTTGGTTTGAAATCAGCAACAGCAGCACAGAGAATGGCAGCATCGGTTGAGGCGAAGGCTTGTGTGGCAGCCTGGTACATTTCCTCGCAACTTTCTACATCGATGCGATGAATGGCTTCAGAACAGCTGAGCGAAACCGGACCTGCAACCAGCGTAACCTCAGCACCACGGCGGCAGCACTCTTCAGCAAGGGCAAAGCCCATTTTGCCGGAAGAATAATTACCGATGAAACGTACCGGGTCAATCTTTTCGTAAGTTGGTCCGGCTGTAATCATGATCTTCTTGCCTTTCAAATCGAGCTTATCGCTTTTTTTTTCCTTGCAGTTTTCTGATGCAGCTTCATCGGTCTCTGCATTCTGCTGAGCCTGTTCATCGAAGAATCTGTCAAGGCATTCTACGATAATATCAGGTTCTTCCATGCGTCCCTTTCCTTCCAGTCCGCTTGCCAGGAATCCCACTTCAGGTTCTATGATGTGATTTCCATAGCCCAGAAGTGTTTTCATGTTGGCTTGGGTAGAAGGATGCTTATACATGTCGAGGTCCATGGCTGGAGCGATGAAAACAGGCGCTTTCATCGACAGATAGGTTGTGATGAGCATGTTGTCAGCAATTCCGTGAGCCATCTTTCCCATGGTAGAGGCTGTGCAAGGAGCGATGAGCATGGCGTCGGCCCACAGACCTAAGTCTACGTGCGAATTCCAGGTTCCATCGCGCTGCGAGAAGAATTCGCTTACCACAGGCTTATGCGTAAGAGCCGAAAGGGTGATGGGAGTGATAAACTCCTTTCCTGCAGGCGTAATGACCACCTGCACTTCGGCTTCGCGCTTGATGAGACCTCGTATGATGAGGCAAGACTTGTAGGCTGCAATAGAGCCCGTAATGCCCAATACGATTTTCTTTCCTTTTAACATGAATTTTTCTAACAGTTAAGAAATAAATCCGAATTTCGCAAGGTTTGTTCTTCAACTACTTGCGAAAGTCCGGTAACAATTATTTTCCCATTCTCTTGTTGAATTCACGAAGGCGGATGCGGGTAAGCACCTGCTTGGTATTGTTGGTGAAATCGCTTCCCAAGACCCATGTAAAATAACCCGGATCTTTGGTCAGAATCTCAGCCACATCCCATCCTTTGTATTTGCCGAAGTTGAATACTTCGTGCTTCAAAGGATTTCCGTTCTCATCGTTTACAACGTTGCCCTGGGCGTCTTTTACCTCTTCCCAAACGATGCGTCCGGCGAAATCTACATTATCCTTCTGCTTAGAGAAATCGGCAAGTTCATCCATGTTGTTGTTGAGCACGCGCTCAGGTTCATCCTGCACGCCTGGAGCATACTTGTCGAGCTCGCCCATGAGCACGCGGTAAGTAGCCTCTGTATCCTGATCTGCACGATGAGCTTCGAAATCTTCCTCCATCTTTCTGCCGCAATAGAACTTGTAGGCAGCAGCCAGGTTACGGCGTTCCATCTTCATGAAGATGGTCTGCGCATCGATGAGACGGCACTTGTTAAAATCGAAGTCGATTCCAGCACGCAGAAATTCTTCTGCGAGCATCGGTACATCGAAGTGGTTGGAATTGTAGCCTGCGAAATCGCAACCTGTAAATTCCTTCTCTAATGTGGCAGCCAGCTGCTTGAAGGTTGGCGCATCTTTTACATCTTCGTTGCTGATGCCTGTAAGGGCAACTACTTCGGCAGGAATCTCCTTGCAAGGATTTACGTAGAGGTTCTTGCGGTCTTCAGTTCCATCAGGCATTACCTTGATGTAAGAAATCTGTATAATACGATCCTTGATCATGTCAAGACCCGTTGTCTCCAGGTCGAACACGATCAGAGGCTTTGTCAAATTGAGTTTCATTTTTGTAGAAATACTTTTCTTTTTGTTGTTTCAGAGAAAGCCCGTGCTCCTTTAGTCGTTAAGGAGCATAGGCATGATGAGCATCAGAATATCTTCGTTCTCAGGCTGTTCTGCTGGTACGATGATTCCGGCACGGCTAGGGTCTGCCAGCTGGATGATGATGTTGTCGCTGGTGAGATTGCTCAGGATTTCCATCAGACTGCTTCCCTTGAAGCCGATGCTGATAGGAGAGCCGTTGTATTCGCAAGACAACTGTTCCTTTGCAGATGTTGAGAAGTCAATATCCTCAGAAGAAACCTCGAAACGGCCTGACTCGATGTGGAAACGGATGAGCTGGCTGCTCTCGCTTGCAAATGGCAATACGCGGCGCAAAGCACTCTGCAAGCCTCTGCGGTCTACTGTAACCTCGTTAGGGTTGTTTGGAATAACAGAGTTGTAGTTAGGGTAGCGGCCATCAATCAGTCTGCATCTCATAACGCCGTCAGTAAACTGGATTTCTGCGCTTCGGTCATCAAACTTGATGATTGCGTCGTCGCCGTCCTTGCTCAGAATGTTCTTCAGCAGAGAAGCTGGCTTCTTAGGCAAGTTGAATGCTGAAGGAGATTCGCTCTTGATAGTGAAGTTCTTGCTGCGAACCAGCTTGTGACCATCGCTTGCTACGATAGCGAGAGCATCTGCTGTCAGGTCGAAATAAATACCGTTCATGACAGGGCGCAACTCATCGTTGGCTGTAGCGAAGAGCGAGCGTGAAATGTTGTTGATCAGCATTTCTGTAGGCAAAGAAATGGTTGTGCAAGCATCGTTCATGCTCTGTGTGCGAGGATATTCCTCTGCGCTCTGACCTGTGAAGTTGTAAAGACCGTTCTGGTAAACAATCTTGATGGCAACGGCTTCTCCGGCAGCATCCACATCGAAGTGAAGAGGCTGCTCAGGCAGTTCCTTCAACGCATCGAGGATTACGCGGTTAGGCACACAAAACTCACCTTCTCCATCGTGGTCGGTAAGAGCGAGTGTACTCTTGATGACATTATCACTATCGCTAGCCGTGATGCTCATTTCACCGTTAGCAACTTGGAAAAGGAAACAATCGAGGATTGGCAACGAATTCTTGCTTCCAATCACTTTTGCGAGCATGTTGAGCTTGCTGCTCAATGCAGAACTTGATACTGTAAATCTCATGAGTATTTTATTTAAATTTTATTTTGTTTTCTGTTTCACCTTAATTAAATTAGGCAATATCACCTAATTGAGCACAAAAATACAAAAAATATCGCTGATAAGCAAAAATAATTGGAGAAAAGTTCTAGTTTTTGAACTATTTTTAGTAATTTCGCAGTCAGAAAGAAAAAAACACCCTTTAAACAAAGGAAAAACTTTAAATATTATCATATGGAATTACAAGGAAAGGTTATTGCCGTTTTGCCTGAAAGAAGCGGCGTCTCTCAGAGAGGAGAGTGGAAAGCTCAGTCGTTCGTAATTGAAACCCACGAGCAGTATCCAAAGAAATTGTGCTTTGATGTTTTCGGAGCAGACCGTCTGGCTCAGTTCAACATTCAGAGTGGTGAGGAACTCCTGGTTTCTTTCGATATTGATGCTCATGAGTATCAGGGCCGTTGGTTCAACAGCATCCGTGCCTGGAACATCCAGCGTGTTGACCCTAACGCCGTAGCTGGTGCTATGGGCGGAATGCAGCCAGGTGCGTTTCCTCCAGTAGGTGCTCCTGTAGCTCCTGCTCAGCCAGCAGCTCCTGCTAATGGCGCAACTGCAGCATTCCCTCCAGTTCAGCCTGCAGCTCCTGCAGCAGAGAGTGGTAGCGCAGATGATCTTCCTTTCTAAAAACAGAAAAGTAAGATAAAAATAAGAGCACTTCGCCTGAGACTTTCTTCTGTCTCGGATGAAGTGCTCTTTTTTTATTCATAATCTTATATTTCTCTTTATCAACTGTTTTCTATTCTCTGCGTCTCTTCTCAAAGAATTGTTTCGAAGCGGCAAAGAAGAGGAGAACGGAAGCTGCATTTTCTATAGTAACCATCCAGAATGTTCCGTTGTAACCGAAATGTTCTGCCACAACTCCGCCTAGCAGACAGCCGATTCCGAAGCCCAAATCCCAACCGGTAAGAATGCTGCTGTTTGCCGTTCCACGCTGGTCGTGACGAGCCACATTAATGAACATGTTGAGGAAGGCTGGGTAAAGATGACCGTTGCCCAGGCCGATAAGAAAAGCCGAAAGATAATAGGCTACCGGGTGCTTGACGGTAACAAAGATGATGAAACCAACAAGCGAAAGCAGCATTCCTTCGGCCGCATTCTGGGTAAGTTTGCCCTGACTCAAGGCTTTTCTTCCCTGCAGTCTTGACAGGAACAGACCCATGGAAAGAAGGGCAAAATAAGTGCCCGTTCCGCCTGTAATTCCGAGTTCCTCCTTGCTGTAGATTGCGAGATAATTGCTCAGAACACCCCAGCAGAAACCGAACATGGCGATGTTGATGGCAAGGAGCCAGGCACGCGTCAGGAAGAAGCGGTCGAGAGAAAGCTTCTCCTTGTTCTTAACGATTTCCTTTTCGGGGAGGCGGATGGTTCCTGCAATCACAACTGAGGCAATCGCCACGATGAAAGCTATCCAGAAGAGAATCATGTAACTGTCTACCGCATTATGCAGATAGATTCCGATGGATGGAGCAATCGCCATGGCAAAATTGTTGCTCAGTCCGTAGAGTCCGATTCCTTCATTTCTCCTACTTGCCGGAAGAACGTCGATGGCGCAGGTGCTGTTGGCAACCGTTACGGCTCCGAACGGACCTCCGTGCAGGGTTCTGCAGATGGCAAACATCAGGATGGTGCTGGCTGCAATATAGCCGGCAAAGAAGATGGCGAAGGCCGTGAGACAGACCATCAGAACCTTCTTGCGCGAAAAGCTGTCAACCACATATCCGCTGAACGGACGAATGATGAGGGCGGCAACCGTATAGCCGCTCAGCACAATTCCAATCACATCTTTCGTGGCTCCAAAATTTTCGCTCAGATAGAGAGGGAGCAAAGGTGTGAGCAGATAGAAGGCGAAATACAACAGAAAGTTGGTAGTCATCACCTTGATGTAGTTTGCATTCCAAAGTTTCTCTTTCATCATTTTTTAGAGTTTATCCTCACTTTTAGAGTTTGTCCTCATTATTAGAGTTTGTCCTCATTATTAGAGTTTGTCCGCCAGCCAGGCGTCGATGAGTTTTCGGGCGATGGAAAGTTTCTCTGGGAGAATAGGGAGATTCTCTTTCGTGAACCATTTACCACGAGAGAGTTCTTCTTTCTGAAGATGAATTTCTCCATCTACATATTCTGCCGAGAAGCCAATCATCAGACCGCTCGGATAAGGCCAAGGCTGGGAACCGAAATATTTCAAGTTCTTGATAGCCAGACCGGTTTCTTCCATTACTTCACGATGAACCGCCTCTTCCAGATTCTCGCCAGTCTCTACGAAACCAGCCACGAGACTGTCGAAATTTCCCTTGAAATTGCGAGCGTGTACCAGCAAGACCTGATCATCTTTCTTAATCAGAACGATGATGGCTGTGGCAAGCGAAGGCCAGACCTGTTTGCCGCATTCTGTACATTTCTTACTGATGTCGGTTGCCATTTTCATCGGAGCTCCGCAAACGCCGCAGAATTGGGTATTCATGTCCCAATAGTTGAGTTCCTGACACTTTCCTGCTTTCTGGTAAAGGGCAGGAGAGAGTTTGTAGAAACTAGGGCGCAAGCCGCACATTTCGTACTTCGGATTGCCGGTAACGGGCTCAGGAATGGTGAAGGTCTTTACCTCTGTTCCGTCTTCCATCGTGGTAATGTTGAGAATGTGAGTCCAAGGCTTTGTTGGGATTGGACTCTCTTCTGAACAAGGAATCGTATAGGTTCCGTCTTCTTTCTTTTCGAGCAAGAGATCAGTCTTGCAAAATATAAACCAATACTTCATTCTTTATTTTGAACTTATTTGCTTTTTTACTTTGAGCTTTATAATATGCTTTTCCAGAAGCGTTTCGAGGAGCTATTCCTTCTTACCGAACAGCAATTCGAAATCGCGCTGGGCAGCTGGCTTGGTCCATGCTTCCGGCACAAACTTCCAGTTGTTGTTTGGTTTTGCATCAACCGTTCCCATCTTTTCAATTTCTTCCATCAGATAGTAGCGCTGGTCGCGCTTGCTGCGATAGATGATTCGGCTTTCAAGACTGTCTTTCGGGATTCCGGCCCCCTTGGTAAGGAGTTCGCCGCCGCCATTTCCACGATAGCTGTTAACGGCTACCTTGTACCATTTCTTCTCATCGAAAGGTTCGCCGTTGCTCATGCGCAGAATCTTCACCTTCTCGCCATCTGGCTTGGTTACGTCAACTTCGTAATCGATTCCCGCAGCACTATCAAAGTTGAACGAGAGATTCTTGAAACCGAGACGTTGCTGGTCGCCAGCGGTCTTCTCATCGAGCAGCAGAAGATGGTCGTCCGGGCTCTTCATTGTGTTCACCCAGAGGTCGTAACTCATTTCCAGATGCTTTCTGATTTCTTCGCCCGTCATACGCATTACGTAGAGCTGGTTCTCATATTTATAGAGATTGAACATGTCGCTCACGTAGATTGGGCCGGCTTTCAGAACCGCGTTGAACTGAAGAGGAGCGTTGAACGAAATGTCGGCATTTGTAATCTGCAACTGGAGGTTGAGGATGAAATCGTTGAAAGCAGAACTGCCGAAGAACTGGTCGCGACTGTAGATGGTAGTCTTGAAGTTGCCAATCTGCTTGCCCACATATTTCTTTACTTCCGCAATCTGAGGTTCGAAAGTCTTCATGAAATCCTCGTCGATAGGACAATCTGTCACATCCACAATCTTGCCTGTCACCTTTTTGTCAGTTACCACCAGCTGTTTCTTTCCGTTCACCTTTTTCTTGTTGAGGGTGAGGGTTATTTCAGCATCAGCCACGCTAATGGCGTTGTTGGCAGGATCCAGGCAAACCACCTGCTTTCCATCAGTATTGGTTACGGTTTCGTTGTCGCGTGTATGGTCGTGGCCGAAGAGAACGAGGTCGAAGCCCGGCACTTCTTTTGCCACCTTGATAGAGGCGTCTTCATCATATTCGGCAGTCTGAATGCCTCCGTCTTTTCCACTGTGGAAGAGGCCGATGATAACATCCGGTTTTTCATTCTCCTGGAGATACTTCACCCATTTGCGGGCGTTTGTTACCATATTTTCAAATTTCAGTCCGCTCCAGAGATTCTCCGTGAGCCAGTTTGGAATGGCAGGAGTAATCATTCCCAAGACAGCCACCTTCACGCCCTCGCGGTTCAGGATGAGATAAGGCTTAACGTATGGCTGGCCTGTAGAAGTGCTGATGATGTTGGAACCAAGAACTGGGCAATTGAGTTCTTTTATCCATTTGTCGTAAACCGGATGACCCGTTTCAACATCATGATTGCCAAATACTTGCGCATCATACTTCATGTAGTTTACCACATCGGCAGCCACGTTTCTAGCCTCTGTTTTTACATAATTATAATAATAGCAGGTAGGCTGTCCCTGCAGAATATCGCCATTCTCCAAGAGGATGAGGTTATCCTTGTAGTCTTTTCGCAAATTATTGACGTAGGAAGAAACGCGCGCCAAGGTTCCTGCTTTTGGCTTACGGTTGATGAAATCGTAAGGGAAGAAAGAGCCGTGCACATCGCTTGTCTCTATCACTCTCAGTTTTACGGTACGTTGTTGTCCCATCGCTTGTGAATTGAAAGTTAGCGCCAGAAGAAGCGCAGCAAATAATTGTTTCATATTAATTAATGTATTTCTTTTGAGTAATGAAAGCCCATCAGTTGAGCTCTGTTTCTTATTTTCTCTGCAAAAGTACAAAAAAGAACTTAAATAGGCATACTTTTTGTTGGATATTTTTTAAAAACTAAAAAATAGGAGGTTTTATAATATGGCATTTGTTGATTATTACAAGATTCTCGGCGTAGACAAGAACATTCCGCAGAAGGATGTGAGAGCTGCGTATCGTAAACGTGCAAAACAGTTTCACCCAGATTTGCACCCTAACGACCCGAAGGCGAAGGCTAAGTTCCAGGCGCTGAACGAGGCGTATGAGGTGATTTCTGACCCAGATAAGCGTGCTAAATACGACCAGTATGGCGAACAATGGAAGAATGCTGATGCATTCGGCGGTTTCGGCGGAGCTGGTGGTGCAGGCGGTTCCGGAAGCTATGGTGGAGCAGGTGGAAATCCATTCGAGGGTTTCGACTTCAGCCAGTTTGGCGGAGGTGGAGGTTTCTCCAGCTTCTTCGAAAATCTCTTCGGAGGTCGTGGCAGAAGCCAGCAGTCGGCTGAAGGATTCGGTTCCGGCAATTTTGGCGGATTTAATGGTTCTGCCGGTTATGGTAGCGGCTTTAATGGGGCAGGCTACGGAGCTGGTGCTGATTTCGGTACTGGTGGTTGTGGCGGCGGTTGCGGCCAGAATGGTCGTGCCAATAACGGCGAAATGAACATGAATGTGAATATCGACCTTTATACGGCTCTGCTGGGCGGCGAAGGAATCATTAAATTGAGTAATGGTTCTAAAATTAAACTCAAGATTAAGCCGGAAACGCAGAATGGCACGAAGGTTCGTGTTCGCGGAAAAGGATACGATCGGGGTGACGGAACCTTTGGCGACCTGATGATTACTTATAACGTGAAGTTGCCAACCGGATTGAATGATAAGCAGAAAGATTTGCTCCGTCAGATGAAGGATGCAAAGTAGTTTCTAAAAGAAGGGAACGGGTTCTCGGACATGAGAACTTTCCCGAAACATGAAGGAAAAAAGAGACGCCCTGCAAGAAGGGAACATTCAGAAATGAAGTTCCTAATCTTGCAGGGCGTTTTTTATTCTATTTGATCTTACAGCGCGTTTTTTATTCTATTCTGCAGCATTAATCTTCGACATGTTGAACGCAGAAACCTTGCCGTCTGGCGAAACGGTTGCGTTGATTTTGAAATGGTTGGTTTTCTTAGTACCGTCGGTAAGCTGAACTTCCTCACGTGCTGAGAACTGAACCTGATATTCATAATCTTCGTCACCCACCTCGCGCTTCTTGATCTGATAATCGTTGGCGAGGAACCAGTTCAGGTTGGTCACATCTTCCTTATAAAGCTTATTCATAAAGGTAACAACATCTGCCTTGGTAGCAGAATTCTTGCCCAGAAGCGAAGAGAGAATGTCCTCGCATGAAGCCTGCAAACCATCAGCATCGCGGGTATTGATGCTTTGGAAGAAATGGCGGAACAGACTGCTTACCATATCTTTCTCTTCTGGCTGCAAATCTCTACTCTTGGCTTTCTTCATCGCATTCTCAGCCTCTTCGATATGCGAACCGTCAGCATGAGCGGCGAGATAAGCCTGGTAAGCTTCTACATTATCAGCATTCTTGGCCACATTCCAGTCGATGGAATCTATCTTGTTCAAAACCTCCTGCTTGTGTGGACTGTTTGGGTATTTGTCGAGATAAGCCTGCAGGGCCTCTTTCGAACCGCTTACTACGGTGTTGGTCCAGTCCTGATCGGTCTGTTTCAGAAGTTCGAGGTGAGCCATGATAGAATCACGATGCGCCTCGTCAGCATCTTTGTAAGTATCTAGGTAACTCTGCAGAACCATCGGGTCGCTACTCTGCATCGCATACTCGTAAGCTTCCAGTTCCTTATTCTTATTGGCACTATCATAGAAATAGTAGAAAATGCCACAAACGAGGAAGGCGAAAATCAGAGAGATGATGATGACGCCACGGTTGCTTTTTTTCTTTTTCTGGGTTCCCTCGCCGTTTCCGCCGTTCTGAGAATTAGATTGCTGTGGGCGAACCGGAGGAACGGGTGGAGTAGGAGGTGTTGCTGTTCTGACAGGTGTCTGAGGACGAGCCTGCTGCCTGAGAGCGTCCTGTCTGAGAGCCTCCTGATGGCGGATTTCTTCTTGTCTGATTGCATTCTGTCTGGCTGCGTTTCCAGCTTCTTGCTGCTGAGTCATAGGAGTCTGCTGGCTCATTCCTGTCGGAGGCGTCATTCTTGTGAGCGAAGGATTCAGCTCATGGCAGTTAGGACACATTTCCAGATTGCTGAAATAAATCTCGCCACAATTTGGGCATTTGGTAATTTTGCCTGCTATTTCTACTCCGCAACTAGGGCAGGTAGGTGCTTTATCGCTAATTTGACGTCCGCATTCCGGACATTTTATAATTGCCATAATTCTATTTTGTGTTTATTAATGTACTTATATAGTTCATGCTTCTCTACTTCCAGACCTTATCTACTCTTTACCTTGAAGCTAATCATAAAGTTCCAAGTTCAAGGTTTCAAGTACTATCGATGTCTGAATCTGATTTCTCTGAGCTTGTGGCGCCCCATGAAACGGCTTTTGTCAACATAGCCGTTTATTCCGTTGAGTCTGCCCTTACCCGTATATTGCCACATTTCGAAATCTCTACCATCGCGCAATACAGGGATGCGCTTCGTATACTGGGCAATCATCAGCTTGTAGCTGTCTAGCTTGCCCAGAAGATAGTTGTCATAGAAATTGGCTCCCGTATAGATGAGGGGTTTCTGCTTATATGCTTTCTCTACGAGATGCAGAAACTTAAAGAGCGAATCGCAGAATTCTTCTGTATCCATGCCGCTTTTCGTCTCCACATCAATCATAGGCAAGAGGTCCTGATCTCCCGGACGACATTGGGCCATGAAATTTTCCAGCTGCGTCTGCTGTGGGATGCGGGCTCTGTAGAAATGATAAGAACCTACTTTCATTCCGTAGCGATGAGCCAGGTCGATATTCTGCTTGTATTTGCTGTCAATGTTGGTTCCGCCTTCAGTAGCTTTCAGATAAACGTAAGCCATCTTAGAGTTGTCGCCCACCGTTTCCCAGAACACGTTGCCCTGATAATGACTCAAGTCGATGCCGTGAACGTGCCGACAAGTGTCTTCGCATTGCACCTGGGCATGGGCTCCCAAGGCAATAATGGATGCTATAATAGAGATAAATAACTTTTTCATAGATGCAAAGATACGAAAATCAGATGAAAATCGTACTACTAAGAGATTAATTTTATAGATATTTTACTCTTCGTCCTGATGAATCCCAGATTAACCCCTTCAATCCTTACTGAAATTTACTCTTCAATCTCAGATAATGAACGGAAGAAATTGTTCATGAAATTGCTCATGGTTTCTATCGGAGCGTATTGCAGATAGCGCATGCTGCGGCGCAGATTTTTGCGCATGGTTCCCCCCGTGGTGCGTACAAAGCCGCTGCTGGTCTGCTCAAACTGAATGGCCTGCTGGTCCATGATATTATAGTAGAGCGAACGGAGCGTCAGCTTGTAGGCACCTCTTTCTATGTGATGAACGAATGGGATTTCGTCCTGTTCAAAATCGAAGAAGGTGATGAGTACGCTTCCTTCCAACTGGGCGATGCGCTGGATGCGGAGCTTGGCAAGCCACTTCTCCAGTTTCACGAAATCTACCTTGTCGCCTCGGGTTCTCAGGTAGTCTCCCAACTGGATGATTCCTCTGAGATTGATTCCGTTAGCCAACATTCCATTTACGTTTGCCACGATGATGCGCAGCAGATAAATGGTCTCGATAGAGGTATCAATGGCGTGGCGTTCATCTTCCTGAATCTTGCTGAGCCGTCGGTTCAGAAAACTGTTGTTCATCTTCACCTCTCCGGCAGGAACATCATTCACGTTCTTGAGCATCTGAGCTATCTTTTTCTTCTTAAAGGTAGTCATCGGTTCCATTTCTTCCTTGATGCCGAAGTTGTCGGCACGGAGCTTAGTAAAAAGGTTGCGCTGAAGAAAATTCATAAGCCTTGTTCTTATTAATAGTCAATAATAAAGTTTTGTTCTTCCTGTCAAGAAATCTCTAACGCTGAAGGAGACCCTCCTCTGATTTGAGAAGTCTTCCTAACTGTATCTCCTAGGATAGCGGAAGAGGATGGCCAGCAGGGCTGCCACACCAATCGCCAGCGGATAATAGAGATAAGGAAGAATATCCATCGGACTGAGATTGGCCAGACCGGCTGCCAGGAGCATCTGCACGCCATAAGGAATCAATCCCTGAACCATGCATGAGAAGGTGTCGAGAATGCTGGCTGCCTTGCGGTTGTCTACGCCAAAACGGTCGCCTATCTTTTTCGAAATATTTCCTACTGTCAGAATCGCTACCGTATTATTTGCCGTACAGATGTTTACCATCGAAACGAGGGCGGCGATAGAAAGTTCGGCTCCACGCTTGCTGTTTACGTGGGCTGTAATCTTGTTGATGATGAAATCGATTCCGCCGTTTTCGCGGATGATTTCGAGCATACCACCTGCCATCATGGCGATGATAATGAGTTCGCCCATGCCGATAATGCCGTTGCCCATGGCTGAGAACCAGCCAAAGAGGTCGTAGCTTCCGGAGGCACCCAGAAGATGACTACCTATGCCGATGGCGCCACAGAGTAGGGTGCCCAGAGTGAGAACAGCCATTACATTCATGCCGGCAATAGCGGTAACGAGGACGGTGAGGTAAGGCAATACTTTCATGTATTCTACCTCGTTGATGTGGGTTGGGGCCTGAAGACCGACTCCCATGACAGAATAGGCGATGAGCACGAGTACGGCGGCCGGAACCACAATCATGGAGTTGACCTTGAATTTATCGCTCATCTTGCAGTTCTGCGTCTGCGTAGCAACAACCGTCGTATCGGAGATGAACGAGAGGTTGTCGCCGAAATAAGCGCCACCTACGATGATGGCGGTCATCATGCCTACGTTAGCATCCATCGAGTGGGCCAGTCCGGCGGCTATCGGAACCAGAGCCACGACGGTTCCCACACTTGTTCCGATAGATACGGAGATAAAGCAGGCAGCCAGGAAAAGTCCTGGCAGAATCATGCTGGCTGGCAGGATGCTGAGCGCCAGGTTGACGGTTGCATCAACGGCTCCCATCGCCTTGGCTGATGCGGCAAACGAGCCAGCCAGCACGTAAATCCAGAGCATGAGCATCAGGTTGTTGGCGCCGGCACCCTTGCTGTATGTGTCCACTCGTTTCCTGACAGGCATTCCGCCGGAAATAGCCACGGCATAAATGCTCGAAATCATGAACGCTACTGTGAGCGAGAGGCTGGTGTCCTGATGGCTGCTGTCTACCGAATATACGGTAAAAGCCACGATGAGGACAATCAGCAAAAATAATGGCGACAACGCCAGCAAACCTTTTTTATTACTCATACTTCTTTTTTCTTCTTAATTAAAGAGTTACTCCATTCTTGAAGATGGAGATTTCACGATAGCCATTATACTCGTTGCGAGCCTCCTCGCCACTTGCTACGGCTATAATCTTATCAATAAACTTGCTTACCAAGTCTTTCATTTCTACACCTTCTATCAGAGCGCCGGCGTTGAAGTCAATCCAGTTTGGCTTGTTCTTTGCCAAATTGCTGTTGGTAGAAATCTTCATCGTTGGCACGAAGGTTCCGAATGGGGTTCCGCGACCTGTGGTGAAGAGAATGAGCTGGCAACCTGCTGAAGCCAGAGCTGTGGCTGCTACAAGGTCGTTACCCGGAGCTGAAAGCAGGTTCAAACCGGTTGTCTCCAGACGGTCGCCATACTGGAGCACGCCGCTTACCGGAGCACGTCCGCACTTCTGGGTGCAACCCAAAGCCTTATCTTCGAGGGTTGAGATACCACCTGCCTTGTTACCTGGAGAAGGGTTCTCGCCAACTGGTTCACCATGGCTCAGGAAGTACTCCTTGAAGTCGTTAATCAGGTGAACGGTCTTGTCGAAGAGTTCCTTATTTTCGCAACGGTTCATCAGAATGGTTTCTGCGCCAAACATTTCCGGTACCTCTGTCAGGATGCTTGTACCGCCCTGAGCTACGAGCCAGTCGCTAAATTCACCTACCAATGGGTTGGCTGTAATTCCGCTGAAGCCGTCAGAACCGCCACACTTCAAACCTACGCGCAGTTTGTTTACCGGAACTTCCTCGCGCTTGTCTTCCTTAGCCTGGGCATAGAGGTTGCGCAGAATCTTCATGCCTTCCTCGAGCTCATCGCCTTCAACCTTCTGTGTTACAAGAAGTTTGATGCGGTCGTGATCATAGTCGCCGAGCATCTTCATGAAATCATCTGGCTGGTTGTTCTCGCAGCCGAGCGAGAGAACGAGCACGGCACCTGCGTTTGGATGCAGACAAATATCGCGAAGCACCTTGCGGGTATTCTCATGGTCGCCCGAAAGCTGTGAGCAGCCGAAGTTGTGGTGCCATGCGTGGATGGCGTCGATGCCTTCGCAGCCTGTTTCTTTCTTGAGGAGTTCTACCAGTTTCTCAGCCACGCCGTTAACGCAGCCCACGGTAGGAACTACCCATACTTCGTTTCTTACGCCAACTTCGCCATTCTTGCGAACGTAGCCCATGAAGGTGCGGTTTTCCTTAGCGATGTTCAGCTGCTCGTTAACCGGGTTGTAGGTATATTCGAGCGTACCGGCAAGATTGGTCTTGAGGTTGTTCTCGTTTACCCATTCGCCCGCCTTGAGATCGGTCTTTGCATGACCAATAGGGTAGCCATACTTCAGAATATCTGTACCCTCGGTAGCATCGTTGATGAGCACCTTGTGTCCTGCAGGAGTATCCTGCAATAATGTGATGGTCTTGCCATCTACTTCAATCGTTTCACCCTTCTTCATAGGGCGTAAGCAAACCACTACCGAGTCGGCAGGGTTAATCTTGATAAAACTTGATTGTTCCATACGTAGTCTGTTTTATATTTATTGTTTATAATTTATAATGTTCCTGTAAGAATATTCTTCCATGCGGAAGCCCTGTTCTGCTCGATAGCCTTAGAGCTGGGTTCTGCGATAGAAATCTACGTTTTCCTTCATCAGCAGCTCGATAGGCATATAGTTTACCGGCGTAACTTTCTTCTTCAGCACAATGGCCTGGAAGAGCGTGTCTACGCAGGAGTAACCCTGCATGTAGGCGTGCTGGGCGATGAGGAAAGAGATGCTTCCTTCGCGCAGACAGCGAGCGTTTTTCTCTACCATATCATAGCCCATGATCTGAACGGCGCGGCGGTTGGTCTTCAGCAGGAAGTCGCCCACGATGTGCGCCTTTGAAGTCATGGTGATGCAATGGTGGATTTCCGGATGCCCGTCAAAGAACTTCTCCAGCATTTTGACGAATTCAGCACGTGTGCCGTTCAACGGCAGGTCGAGCATGGTAATCTTCACGTTAGGGAAGTGGTCGTGCATGTAATGGCGGAATCCTACCTCTCGGTTATCCTGCTGCTTGCTGACCACTCTTCCGTCTTTGGTCTGCCTCATGAGCAGGATTTCATCTTCCTTTGCTGCAAGCATCATCAGCATCTTGGCTGCGAAGAAACCGGAACAGAACGAATCCTGGCCGAAGAAAGAGAGCGGACGGAGATCGGGCATATAGGAGTCTAGCAGGATGAATGGGATGCTTTTGTGATGCAACGCCTCGGTAAACTCGCGGGTTACATCGAGCGATGAAGGCACCACGATGACTCCTTCCGGACTGGCCTCAAGAATCTTGTTGCCTTCTTCGCGGAACGATTCCTCGCTGGAACGCTCATAGAAACGAATCTCTACTTCGATATGGAAGTCACGTCGAGTATCTTCACATTTTTTTGCGCCTTCCTCTATTTCCTCCCAGTAAGCCTCCGATTCATGTTTCGGAATCAGTAGGTAGAAGGTATAGGATTTGTTGTAAGCCAGAGCGCTGGCGTACACATTAGGCTGATAATTCATTTCCTTGAGGGCTTTCTCGACCTTGTCGCGAGCAGGTTTCGACACGTTTGGGCGGTCGTGCAGAACTCGGTCTACGGTTCCAACGGATACGCCAGCTCTCTCGGCAATATCCTTGATTCTGATTTTTTCGGCCATTGTTTTTTAGCATTACGGGTCTGGTTGCCTCGCGTGTACTTAATTATATAAGGAGCCTCTCCTGGGGGCTACGATAGATAAAACGTCGCAGGTACTTCCTAGCTGTGCACAGACCACAATTAGTATTAAGCAATTCTGTTGTGTGCGACCACAAGTACGAATTTTGCCGCAAATATACAACAATTTTTTGAATTGTGCGAAGACACAGCAACTTTTTTGCACGAAAAACAAAAAAAATTGCGATTTTATTTCGTTATTCGAGAAATTATGGTTATTTTTGCCCTCGAAATTGAACGACAACTGATAATTGAACTTCATTTCTCTACTGAAAAGTGGAATTTAATTTGTTACTCATAACAAACAAAATAAAAACAAAAAAATTAAAACTATCAAACATGGCAAAAATTGTAACATTGGGCGAGATCATGCTTCGTTTATCACCAGAAGGCAATGATCGTTTCATTCAGAGTGAATCACTTCGCATCATCCCTGGTGGTGGTGAGGCTAACGTAGCTGTAAGCTTGGCTAACTATGGTCATGATGCTTACTTCGTATCTAAACTCCCTAAGCACGAGATCGGTCAGATTGCTGTCAACGGTCTCCGTCGTTACGGCGTTAACACAGAGTTCATCGCTCGTGGTGGCGACCGCGTAGGTCTCTACTATGCCGAGACAGGTGCTTCTATGCGCCCATCCAAGGTAATCTACGACCGTGCACACAGCGCAATTGCTGAGGCAGACCCATCTGATTTCGATTTCGACAAGATTATGGAGGGTGCCCAGTGGTTCCATTGGAGCGGTATTACTCCAGCTATTAGCGACAAGGCTGCTGAGCTTACCAAGTTGGCTTGTGAGGCTGCTAAGCGTCACGGCGTAACTGTTTCTGTTGACCTCAACTTCCGCAAGAAGCTCTGGACTTCTGAGAAGGCTATCTCCGTTATGCGTCCTCTGATGAAGTATGTTGATGTTTGTATCGGTAATGAGGAAGATGCTCAGCTCTGCCTGGGCTTCAAGCCAGATGCTGACGTAGAGGGCGGTAAGACTGATGCTGAGGGTTACTACGGAATCTTCAAGGGCATGATGAAGGAATTCGGATTCAAGTATGTTGTTTCTACTCTCCGCGAATCTCTCTCTGCTACACACAACGGCTGGAAGGCTCTTATCTATGATGGTAAGGAATTCTATCAGAGCAAGCACTACGACATCAACCCTATCATCGACCGCGTTGGTGGTGGCGACTCTTTCTCTGGTGGTCTGATCCACGGTCTTCTTACTAAGGAGACTCAGGGCGAGGCTCTTGAGTTTGCGGTAGCTGCTTCTGCTTTGAAGCATACTATCCCTGGCGACTTCAACCTGGTATCTGCTGACGAGGTAGAGAGCCTGGCTGGCGGTAACGCTAATGGTCGAGTTCAGAGATAATTATAGTTTAAAGTTTATAGCTGATAGTTGATAGTTTATAGGCAGTCTTGCTTACGGCGTAGCTCCTATAAACTATAAACTATTCATTGTTAATTAATATAAGGTAATGGCAAAGTTTAGCAAAATGCAGGTTATGGCAGCCATGAAAGAGACTGGTATGGTACCTGTTTTCTTCAACAAGGATGTTGAAATCTGCAAGAACGTCATCAAGGCTTGTTACGAGGGTGGCGTACGTGTTTTCGAGTTTACTAACCGTGGTGACTTCGCTCACGAGATTTTCGGAGAGTTGGTAAAGTGGGCCGACAAGGCTTGTCCTGAGATGATCTTGGGTGCAGGTACAGTTGTTGATGCCGGTACAGCTTCTCTGTATCTCCAGCTAGGTGCTAACTTCATCGTAGGCCCTAACTTCAACCCAGATATTGCTCCAGTTTGCAACCGTCGTCTGGTTCCTTATTCACCAGGTTGCGGTTCTGTAACAGAAATCAATAATGCTCAGGCTGCCGGTTGCGACGTAACCAAGGTATTCCCGGCAGGTAACGTAGGCGGTCCTTCATTCGTTAAGAACGTAATGGCACCTTTGCGTTGGAGCAACATCATGGTAACAGGTGCCGTAGAACCAACAGAGGAGAATCTTACTCCTTGGATCAAGGCTGGCGTTCTCTGCGTAGGTATGGGCTCTAAGCTCTTCCCTAAGGAGACAGTTGCTGCTGGCGACTGGGCTGCCATCACAGCCAAGTGTCAGGAGGCTCTCGGTTACATCGCGAAGGCTCGCGCTTAATTTAGAGAATTTTCATTCGAGATGCAAATTTCAGCATCCTTTTTTTCCATGTCGCTATCATCAGTTCTGGTGGTGGCGACTCTTTTTCTTTCAGCTTGTTCTCCTGCGAATAAGGCAAGGGTAGATGAGCTGAACGAGCAATCCTATGCTTATCATTATCGCAATCTCGATTCTACTAAAGTGCTGGCTGAGAGAGCTTTGAAGCTTTCAGAAAATTATCCCTCAGGCCGTGCCGAAGCCTATAACAACCTTGCCTTCGTCTGTATAGCCAAGATGGATTACAAGGGTGCCAAGGAATGGCTGAAGAAGATTGAAGAGGAGAGCGATAATCAGATAGAACTCGCTATTGCCGATGTTCAGAACATGCGACTCTGCCAGAGAGAATCGCACAACAAAGATTTTTATGCTTATCGCGAAAAGGCGATGAGGCGTTTGCGCAGAATTCGCGAAGAGGTGAATTCCATGCCCCCGAGGGAAAGCAAACGCGTGATTTATGCGAAATCTGAATTCTATATTGTGGCCGCCACCTATTTTTTTTATGTGGGCTTAGACGAGCCGATGTTTCAGGAGCTTAACCGCCTGGACCCAGATGAGTTGGAACAGGATTCGGCACAATATCTCAACTATCTTTATAATATAGGTTCGGGCGGAGCTATCGTCAAGGGAACCGAAAACGAAATCAATCAGGCGGAATTCGACCGGCTGATCAGCTGCTACATGTTGGCTAGCGACCCTGCCCATCCTTATCCTTACTGGCAGGCTAACGCCCTGCAGTCTATTAGCGAGCACCTCAGAAAAGGAGAGGTGAGCGAATTCCTCATACGCAACAACCTGCCTGCCTTCCAGTATCTCAACATCGAGCAGATGCCAAACAATCTGCTGGCAGGCAACTTTGCCCAGCGTGCCCTCAACCTCTTTTCGAGCTACGGAGATGTTTATCAGACTGCCGGAGCCAACCGTACGCTGGCTGAATGTTTCTGGGATATCCATGATTATTCTTCGGCGCTCGACTGCCTGAATCATGCCCTGAACGACAACAAGGCGATAGAGCAGGCACCCGATCTCGTAGCGTCGATACGTGAAAGACTCTGCCTGGTTTATTCGGCTATAGATGATAAGCAGCAGAGCGATTACAACCGCAATATCTATCTGGATTTGCAGGACCGTTCGCGACAGGACCGCCAGCTGGAGGCACGTGCCGCGGCACTCGACGAGAACGCCCAGCAGCTCAACCTGATGATTGCTGCCGTGGTGGCGATGATTGTGCTCGTGGTGGTTCTGCTCTACGTTTTCGACCAC
Source organism: Segatella copri (assembly GCF_949820605.1). Taxonomy (NCBI): domain Bacteria; kingdom Pseudomonadati; phylum Bacteroidota; class Bacteroidia; order Bacteroidales; family Prevotellaceae; genus Segatella; species Segatella copri. Next base: position 1,096,743 of record NZ_CATKVU010000006.1, read on the forward strand.
ATGAAGCGCAAGAAGATGAAGAACCAGTCGATGGATGAACTGCTTGCACCTTTGCGTGAGTGGAGCGAGAATAATACTAAGAAAATCAACGAATTAAAAGATAAGCAGGAGGAGGTTCAGGATGAACTGAACGTAACCCGACTGCACATCGAAGAAAACAAGAAACGCAATCTGGAACAAAGGGCTAAGATTTCGCTCGTAAACAGCATTACGCCTTTCATCGACCGCATGATTCACGAGGTAAACCGACTCTCCGAAGGGGGCGAAAGCGATGATGTGCGGCAGGAACGTTGCCAGTATATCGCCGAACTCACAGATAAGATTAACCAATATAACAACGTGCTTACGGAGTGGATTCAGATGCGCCATGGCTCACTCAACCTGCGTATCGAAAGTTTCCCGCTCCAGCAGCTTTTCGATATTGTAAGCAAGGGCAAGATGAGCTTCCAGATGCAGGGCGTGAAACTCGATGTAGAACCTACAGATGCCGTGGTCAAGGCCGACCGCATCCTTACGCTCTTCATGATCAATACCATAGCCGATAATGCCCGCAAGTTTACACCCGAAGGCGGAAAGGTAACCATTAGCGCCAAGGTTTCTGACTTCGTGGAAATCAGCATCTCAGATACCGGAAAGGGTATGAACGAGGAGCAGCTGGCGCATGTCTTCGACCGGACCTATACGGGCGGTCACGGCTTCGGACTGCTCAACTGCAAGGGCATCATAGAGAAATATAAGAAGGTGAGTTCGCTCTTTGCCGGCTGCGAGATTAAGGCAGAAAGCAAGTTGGGCGAGGGAAGCCGCTTCAGTTTCCGTCTGCCTAAGGGCATCGCCCGCCGAACCCATCAGCTGCTGGGCATCTTCATCATGCTCTTCGTGCTGTTGTCGGCTTCGGTCCAGCCTTGCGAGGCTAAGAAGGCCAGCGGCATCCGCCAGCGCCACAATCATCTCAAGACGAACGTAGATGCCAATCTCCAGCGTGCCGACGATTTTGCAGATAGCGCCTATTTCAGCAATATCAACCGTACCTACCAGCGCACCCTGGCCTTTGCCGATTCTTCGCGCCATTATCTCAACGCGTTCTATCTATCGAAATATCCCGACGGCAAGTATCTCATGGTGGCTCATCCGGAGGTGGGAATGGCGGCAGAACTCTTCTGGATACGCTCCGGACTGCCAACCAATTATCACGTCATCCTGGACCTGAGAAACGAGTGTGCCGTGGCTGCCCTGGCGTTGCACCAATGGTCGCTCTACCAGAGCAACAACAAGGTTTATACCCAGCTGTTCCGCGAGATTAGTGCCGATAATACGCTCGATAATTACGTGCACACGATGCAGCAGAGCGAGAATTCGAAGACCGTGGCCGTGGTGCTGCTCATCCTGTTGCTGCTGCAGTTGCCGCTGGCTTATTATCTGCTCTATTACCGCCACGTGCTGAGCTACCGGTTTGCCATGATTGAACAGACCAAGGCTAAGCGAACCGACGAGGCTGAGCAGGAATCCCTGAAACTGGAGCTGATGACCGATGAGCTGCATAGGGCTGAATATGAGAACGATAAGCTTCATATCTCCAATTCCGTGCTCGACAACTGTCTGTCTACGCTCAAGCACGAAACGATGTATTATCCGTCGCGCATCCGCCAGCTTATCGATTCGCAGCCCGATGATGTAGATTCGCTCAAGGAACTGGTAGATTATTATAAATCGCTCTATTCTCTGCTCAGCGCCCAGGCGATGGAGCAGGTAGAAGGCAACATCAAGGCAGATGATTTTCTGAACCGCTATCTTGTTTCTCTGATGCGCGGCAATTCCAAGGATTACCATACCGGAGTAGCTGAGATTCCGGGGGCTGCCTACGTGAGATATTGGATTGACCAGCAGGATGTGGCCTATGATGCTGCGCTCCATGCCCAGCTCTTCACCCCTCTGACTGGCGATTTGCGCTATCTCCTGTGCCGGCAGATTGTGAGGGAACTGGGCGAGATTACCAATCTGCGCGGCTGCGGCATCAAGGCTTGCCAGGGCGATAAGGATTGCCTCAGGATAGAGGCCGTGCTGCCGGCACGCATCAAATGGAAAAGTTTAAAATCATAAGAAAATAAAAATATAAGAAAATGGAAAATTTTAAAGTCATCATAGTAGAAGACGTGCCCCTGGAACTGAAGGGCACAGAGGGTATCTTCAAGAATGATATTCCAGAGGCTGAAATCATCGGTACTGCCGAGAGCGAAATAGCCTATTGGAAACTCATCAAGCAGCAGTTGCCTGATCTGGTTCTGCTCGACCTCGGACTGGGCGGTTCCACCACGGTAGGCGTAGAAATCTGCCGCCAGACCAAGGAGCAGTATCCTGACGTGAAGGTGCTCATTTTTACAGGAGAAATTCTGAACGAAAAACTCTGGGTAGATGTGCTCGATGCGGGCTGCGACGGCATCATTCTGAAGAGTGGCGAACTCCTTACGCGTGGCGATGTGGCGAGCTGCATGGGAGGTAAGAAACTGGTGTTCAACCAGCCTATTCTTCTGAAGATAGTAGACCGTTTCAAGCGGAGCGTAAACAGCCAGCTGATGCGTCAGGAGGCTCTGGTGAATTATGAGATTGATGAGTATGACGAGCGTTTTCTGCGCCATCTTGCGCTGGGTTACACCAAGGAGCAGATAACCAACCTGCGCGGAATGCCTTTCGGCGTAAAAAGTTTGGAGAAGCGACAGGCAGAACTTGTTCAGAAACTCTTCCCTGACGGCAACCACGGCATGGGCATCAACGCCACCCGCCTGGTGGTAAAAGCCTGCGAGCTCCGCATCCTCGATATTGACCATCTGCAGGCAGATGAAGAATAACCCGTTTCAATAAGCGCTTTTTAAAGAATGTATAAGAAAGTATTGGCCTATCTGGCATTATCGTTGGGAATAGCCGAAGTAGTGGTGATTCTGGTTTCGTGGCTGCTTACAGCTGCGATGCCCGAGTCGTTCACCCATTCGCTTACCAGCCCCGAGGGCATCCGCTGGTTTATGGGCCATTTTGTAGACCATCTCACCTCTGTATGGCTCGTATGGCTGGTACTCATCAGCATCACCATCGGGGTGGTAAAGCAGAGTAGGGTGCTCCATTTCGACCCTACCCAGTATCGCCAGCGCACGGCCTTGCGCCTGATGCTCATCGAGTTGTGCATCTCTGCAGGTATCATGCTGGCGCTCACACTCTTGCCCCATGCCATTCTGCTGAATGCCGTAGGAACCCTCTTTCCGGGTCCGTTCACGCATAGTCTCATTCCGTACATCTGTTTCTCGGTCATGGTGATGAGCATGAGTTACGGCATCATGAGCGAGAGCATCAAGGGCATCAGTCAGGTTTATGATGCGATGAATCAAGGCATCCGCCTCCTGTCGCCCTGCTTTTTTTTCTACATTCTCGTGATGCAGCTCTATACATCCATCCTCTATGTAATGGAGTAATATAAAAGCCCCCGATGCTCGTTTCCTTGCATCAGGGGTTCTTTTCTTATTGTGGTAAAATCAGGGATTTCTGTTCGGTTTTTTCGGGGAGTTCGCTTACTCCAAACCGCCGCCTTCAGTATTTCCGCCGGTGGTTCCGCCGCCTTCGGTATTTCCGCCGCCCGGGGTGTTATCCGAACCGCCGCCACCTGGGTTATTGTCTGGGTCTTCCACATCGCCCTTATCGTCGGAAGTAACGTTTTTCACCACCTTGCCGTTGCGGTCGTAACAGGTAATCTGGATGGAGGTTTCCTGCAGCTCGCGCTTGATGTCAACGCTTGGGGTGAAGATTACACGGCGGTTGGTAATCAGACTGGTAGCCACTTCGCCTACGGTAGGTACACTCTTGGCTCTTACGCCGAATCGCATGGTTCCCAATCCCGGAACGGCTACGGAATGGCCTTCGGTACACCACGCCTTGATAACCTCGCCTGCTGCATCCCAGCAAACCTGCATCACGCCCACGCTAACGCCGCTTCTGATAGCAGCCTCCTTGATAACCTTGCTCTCTGAGAGCTTGTTGTAAAGTTCGGTACCGAGGATGAATCTGTACTGACCCTTCATTTCGCCTACTTGGATAAGGGTCTCCTTTGCTTTCAAATTAATTGCCATAATCTTTTGATTTTTAAATTGTTATAAACTATCAACTGTTAACTCTAAACTACCTGATGGTAATGGTTGGCACGTAGTAGGTAGAATCTACTTTGGTGGAGATGTTGTTCTCCTGATGTTGCCGCTGGTTCTTTCCAATTACGAGTCCTGCCGTGCAGGAACTGGATAGGAAGGTGACGATGGCTGAGCAAATCGCCACGATGAGATACCGGATGAATGCCTTCATGTTCTGGTTCATGATCTTTTTTCTGCCCCCTGCTAAGTTTCGCTTTTTCCTCTTTCCTCAGATTTCTCTTAGAAGAAGTACTTTGCGAAACGACTCGTTTCGAGGCTTGGAGTCTTGTTTTCATTACTTTTTTATTTTCCCAATTAGGGAGATATTTTTCTCCAACTGGGCAAGTGATTTTGCGCGCTTTCTGAATCACGATGCAAAGATACGAAATCCTGATTTATCAGGTGTGCGATAGCGTGCGATACCATGCGATAGCGGAACATTTTATCCTGGTTCCCCGAGGTTGTCGAAAATAGCCTTCACCTGCTTGGGCGTGAACGACTTGCAAGTCTTTTCATATCCCATCTGCTGCAATTCATCCCAGAGCGGCTGGCAACGCCGAATCCAACTCATGAGATGATTCACGGCCGTGCGTGGCATACTCTCGGGAAAGTACATCAGTCCCAGTTCCTTCTTCGTATACGTGCGGTTTATAAAGTCTTCCATAATCTTAATTTTTTAATCATTTGTTCTTCGGCTCCTTGCTCCCGGAAGTTGCAGCAGCCCCTAAAAGATAGAATTCGCTGAAATCCTTGCAGCCCGGTGGCAACTGGTGGTGAACCAGCTGGGGGAGCATCTCCCTGAGTTGCATGAAGAGGCTTTCACCCGGCACATCCTGATCGGGAAACATGTGGAATTCCACCTGATACAATCTTCCGATATCCGTCAGCAGCTGCTTATCCTCGGGTTTGAGGAGCGTGGCAGAAGGGATGGCTATCGCCTTATGTCCGGCAGAAAGCATAGCCCAGCAGTCGCTACATCCCTCCGTAATAAACAGCCTCTCGCCCGGTTTCAGTCTCTTCACAACCGGCAGGTTATAGATGCTGCATCTTGCGCCGTAAGGGAACCGGAAGCGAGGAGCATCCTGCTCCTTTTCTTCGCCCGGACTTTTTTCTTCAGAAGAAACATTCCCCTCAGAAGAACCACCTCCCGATGAAGAAAGATTTCCAGCCGAAGAAGCCTTCTCCTCAGAAGAACAACCTCCCGATGAAGATTTTTTCTTCTTGTAATCCAGGTTCCTGTTCTGGATTCCGATAAGCCGCCCATCGGTATCGAAGTAAGGAATCTGCAACCAGTTGATGCCCTTCTTATCCGTCCATGAAGTCAGTCTACACCAGTTCACCACTCTCCAGTCAATCTTCCTCTCCTCGAAGAGAAATCTTCTAGCCGCCTGGTTGAGCCAGGGATGTTCGAAGAACCTAGCATACCTGCTTGCATCGAAGGAAGATTTCCCCGAATTATCACCCGAAGAAGAACCATCGGATGAAGAGCCCGAAGAAGCCCCTCTGCCCGAAGACCCCCCAAAGGAAAAGTTTTTCCCCGAAGAATCCTCCAGCTGAATTTGATGTTCCCCAGCGAGCCATCGGCAAGCCGCCGGGAAATCCTTCCCCAGGTATCTCATCGCCAGGTCGATGGTGCCGATGGAACTCCTCATGCAGACATAGCATCTGCAGCTGTTCTTGGTCTTGTTGAATGTGAGGCTGGCGTGGTGGTCGTCATGGAAGGGGCAGAGCGCCTTATGGTGCTCCACCTTCATCCCCATCTCTTTCGCAACCTTCTCTATCGGAAGTTCGCGCAGCTTTTGAATCTCATATTTCGCCATCATTTCTGTTTCCCTTTCTTTTTCTTAGCCGGTATACCCGTCAGATATTCTGCAGTCTTGGTATAGAGTTTCGTCTGGCTGTTATAAGTAATAAACTGGCGGTTCTTCCATACGTTGAGCTGATGCTTGGTACCTTCCTGATTCTTGCCCAGACTCAGGCGCAGGGTTTCCAACTGCAGCTCGTTGAAGGAATTCTCCAGCTGGTCGAGCATGTTTTTCGGTCCGCTTCTCTGAGCCTCTTCCTGCCCATCGCCCGCTTTAAACATGTCGCCGAACACCTTTACCTTCGACCACAAATCGTAGTAGCAGAACCATTCAACGAAGTCGCCGATGGATTTCGACCAGTTCTGGTCGTTCAGAATCCACAGCACGGCTCCCTTCTTCCATGCTGAGAAGATGCTGCGGTGGGAGAGTTCCCAGAGCGTATCATCATCAGCAAGGTCGGCAAGGCGTGCCATTTCCTCTGCCAGCTTATCGGCTATCTTGTTGAGCTGCTTCACCACAAAACTGCCCTTGCAGTTGTCCAGCCTCAGCAGATAGCCATCGAGCTTTTCAAGGAAATCTTTGTTGTACGTTCCCTGTCGCGGAATCTTTCCGCTTCCCTCGCCACGGGCTTTGTAGGCGAAAGGTATGCGCCCGAAGAAACCATTGGTCAGGTCTTTCTTGTAGAAGAGTCGGGCCGCCTCAGGAGTAGAGGTAAAGGTGAGGTTCACACGGAGCAGAGGGTTACCCGTTACGCCATCAGCTGTGGCTCGCAAGGCTCCAGCCCTCTGACAGTCGAAGATATTTCTTACCATCTGGCTCACCTGCTTATGCCCACCGCACATTCTGTCGGCCATCTCCACCTCAGGCAGATTGATGTACTGGGTTCTTCCGCCCAACTGTTCGCAAGCCATAGCGTTCTGGATGAATGCAGGATTGGTGACATCAGAAGGTGGAAACCAGAAACTCACGTCCGGACGCTCCGGTTTTTCCTTGTTGGCGCCCTTGGTTTTCATCTGTCGCTGCCAGTCAACCAGTTTCTTGAACTCAGTCTCATCATGCTTTCTAAAAGGTCTCATGATGGCCTCTACAAGATGCCCCAACTGTGCCTTTCCGATACCCGATGGACCTATCAGATGGCCCATTTGCCCGCACATTTCGTAATATTTGTTGTCGGAATACATGAATCTTACGTCTGTGAGATGAGCTGCTAATGCCGGAATTGCCATCGGAATGAGCACTTCCTGCATGTCTTTAGATGCCTGAGAGATGGCAAATTTTACAAATTCAGTACCCTTGCTGGGTTTTGGCATCGCCGGAGCGATGTTGCTAAAAATATTATAATCCATTGCTTTTTAGAGAGTTAAATCAAATTTCATGTTCATTTTTTCTTGCTTGCAGTCTCAGTCTCAGAGTCTCAGTTGTTTTTTTTATGGTCTCGCTTCCTATATATATTATATATAACTAATTAATAATCAATAAGTTATAAAGGCTTAAGAAGCGGGTTTGAAGTTGGATTGTGACATTTATCCTAACTGAGACTGAGATTTGAGACTGCTTTGAAGAGGAAATGAGGGTAGGGATGTTCCTGTTACCAGCCTCCCCGAAGTCCCCATTTCCTCTAGAAAGCCTCAACTCCGTTTATCTGTCATCACTCTTGCCGCTAATGATGCGCAGCTCGTCGGCGGCACCCTGGCAGAAGTCCTGGAAGGTGAAGCGCTCTGAGAACTGCGGGCGGTTGAAGGTAGGGTAGAGCGTACCGTCTTTTTTCCGGTTCACGTTGATGTACGTTCCTTCATACACGTGCGGATTTCTCTGCACCACCTTCTGCAGTTTCTTCTCCTGGTCATTCTGCACAAAGGTGAAGTGGTCTTCGCCGTCGTGCGTAATGGCTCCATCCAGATACTCGCCAACGGCCATGCGCCCTGGCTCCTTAGTCATCAACTTGAGGTCGATACCCAATTCTGTGTTTGGGTAGAATCTCTTTCCTGCCTTACCTGAACTTTCGTTCATATTGTTATTTAATACTTTATTCATTTTTTTTGAGTATTAAATAAGCCTCTCTGGTACGATGACGTTCGAAGAGGTTTCCCTGTCATCTTTTTTAGTACCATCATTCCCCATTTCGTGATTTGCAACTCGCCTGATGGGTAGTCATCCTGTTGTCAGATGACGGGTGCAAAAGTAAGAAGAAAAAGCCTGGCACAGATGCTTTTCCAAAGTGCCGTCTCTAAAGTTCTCTGAATTTCTCCGATTTTCTCTGTTTTTCTCTGATATCCTCTCTACGTATATTCGCATTTTTGACTTAGGGGTACAAAAAAGCGACCGATACCTGAACAAAAATCAAGTATCGGTCGCTATCAGAAGATATAAATCTCTATCAGGAAAGCACCAGTCGCTATCGTCTTCTAGTCCTTATTATAATATTTACAGAAAGTCTTGTATCCGAACCCTCCTTTCTCAATCGGCATACCCATTCGTATCAATTCTTCATGGGCATTTTTTGTGTTTTGTGGCAGCAGCACCTTGCCCTCCTTTTTCAGTATGTTCAGTCTCTTACAGATTTCCTGTACGTCAAATTGTTTTACCAGTCTCTCCACCTCTTTATGCACTTTCCATCCTTCGTCTTCATCGAGTGCAGGATGCACAAAATGGAAGAGTTCCTTCTGAAAACCTTCTCCTGCAGCTTCATTGGTTTCACTAGCTTTTTCTGTCACCTCTGCCTCGTAATTCTCCTCCGTCACTTTTGTTTCTTCAGCAAAAAAATCCTTTGCAATCTTCATCATCTGCTGTGCAGACAGATTGCCCTGGATCGTCAGTTCTTTGTGCTGGTTGTTGTAAATAACATTGCCTGCATAATAATTATTACTCATATTTCTTCCTTTTTTTATATTCTTGTAATATTTTTGTATGTCTATAATTCTGATGGCAGCAGAGCAGAATTCCCTTCTTCCTGGTGGTCAAGATGCAGATGCTTACTATGAACATCAAATGTAGAATCTCCTGCATGATAGTGCTCTGCCTGAATCGTAGGCTTCTTTGCCACCTCTTTTAAAGCCTTCGTCTGTTCCTTGATGGCATTAATCTGTATACCTTCTCTTGCCTCTTCAGAAAGGAAACGCTCAGTCATATTGTCAACCCGAAGTTTATACTCTGGGGGTAAATATGAAATCTCGTGGTAGATGAATCTCTGCAAAACCTCAACATCTTCTCGTCTGACTAGAGTTTGGCTGTACTTGATGATTTTATCAATAAGGTAGTCTTCCTTCTGGCTTGTTAGAGATGGGGTAGGAGCAAAGCTGTTTGTTGGCAGCCCCAAACGCATGCGCAGACGGTCTCTAATCACGAAAGCGGTAAGCAATTGGCGATACTTATCTAATGGAATGCGTGTGTAGTGAGCGCGTATGAGCATGGCTATCTTATCATCATTGGAATAAGGAGCCAATGCCGGAATATTGGAAAGTTCTGTCTCTATATCTTCCAACCATGACATCATTTTCAAATTATCTGGTTTATGACAGTCGGCACCTTTTAAGTGCAACCAGTCATGCCATGCCCTTTCTGCTTCATGGGTGGATAGTAGATGGGGGAGCCAGCTTTTGCGGAGCTTCTTCTGGCGACCCTCATTGCATAAACCGCTCAATAAGTGTTCTAGTTCATTCGCCATATAGCGCATCTTGTCGCCCTTTTTTGCTTCCATAGCTTTTATGACATTCTCTATTTCCTCCTTCGCTTCGTACCATAGAGCGTATTTTCCCATTGCTATTAAAGTCTCTGTGTATTCCTGAAGCTCCTCTTCTTCATCAGAAGTTAACGTCTCATGTCTCAGAATATCTATCATCATCATCGTAGCATCTTCTACGCATAAAAACTCCTCTGTCATAGGAAATAAAGGCAGGAGCGGCTCCCATTCTTTCCAATGGTCTTTATGCAAGATGGGCACAATTGGAGTAGAATCAGTTTCTGCTTCAACAAAAAAATAGCCCTCTGCAGAAATTATAACCTCCTTAACCCGAGCGCGGAAATAACCCCGTCCGCTGGTTGTCAATGCAGCCTGAGCCAATGATTTATATTCTTCTCTATTACGTACATAGCCTGCCTTCCGACTCGCAAAGCGCGCAACAAAAGCTTCTTCATCAGTTTCGTTAGTAGGTTCGGGTTTTACCGAAACATAGGGGTGCTTTCTGTCCAGCATGGTCAGAAATTCTATTGTTTTTTGTTGTTCTTGTGCAGTCATATCCTCACCTTTTACGTGGTTAGAATTTACTGCATATTGTACCCCAACTATTTTTATTAAATCTCCCATTGTTTGGTATTTAGATTTTTGGAAAGCTGAATTTAGTTATTACGGCCGTCCGGAGTACAAAGTTACAAAATAAATTCCTATTAGCATTAAAATGTAACATTTTTAACATTATTCGTAACAAAAAATCTAGATTTCGCCCTTTTTTGTGCAGCTTTTAATAAAGATTCTCCTTTTCTCCTTCCTATATTCCACTCTTTCTTTCGCCTCCAATCTTTCCTCTCTCGCCTCCAATCTCTCCTCTCTCGCCTCCGTTCCAAGCGATTCCATCACTTGTTTGAGCATTTTTCTTGGTGGTTTATCAAAAATGTGTTATTTAGCGCAGGAAAACTGAAGGAACCTGAATATCATGAAAAGGGAGAATTTTGAAATGAAGAAAATGAAAATATCGGAATGAAATCATGAGTGGCTGACAACGGAAAAATTCCCCCTTTTTTGCTTTCCTCTTTTTTAATTCTAACAGGTATTATGGTAAATAGGTGTTATGAGAAAAAGAAAGAGGTGAAATTTGGAACCTGAAAATGGAACCGGTTCACCCCTTTCTGATCATTTCTTCCTTTCTGCCTGTACTGAGATTAATTCTCATTTCAATCAAAAAGAAAAATCTCAGAACGAATCTTACATCATGCCCGTAAGACGCTGGATAGCGATGACTGCCTGGTTGTATTCATTAATCGCATCGGCATGCTTCATCAGAACATCGATGGTTTCCTCAATGGCATTCACGTATTCAATATACGAAATTTCGCCATTTTCATATTCTATCGCACTCAACTTCGAAATCTGCGCAGAATGAGCCTGGTTGTTCTGCTCGTAATATTTCAGACGGTTGGATGCTGCCTGCAGGCGCTTCGTACAGAGACGGTAATCGCGCTCTTTCTCAGTCTGCTCCTGACGCATTTCGATTTCAGCCAATTCACGGTCTTTCTGAGCTGCCTTGACCTTTGCCTTCGTAGAACCATAAAACAAAGGAATGCCTACGCCAATCTCGAAACCGAAGAAATTGCCCTCGGCAAATCTCGAACGGTCTATGTTGTATGGATTCCAACTGGAAATGACACATTGGGTGCGCAAAGAGAAGGATAAACTCGGAGCAAAACTCGCCTTGGCTGCCTTGATTTCCTTGTCGATAGCGATGAGCTTATCCTGCTGGTAAAGGCCGTCGGCTGACTGCTGATAATGATAGGAACTGAGATTCTGGGCTGCGATGGCCGAGAGATTCTCTTCTGCCGGTTTTACGGGCTCCTGCGTGTTGAGCTGCGACATGAGGTCGATTTGCAGACGCTCGATTTCGCTCTTCACATCAGCCATTTCCAGGCGGTTTTCGTTGCATTTGCGGTCGGCAGAGAGATATTCCAGCTGGCGGCTCTCTCCTGCCTTGTAACGCATTTCAGCTATCTTGCTGTAACGCTCTAATACTGAGTCGATTCGCTGCAATATCTGAAGTCTGTGAGCCTGATAAAGCATCTGATAATAGGTGTTGGCGATTTCAGCCTTTAGACGCTGGCTTACCACATTCAAGCGGCTCTTTTCAGCCTGGGTTTCAGCCTTGAGCTGGTTGCGGCGCGAGGCGTAGACGGTAGGAAAATCGAGGCTTTGGGTAAAGGTAAAGCCGTTGTCTGATTCGCCTCCCGTGGCTGGGTTTTGCGAAAAGGCAACCTCGGTTTTATCCAGCTCCCAAGCCGTTCCTTGCATTACCTGAGCACGTTCTATTGACTTCTTTCCTGCCTGCATCTGAAGGTTCTGTCGGGCAGCCAAATCGAAACATTCCTGCAGGGTTACTTTCCTGCCCGCAATATGAGTATCAAAATGCTGGGCTCCTGCTGGGGATGGCAGCAGGAGAAGGATGGCGGCAAAACAAGCCACCACCCTATTTTCTGTTATCTTTTTTCTGTTCATTATTTTCATATCTTGAAATCTTACTTTTTCGTAAACATCTTGTAGATGGCTGGCAGAACCAGGAGCGTGAGGAGCGTGCTGGTAATGAGACCACCAATCACAACCGTGGCAAGAGGACGCTGGACTTCTGCTCCATCGCCATGGGATAATGCCATCGGGAGGAAACCCATAGAGGCTACCAGGGCCGTCATCAGAACCGGACGGAGACGAATCATGCAACTGTCAATAATTCTTCTCTGAATAACAGCCGCCAAACTTGCGCCATTCTCCTCAGGAACCACAGCCGCCTGCTTCTGCATCTGGTGCATCTGACCTATCAGCACGATACCGTTGAGAACCGCCACACCAAAGAGGGCGATGAAACCTACGCCCGCCGAAATACTGAAAGGCATTCCGCGCAACCAGAGCGCCCAGACGCCACCTATGGCGGCAAGTGGAATGGCGGAGAACACGAAGAGCGACTCCCGCAGATTCTTGACCGTGGCATAGAGCAGCAACAGAATGATGATGAGCGCTATCGGAACCACGATGAGCAAACGCTGGGTGGCACTCTGAAGATTCTCAAACTCGCCACCATAATTATAATAGTAGCCCTCAGGCAGCTTCAGTTTCTCGTCGAGGATGGTCTGAATATCCTTTACGGTACTCTGCACGTCCCTACCCTTCACGTTGAAACCTACGTAGATGCGGCGGGCGCCATTCTCATGAGAAACCTGAGCAGGAGCCGGTTCGTAAACCACATCAGCCAACTGGGAAAGCGGAATGCTCTCGCCACCAGCCAGCGGAATACGGAGCGACTGAAGCGACTGTAAGTTGCGCTCCTTAGGATCAAGACGCAGAACGATGTCAAATTTTTTGTCGCCTTCGTAAACAGCTCCAGTCGTAGCGCCCGCAAAGGTAGTTTCGAGAATGCGGTTGATTTCGTCAACAGTTACCCCATAAGCCGCCATGCGTTCATGGTTGTATTTTACCTGAATCTGAGGCAATCCGGATACCTCTTCAACGAAGATTCCGCTCACGCCCGGCACATTCCTGATCATTCTGGAAACCTTATCAGCTTGCTGGGTAAGCACATCGAGATTGTCGCCAAAAATCTTAATCGCCACATCCTGCTTGATGCCCGTAAGCAACTCGTTGTTGCGCATCTGGATTGGCTGCGAAATCTCAGCCTCCAAGCCCGGAATCGTCTTCAGGGTTTCTTCCATCTTCTCCATCAGTTCGGCGGTAGTTTCTGCCGAAGTCCACTCGGCTTTCGGCTTGAGTGCCACCATGATGTCGGCCCTTTCCATAGGCATCGGGTCGGTAGGAATCTCGGCGCTACCTATGCGGCTCACCACCTGCCTGATTTCAGGATATTCAGCCTTCAGAAGTTTCTCCGCCTTGGAGCAGCTCTCTACCATCTGCGAGAGTGACGTGCCCTGCGACATGGTCATTTCTACCGCAAAATCGCCCTCTTCCAGGCTCGGGATAAATTCGCCACCCAGGAAATGGAAGGCTACGGCACTCATGCATAAGAGCGAAACGGCGCCGGTAATCACATCCTTATATCGCGCCAAGACCCATTCCAGAACCGGTCGGTACCAGCCCTGCAGTTTCTCTATCATCCTATCGCTGAAAGTTTTACGCACATGTCCCTTCTTACTCAGGAAGAGCGCACTTGCCATCGGAACATAGGTGAGCGAGAGGATGAAGGCACCCAGAATGGCGAAGAAAACGGTAAGCGCCATCGGACGGAACATCTTGCCCTCGATGCCCACAAGCGTCATCAGCGGAATGTAAACTATCATGATGATGATTTCGCCGAATGCCGCACTCTTGCGGATGCGCGAAGCGGAATCATGAACCTCCTCATCCATCTCTGCCTGGGAAAAACGGATGGGAGTATCGGAAGAATTTCTTGCCCTCCGCTCAATACTCTTCACGCCCAGATGGGCCACAACAGCCTCTACGATAATGACGGCAGAATCGACTATCATACCGAAATCGATGGCTCCCAGCGACATCAGATTGCCGTCGATTCCGAAGGTCTTCATCATGCCGAAAGCAAAGAGCATGCTGAGCGGAATGACGCTCGCCACAACCAGTCCGGCCCGCCAGTTGCCCAGGAAGATAACCAGCACGAAGATAACGATGAGTCCGCCTTCTATCAGGTTTCGGGCGATGGTTCCCTCCACACGGTCAACCAGGTTGGTTCGGTCGATAAAGGGTTCGATAACCACGCCCTCGGGCAGGGATTTCTGAATCTGCTCTATGCGCAGCTTCACATTCCTGATAACCTCCTGAAAGTTTTCACCCTTCAGCATGATGGCTATTCCGGCAACCACTTCGCCCTCGCCATTTCGGGTAACGGCTCCGAAACGGGTGGCGTGACCCAGCTGAACTTTCGCCACATCACCTATTTTGACAGGAGTGCCGTTCACGGTCTTGACGGCGATATTCGCCACATCTTCCAGACTCTTCACCACGCCTATGCCGCGGATGAAATACTGGTTGGAGTTTTCCTCTATGTAACTTCCGCCCGTGTTGGCATTATTCTTTTCGAGCGCATCAAACACCTCGCTCACGGTAAGATTGCAGGCGTTGAGCTTATCTGTGTTGATGGCCACCTCATATTGCTTCACGTAGCCTCCCCAGCCGCTCACTTCCGCTACGCCCGGAGTTCCCGAGAGCTGCTTTCTCACAATCCAGTCCTGGATGGTTCGCAGCTGGGTAAGCGAATATTTGTGCTCGTAACCCTTCTCGGCGCGCACGGTATAATGGTAAATTTCGCCCAGTCCGGTAGCAATCGGTCCCATCTCAGTTTCCGTATTCTTGGGCAAATCTTTCTCCACCTGGGTCAGCATCTGGCTTACCTGCGAACGAGCCCAGTAGATGTCGGCATCATCATCAAAAACGAGGGTGATGACCGAGAGTCCGCTTCGCGAGATGCTTCTGCGCTCCTTGAGTTCGGGGATGTTGGCAAGCGCCATTTCCACCGGAGTGGTAACATATTGCTCCACCTCCTGCGCTCCGAGCGAAGGCGCCTGGGTGATGACCTGAACCTGATTGTCGGTAATATCTGGTGTGGAATCGAAAGGAAGATGGATGAGCGAAACGATGCCCCAGATGATAAGGGCTATCGTGAAAACTCCCACCACCAGCTTGTGGCGAATGGAGTAAGTAATCAGTTTCTGAAACATAATCTGTCGTTTTATTCAAGCTTTTTATAGATGAAAAAGCTTACCTTATATTATATTAATGCTCATCCGCATGCTCGCCCGTGAGCGAAGCCAGATAATATGCGTTTTCTGTCACAATCTTCTTTCCTTCCTGCTTCAGGTGCTTGCAGAGTTTTACCTCGGTATAAGCTCCATCCGAAACGCCCGTAATGACCTCATGGCGGGAGAAACTGTACTCGCCCTTCTTGGGTTTGCCGTTCAGAGCGAAGACAAACTGCTTGCCGTCGGTAGTGACGATTGCCTTGGAAGGAAGGGCGATGCACGACTGGCTGCCCGTAGCTATCTTGCCGCTTACGTACATTCCGTCGAAGAGACGGGCTGAGCCGTGAACGCCACTCGTTTTAAGAGACTGTGCATCTATTTTTACATGAACAGCAACTGATTTTGAATTATCGTTAAAGTATTGGTTTAAGCCGTAAACATGACCTGCGAGTTTCACGCCCGGCTGATTGGTAAGCGAGAGATAAACCTTATCGCCCGGCTTAACCTTCTGCAGATCTTTCTCATAAATATTCAGATCGCACTCTACAGCCTGGTTGTTCTGAATCTTCATGAGCGGCGTCTGCATATCGGCAAAGCTGCCCAGACTGGCTGTAATCTGCGAAACCGTACCCGCTATCGGAGCATACAAAGGGAAGGCTGTGGTAAACTTACCCCTGGCAACGGCGGCGGTAGAAATGCCCATCTGGGCAAGCTGTTTGCCGATGCCGATGAGGTTGGCGTGGGCCACATGATACTCCTTGGCAGCCTGCTGCGCATTCTTCTTGACGCCAGCTCCGGTCCTGTTCAGCAGTTTCTGTCGCTCCAGGTCGGCAAGAGCCAGTTCGCACTCCTTGCTGGCAGAATAATATTCTCGTTGCAGACTGACCACATCGGTATTTTCAACCAAAGCCACAATCTGTCCGCGCTTCACATTCTGTCCTTCTTTTACATAGATAGCCTTCACCACGCCCCCCATGAGCGAAGCCACATCGCCCTTGTTCTGGGCGCGCAAAACGAGCTGACCGTTGGCTGCAATCGTAGCATCCATCACGCGGTCAACCGCCTCGCCCATCTTCAGATCAACTGCATCTACCTGTTTCTGAGAGAGCGGAATATTATCGAAATCCACCTCTTCATGTTCATGCTCATGACCATGTCCGGCTGCATGAGCCTCTGCACCGGCGTGGTTTGAGAAAAGGGTAAAACCACACCAGGCTAAGATTGCCGCAACGGCAACCACCAAAATTCTTTTCATTTTTTCTTTTTATTGATTCATAATTACGGATAGGCAAAAGTACGCCCCCGAGAAACTTCGGGTGCAAAAGTACGCACTTTACCCTGCAATCCGGTTGCAAAAGCTGCATCCTGGTTGCTTTAACTACAGAAAATCAACAAAAAGAAGGAGGTCCTCGCCTACTGATGGCCGTTTCATCTGCGCAAGGGAGATTGGCTGCAAACTGCTGCCAACGCACGCTAACGAGCGACGAGGTTGGGATAAACAAATACTCAGAAGAAAGCATGGAAAGCAGATGGCTACCATCGAAAAGCTGTTTCTGAATGCCCTTCATGATCTTGCCGTTGGTTACGAAATGGTGCAGCTGATGCACGCGGCAACCATCGGCTTCTTTCTCATGATGCTCAGTATGCTCATCGTTGAAATTACCATCCTGCTGACAACGTTCTACAACCATACATATACGCCCCATGTGATGATGATGCATCACCACCATAGAGAGCAGCACACTCATCGTGGCCACAAAGAGGCTGAACAAGTATAGTTTCTTCTTTGCCATTTTATTCTGTTTCCAAATTTTAGGATTGCTTTATTCTGTCGGCAAAATTACATTAAAAGTACGAAATAGCCAAATAAAACTGAGAAAATTAGCATTTTTTCTTAAAAAAATTAAAACCGAGTACCCTTAACGCTCTTTGAATACGTAATATGATAAGTTTTTAGTAACTTTGCAACATAAAATTAAAAAATAGAAATGAAAAAAGTATTTTTAATCTTTCAATTACTCCTTGTAGTAATGCTGGCTCAGGCGCAGATGATGAACCCTGTGAAGTTCACCAGCTCGCTGAAAACAGACGGAAGTGCTGTGGCCGAAATCGTGTTTAGCGGAAAAATCCAACCGGGATGGCACGTCTATTCTACCGGTTTGGGTGGCGATGGTCCGATTTCCGCTTCGTTCAACGTAAACAAGCTTGAAGGTGTTGAACTCGTAGGAAAACTTCAGCCACGCGGCAGAGAGATTGCAAAGTTCGACCCTCTCTTCGAGATGAAACTCCGTTATTTTGAAGGTAGCGTTACCTTTGTACAGAAGGTGAAGTTTACCCGACCAAATTATCATATTGATGCCTATCTGGAGTATGGCGCCTGCAACGACCAGAACTGTCTGCCACCAAGCGAGGCTGGTTTTAAGCAGAGCGGCAAATCACCAGCCGTTGATGCTCCTGCAGCTGGGGCAAAAGATGCTCTGAATGCAAATGATGCGAAGGCGATTGATCCTGCCCTTGCAGCCAAGATGAAGGCAGATTCTCTTGCCAAGGCCGCAGCCCTGACTCAGACCGATAGTGCTACTCAGCCCGTAGATTCCGCAGCTTTGTCATCTGCTATGGAAAATCTGAACGTCAAGGATTTATGGAAACCGGTTATTAAAGAACTTCAGGCATTTGGCGGAGCTAACGACATCGCCAACCATTCGCTCTTCTACATCTTCTTCATCGGTTTTGTGGGCGGTCTGCTTGCGCTCGTCATGCCGTGCATCTGGCCTATCATCCCGATGACCGTAAGTTTCTTCCTGAAGCGTGCTAAGAACGATAAGAAGAAAGGTATCCGCGATGCGATTACTTATGGTTTGAGCATCGTAGTCATCTATCTGGTTTTGGGTCTTGCCGTAACAGCCATCGCAGGTCCTAGCACCCTGAATGCGCTCAGCACAAGTGCCGTTTTCAACATCATTCTCTTCCTCCTGCTTGCCGTTTTCGCCTTCTCGTTCTTCGGTTGGTTCGAAATCAAATTGCCTGACAGTTGGGGAAATGCTGTAGACAACAAGGCTTCCAGCACCACGGGTATGATTTCTATCTTCCTGATGGCTTTCACCCTGGTATTGGTCAGCTTCTCATGTACAGCTCCTATCATCGGTTTGCTGCTGGTTCAGACCGTTACATCCGGCGACTGGCTCGCTCCTACCGTGGGAATGTTCGGTTTCGCGCTTGCTCTGGCGCTCCCATTCACCCTCTTCGCCCTCTTCCCATCATGGTTGAAGTCGGCTCCTAAGTCGGGTTCGTGGATGGAGACCATCAAGATTGTGCTCGGCTTCGTCGAGCTTGCCTTCTCTCTGAAGTTCCTCTCTGTAGCCGATCTGGCTTACGGCTGGCACATCATGGACCGCGAGGTATTCCTCTCTCTCTGGATTGTCATCTTCGGTCTGTTGGGTCTCTATCTCATCGGCAAGCTGAAGTTCCAGGTTGATGCAATCGGGGGCGATATCAACAAGCCTATGCCTGTAGCCTGCATCATGTTGGGTCTCTGTTCTTTGGCATTTTCGGTTTACATGATTCCAGGTCTCTGGGGTGCTCCTTGCAAGGCTGTGAGCGCATTTGCTCCACCTATTAATACACAGGACTTCAACCTCAACACCAAGACCGTAGAGCCTGCTTACAAGGATTATGAGTTGGGAATGGCTGCTGCCAAGGCTTCCGGAAAACCGGTATTGCTTGATTTCACGGGTTATGGTTGTGTAAACTGCCGCAAGATGGAGGCTTCTGTCTGGACAGATCCATCGGTTGCCGATAAGCTGACAAAGGATTATGTTCTCATCTCACTTTATGTAGATGACAAGACTCCTCTTCCTAAGCCTATGGAGGTAACGTTTAATGGCGAGAAGCGCACCCTACGAACAGTTGGCGACAAGTGGAGTTATCTGCAGGCAAGCAAGTTTGGAGCTAATGCCCAGCCATTCTATGTGGCTATTGACAACGATGGCAATCCTCTTGCAGCAGCCTTCAGTTTCAAAGAAGATGTTAGTGCTTATCTCGACTTCCTGAACAAGGGTCTGGATAATTACAGAAACAAATAATATAAGATTTTATAGTTAATAAGGCCGATATTGGTTCATTTAAGTAGATTTATGAAGGATAAATTTCAATAGATTAGTTTATTCAAGGTAGATTTATTTAGGATTGTTACTTTCCCCGACAGGTATGGTTTCCAAGCCATCCTGCTGGGGGATTTTTTTGTAAAGGCACAAAAAAATAGGGCCTGTTTCACAACAGACCCTAAACATACTTACTAAAACTAAATTAACCACTAAAAAAACTAATATTTTTTAATCCTAGAAAATAAGGTGAATAACACCTTTAATCTAAAAACCTAATCTATGACACGAAATCATCCCGATTTCTTGATTGCAAAGGTAGGGCTTTTATATGAAACCGCCAAACTTTTTCCCAACTTTTTTCTAAGAAGTGGGCTTTTTCATAGGGATTTCACATTATTTAATCAATAAGTCCCCTACCTTCACATTTTAGAACCTATAGCCAACGGTCATCAGCAACTGGTGGCGCTTGTTGTCAACCTTGGTTGCAGGAGCTGCATTCGCACCAAGCTCCTCCCAGGCTGCAAATGGATAGAAGTCACCATTCTGACAACTGTACTGGTAAGCCACATCAATAGACAGCTTCTCGTAGTTGAAACCTACGCCAGCTGTAAATCGGTTAGTCGCCTTCCAGTTGGTATAATCTGTAGAGGTGGCGTAGATTGTTCCCTGAGAAGGAATTGTCTGGTCGCGGTCTGCGCTCTCCTTGAACATCGGAGAAACGTAATTATAACCCAGACGGAGCGCCAACATACTAACAGGCTTATATTCCAGACCTAACTTCAGCGTGCTCACGCCCTGCAACGACTGCTTGGTATGATCATTCATGAGGTCATCGCCTGAACTGGTTTCATAATATTCGCCCCAATAACCATCATAATAACCGCCATCCTTCACACGATTATCCATGTGATTGTACCATGCATACTCGTAAGTAGCACCCAGGGCAAGATTGCCGCCGATGGTGTGCCCCAAGCTGATACCCGTCTTCCAAGCCGTGTTCAGACGATAATCGAGGCTGGAACTGTTCGTATTGCCAGCCTCAGCATGATTGCCCTTATCGTCCGTTATGTTCTTGTCAACGAGTTCCAGGTCAGCTGTTCCATCCATCGACAAATCATAAAATACTGGCGAATTGACATAAGCACCAATACGGAAAGGAGAATCTTCTACCGGACGGAAGATAATACCCAGTTTTGCATCATAACCCGTACCCGTGATACGCTGGCTTTCCCAAGCTGTTCCGTATGCCTCCTTATCGGCCACATAATTCTCGGTATAAACAGAATTGCTGCGGTAATGAACATCATGAATGCCCAAGGTGAAGCCCAACCATACGCGGTCGTTGAAACCTACGCTAATGTTGAAATCATATTCGCCTATGTAGCCCTTCTGATACTGGCCAAAGAGGAACGAACGGCCATCGTAGGTCTTCTGGTTTCCTTCCTCGTCTTTACCCATCAACGCCTTATAGTTAGCATCTACAGCATTCCAAATCTGATCGCCATCTCCTTTGTGCTGCTCATCCAATTTGTTAGCGTAAGCCGTCTTGGCAGAAGCCCATTTGGTTTGAGATGCTCCGTTGAGATAATTGGCTGCAGAAAGAATCTGAGAGAAATTTGTGCTCTTGTGATAGTTGAAACCGAAGTTGAGCTTTACATTCGAATCGCCATTTGTAGCAGCCCAAACGAAACCAATCTGGTCGAAACTAGGAACCGATTTCTTTCCGTCGAAGCCAAATGGAGTATTATCGAACTTGAGTTCCGTATCTGCTCCAGGCTGAGCCACAACGCCAGCAGAGAGACTTGCCATGCTCTTTCTGAACAGACCCAAACCGGCAGGGTTGCTGGAAATGGTAGAAATATCTGCGCCCAAGGCTTCCATAGCTCCACCCATACCTACATAGCGTGCAGTACCCGTAAGGGAATTTTCTGCAAACTTAGTATCCTGATAAGTTTCCTGAGCCAACATTGGGGCTGACATGAGTCCCAATGAAGCCAGGAATAAATATTTTAAATTCTTCATAATCTCTTAATTCTTCACTTAATTCTTAAGGTCTTCATTCCCAGATGAAAATCTTCATTCCCTGAAGAACATCTTCATTTTCGAAAATTGTCTTCATCCTCAGAACAAAGCCCAAGCTATTAACTATAAACTATAAACAGAAAAGCGACTATCTTCTTCCGCCAAAGCCGCCGCCACCTGAGCGACTACCGCCTCCGAAGCTACCGCCTCCTCCGCCAAAGCTTCCGCCACCGGAATGCGATCCGCCTCCGAAACTGGCTCCACTACGGTTTCCGAATCCGCCAAAGTTGCTGCGGTCGAAGTTGTTGGTATTATTATTGTAGGGAACGCTATTGTAACGGCCATTATCGTTGATGCGACCGCCGAAATTGCGGTTTCTGTTGCTTCGGTAAGTACTGTTGCCAGCATAGCCTTTATCGCCATTATAGCGGTATGTTCTGCTTCCTGCATAACCGCCCGAATTGCGTCCACCATAGCTAACATGCCCGATTACCGGACCGCCCCAATACCAAGGATTGTAGTAGCCGCCCCAGCCATAATACCAAGGGTCGTACCAGCCACCATACCAGCCGCAGTAACCATAATACCATGGATCGTACCAAGGGTCGAACCAAGGATCATACCAGCCGGCATAATAGCCGTAGCGCCAAGGATTGTGCCAGCCCCACATGCGGCTGCGCCAGTAGTAAGGACCGTAACCATAATAATCGTAGAACCACGGATCATAGAATCCGTCCCATCGGCTCATCTCGCGTGTGCGTACGAAATCCTCATCCCTGTCAGCATACTTCTGGGCGAAGTAAGCGTCATCATAAATGCTGTCGGGCGCCACACCCTTGCCCACATGGAACTGGATAATGTCGTTGCCCAGGGAATCTTTCCCTACATTCTCATAATGGCTGAAGATTCTGCCGCCTCGATTGTATTCATCTACCGAACGGTCGCTTCCGCTCCAAAACAGCCGATAAACACTATCTCTACGTGCCCGCTGTTCAGCATACTGGCGCTGGAGCAGAGCCCGTCTTTCAGCCTTTTCTTTGGCCTCCTTCTTCGGATTGAAGTAGAGGTCATCGTCCTGTGCCATCGAAGTGAGTGGCATCGCAGCTGCGATAAGGACTGCAAGAAGATACTTTCTTTTCATATTCTGTTCTCCTATTTATTTTTTTTCATTTTTCTCTTTCCAGATCCATCATAAACCATCAGGAAAAATACTCCAGAAAGAGCCATTTCCTGATTATATAATAATCTGGATGCAAAAATATTGCTTATCTTTATGCAAAAATACAGAATTTCCCTAAATAATTGTAGGTTTTCCCCTATTTTTTTATAATTTTGCAGAAGATTTAAAACAAATCTAGCTTTTTTGAACATTCGAAGGCGTTTTTAGACAAGAAATTAATACAAATTAAATATGAAATATTTAGTAGCAACATTCACTATTGAAACGACTGCCGACTTGATGCAGGCCTCTCAGGATCTGCTTGCCGATGGTGCAGCCGAAGCCGGATTTGAATCTTTTGAAGAAACAGAAACCGGACTGGAAGCGTATGTGCAGAAAGAACTCTTCGACAAGGAGATGCTGGATGCTTATATTGCTGATTTCCCTATCGGGGATACGAAAATTACCTACGAGGTGAAAGATGCAGAAGACAAGGATTGGAACCAGGAATGGGAAGAACAGGGATTCGAACCAATTTATGTGGACAACCAGGTGGTGATTTACGATGCGAAACATCCCGAACTCTATCCCGATACGAGCAACAGACCCGACATGATAGAAATAGGTATTGAGGCGAAACTGGCGTTCGGAACAGGAAACCACGAAACCACACGCATGATCATTTCGCAGCTGCTCCACATGCCTATCAGAACCAAGCGCATACTGGATTGCGGAACGGGTACGGGAATCCTTGCCCTCACCTGCTCAAAACTCGGAGCGAAAGACGTGGTAGGCTACGATATTGACGAGTGGAGCGTAGAAAATGCCAAGCATAATGCCGTGCTCAACGGCGTAACTAACATGGAAGTACTCTTTGGCAACAGTCAGGTAATCAACCACATCAGCGGCGTTTTCGACCTGGTTCTAGCCAACATCAACCGCAACATTCTGCTCGACGACATGCGCGCTTTCCGTAGCGTGATGAACATCGGTGGAACCCTGGTTCTGAGCGGCTTCTACGAAGAAGATATTCCTGTACTCCTGGAGAAAGCAGAAGAACTGGGAATGCATGAAATAAACAGACAGATTGACAACAATTGGGCCTGCCTTGTTTTAGGTTCATAAAGCTTCTTTTCTGATTCTAAACATTCAGAACGAAAAATCTGAAATCAGAAATATCAGATTAAAACATACGAATAAAGGTTGGATTTTCGCATATTGCCAAAAGTCCAACCTTTATTCCATGAATTTCTTCTCATTATTATTGCTTCCTATGCAGAGCTGCTTGAGCTCATAATAACTGCCGTTGTAAATATTGAAATCTACGTAGCCTTTAATGCCCGGCAACTTGCCCACATCCGTATGCTGCCAGAACTTCCATTTGCCCTTATACTGAACCTTGTCAACATAATAGTGGGCTATCCAGTAAGGATAATCATCGAAGACAGGCGCACTCAGATATTGCTCCTTGAATTTATAATAGGTGTAGATGATAGGTTTAGCATGATACTTATCCTCTACAATATGCAGCCAGGTAAGCACATCACGCTGGAAATCCTCCACACTCTTATCTGCCGGCTTATGTTCAATATCCAGTACCGGAGGCAAATCTCCATCCGTAAGATGAACCTGGTCTAGGAAATAATAAGCCTGTTCTCGGGCTGTCGACTTATTGCTCCAGAAATGATAAACCCCCCGGATGAAACCGAAATCGCGAACCTGATTAAAGTTCTCGCGGAAATTCTCATCGAGCTGTGAAGAACCTTCCGTACTCTTGATGATGACGAAGCGCACAGGGCAACCCTTAATCATCGCATTCTTGAGCTGTTCCCAGTCTATCTTGCCCTGATAATGCGAAATGTCGATTCCATGAATCTCGTAACCTTCAGGATATTCAGCATCGCCATAAAGCGCACGCCATCGGAAACCAGTTGGACCTACAAAGAAATGATAGAACAGAAAGACATAGAGTACGATAACCGCCGTTCCGCCTATCCACCACGCCCAACGGGGATAGCGTTGCAAAAAAGAAGACGAACGCCTTCTACCACGGGAGCCGCCACGCCGAGGAGTTTTCTTTCTCGCCATGGCACTCTTTTTCTGTGAAGAAGCCGTTCGTCTTGTTGACATATAAAAAAATATTTATTCTATTTTTTACTTAGCCTGCTCCAACTGGAGAGTCTTTGTGGTCTGGTCGCAAACCTCAGAAGGACCCCAGTACTGGATAGGACCTGGATAAACGTAAGCTGTTTCCTTAGCCCACTCATCGCGCTTAGAAGCGAAGAACTTGAATGGAGCGCCATCCAGCTCAACGAGAGCCTTGCGGATAACTGGCTTGTTAGCACCATTACGACGCTCGATGTTCATCATCATAGTGATTGGCACACCACCTGCAATCCACTCTGCTGCAGGAGCTGTTGTGTTCTTGATGATTGACATGTAACCGGTCTTGCCGTTAGCGATGAGGCGTGAAGCGTTGAAACCGAGTGAGTAGCAGTAGTCTGCATCGTAGTTAGAAGGAGCTGCGCAACGTCCCTCGTAACCGAAGAAGTGGTGCTGTGCAGAGAACTTACCAACAAACTTGCCTTCCTTCTTCCATGCAGCCAACTTCTCAGCTACCATGCGAGAAAGCAACTTCTCTGTCTCGATGAGAGAAACCTGTACGTTTCCGTGAGGGTCGCGGTCGAGGCAAAGCTGGCGAGCTACGTCAGCTGGCAAAGACTCCAATACTGCGAGGTTGTCCTTAGCGATGGCACCCTTAACGAATGCAATCTGCTCCTCAGCACTTGCAAACTCACGGCTCTCGCCTGTTGCAGGGTCTGTAAGAACCTCGTTCAATTCTGCGATGAGCTTCTTGATAGCTGGGATGAACTCGATCAGGCCCTCTGGGATGAGAACAGTACCGAAGTTGTTGCCCTCAGCAGCACGGTTAGCTACTGCAGTTGCAATATAAGTAACCACATCATCGAGTGACATTTCCTTAGCCTCTACCTCCTCAGAAATCAAGCAGATGTTTGGCTGAGTCTGGAGAGCGCACTCAAGAGCGATGTGAGATGCTGAACGACCCATCAGCTTGATGAAGTGCCAGTACTTACGTGCTGAGTTACAGTCGCGCTCGATGTTACCGATGAGCTCAGAATATGTCTTGCAGGCTGTATCGAAACCGAAAGAAGTTTCAATCTGCTCGTTCTTCAAGTCGCCGTCGATAGTCTTAGGGCAACCGATTACCTGTACGCCATACTTCTTGGCAGCATAGTATTCTGCGAGAACGCAAGCATTGGTATTTGAGTCGTCACCACCGATGATGACAAGTGCCTTGATGCCGAGTTCACGAAGAATCTCAATACCCTTCTCAAACTGGTCTTCCTTCTCAAGCTTGGTACGGCCGGAACCGATGATATCGAAACCACCAGTATTGCGGTATTCGTCCATGATTTCAGAAGTAATCTCCATGTACTTATGGTCAACGAGACCACCAGGACCGAGGATGAAACCATAGAGCTTGTTAGCTGGGTTGAGAGACTTCACACCGTCGAAGAGACCAGAAATCACGTTGTGACCGCCAGGAGCCTGACCACCTGAGAGGATAACACCTACGTTGAAAGCAGGAAGTTCCTTAGCCTCACCTGCCTCGAATGTAATAACAGGCATTCCATAAGTGTTAGGGAACAACGCCTTGATTTCATCCTGATTACCTACTGACTGTGTTGCTGCACCTTCAACTGCCTTTACTGGGCCCTGGAGAGCCTTAGGCAATTTTGGCTGATAAGCAGCTCTTGCAATCTGCAATGCACTTTTTTCCATAATTCGTTTTTATTTTAATTAGTTGAAACTTCAAAAACATCTGCAAAAATAACTCTTTTCTGCGAGATACGGAAAGAAAAATGCTAAAAATGCGTTAATAGATACATTTTTTCCGAAAAAATGATGTTATTTCAAAGAAAATGATTATCTTTGAGCGATATTTTTAATTAATCATTAATTAGGAGAAAAGAATTATGGCTAATAAAAGAGATTTAAAGCGCACGATCAACTACATTACAAGCGAACTTTTCGCCGAAACAGTAGCTGCATCTTTGTATAATGGTAAGCCTACACAGGAAGATGTGGATGGCATTCTTTCAGCTATCGTCATGATTAACGGCGATTACATCAGCCGCGTGTCTCACCCGGAACCGGGAATCACGAAGGGTGAATATTATAAGAAACTCACAGTCGACTTCAACAAGCAGGTGAGCGAAATCATCGACCAGATTTCAAACCTGGCATAATCCTTTCATCATCAGAATCAGGAAATACACCTATTTATATATATGGTAAAAGGAATTTGTCAATGGATATTGTATAAGCGCTTGGGCTATAAGAAAATCATCACCCAGGAGCTTCCTGAAAAGTATATTATCTGCATGGCTCCGCACACCAGCAACTGGGATCTGATACTGGGCCAGCTCTTTGCCCATGCTGAGGGAATCAAATGTAATTTCCTCATGAAAAAGGAATGGTTCTTCTGGCCGCTAGGTCCTATCTTCAGAAAGATGGGAGGTATTCCTGTGTGGAGAAGCAAACATACTAGCATGACGGATAATCTGGCTGCAGAAGCGGATAAGCGGAAGGCTTTCGGACTGTGCATTACGCCCGAAGGTACTCGCTCGCTCAACCCGGAATGGAAAAAGGGATTCTATTTCATAGCCCTCAAGGCGCATCTGCCTATCCATCTCTATGGGCTTGACTATGAGAAGAAGGTCATCCAATGCACCAGGCAGATTATCCCGTCAGGAGATGTTGACAAAGACATGCGTGAAATCAAGTTGTACTTCAAGGATTTCAAAGGAAAGAAACCGGAGAAGTTCACAATCGGAAATATTGATTAAACGTTAGAAGATAACGGTTTAGTCAGCTATTAAAGAAGGAGTATTCGTAAAGTGAAACACCAAAACATAACATATTGTTTGATAAGCAGTTTGCTGTTAGCCGCTGGAGCTTCGCTTCAGGCTAACGGCAAATCGTTTTTTCCTATCTACGACGAGGCTAACAGCGGCGCATGGCAAGGCATAAATTATGATGGTGACCCATGGGTGTTTAATGTTTCCCGCCCTTATTTCGTTACGGCAGGACTACAGAACAGGCACCTTTCGCTATGGGCCTCGCACGGACGGTATTATTATGCCGACAGAGATGTATGGAAATGGCAACGCCCTAACCTGTTTTGCACAAACGAAGATCTCTTTACCCAAACCATCGTCGTGCCCTACCTCATCCCGATGCTCCAGAATGCTGGAGCCATCGTCTTCACACCCCGCGAAAGAGACTGGCAGACGAACGAAATCGTCATCGATAATGATGATGCTGTCAAGTCGGTTTATTATTTCGAAAAGGAGGCGAGCAAGCGATGGAAAAACTGCGATTCGCTCGGTTTTGCCAACCGCTCCCGACTGAAAGATGGGGAAAATCCGTTCCGCATGGGAACCGTGAGACAGGCGAAGGCTACCAAGCGCAAGAAAACCAGCCAGGTAAGCTACCAGCCCCGTTTCAAGGAAGCCGGCAAATACGCAGTCTACGTAAGCTACCAGTCACTACCCAAGAGCGTGAGCGATGCAAAATACATCGTTTATCACAAGGGCGAAGCCACGGAGTTTTCCGTTAACCAGCGCATGGGCGGAGGCACCTGGGTTTACCTAGGCACCTTCGATTTCGACAAGGGCTGCAACGAGTTCAACCGCGTGGTCTGCACCAACAAGGCTTCACGCCGTGGAGTAGTAACTACAGATGCTGTCCGCTTTGGCGGCGGCATGGGAAACATAGAGCGTGGCGGTTATACCAGTGGATTGCCCCGTTGCCTGGAAGGAGCCAGATACTACGCCCAATGGGCTGGTGCTCCTTATAAGGTTTATGGAGGCAGAAAGGGAGAAAATGATTACGCCGACGACATCAACACCCGTTCGCTGATGACCAATTGGCTGGGCGGCGGTTCGGTTTACATGCCTGCCAAAAATGGCAAGCACGTGCCTATAGAACTCTCGCTGGCACTTCATAGTGATGCGGGTTACAATAAGGACGGAAAATCTACCTTTGGAGCCCTTGCTATCTGCACCACAGATTATAATGACGGAATGCTGAACAGCGGAATCTCAAGATTCACATCCAAGGATTTCGCCAGGGCTTTGCGCGATAATCTCGTTACGGATCTGACGGCTCAGTTCGGAGAATTCGGCAAACGCTATCTATGGGACAGAAACTATTCTGAAACCCGTCTGCCGGAAGTTCCGTCGGCTATTCTCGAAATGCTTTCGCATCAGAATTTCCCTGACATGAGAATTGCTCAGGATCCGCTCGGAAAGTTCTATATCGCACGCTCCATCTACAAAACTATCCTGCGCTTCGTAAACAGCAATCATGGAACCCGATACGTGGTCCAGCCGCTGGCTCCGCAGAACTTCAGCGTTACGCAGAACCAAGGTGTTGCCCTACTCTCATGGACAGCCCAGCTGGACAAGACGGAACCATCTGCCCGCCCTACTTCTTACATTATTTATAAGGCTGAGGGACAAGGCGGTTTTGACAACGGAACCATCGTGAACACCACCCGCTGCCAGATGCAGCTGGAACCGGGCAAGCTTTACCATTTTAAGGTGGCTGCGGTTAATGCAGGAGGAGAAAGTTTCACCACCGAAACCCTCTCTGTGCTCTATAATCCTGCTGCCAGCAAGTCTGTGCTCATCGTAAACAATTTCCATCGCCTTGCCTCTCCGCAGGTCGTGGATAATGAGGAAAAGCAGGGATTTGACCTCAATCAGGATCCTGGCGTAAGCTACGGACTGACGGCGGGATGGAGCGGCAAGCAACAGGTGTTCGACAGAAGCAGAATGGGCAACGAAACCAGTTTCGGACTCGGTTTCAGCGGCAACGAAATGATTGGCAAGTTTGTGGCAGGCAACGACTTCAACTACGTTCAGGCGCATGCTACAAGTATTGCAGCTTCGGGCAAATATAATATTTCCAGCTGTTCGAGCGAAGTCATCGCCAGCGGCAGGGTTCAGATGAAGAACTATCAGGCAGTTGACCTCATCAACGGACTGGAGCGCCATGACGGCTATACTCACGCCTTCTTCAAGTCGTTCACGCCTGCCCTGCAGAACAGCATCAGGCAATACGCCAGCCAAGGCGGCAGAATCCTGATAAGCGGTTCTTACACCGGAAGCGACATGCAGACTGAAGAGGAACAGGCGTTCCTGAGCGATATTCTGAAACTCAGCTATGAGCCTACAGGTTCTACGGTCATCACCAGGGACATCAATCCCGAAGATTCAACCGTAACAGAACGAGACAGTACTGTCTACACTTCGCCTAACGTCAAGGGTTTAGGTCTGCAGTTCAGCTATTATAACGAGCTGAATGCCCAGCATTATGCGGCAACCCATCCCGAGATATTGAACCCGGTTGGCAATTACGCCTTCACGGCGATGCAATACGATACGGGAACGAGTGCGGCGGTTGCCTACAAGAGCACTACTTACCGCAGCTTCGTCATGGGATTCCCGCTGGAATGCATCATCGACGACAGAACCCGCACCAGCGTGTTGCTCGGCATTCTCAAATTTCTGACAGATTAAATTCAAAGTAAAACAGATAAAAAATTTTAAGCTTATGTATAAGATTCAAGCCAACCAGTCTGGCACCCGCTCTATCGAAGTGAGCGACCAGCATTTAGAGACCATCGAAAAGTATCAGTTACTCCGCAACCTCGTAGACAGCAACGGCATTATCGACGAGGAAGTGCTCGATAAACTGAAACTTAATGTGCGTTCACTCCTCGAGAGCAGCAACATCAAGGATAAGGAGTTGCTCGATCTCTGTCTCGACGTCATCTACAATCAGAACATGAAGGCGCTCGGTCTTCACAACCTCGTTCTGCTCTACGTAGACTGGAAAGACAAGAAGCAGGCTGAGGCTGCAGCAGATGCAGAACCAGACGCAGTAAATGATTAAAAAATATTGAATGGATTATAAGTTAACAGATTTCTTACCTACCACCAAGAAAGAATGCGAGTTGCGCGGATGGGACGAACTTGACGTCATCCTCTTTTCAGGAGATGCTTACGTTGACCACCCATCCTTCGGCCCTGCCATCCTCGGACGAATACTGGAAGCCAACGGCTATCGGGTAGCCATCGTTCCCCAGCCCGACTGGCACGGCGATTTCCGAGACTTCAAGAAACTCGGTCGCCCTCGCCTCTTCTTTGGTGTTTCTCCGGGCGCCATGGACTCGATGGTGAACCGCTACACGGCCAACCGCCGCATGCGTAGCGAGGACGCTTTCAGTCCCGACTCCCGCCATGACATGCGCCCCGACTATCCATCTATCGTCTATACGCAGATACTGAAGAAACTCTTTCCCGACGTACCTGTAGCACTAGGCGGTATTGAGGCTTCGTTGCGCCGCATCAGCCACTACGACTATTGGAAAGACGAGCTCCGCAAGTGCATTCTCTGCGATTCGGGCGCCGACCTCATTCTCTACGGAATGGGCGAACGTTCTATCGTAGAACTAGCCAATGCCTTTGCAGAAGGCAAGACGCTTAGCCAGATCCACGAAATGCCGCAGGTGGCTTTCTACTGCAAGGAAAGTGAGATTCCGGGCGGTTTCAAGGACGACGACATCATCCTCCACAGCCACGAAGAATGTCTCCACAACAAGAAGGGACAGGCTGAGAACGTGCGCCATCTGGAGGAAGAAGCCAACAAGATGCATGCTCAGCGCATGATTCAGGAAGTTGACGGCAAATATGTAGTGGTAAATCCGCCTTTCCCGCTGATGACTACCGCGGAACTGGATGCGGCTTTCGACCTGCCTTATACGCGTTTGCCTCATCCTAAATACAAGGGCAAGACCATTCCTGCCTACGAGATGATCAAGTTCTCCGTGAACCTTCATCGTGGCTGTTTCGGCGGCTGTTCTTTCTGCACCATTTCTGCCCATCAGGGAAAATTCGTGGTTTGCCGCAGCAAGGAGAGCATTCTGAAGGAGGTGAAGAAAATCATCGAGATGCCTGATTTCAAGGGCTATCTGAGCGATTTGGGCGGTCCTTCTGCCAACATGTACGGAATGCACGGCAAGAATCAGAAAGCCTGCGAAGTTTGCAAGCGCCCGTCGTGTATAAACCCTCAGATTTGTCCGAACCTCAATACCGACCACAGCAAGCTTCTGGAGATTTATCATGCTGTAGATGCTTTGCCGGGAATCAAGAAGAGCTTCATTGGTAGTGGTGTGCGTTACGACCTTCTGCTGCATAAGAGTAAGGACGAAAAGGTGAATCAGGCGGCTAGAGAATACACGCGCGAACTGATTACCAAGCACGTGAGCGGTAGACTGAAGGTGGCGCCCGAACATACGAGTCCGGAGGTCTTGAAGTTCATGCGCAAGCCATCGTTCGACCTCTTCTACGAGTTCAAGCGCATCTTCGATAAGATCAACAAGGAAGAAGGTCTGAACCAGCAGATCATTCCTTACTTCATCAGTTCGCATCCGGGCTGTCATGAAGAAGACATGGCCGAACTTGCCGTCATTACGAAGGGACTGGATTTCCATCTGGAGCAGGTGCAGGATTTCACCCCTACTCCTATGACCATTTCTACCGAGACCTGGTACACGGGGTACGATCCTTACACCCTGGAGCCGGTCTTCAGCGCCAAGACTCAGAAAGAGAAGCTTGCCCAGCGCATGTTCTTCTTCTGGTATAAGCCTGAAGAGCGCCGCGCCATCGAGAGTGAACTTCGCCGGATAGGCAGAGCCGACCTCATCGACAAACTCTACGACAGGAAGAGCATGGGTGGCAGTTTCAAGGGTAAGAAGACGCATTATGACGATAAGGCGATAGGTTCTACATACGATAATCCAGGTGTAGGAAAAGGTGCTAAAGGCAAGCGTGGAGCTGGCAGAAATGCTCCTGAACCGAATGCAGGAAAAAGCCGTGGCAGAAATGCTTCTGACCGCTTTGCCCCAAAGGGATATGGCAATGTCGGTTGCTATGATGAGGAGAAATACCTGAATAACGGAAAATCTCTAAAATCAGGTAAGCCTTCGAATGCCAACATCCGTGATGCCGTAGCAGCGGCGAGAGCCGAGCTGAGAAATCAGAAAGACCAGGGGGCCGGCTTCTTCAAGGACAAGAAGAAAAAGAGTTTCAACCCTAATTTCGACAACGACAACCATAACCGCAAGAACCGCTACAACAGCGGGGATAAGAACGAACGCGGCGGTCGTGGAAATCAAGGAAGAAATGAAGGTAGAGGCAGAAGAAGATAAATACTAAAAAGAGGGTGAATCATATATTACTCACCCTCTTTCATATTATATACTGAATTTTCCCAAAATAATTTAGTACTGTCTCAAAGCACCGAGTAATTCAGCATTCTCGCTCTTGTTTCCTATCGTAATTCTCAGACAGTTGCCGCACAACTGAACCTTGTTGCGGTTTCTAACGATAATGCCTTGTGCCACCAGATAATTATAGATGGCGTTGGCGTCGGTCATTTTAGCCAGGAAGAAGTTTGCATCAGTAGGATAAACCTTCTCGCAGATAGGCAGATCCAGGAATGCAACCATTACCTTAGAACGCTCCTGCAGGATGTTCTTTACCCATTCGTCAACCTTCAGCGGATTCTTCATCACTTCCAGCGCATGCTCCTGAGTAAGCAGATTGATGTTATAAGGATATTTCACCTTATTAAATAGGTCAACAATCTCCTTGCTCGCAAAAGCCATTCCCAAACGGAGGGCTGCACAGCCCCATGCCTTACTCATGGTGTTGAGCACAATCATATTGGGAAATCTGTCGAGCACGCTGCGGAATGTGCGCTCCGAAGAGAAATCGCTGTAGGCTTCGTCGATGACGACAATACCCTGGAATTTCTGCAACACCTCTACGATTGCCTCGCGGTTGATGTGATTGCCCGTAGGATTGTTCGGACTGCAGAACCAGATAACCTTTGTCTGTTCATCGCAGGCTGCCAGGAGTTTTCCGGCAGAAATCTGATAATTTTCATCAAGCAATACAGAACGATACTCCACATCGTTGATGTCTGCACAAACTTCATACATTCCGTAAGTAGGTGCAATCGCTACTACATTATCCTTGCCCGGGCGGCAGAATACACGGTAAACCAAATCGATGGCCTCGTCGGAACCGTTGCCCAGGAAGATTTTCTCTTCAGCCACACCCTTAATCTTGCAGATCTGCTTCTTCAGTTCAACCTGCAGCGGATCAGGATAACGATTGTAAGGGTCATTATATGGATTTTCATTGGCGTCGAGGAAGACGCGGGCATTTCTGCCTGCAAACTCCGTACGTGCGCAACTGTAAGGTGCCAGATTCCAGATGTTCTCTCGGCACAAATCTTTCAATTCTTTCATTTTTCTTTCAAAAACTATTAAGAAGTATCTTTACAACTCCCCGTTTCACCCTATTGTTTCAAACTGTTCACTCTCAGTCTCATCGCATTGGCATGAGCTTCCAATTGCTCATTTTCCGCCATGGTCACTACAGCATTTCCAATGTTACGAATACCTTCTTCTGTAAGATGCTGGAAGGTGATTTTGCGATTATAACTGTCCAGGTTCACTCCGTTGTAAGCCAAAGCATAACCATGGGTTGGCAAGGTATGGTTCGTACCGCTTGCATAGTCGCCTGCACTTTCGCACGCATAGTTTCCGAGGAATACACTACCTGCATTCACTACCTTTTCTGCCAGCTGCTCGTAATCGGCTGTGGCGATAATCAGATGCTCCGGCGCATAAGTGTTGCAGAGGTCGATTGCTTCCTCTTCGGTCTTCACGAGGATAAACTTAGAGTTGTCTAACGATGTCTGTGCCATCTCCTTACGTGGCAAGCGCTCAAGTTGTACTTCAACTTCATTCTTTACATCATCTAACACCTTTTCAGATGTAGTAATGAAGAAAACCTGAGAATCAAAACCATGTTCAGCCTGCGACAACAGGTCGGCAGCAGCAAACACAGGGTTGGCTGTTTCGTCGGCAATAAGACAAACTTCAGACGGACCGGCAGGCATGTCTATAGCCACATCGTGCAGGGAAACCTGCTGCTTGGCAGCCATGACAAACTGGTTGCCCGGACCAAAAATCTTATAAACCTTAGGCACGCTCTCCGTACCGTAAGCCATGGCTCCGATAGCCTGAACGCCACCCGCCTTAAAGATTCTGTTCACGCCCGCAATTTTTGCCGCCATGAGGATAGCCGGGTTCACCTTGCCCTCTTTATTAGGAGGAGTACATAGTACTATTTCTTTACATCCCGCAATCTTGGCAGGAGTAGCCAGCATCAGAACGGTGCTAAAGAGAGGAGCAGTACCTCCCGGGATATACAATCCCACCTTCTCTATAGCCACACTCTTCTGCCAGCAGGTTACACCCGGGCAAGTTTCAACCTTTACACCATCAAACTTCTGGCTATGATGGAATGCGGCAATGTTATGATGGGCGAGGTGCAAAGCGTCTTTCAGTTCTTGAGAAACCATATTCTCTGCCTCTTCGATTTCAGCGTCAGTCACAGCCAAAGAATCGAGATGGGCATGATCAAACTTCTCCTCGTAAC
Organism: Segatella copri; assembly: GCF_949820605.1. Taxonomy (NCBI): domain Bacteria; kingdom Pseudomonadati; phylum Bacteroidota; class Bacteroidia; order Bacteroidales; family Prevotellaceae; genus Segatella; species Segatella copri. The sequence goes on from NZ_CATKVU010000006.1 coordinate 1,132,002, forward strand.
GCTTCACGGCTTCGTCGCCATGGTTTTTCACATCGTCGAGTACACCTTGTACGGTCGCATTCAGCTGCGAAACATCCAGGTGTGGGCGTTTTACAATCTCGCTCCATTCCTCCTTTGCAGGATACTTTATTACCTTCATTCCTATTATTAATGTTTAATTATTAATGTTTAATGTTTAGTTTTTAACGCATAATGTCTCTCAATAAACATTACACATTAAACACTACACATTATTATAATATCATCTTTTCGATTGGTGTTACCAGGATGCCCTGTGCACCGAGTTCCTTCAACTTGCCTATGATTTCCCAGAAACGCTTCTCATCGAGCACGGTGTGGATAGAGCACCATTCCTCATCAGCCAATGGGATAATCGTAGGACTCTTGATGCCTGGCAATACTTCTGTAATCTCCTGAACCTTTGCCTTAGGAGCATTCATCATCACGTACTTCTTGTCCTGTGCAGAACGTACAGCCTCGAAGCGGAACAGCATCTCGTTCAGAATCTCATGCTTCTCCTCGTCCATGTTCCAGTTGCCGATGAGCAGAGCCTCGCTCTTCATCACCACCTCAACCTCAGCAAGATTGTTGCTGACCAGAGTAGAACCTGAACTTACAATATCGAAAATACCGTCAGCCAAACCGATGCCCGGACTGATTTCTACAGAACCCGTAATGACATGGATGTCGGCATTGATGTTGTTCTTCTTCATAAACTTGCGCAGGATGTTAGGGTAAGAAGTGGCAATCTTCTTGCCGTTGAACCATTGCAATCCCGGATAATCAATCTTCTTAGGAATGGCGAGGCTCAGGCGGCACTTGCTGAAATCCAGACGGTCAATAATCTGCGCATTCTCTCCACGCTCAACAAACTCGTTCTCGCCCACGATTCCGATATCTGCCACACCAGAGGCTACGCTCTGAGGAATATCATCATCACGAAGGTAGAGAACCTCGAGAGGAAAGTTGCTTGACTGCACCAGGAGGGTGCGTTTAGAGGCGCTTACTTTAATGTCAGCCTCTGCTAAGAGATTCATGGTGTCGTCGAAAAGACGACCCTTACTTTGTACTGCTATTCGTAACATATTTCTATATTTTGTTTGAAAAACATTGCAAAAGTACATATTTTTATTAGAATAAACAAATAATTTCTCACTTATGTGCAAAATATTTCGTACTTTTGCAGCTGAAATGAAGAATAAAGGATATTTATACGCATTATATGCACTATTTTTGCTCGCTGCTTGTGCCGACAAGAAACCGCAGCAGGAGCTTACGCCATGGGGAACTCCCGTAGGCGAAATGGAGTATGCTGACAACTCTGATGGGGCTGATGGCGATGAAAAGAAATCTACTTCAACCAGCAAGGGGCTTTCGCTCGAAGATATTCAGGCCAATGGTGAGCTCATTATGCTTACCGTTAACGGCCCTACTACCTATTATGATTACCACAGCCATGGAATGGGACTGCAATATCTGCTCTGCGAGAAGTTTGCCCAGCAGATCGGCGTGTCGTTACGCGTAGAAGAATGTAAGGATACGGCTGAAATGGTGCGCAAACTGGAGAAGGGAGAAGGTGATGTGATTGCCGTGCCCCTACCCCGAAAACAGACCAGAGGCAACCTGCTGTTCTGTGGAGTTACGCCCGACAGCACCCGAACCCAATGGGCTGTGCTGAATGGTAACAAGAGTCTTGCCGACACCCTGAACGGCTGGTTTAAGCCTAAGCTGATTGCTCAGGTCAGGCAGGAAGAATCGTGGCTGCTTTCTTCTGCCAGCGTGCGCCGCCACGTTTATTCACCATTCCTGAACCGTTCTAAGGGTGTTATTTCCCGCTACGACCACCTCTTCCAGCGCTATAGCGGAACGGCTCGCATGGACTGGCGTCTGATGGCTGCCCAATGTTATCAGGAGAGCTGTTTCGACCCGAATGCGAAGTCATGGGCTGGAGCTTGCGGACTGATGCAGATTATGCCAGGCACGGCTGCCCATCTGGGTTTGCCGATGAGCATGATTCATGAACCTGAGGCGAATGTGGCTGCGGCAGCCAGATATATGGCGGAACTGCAGGGGCATTTCTCTGATGTGGGCGACCCTTTCCAGCGCATGCTTTTCGCCCTTGCTTCTTATAATGGTGGCCATTTCCACATCAGAGATGCGATGGCGCTGGCTCGCAAACATGGTCAGAATCCGCACAACTGGGGCGTGATCCGCGATTATATTCTGCGCCTTTCTCAACCGGCTTATTACACAGATCCGGTAGTGAAACATGGTTACATGCGAGGCACGGAGACGGTTAATTATGTAGATAGAATCAGAGCTCGCTGGGGTGAATATAGCGGTAGTTCAGGCTTCCATGAGAGTCTTCGTGGCAGCGGTATGGGCAGCGGTTCCTTCCATGGAGCCCCTGTTAAATCTAAGCGCCACTACCAGAATAAGTACCATATATAATATAAATAGGTACTGAAAATGATGAGGAACTTGAATTTCTCCCAACGATTATAGAAAAGGGAAATGCCTATTCACAAAGATAGAAGACAAAGTTTAAAGCCGCTACAAGAAATATATGGATTTACATAGGGGGATGCATCTGATAAAAAATGCATCCCACCGTATTTCCATCCTTATCCTTTATTGCCAAATTAACTTTATTTTAATAAGTTTCTTCCGCCTGTATCTTCAAGAATTTTCATCTGCTGAATGGCAATCTGATTGAGCTTGATAAGTCGCTCAGACTGCGCCATACCATCATTGATAAATACAGCGTTGAGATTCTCCATATTTGAGAGACAGATAAGTTCATTAATACTGGCATAGTCACGAATGTTGCCTTTCTTGTCGGGATTCTGCTCACGCCATTGTTTCGCAGTCATGCCGAACATGGCTATGTTGAGTACATCCGCTTCATCAGCATATTTCATGGCAGCTTGCTCACGAGTCACTTCCGCAGGAATGAGATTTACTTTGATAGCATCCGTGTGAATGCGATAGTTTATCTTTGATAGTTCCCGCTTGGCAGACCATGACAATTGTTTCTGCTCATCAGCTTTAAGACGTTGATACTCTTTTACCAACAAAAGTTGGAAACGAGGACTAATCCACATTCCAAAGTGGTACGCAATGTCTCGATGAGCATAAGTTCCACCATATCGGCCAGCTTTTGCCATGATGCCTATTGCACCTGTTCTTTGAATCCATGCCTTTACAGAAAGCACGAAGTTGTTGCTTCCTGCTGCATTTTTAATTGTATCGAATTCGGTACAATTAAAATTCGGATTATATAGCTTTTCCCATTCACCGAGGTATTCTATTGTACTTTTGAGGCTCATCCATCTGAAAATAATATGCTCTTGCATTTGGCTATGTGCCATATCTGTCAGAGAGATATAATCCTCATTTTGAACATTAACAACAGATATTTCTGTATTTTCAACTTTTATCTTTGCCATAATCCTTAGTTTTTAGATAATACAAATCGGTGGTTACATATTGATAACCAACACGACTTTTATTCGATTAATATCTTTTATCTATTTTAATTGCTATCAGCAAAGATAATTGAAAATTTTGAAAACAGACTTACTTTGCAGCAATTTTATTATTATTTAGCATATCATTTAGCCAAAAATCCAAGAGAGAGCTATACTATCAGCAACATCCACATGTTGCATCTGGAAATAATAGATAACGAAAATAGGGAACGCAGTGCGTTCCCTATCTGTTAGCCCCACTCCTTCTTCACATTAAAGCAGGGGCAAGCTTTGTTGGCAAATTCATTGTGCCCATGAATCGTGGCTAATGGATATTCCTCCTTCAGCTGCTCAATGAGGGCATGAATTAAAGGGCAAAATCGGCTATTCATGGGCTAAAAAACGGGTTTATGTAATCAGAAAACTCTATTTTTTCCGTTTTTCATCGCAGAAAACAGGTATTGGGAGAATGCATAAAAAGCGAATGCTATGATTCAAAAAGTAAATATATATTCCATTTATAACCCAACATACAGACTTTACTTCACACACGAAATATACATACTAAATAGCTATATAACAATAGATTACCCATTTACATCGTAGTATTGTTATTATGTAGTTTCTAGCTTTTCTGACTATTACTACGTCAATAATTTATCAATTGCTAGCAAAGATAATAAAAAGTTGGCAAACCCAAGAATTTTATCATGTTATTTAACGGAAAAATGCAAAATATGGGGGTTAGGAAGATGTTTTACCCCCTCTTCTAAGGGTAAAAAATGCCCCTCCTCGGACGTGAAACCATACTCCAAAGGTAGGTATTTTTGACAAATACAAAGAATTGGGATGGAGGAAATGAGCACTAGAGCGGTGCAATATGCAGTATTTCTCACCAGAGAATGTAGATTATCATTATACACACATAAATAAAGCACAACTGATATAAACTTTCATAACCATCTCATACACAAGTGATTTAGAACTATCACACACTCTAACAAACAATCCATTCAAGCATTACATTTAGTGGGTCATCAGGTCAAAGTCATTTAGGGTCATTATGTTTTCCGAGAGTTAAAAAGTCACTATAGATATATATAAATAAATATTTATATATACTATAGCAACGAAAGTGACATTTACTTTTCCAAATGACCCTAAATGACATTGACACCAAATGACCCCTTTTCATTTCTTCAGCTACTTCCGAGTCTTTTCTTGCTTTTTCATTTTTTCTGCAATAAAGTTCAGATAAAAAATCAACAGAACTTATTGTATTACAGCTACTTATAGCTTTTCTTGCATAGAAAATTAGGGTGAAAGCTTGTATTCTGCCCGAAAATGTTGTATCTTTGCACCGGCAATCGAAAGAACAGCCTTTTGTGCCTTGCTCGGGTCTTCTATTAAGACCAACACGGGTCATAAATGATGGCAGGCGCCGGTCATCAATGAAGACCCCGAAAACGGCAGGAACGGGGCGTTCTGGGGAGTTGCAAAACAAAGGACTCTAAACATACTACAAACGACTATGATTAATTACAGCATCGTAATGCGTAGCGTGAACGCAAATCTTCTGGAAATCAACCAGGCGAAGTCACGCATCAACCAGGCGAAGAAGGAGGGTAAGACCCCTGACCCAAAGGACCTGGAACTCGTGAAGACTGAGAAGCAGAATGCTTTCGCCATCTCACAGTACACCGACATCATGACCATCGAGAAGTTTGCCAAGCACATCACTTCACATGGCAGTGTCTATTCAAGAGCCGACATCAGCGCCATCCTCTACATTGCCGTAGACTGCATGCGTGAGATGTTGCTTGAGGGCAAGAAAATCCGTCTGGGCGACCTCGGTGATTTCTCTCTCCTTCTCACCTCGAAGGGTGCTGAGGATGCAGACAAGTTCACCGCTCAGAACATCACCGGTGTGAAGGTTCAGTGGGAGCCAGGTCAGGAGTTTAAGAACCTTCGCGATGACGCCGAGTTCAACCTCGTAGCCAGCCGCAGTGCTCAGGCAGCCGTTATCAAGGCGATTAAGGAGGGTAAGACCAACGTTGACCTCAACGCCCCAACTACTCCGGATAATACGCCTGGCGGTTCTACCCCAGGTGGTTCAAACACCGGTCAGACCGGCAGCGAAGGCCAAGGCTCTGAATCAACCGGCGGCACTACCGGCAAGGACGATACTGGCAACGGCCTTGAATAGCCCAAGGATAGACTGGCTAGGGTGCTAGCCCCTAGCCCAGCCTATCCGCCCCCAAAAAGTAAACATAAAACACTAAACATTAAACACTAAGAAAGATGAAAGCGAACACTTGGAAAACAATTCTTCAGATAGCCATCAGCATACTGACCGCTATCGCTACTACGCTCGGAGTAACGAGCTGCATGGGATAAAAACAAAATCGACCGCTCACCTCTATATGAGGAGAGCGGTCGTTTTCGGTCTACCGAGAATTCCGGTCATGAAGGGTCAAAGTCATTAAGGGTCATTATCATTTTCAAACCCCAAAGATTCCGGTCATGGTCATTTTCGGTCATTAAGGATTTTTTGGGGGGCAAAATGCGAATACACTGGTAACTAACAGAATGCCATTCGACACGTATAACTTAAGTGTCGAATTACGAATTTCCAAGGGTGTCATGAAGGGGCTGTGTCTTTTTATGAGCTTAAGCCAATAGCGTCCACAGTACGGACGCTATTGGCTCTCTATATAATGTAGAGCCTCAACTAAAGCATTAAATTAATACATTTCTTTGAATCAAAAGACTCAGATTCTCCATGATTCACATACCCAAGCTGATTCGAAACACATTGAGTATTTCCTATTATCCTGTCTATGTTACGATGAGAATGACCATAAATCCAATAATCTATTCGGCTATAAGCAATGAAGTTCCCCAGCTCTGCTGTGAAAGCACCGTTTATCGGACTTTCCTTGAAATCCGGAGACACCAGTTGAAATGATGGAACATGATGCGTTGCCACAACAATATGCTTTGCCTGGCTTTCACTAACAGCCTTTTCTATGAAAGCGCGGCACTTAGCATGCTCTTGATTAAACCGTTCGCTGTTTATCACAACGCCACAATCCTTAATACGATGGAAATCATTTACTCTGCGCTCGGTTGAAAAAGCATCCTGCGGCTCTATATATCCCCATAGTGTAGAAACGATGAGGTCTGTATCATCCGAAAGATGTTTTACAGCATTATAATAGCATCTGATATTGTGCCGAATTTCCATGCACCATCCATCATAGAGTTGCTCCAAGTCATAACCCAAATAAAACTCATGATTACCTGGTATTACTATTACTTCCTTGAAATTCTCTGAAGCCCAATCCCAGAATGGATGCTTGACAAAGCCTTCATCATCTAAATAGCCAGTATCTCCAGCTAACACCAGGATGTCAGCAACTGGCTGAAGAGGATGAGCCTCCAAATACAGGGTATTCTCCATGAATTCCAAATGCAAATCTGAAGCATATTGTATTTTAACCATAACTACAACATTGATTTCTTAAGTTGTTCTATAATCTGCAGGCTTGTCACATTGCCAAGACCTGCTGACTTGATGAAATCGGCATTAGGCAAATCCTGCATGATAGCATCACAAAAGTCACTAACATCTGTTTTTAATATGTCGGGCAGTTCATATCTACTTGCTGGAGTAAGCATTGCTGCAAGACGAAAGACATCTTTCTTATGCTTTGCAATATGCTTGCGATCAACACTTTCACCTTTAGCTTTTCTTTGACTTAAATCCAAGAAAGCCTTGCTTTTCAAACAGATAAGACTCTCGATATTGGCAATATGCACGCCATCTTCCTGCAAGCTATGTTCTATCGTGAAACGATAATAGTCTTCATCCATGAGTATTGCCGATAAACTTGAAAGGTCTTCATCCACTGGAATCGGTGTGATACGAGCCTCCTCTGGGAAATTCATCAATCCAAGACTACGTGAGAAGAGTTCAACCTGATATGGAAAAGCAGAATTAGCAGGCTTCATGAAGCGGAAATATTCATGTTTGGGCTCTACATTCTCATTAACACCCTTGTTTCGCTGCTCATAATTGCCCTTCTTTACAAACTCCCAGAATTTGGCAACAAACTCTGCTGACAACGCTTCAACCACTAAGATAATGTCAATATCCTTAGTAGCACGAGGCACCTGAGCATACAAATCCTCATGGATTTCGCATGCCGTACCACCTATTATAACATAATTGCCCTCAAAACCTTTGAAGAACTCCTTGAATGTATCTATTCCTCTTACCATGACATTTCATTAATCAATCGTTCTAACTCAATTTGTATGCGCTCGTCATCATTGTCTTTCAATGACAGATAAAGCGAGAGCTTATCAACCACTCCTTCTGTACTTAACATTTTGGGGTTATACTTCCAAACTTGAATTTCATTTTCTCCGAACTGCTTGTCGGTTGCGACGGCCAAAGTTCTCAGTTCTTTCTTTGTAACAGCCCAACACTGCCTTGATTCTTCATTAAGCATCGTGTAGGAAGCCAGCGCATTCACCCCACTTATCTGTTGTTCTTCAAGTATAGCATCCGTATAGCAAAGCCGCTCTATCGGAGAAACCAACATTGGCAATACTTTATTCCAAAGTTCCCTATTGCTTATATCAATTTGCACCGTCTTTGTCTTTACTCCTTCCAACTTAATCAGATCTTTGGAGACAAGCCAGCGCAATGATTTGTTTGCGGTCGCATAAGAAACGTCAAACTTATCGCTCAGTCCATAACCTGTTGCCCCAACAATGGATTCAATCTGCAAATGATAAAGCAACAAACATTGGGCAAAGGGAGGAATGGTTTCTTTCAAATCCAAGCCAACCTTTCTGTCTGGTTTGATGTCAAGCAAAAGAGATGGCAGGAACATTTGCCTGTTGGGGATAACAAAGTTAACTTTTTGTGCCACCAATCTTACCTTATTATAAGATGAAATGCATGGAGTGATTAATACGACGAAGAGCTGTGTCTGTCGATGTATAATATCCAATTGCTTCTTCAACTGGGCAGGTGGTACAGAGTCACCATCCTTTAGGTAAGCCATCAAAATGTGCTGCCCCAAAATACATCCTTTATAAAAAGAGAACCTGGAAGAAACATTCATAGGGATTCCTTCCAACAAATCTTTATCTGCTGGTTCCAAAGCTACTTTTTCGCCCAACATATTGCCGAAATATGCAGCTGTTTCATCTATATAATATTTAATATTGCACATAATATCACCACTAATATTACGTGCAAATATAGTGATTATATTCTGAATATCAGAACTTTCTATTGAACAAATAAGATTTTTTAAGATAATTAGGGGAGTTTACTCATCACGAGCAAACTCCCCCATGATGTATATGTGTACATGTATTCATAAATCCGGTCATTAAGGTCACGGTCATTAAGGTCATTAAGGATTTCAGATTATCAAAATATCCCTCTATCTTATAAAATAAGGTTAAATCAAGTTCGCCCTGCAAACAAAATCCATCCATATAATCACTTTTCTGAATATTTTTTTGTATTTTTGCAGATATATTGCAAGAATGTAGGGGTTTGAGCATGTCTTATCCTCCTAGATTATAGGCGCATAATTATTAAAAGATAAGAGAATGAAGAAACTATTTATCATGAGCATTATAACCATGCTATCAAGCCTGTCTTCTTGTCAGGCGCAAAATAAGGGCTATAAGAGTCTGTCGGCAGATGACTATGAGAAAGCCATCGCTGACACCGCAGTAATCCGTCTCGACGTACGAACCGCAGAGGAGTTTGCCAATGGGCATATTCGTGGCGCAATCAACATTGACGTACTGAAATCAGACTTCGAACAGAAGGCCATCGCCACTCTTCCCAAAAGCAAGACTATCGCCGTGAACTGCCGAAGCGGAAAGCGAAGCAAAAATGCCGCAGCTATATTGACAAAGAATGGCTATCAGGTAATAGAACTCGATTCCGGCTTTATTGGCTGGCAGGCAGCAGGAAAAGAAATCGTAAAGTAATAAATTCTGTCTGATACTTCGGATAACAGATCAATGAGGAATATATGCTTTCAGAATGTAAGATGATAGCCCGGAGTATCAGACAGCAGGGTGCACAAACCTTAAAGGCAAAAAAAATCCCAGTCAGGATAAAACCTTGACTGGGATTCTTATTTAAAATCTCTCTCTCTCTTATTTTTCTCATCTATAAAAAGATGATTACTTCAAACCACGGTTGATAAGGGTTGTGTTGAGAAGCATCACGTACTTACGATACTGACTGTCGTTCAAGATAACGTGCATGTACTTGAGATCCTTCAAAACTGCCTTGTCAATCATTGCAGAACGATCCTCACCCTTTGCTGTTGCAGCATTCATCATGTCTGCGGTGAAGTTCTTGTGTACATCAGCTACAGCCTCTACCTGGTCGATGTTCAAGCTCAAAGCATCTGCCAAGCTAGACATCTTTACATTCATGTTGTAAGCTGCTGTTGCATTTGTCTCCTCTTCTGCTGCGAAAGTAGTTGTTGCCATTGCAAACATAGCTACTGCTAATACCATAATCTTCTTCATAATCTTTTTACCTTTCTTTACTTTGTGAGTCCTGCACATCCGTAGACGCCGGCTCTGTTAAACATTATCCTATAGTCTTTTTCTTTAAGACGCTGCAAAGATACGAACTTTTATCTGTGTGCGCAAACATTTCTTGGGATATTTTCAGTTTTCTGCCTATTTCTTGACTTAAATCAACAACCATACACCGAAATAGGCGTCAGAACGTTAGAGATATTACATTTTCTCTATCATTTTGTAATATCATCGAAAAAAAAGCCCTTTTTCTTCGTTTATACCAATTATTATTTGTACCTTTGCAAAAGATTCAACCTATAAAACAAGCAAAATGGTACAGGAAAATCATATAGACAAGGCTCTCGCCTTTATGGAAAGTCTCGAGAAACTGGGCAACCAGCTCAAGGCGGCTGAGGAACACCAGAAACAGCTCATCGCCCGAATGCTGGATCTCAAGAAAGAGAATCTGACCGACGGCGAGGAATATACTGAACTCTCGCAGAAGAGCAAAAGTCTGCAGGACATCATCGACAAATGGCGCCCTATCTATCTGGAGCGCATGGAGATGGTAAAGAGCGTAAGCATTCAGAAAAGAAAAAGAAATAATAAAAAATAAATATAGAAATGGAAACAAACAACAAAAACAAGTTTATTGTAGTTTCATACGCACTGTATGATGTAACTAATGGTGACAACGGCGAGGAGATGCTCATTGAACGCACAACCGACGAGCGTCCGTTCATCTTCATCAGCGGTATGGGTGTTACCCTGCCAGCTTTCGAAGAGAAGGTGGTAGACCTGGCTAAAGGTGAAGAGTTCGACTTCCAGCTGGACCCGGAGCAGGCTTACGGACAGCACTACGATGAGCGCGTACTGGAGCTCGACAAGCAGATTTTTACCGTCAACGGCCAGTTTGATGCACAGCACGTACAGGTAGGCGCTATCATCCCATTGCAGAACGAGGATGGCAACCACTTCAACGCAGTAGTGAAGAACATCAGCGATACAAAGGTAACCTGCGACCTGAACCACCCATTGGCTGGCTTGAAGCTCAACTTCTGCGGTCAGATTCTCGAGAGCCGCGAGGCTACTGCTGAGGAGATTGCCAAGATGGCTCAGATGATCAGCGGCGAAGGTGGCGGCTGCTCAGGTGGCTGCGACAACTGCGGCGGCGACTGCAAGGATGGCAACTGTGAAGGTGGTTGCGAAGGCGGCTGCAACAAGTAATAAACACCTTTATAATATATAAGGTAATGAGGAATACATTTGGCAATCTTTTCACTCTCACTACGTTTGGAGAGAGTCATGGAATAGCTGTAGGAGGCGTTATTGACGGATTTCCTGCAGGCATAGAAATCGACATGGACTTTATCCAGAGCGAGCTGAACCGCCGACGCCCAGGACAGAGCCACATCACTACGGCCAGAAAGGAAGCTGACAAGGTAGAATTTCTGAGTGGTGTGTTCGAAGGCAAATCAACAGGAACCCCTATCGGTTTTGAGGTGCGTAACCAGAACCAGCATTCTCAGGACTATGAGAATATGCGCTGTCTCTTCCGTCCTTCTCACGCAGATTTCACCTATCACGAGAAGTATGGCGTACGCGATCATCGTGGCGGCGGCCGTTCTTCAGCCCGCATCACCATTGCCCGATGCGTAGGTGGAGCCTTGGCTAAACTTGCCTTGCGACAGTTGGGCATCAGCATCACGGCTTATACATCACAGGTGGGCAGCATCGCACTGGAGAAAGATTATCATCTGTATGACCTTAACACCATAGAAGATAATCCGGTGCGCTGTCCTGACCAGCAGAAGGCGAAGGAAATGGAAGATCTCATCGCCCAGGTTAAGGCTGACGGCGATACGATTGGTGGAATCATCACTTGTGTCATCAAGGGTTGCCCGGTAGGATTGGGCGAGCCTGAGTTTGACAAGCTTCATGCCCAACTGGGTGCTGCCATGCTTGGCATTAACGCCGTGAAGGGTTTTGAATATGGCGAGGGATTTGCCGGAGTTACTGCCCGCGGAAGTGAGCAGAATGATGTCTTTATCCCGAAGGCTGATGCAGCAGAGACGCCAGAAGATGCTGCCGTGAATCAGGATGTTGCTGCCCGTATTACAACAAAGAGTAATCATAGCGGAGGAATACAGGGCGGTTTGAGCAATGGTCAGGACATCTATTTCCGTGTTGCCTTCAAGCCGGTAGCTACTCTGCTGATGGAGCAGAATACGGTAGATTTGGAAGGAAATGCCACCACGCTGACTGCCCGTGGCCGTCATGATCCTTGCGTTTTGCCAAGAGCCGTGCCAGTGGTTGAAGCCATGGCTGCCATGGTGATTCTGGATAATTATCTCTTGAATAAAACAATAAAACTTTAATTAGTTATTAATTAGTAGTGATTAGTGATTAACAAACTAATCACTACTAACTAATCATTAATCACTAATAACTAATCACTACCTAAAGCTTGCTGTCCTTTAATAGTTTTGGGCAATATTCATTAAAAAAGCATTTATCGCAGAGCGGTTTCGTACTCTTGCAAATATATCTGCCATGCAGCAGAATCCAATGATGCGCATTCGGAATATCCTCTGCCGGAATGTGTTTCATCAGATAATCTTCTACTTTTCGGGGTGTATCTGCCGTTTTCGGCACCAAACCCATGCGATGACTCACACGGTAAACATGCGTATCCACTGCCATCGTAGCATGACCGAACCATACGGCACGAATCACATTCGCCGTCTTGCGCCCCACTCCTGCCAACTTCTCCAAATCATCCGCAGCCTCAGGCACCTCACCTCCGAACATCTCAACCAACTGGCGAGACATTTCAGCAAGATGCTTCGCCTTGGCATTCGGATAACTCACCGAACTGATCAACTCATAAATATCTTCCTCGCTCGCCTGTGCCATGTGCTGCGCATCAGGATAACAGGCAAAGAGAGCAGGCGTAACCATGTTTATGCGTTTGTCGGTGCATTGCGCAGAAAGCAAGGTTGCCACCAGAAGCTGAAATGCGCTACCGAACTGCAACTCGGTAGTTACATTCGGCAGCGCAATTCTGAAATGATTCAATATAAAATCGTATCTTTCCTTACGAAGCATTTCACTTACTTTTTAGCAGGAGCAGCCTCCTCTTTCTTCAGCTTTCCCTTGTAAGCCTTGTTCAAGCCGGAAATCACCTCTTTTGTAATATCGTAAGCCTTGTCAGCATAGAGCAGGTTATCGCCGCTCTTAGAGAAGATGATACTGTACTTCTTGTCCTTGTTGTAGCGGGCAAGATAGTTGGCAATGCTGTCGTGGAGCGCCTTGTTGTACTTCTCCTGCTCAGCAGCAAACTCGTTGCTCAAGCGCTGCTGCAAGCCCTGCAGGTCGTTGTTCTGCTTCTGCAGTCCAGCCTGGATAGCCTCAGCCTGCTCGCGAGTGTAAGCATTCTGCTGAACCTTCTGCTGGAAGTTGGCTGCTGCAGCCTGAAGCTGCTGACCCTTCTGCGCAATAGTAGCCTGAATGTTCTGACCCTTCTTCTCCAAGATAGAAGAATACTCCTTAGCAAAGGTATACTGAGTCATGATAGAGTCTACCTCTACATAAGCAATCTTCAATTCAGCAGGAGCCTTGCTCTCTGACTTAGCCTCTACCTGAGGCTGAGATTTGTTGCATGATGCCAATGACAGGGCAGCAACAGCTGCAATTGCCACTGAACTCAAAATGTTCTTTCTCATTTTTTCTATCATATTATATTATTACTATTTTCTAATAAGCCTTGTTGGCTTCCCTTGCCTCGCGGTCCTGATCCACCACACAATGAATGCCCTGCTTGCGCAAGCCCGGATTGTCGTGCACATGCTGGGAAGAGAACTTGCCGTTCTTCTTAAAAATCAACTTTACGCAAAATAATGCCATGCAAATAGCAATTATTAACACGCTTAATAACATTAATTTTATCATTTTTATTACCTTTGCAGTGCCTTAGTGCACTTTTGGGTGCAAAGGTACTATTTTTTTGGGAATAACCAAAACAAAATAGCAGAAATAAATGTTTTATCAAAACAAAATAATAGAAAAAAAATGAATAAAAGTGAATTGAAGCCTGCTCTCGTGTTCGAGCAGTTCGCAAAAATCAACGAAATACCTCGTCCTTCCAAGCACGAGGAGAACATGATTGAGTTTTTGAAATCTTTCGGTGAGGCTCATCAGCTCGAAACGCTGGTAGATGAAACCGGTAATGTGCTCATCCGTAAAGCTGCCACTCCAGGCTACGAGCATGCTGAAACCATCATCTTGCAGAGCCACATGGACATGGTTTGCGATAAACTGGTAGATGTTGATTTCGATTTCCACAAAGACGCCATCCAGACTTACGTAGACGGAGAATGGCTTAAGGCAAAAGGTACTACCCTCGGTGCTGACGACGGTATAGGCTGCGCCATCGAGCTGGCTATCCTGGCAAGCAACGATATTGAGCATGGTCCTATCGAGTGCGTCTTTACACGTGATGAGGAAACCGGACTGACCGGTGCTCACGGCATGAAGGCGGGCTTTATGACCGGAAAGATGCTCATCAATCTTGACTCAGAGGATGAGGGCGAAATCTTCGTATCCTGCGCCGGTGGTCAGACAGCCCATGCCACTTTCCACTTCTCACGCGAAGAGGCTCCTGCGGGTTATTTCTTCATGGAAGCTTCGCTGAAGGGTCTCAACGGTGGTCACTCGGGCGATGACATCAACAAGAAGCGCGCCAATGCCATCAAGATTCTTGCCCGCTTCCTCTTCCTCGAAAATGAGAAACTGGATGGAAGTCTGCGCCTCGTAAGCTTCAACAGCGGCAAAATGCACAATGCGATTCCTCGCGACGGAAAGATTGTTTTCGCCGTCAAGAATGCTGATAAGGAACAGGTTCGTGCCGACTGGAACATCTTTGCATCAGAAGTAGAAGATGAATTCCACGTAACCGAACAGACTATGCAGTTCAATATGAGCAGCAGTGATGCTGCACCTGTCATCGAGAAAGCTGTTGCTGACAAGTTCGTAATGGCTCTCCAGGCTGTAGACAACGGTCCGCTTACTACCTGTCAGGATGAGGCGATTGCCTGGATGGTAGAAACCTCAAGCAATGTGGCAAGCGTGATGACCGATGAAAACAGCATCAGCATCGTAGCTTCTCAGCGAAGTAACGTGATGAGCAATCTGGAGAACATGACCAACACCGTAAAGGCAGCCTTCCTTCTGGCTGGCGCCGAGGTAACTGTAGGCGACAAGTATCCTGCCTGGAAGATGCGCGCCAATAGCGAACTTACCGACCTGGCTGTGAAGGCTTACGAAAAGCTCTTCGGCAAAAAGCCATTGGTTAAGGGTATTCATGCCGGTTTGGAGTGTGGTCTTTTCTCAGAGCGTTATCCTGAGCTCGATATGGTAAGTTTCGGTCCTACCCTTCGCAATGTTCACACCCCAGACGAGGCTCTTCTCATTCCTACAGTAGAGATGGTTTGGGATCACTTGCTGGAGATTCTCCGCAGCGTGGCTAAATAAGCAAGCGTGCTAAATAAAACAACGAGCTTCATAAAAGCAGCGCGGCTTAATAAAAAAGAAGATGTCTATGATAAAGAAAATGATGTTTGTCATGGTTTCAGGACTTGTGCTGATGTTCACCTCGTGTGGCAATCAGCACAAGGCTCAATCTCTGGTCAAGGATTTTCTTGATGAAAACCTCGTTGATCAGGACTGCAGCTATGAGCGGTTCTCCCGCCTCACTCCTACCGCCATGATCAGTTTCGACCAGATGAAGGTGATGCGACAAAATGTCAGCAAGCTGCCTTACGTCAAGAAGAATATTGATTATAATGATGCAGCTTATCCCGACACCTTATTATATTTAACGGCTACATACAAGCTGACCAACCATCAGGGCGAGAAGCAGGAAGTAACCCAAACCTTTTATCTTGATAAAGGTTTGACAAGAGTAATCGGGTTTAAGGAAAACTAAAAAAACAGTTAAGAATTGCCTTTCAGCAAGGCAGTACGAATAAACAGAAAGAGTTGACTAGCATTTTAACTAGCCAACTCTTTTTTCATATAATCTCTTATTTCTTTTCTAGCCAGAGTCAGACGATTCTCAGCCGCTTTATATCCGAGGTTCAGACTTTGGGCAATCTCGCTCACCTGCATTCCTTCGAAGAGATTCAGGCGGTAAACCTTGCTTCTCTTCTCCGTGAGCCGGGCAATGCCACGCTCCAGAATCTCGTTGGTCTGCTGGGCAGAGAAAACAGATTCGCCATCAACATCATATCTTCCCATCCAGTCGCTAGCTCCCAGGAAGTGTTCATACTCCTCAATCTTATGTTTGCGACGGTAATAATCGATAATCAGATTCTTGGCAATGGTGTATACAAAACAAGGTAAAGTAACAGGCGTAATCATCTTATCGCCTCGAAGTAATCGCACAAAAGTATTCTGCACGATGTCTTCAGCCTCGTCTGCCGGAAGCGAACGGGACATGACATACAACTTCAGCTCGTTGTAATGTTCAGAGTAATAATCAGCAATAATGCTGTAATTTGAATTTGTTTGTTCCATGATGGCGATTTTTTTAATCATGTTTTTCGTTTATCGATATTGCAAAGGTAATAAAAAAAAGGAAAGCCACCAAAGGAAAGCGAAAAAAAATGTGCTAAATGTTCGTTTTGAAACATTTAGCACATATGATAGAAACAATTTGTAACATGAAATGTTACGCATCGCAAAGTTTTATTTCTTAATTCAAACCTTTTTACAGGTGGGATTACTTAATCATGTCAACACTTCTCTTGAGGAATGCGTCGAGCGAAGCACCCTTCAACATACCATTCTGAAGCAGGGCGAGGTCGATGAGCTGGTGAACAATGTTGTTGTTCTTAGCATAGCCCGAGATGATTTCGTTGCGCTTAGCCTTCTCATCGCTGATGGCCTTCTCTGTATTGTGAACATCATCCTTCTCCTGCTGGGTAATCTCTTCAGGCTTCTTCTTGTTCTGCTCCTGATGGAGTACGGCAAGGCGAGCTTCCTGACCCTTGATTTCTGCAAGGATTGGCTTCAATGTTTCAGCAGTGTTGGCCTCAGCATCTTCCAATACCTTCTTTACCAGAGCATGGTCTGAGTTCAGTACGATGTTGTAGCTGTCTGGCATCTGACCGTAGAAGTTCATGCCTGCCTGGAACTGGCTCATCGCCTTCATACGGCGCATGTACTCGTTCTGGGTGATGAGCACTGGCTGGTTCTGTTCGCCCAAAGCCTGAATCTCAACAAAGAATTCTGTCTTGTCAAGTTGAGGCATCTGAGAGCGGAATACTTCTGTCAAGTTGTCAGACTGCTCTTTGCTCAAATCGGTCTTCTTAGCATCTTCCTTTACGATGAGGCGGTCGATGATGTCGGCGTCAACACGTGTAAAGCGGCTCTTCTCCAACTTCTGCTCCAGCATGTTTACCATCGGCGTATCGAGCTGACCTTCCATCAGGAGTACAGAATAGCCCTTCTGCTTGGCAGCTTCGATGTAAGAATACTGCTCTTCCTTATTGTTGGCATAGAGATAAACCAGGTTGCCGTCCTTATCGGTCTGGTTGTCCTTAATCAGCGTCTTGTACTCCTCGAAAGTAAAGTACTTGCCCTCAACATCTTTCAGAAGTGCAAAGTCCTTTGCGCGCTCGTAGAAATCTTCCTGAGAGAGCATTCCGTAGTTGATGAAGATCTTGAGATCATCCCATTTCTCTTCAAACTCCTTGCGGTTCTCCTTGAAGATAGAGTTCAAACGATCGGCTACCTTCTTGGTGATGTAGGTAGAAATCTTCTTCACGTTACTGTCGCTCTGCAGGTAGCTGCGGCTTACGTTCAGCGGAATGTCAGGTGAATCGATTACACCATGAAGCAATGTGAGGAATTCTGGTACAATGCCTTCTACCTGATCGGTTACGAACACCTGGTTGCAATAGAGCTGAATCTTGTTGCGTTGCATGTCGATGCTGCTCTTGATGCGTGGGAAGTAGAGAATACCCGTGAGATTGAATGGGAAGTCTACATTCAGATGAATCCAGAACAACGGGTCGTCCTGCATCGGATAAAGGGTGTGATAGAACTTCTTGTAGTCCTCATCCTTCAAGGTGCTAGGAGTCTTGGTCCAGAGAGGCTCCACATTATTAATAATGTTATCCTCATCAGTCTCCACATTCTTGCCGTCCTTCCACTCGGTCTTCTTGCCGAAAGCAACAGGCACGGCCATAAACTTGCAATACTTGTTCAGAAGTTCCTCAATCTTGCTCTTCTGCAGGAATTCCTTGCAATCATCAGCAATATGGAGGATGATGTCTGAACCACGCTCAGCCTTGTCGGCATCTTCGATTTCGAAAGCAGGTGAACCATCGCAGCTCCACTTTACAGCCTTGCTTCCCTCTTTGTAGCTCTTGGTAATGATTTCTACCTTGCTGGCTACCATGAAAGAAGAATAGAAGCCGAGACCGAAGTGGCCGATGATGGCGTTGGCATTCTCCTTATACTTGTCGAGGAAGTCAGTAACGCCTGAGAATGCAATCTGGTTGATATATTTATCGATTTCCTCCTCAGTCATACCTATACCATGGTCGCTGATAGTCAAGGTTCCAGCCTTCTCATCGAGAGAGATACGAACGGTTGTGTCGCCTATCTCGCCCTTGAAATCGCCCTGAGCTGCAAGAGTCTTCAACTTCTGTGTAGCATCTACGGCGTTTGAAACCATCTCACGGAGGAAGATGTCGTGATCTGAATATAAGAATTTCTTGATGACAGGGAAAATGTTCTCTGTCGTTACACCAATATTACCTTTCTGTGCCATAATATAAAATGTTTTTATTCGTATTTACTTTATTATTGTTTGGCAAGGGGGCTTACAAATAGCGTGCCAAAATAAAAGCCCTCTTACCAAACAGAATAAAATAGCTGATAAACATTTTATAATTCAGCAAAGCATTTTATGACTAAATGTCTCTTGGAAATCCCTTTGCCAAACCGCCTTCGCTTGTTTCCTTGTAAAGCGAAGGTAAATCATGACCCGTCTGTCGCATTACTTCAACAACACGGTCGAAAGATACGGTATGATGGCCATCTGAGAAGGAAGCGTAGAGGTCTGCATCCAAAGCCCGGGCGGCAGCAAAGGCATTTCGCTCGATGCAAGGAATCTGAACCAGTCCGCAAACCGGGTCGCAGGTCATTCCGAGATGATGCTCCAATCCCATTTCGGCAGCATATTCTACCTGAGCTGGACTGCCTCCGAAAAGCTGACAGGCTGCAGCCGAAGCCATGGCGCAGGCAACACCTACCTCGCCCTGGCAACCTACATCAGCACCACTGATAGAAGCATTCTGCTTTACGATGTTGCCCACCAATCCGGCTGTAGCCAAGGCTCTCAAGATGCGCTGTTCACTCATATCATGAGAAGTAAACATGTGGTATAGTACAGCTGGCAATACACCACAGGCTCCACAGGTAGGAGCTGTAACGATGGTGCCACCCGAAGCATTCTCTTCGCTCACAGCCAGCGCATAAGCATAAACCAAGCCGCGGCTCTGCAGGGAAGCACGGTAACCCTTCGCCTTTATAAAATAGGTGGCAGCCTTACGCTGTAGCTTCAGCGGACCAGGCAAAACACCTTCATGGTCCAAACCATTCCTGATGCTCTGCTTCATCGTTTGCCAAACCATATCGAGATAATCCCAGATATCATCCGATTCGCATTTCTCAACATATTCCCAGAATGAGCGTCCGTTATCATAGCACCATTGCTTGATGTCGGCGAGCTTGTTCAGATCATAAACATCCTTGGCGCCCAGCTCTTCGTTGCCGGCAGTACCATCTGATATGGCTCCACCACCAATACTGTAAACGGTCCATTCATCAATAATATCGCCGTTCAGATCCTTGCCCACAAATTTCATTCCGTTGGGATGATAAGGTAGAAAAGTCTGTGGCTGCCAGATGATGTTCACAGTTTTATGAGGTCTGAGCACTTCTTCTATTGCCACATCAGTCATGTGCCCCTTACCTGTAGCAGCCAGACTTCCATAGAGGGTTACTTCATAATAAGAAGCGTTAGGGCAACGCTCCAGAAAAAGTTTGGCTGCACGCTGAGGCCCCATCGTATGACTGCTCGATGGTCCCTTACCTACTCTATATAATTCCTTTAATGACTTCATTTTTCCCGTATTTAAAATTTTTTACTTATCGATTTTTCCCTTTTAATGGGCTCAGTTACTTATTTCTTCAGTTTACCATCCGAAAGTTACTTCATCTGCTTGGCTTTCAGGATAATGACATCCGTGAGAGGTCTGTCGTTGTTCGCCTTATCGGTAGCCACATTCTGAATCTTATCAACCACATCCATGCCTTCAAGCACCTCTCCGAATACAGTGTAGCCGTTGTCAAGGTGAGGAACACCACCATGCTTGATGTAGCCCTTCTGCAACTGTTCTGAAGGAATGGCGTAATACTTGCCTTCCCGCTTCAGTTTTTCTACATAATATTCCATCTGCCGTGGAGAAAAATTTCTGCCCCAGGTGATGTAGAAATCAGTAGACGCCGAAGCTTTCGTCGGATTTTCATCATCACCTTCGCGAGCAGCACAGAGCTGTCCGCGCTTATGATAATATTTAGGATAGATGATTTCTGCCGGAACCGTATAGTTTACATCAAACTTCTGCGGCTTTTCCAGGTTCACCTTTCTGCATGAATAATCGCCACCCTGAATCATGAAATTCTTGATGACACGCTGAAAGATGCAACCGTCATAATAGCCCGAATTGACAAGTTTCAGGAAATTATCCCGATGTTTGGGAGTATCGTTGTAAAGAGCCACGAGAATGTTGCCCATCGTAGTTTCCAGCAACACCTGAGGGCAGGTTGGATCGTGCGGTGTTTCCCAGTCGAGCAGAGAATCGGGCTTAGACACCACAACTTTTCCGGCTGGTTCTGATGTGTTCTGATTGCCTTCACTCTGAGCGAATGTCGTAGTAGGCACCGTAAGAAGAGCGAGTGTCAATAATCTGATGATCTTCTTCATATTTTTGTATAATTTTACATCTATTTATGTTATCGGATGCAAAGATAATGATTTTATTCTAAAAAATTGATTTTTTATGCGGGAAAAGTTCCTTTGTTTCATACATTCTTCATATCTTTGCAGCAGAAGACAGAAAATGCAATCAATTATGAAGAAAAAAATATATATTATCATCGCTTTTTGCACTTTCCTCACTACTGAAGCAAGTGCTCAGCAACAGGTAAGCTTCGGACCATTGCACAGTCCGGACAGTCCGCGCGAAGAATGGTTGCTGCCTGGCGATACGGTTTACCAGGCAGGAAAACCTATGATTTATCAGGGAAAACCGGTGAAGAATGCATATATGACTCCTGCCCGACTATCAGATAAGAAAGAAACTCTCGGCAAGAACGGGTTATTGGGGGAAGCTTCGCTAGACAGCACCTATTATAATAATCCCATCTCCAACCTTACCAACAGCTTGAGTTATCCGTTGGGCTATGGCTGGGGGCTGCACAAGGGATTGAATCTCTCGGTAGATCTTTCTGCCTTTGCCACATTCGGCAAGAATGTGCCTCACAGAGGCGGTTTCACTCAGACCATTGATGCAACCTACCTAACGCCACTCACCAAAGACAACAAACTTTGGTTGGCTCTGGGCACATATATCAATAACGTAAACTATGGTGGAGACAGTTATCATGACGGTGGAGTCTACGGCATTCTGGGTTACCAGTTTAATGAGCATTGGGAGGCTTACGTTTACGGTCAGCTTAGTGTAGCCAACAATTACAATTCTCTCTACGGCCGTTATGGCGGTTATGGCTATGGCCCATACGGCTATTCGCCTTGGGGCTACGGAATGTATCCTTGGGGAATGGGAAGAGGAATCATGCCGGGTGGCTACGGAATGGGAGTACCTGGCGCCAACGTTCTAGGAGCCGGTGTAAGATACACTAATTCCAAAAAGACTTTCTCTATCGGCTTAAACGTAGAAGGAGTATGGTATGATAATAAGACGCCGTCCTATTTCAAGCAATACGACTATCCTGTGCCAAAGGCGCCTGAAAAAGATTAAAGAAAAGAGGTTCACTTTTCAATATAATCATATTGAAGTGAACCTCTAAGTTTATTCTGAAAAGAATCAGTTTACATAGCATCATCTCTCTCCATGAGATTATACCTATGAGTTTAGATTCTATTCAGCGAGAATCTGGACTATTCTTTCTGCTGAGCGGCCATCCCATCTGTCAGGAATGCCCGCTTTCTTCCATTCACCCTTCAGAAGTTTCTGCATAGTTTGCTTCAGTAACTCCGGATCTTCAGCAACCAGTTCGTTAGTACCCACCTTTACAGTTTCAATATGCTCAGTATAGCTGTTGAGCGTAATGCAAGGGACCCCATTGAAGGTAGCTTCTTCAGCCACATTACCCGAATCGGTAATCACACCTTTAGCGTGAGCTGTAAGATAAGCAAACGACAGATAATCGAGCGGCTGAACCACCTGGATTCCACTCTGATGATTACTCTCTTCCTGATAAGCCTTGAATGCGAGCACGAAGCCCAAGGCTTTGCCTCGAAGCGGAGCAATCACCTTCACTCCAGCCTGGCGCGCCTCGTCATCTATGACAGAAATGAGCGATTTCATCTCATCAATATTATTGACGATGGCCTTGCGGTTCAAGGTCAAAACCATATATTCACCTTCTTTCAGATGAAACTCGTCCATGACTTCCGGACGCTGCATTTTAGACTGAAGGAAGCGGATGTTGTCGATAAGCACATTTCCTACCATGTAAACCTTAGACAATTCTGCACCTTCCTTGTTAGCGATGCTGTTGTTAGAAATGCCAGCGGTAAAGAGAATATCTGACAAGCCATCAATCACCAGACGGTTGATTTCCTTTGGCATGGTAATGTCAAAACTGCGGGTTCCTGCTGCAATATGAGCAAGCTGCACCCCCTGCTTTTTGGTAACAATAGCCACGGCCATGGTTGAAGCCAGATCATCAACCACAATGACAATATCTGTAGCATTCTGCTGCAGATAGCGCTCAAACTGACCCATCACCTGTCCGGTAAGTTCGTTCATATTTGGACAGTCTACACCGAGATAAGCATCCGGTTTCTGAATGCCTAAGTCATCGAAAAGAGAAGATTCCAGTGTCGGGTCATCCTCTTTTCCTGTGTAAACCAACTGATAGCTGATTTCGTTACCAGCTTCCTGAGCATTACGAATTGCTCTAATTACGGGCGCAACCTTGATAAAGTTAGGTCTTGCGCCTGCAACGATACAGATTTTCTTCATTTTCATCCTGTTTAATATTTTTACTTACTGAACTTGCAGTTTACTGATATTCATAGTGCTTTATTTTTTGAGCCAAAGGGCACATTATCCATTGACTCAGAGGTCTTTATCCCTTGAAAAGGTCTTTGATTCCTCCGATAGAGCCCAAGAGATTGGTTGCCTCGTATGGCAGATAAACCACCTTATTATCCTTACCCTGTGCTACTTCCTGCATCATGCTGATGTATTTCTGGGCCAGGAGATAGTTGGCTGGATTCGTACTCTGTCCTACAGCTTCCGTAATCTTCTGAATGGCAATAGCCTCGGCCTCAGCCTTACGGATGCGGGCAGTAGCCTCACCTTCTGCATTCAGGATAGCCTGCTGTTTGGCAGCCTCAGCCTTGTTCACGATGGCAGCCTTCTCACCTTCTGAGAGCAGACGCTGCTTTTCCTTCTCACCTTCAGAAGTTAGGATGGTAGCTCGCTTGTTGCGTTCAGCCTGCATCTGCTTTTCCATCGCCTGGAGCACACTCTCAGGAGGTGTAATATCCTGCAACTCAACTCGGTTTACCTTGATTCCCCACTTATTGGTTGCATCATCCAAAACTGCACGGAGTTTGGTGTTAATCGTATCGCGGGAGGTAAGAGTCTGGTCAAGTTCCATCTCACCTATTATATTACGCAAGGTAGTTTGGGTCAGTTTCTCTATGGCGTTTGGCAGATTGTTGATTTCATACACACTCTTGAATGGGTCCACAATCTGGAAATAGAGCAACGCATTTATCTGCATCTGGATATTATCCTTAGTGATTACGTTCTGACGGTCGAAATCGTAGACCTGTTCACGAAGGTCGATGCTGTTTGTATAAAGGTATCTTCCGTTTCTCATCGCCACAATATCCTTGGCATGGTCAATGAAAGGAATGATGACATTAATACCCGGCTTGAGCGTGGCAAAATATCGTCCGAGACGCTCTATGATTTTCGTCTCACTCTGAGGGATGATAACGATGGTTTTCTTAACCACTACGAGTGCAAGTGCTACTAGAGCCACCAGCACATAAATTCCTATGTTCATGATGTTTATACGATTAAGTGAATAATGTTCCTCTAAACTTTTCCTACCTAAACTTTTTCTACCTTGAGGATGATAGATTCGTGACCTAAGATTCGAACCTTATCGCCTACAGCAAGTGGTTCGGCAAGATGCGGAGCTTCCGCTTTCCAATCATCTCCATCCAGCTTTACCCTGCCATATCCTCCGGCAGGAATCATCTCGGTCACTTCCCCTATCTGTCCTGCCAGCGCATCGGCGTTACTGCGGCGGTCTTCCCCACCCTTGTGTAGCGATTTCAGCAGATGCGGACGAACCAACCAGATACTAAGCATAGAGCAGATAGCCCAAACCACTACCTGCACCCAGAAAGATGCTCCTACTAATGCCACAGGAATACTGATGAGCGAACCAATGGCAAAACAAGTAACATAGAAATCGCCGGAAGACAATTCTAAGATGAGGCAGATGAACATCACCGATGTCCATACCAGCCAAAGGTTATGAGATAAATACTCCATACTTAACTATTATAATTTGATTCTTCAGATTCGAGAGATTCGAAAGAGAAGATGAATTCATTTCTTCAGATTCGAAAGATTCGGAAAATTCCTTATTTTCTGCGGGTTGTAGTCTTCTTTTTGCTACTGGTCTTCTTGGTTGTAGAAGTCTTGCTCGTAAAACCTACCTTATAAGTTGTCTGAGGTTTATAATACTTCAGCGCAGTAGGCATTTCCTTCTGCAAGGCAGCAATACGCTTGGCGTCTGAAGGGTGATCACTGAAAATATCGCTCTGATTGCTGCTTGAGCCCTGTGACATTCTCTTCCAGAAAGGAATGGCCTGCTGAGGATCGTAACCAGCCATGGCAGCGAAGATAAGCCCCATGTAATCTGCCTCGATTTCATTATCACGGGAATACTTCAGATTGCGGAATGAGAAATACTGTCCGGCAACTGCACTTGCCACATTACCTACACCATTACCTACTGTCTGGTTTAACACTGTTCCCAGGATACTTGTACCGGTTTGCTGATTCTGCTGTTTGGTGAGCTGCTCAGCACTATGTTTAGCCACAGCATGAGCTATTTCGTGACCCAAAACGATTGCCAAACCGGTTTCATTCTGAGTGTATGGCAAAAGTCCTTCATAAACCACGATTTTACCGCCAGGCATACAGAATGCATTGGCAGACTTATCTTGTACCAGATTGAATTCCCAAGAATAATTCTTCACGTCGGCTTCAAATCCATTCTGCTTCAAATAGAGTTCAACAGCATTGGCAAGTCTTTTTCCTACCCGCTGAACCATCGCCGTATTGGCTGCATTGGTCGACTTTTTGGCAGAAGCCATGTACTTTGTGTATTCCTGATTAGACAGCCTGAGAACCTGCTCATCGGATACAGAGATGCGATGAGTGCGACCGGTCAGAGGCACCGTCTGAGTTGTGCCGCAAGATGACAACGCAAGGACTGTCACAACCGTCAGAACTAAAACCTTAAACTTTTTCATCTTAACTTACTTATGTATATTAAATATGTTTATTCATTAAGTTTATGTGCTGTTTGAAACACATTTTCTCTGCAAATATACTATTTCTAGTTGAAACTACCAAAGAAAAATGAGAAAAACATGAAATATAACCTAAAAATAACACAAGATAACTGACAAAAAGGGGTGTACGAAAAAAAAGATGGCAAAAAATAAGGTGTGGCACAATCTTTGCAGTTTCGCAAAATCGTCAGACTGCCAGATGACAGCTGCCCGAGAAAGCAGCATTATCAGCAGACTGAGTTTAAGAAGTGTAACATTAAAATATTTTAATATGAACGCAAAGAAGGAAGTGCCTGTATTGCTCTTGACAGGCTACCTGGGTAGTGGAAAGACAACCCTTCTCAACAAGATTTTAGCTAACGAAAAAGGTATTAAGTTTGCCGTCATCGTCAACGATATTGGTGAAGTCAATATTGATGCAGCCCTGATAGAAAAAGGTGGCGTAGTAGGTCAGAAAGATGATTCGCTCGTTTCTCTCCAGAATGGTTGCATCTGCTGCACATTGAAGATGGACCTGGTAGAACAGCTCAAGGAAATCGTAGACATGAAGCGTTTCGATTACATTGTCATCGAGGCTTCCGGAATCTGCGAGCCTGCTCCTATTGCACAGACCATCTGCTCTATCCCATCCCTCGGTCCTCAGTACATAGAGAATGGCATTCTGCGCCTTGACAGCATTGTTACCGTAGTAGATGCTTTGCGCATGAAGGATGAATTCTCCAACGGCAGCGACCTGATGAAGAAGAATATGGATGAGGAAGATTTGGCTTCTCTCGTCATCCAGCAGATTGAGTTCTGCAACATCATTCTTCTGAACAAGGCTGCAGAGGTTGAACCTAAGGAACTGGAGCACCTGAAGCAGATTATCCGTGCCATCCAGCCTAAGGCAGAAATCTTTGAATGTAACTATGGTGACGTTGACTTGAATCTGATCGTCAACACCAAGAAGTTTGATTGGGAAACCGTATCCACTTCAGCCGGTTGGATTCAGGAGATTGAATCAGAAAGAAACGAAGAGCATGAAGAAGAAGCACATGACCATCATGACCATGACGAGGAAGACGAACATGAGCATCATCATGACCACGATGACCATGACCACGATCATGACGAGCATGAACATCATCATCATCACCATCATCACGACCATGACCATGATCATGAAGGCGGAGAAGTTGAGGAATACGGAATCGGCACCTTCGTTTACTATCGTCGCAAACCTTTCGACCTGGGTCTCTTCGATGATTTCGTAGCAAGGAAATGGCCTAGAGACGTGGTTCGCGCCAAGGGAATCTGCTATTTCGATGATGAGCGCGACATGTGCTACGTGTTCGAACAGGCTGGCAAGCAGAAAACAGTGAAGCAGGCTGGCCAATGGTTGGCTACCATGCCGAAAGACGAACTCGCCCAAGTCTTGATGAATAACCCACAGCTGCAGAAGGAATGGGATCAGGAATTGGGCGACCGCATGATAAAAATCGTATTCATCGGTCAGCATATCAAGGAACAGAAAGATGCTATCATTGCTGAGCTCGACAAGTGTTTGGCGTAGAATCTTATTCACCCGGCTTCCTAGCAAAAGCTAAGGGAAAATAGCTCAAAATGAGCAGAAAACAAGAAAAACGGAGGAAAACGAACAAAAAAAGTGAAGTTTTTCCTCCGTTTTTTAGTTTAATTCGTTTTTTTTTGTTAATTTTGCACCCGAATAATAAAAGCGTAATTA
The DNA here is from genome assembly GCF_949820605.1 of Segatella copri. Classification (NCBI taxonomy): domain Bacteria; kingdom Pseudomonadati; phylum Bacteroidota; class Bacteroidia; order Bacteroidales; family Prevotellaceae; genus Segatella; species Segatella copri. The sequence goes on from NZ_CATKVU010000006.1 coordinate 1,159,702, forward strand.
ATATGAAGACAAACTTCAGACCGGCGTACATAAAGGACTTTGCTGCTTGCTGGAAAGTCATCGACCAGGCTCGCCAAAGTATGATAGAATCGGGACGTCACCAATGGACTGAGGAATATCCATCAGAAAAAGACATCAGAAAAGACATAGAAAATGGCAATGCATTCGTTCTGACAGTAAATGAAGAGGTAGTTGTCTATGGAGCAGTCATATTGAATGGTGAACCCAAATATAAGAAATTAGTAGGCAACTGGATTACTGATGGCGATTATTATGTAATACATCGCTTTGCCACGTTGCCTAGTTTCCAGCGTGAAGGTTTAGCGCGTATTTTCATCAGTAAGGTGAACAGCATGTGCGAGGTAGAAAAAATACCTAGCATCAAGGTTGACACCAACTTTGACAATACGCCGATGATTAACCTTCTGTCTTCGATGGGTTTCTGCATCTGCGGACGTGTAAACTATGGAGGAAACAGAGGTCAGCGTTTCGCCTTTGAAAAACTCTCCATAGCCATGGAACCTGCAGAATAATTTTTTGCCATCGAAAAACACAACATTTAATTAACATCCTCAAGCATTCATTATGGAAGAGAAACTATTGCAGATGAAGAGCTTGGTTGAAAGACTCAACCAAGCTTCGGATAGTTATTATAACGGAAAAGGCGAACTCATGACCGACTATGAGTGGGACGCCCTTTTCGACCAGCTCAAGAGATTGGAAGAGGAAACAGGCGAAATTCTGCCTGACTCCCCTACTAATCGCGTGTCAGAAGATTCTATCGTAGGAAAGAAAGAGGAGCATGAATTTGCCGCCCTCTCTCTGGCAAAGACCAAACAGGTAAGTGATCTTGTAAAATGGGCAGAAGACCGCCCTATCTGGATTTCATGGAAACTGGACGGACTGACCCTCGTAGTAACCTATGACGGCGGAAAACTCACCAAAATCGTTACCCGCGGGAACGGACACATCGGCACCAACATTACCCACTTGGCTCCAGCCATTTCAGGCATTCCTGCTACCATTTCAGAGAAAGGACATCTTGTAGTAAGAGGAGAAGCCGTCATTTCGTATACTGATTTCGAACAGTTCATCATCGAAAGCGAAGGCGATTACGCCAATCCACGCAACCTCGCTTCAGGTTCACTCACACTGAAAGATATTGAAGAGGTGAAGCAGCGCCACATCCAATGGATTCCGTTCACCCTGGTTTATACTGAGCGGGAACTTACCTCATGGGGCGAACGCATGCAGATGCTGAAAGACCTGGGGATGAATCCTGTAGAACGTGAACGTATTGACCACCCTACCACAGAAAATATCCAGCTGGAAATAGACAAGTTTACGGAGAAGGTGACAAGCAAGAAGAATCCTTTCCCGGTAGACGGACTGGTGATTTGCTACGATGATACGGTTTATGCAGCTACCGGTTCGGTTACAGGGCATCACGCAACGAGGGCAGGATTTGCCTTTAAATGGCAAGATGAACATGCTGACACCGTACTCGACCACATCGAATGGTCGTGCGCAGCCAGCACCATTACGCCTGTAGCAGTGTTCAAACCGGTAGAACTTGAAGGAACCACCGTGCAGCGTGCCTCGCTCTGCAATGTAAGCGAATGCGAGCGTCTGGGCATTGGCGACAAGGGAACCAGACTACAGGTCATCAAGGCCAATAAGATTATCCCGAAGGTAATCAATATTACAGAGGTTGTGGGGAGTTTTGTCATTCCCAACGAATGTCCGGTCTGCCATGCGCCAGCCGTAGTGCGCGAGAGTGAGAGCGGCACCAAGACTCTCCATTGCACCAATGCAGCCTGCCCAGCCAAACAACTTAAGAAATTTGCCCGCTTCGTCAGCAAGGAAGGAATCAATATTGACGGAATCTCAGAACAGACAGTCTGGAAATTCATCAATCATGGTTTTATCAGGGAATATGCAGATTTCTACAAACTGAAGAATTATGCGTTCGAGATTTCCTGTTTTGAAGGATTTGGCAAGAAGAGCGTAAGCAATCTTCTGGAGAGTGTAGAGAAAAGCCGCCATACTGACGGCCGTCATCTGCTCTACGCCTTGAATATTCCGCTCTGCGGCGGCGATGTGGCTAAAAAACTGCTCAGCCGTTACAAGGTGAAGGAACTGATAGAAACGGCGCGCCTGAGCATGTTTGATGATGAGTTTGCAAGCATCGATGGTATTGGACCTGAAAAGAGTGCCAAGTTTATCGCCTGGTTCAAGGATGATGTTCATTTCCAGCATGTGCAGCATCTGCTGTCTGAGCTGATTATCGAGGAGCAGGAGCCTGTAGAAATGGGAAATAAATGCCAAGGGCTGACTTTCGTCGTAACCGGAGATGTACATCATTACAAGAACCGCAACGAGCTGAAGGCTTATATTGAAAGCCAGGGAGGCAAGGTTACGGGAAGCGTGAGCAAGAGTACTAACTTCCTGATTAACAACGATGCAGCTTCGCAGAGTTCGAAGAACAAGAAAGCCCATGAACTCAATATTCCAATCATTACTGAGGATGAGTTCATTGAAAGGTTTCAGGAGTAAACAAGTGAATTAAGCGAAATAAAAAGCGAAAGCCAGATTCCGGATTACGGACTTGGCTTTCGCTTTTCTAGTTTTAAGAACCTGCAAATTCTCTGTTATTATTCTCCCAGGAACTGACCCATGAAGAGAATGGCTCCACTGTTACGTTCGGTAATGAAATAAACGAATGGGCGGTTGGCATGAAATTCTACATGCTTCATCTCGTGAGGACCCAGCGAGGTCAGCATCACAGCAGCTGTTACGGCAGCAGCCTTTGTTCCACGCTCGCTTACCTCAATCTTAGCCTTCTGCAACATCTTCGATACGTAGAAACTGCCATTGGCAAAACGGCTGAAATCTGCCGTGCCTGGCTGGAAGATGCTTGGAGCTCCCAATTTACTGATAATCTGGTTGAGCGACAAATCCATCTCTGTGGTAAACTTAGGGAATTTTAAATCTACCTGGCAACGTTCCATGTCATTACTCAACTTCTGAAGTTTATCAGCATCCATCTCCTTCATCACCTCGCTGATGCTCTTGCCAGCCTTAGGAAGAAGAACGGTCATCTGATAACTTCCATTTCCGTATGGCAGCTCTACAGCCTGCAACATATCATTTTCAGTATAGGCAAACTTCTTGTTCTGGTGCATCATGTTCACCTTCTTAATATCGCGGGTGTAACCGCTGAAGTTCTCGAGTCTAGTGTTCTTCGCATCAAACTTCTCCTGCCAAATTCCATTAAAATAAATAGCATTCAGAAGGTAAGAAACGGCTGCAGGGTCTACCTGGTCGATGATGCTAGGAATCATTCCTTTAGTCTGCTTCTTGCACCAGTCATTAATGCGAGTGGCAGATTTAGGAGAGGTAAAGTCCATGCTCTCCACGCCAGCCTGATAAGAATCGGCTACGGTGTGAGCGAAATCGCTGTTCAATGTGAAATTCTTGTTGATAGCGATAAAGTTGGCAATGTTTACGGTTGTCTGCTTGTCGAGCTTGCCAGCCGAAAGCATCAGCGCCTTATAACAGTCGTTGAGTTCCTTCACGCTCACGCTCTCGCAACCGATTGCCTTCAGAATCTCCTGCTGAGTCTGGCCGTCGGCACCATTGGCAAGCATTCCCATCAGATAGGCGATGCTCATCGGCGAAACCACCTCAGAATCCATGCCGCTGATCTGTTGATAGAGCTTGAAAGCGAAATCATTATTCTTCTTCACGATGTTCTGCTGAGCCTCTGAGAGGATAAGATAACTCTCGTCCATTTTCTCATCTGCTGACGGACGGGCAGCCTCTGCCTCCGTTATCTTCTCAGCCTTTGTTGCGTTCTCATTCTGTGCATTCTTGCTTGAGCTGCAAGAAGTCATTGCCATTGCGGCTGAAGCTAAAATAGCTGCACTAAATACTGTCTTATTCATATTTCTCTAATTTTTTTGTTCATTTTAATGACTCAACGCTCCTGAGGCCAAAGGGACTGTTCCTCTTTAACAGGCTATTCCCGAATCGGAATCTGAATCGTGAGTTCTGAAGATAAAATGAAAAATCGGCTAATCCTTGCACGGGAAAAGCCGATTTTACTATTTCTTAACAGAAAATATCTTTGTTCTTAACAAAAAAAATCAATGCAGCGGTGCCTCTTCAGAAGGTCTGCCAGGCTTTATTCTGAGATGATATCTGTTTCCATCATATTCCACGCGCATGATGTTCGTCCTATTGGTCTTCATCTCATCGCTCGAATTAGCCACAAGATGTTCGTATAGATCTATTGCCACATGACCCATCGTTCTGCGCAGATTGATTTCGATGCAAGGCACCACGCCCAGTCCGGTTCTGTTTACGTCCTCACCTTCCTGATTCAGCACAGCCTCGCAGAATTCATCCTTCTCCCCTTTCGTGCAGATCATCATGTCAACGCCGAACGGACCACTGTAAATATCCTTCAGCGCCGGCTCCATTACCTCGATGATGCGCTGTCTGATTCCGGCAAGCTGAGCCTCGCTAATGAGCGGTTTCATCATTTCCACCTTATCATCTTCAGAGCAGAGCACATTGCCCGAATAGGCGTTCTTGATAGTATCGAAGAGCGAAAGACCGCGATAGAGCACCTTGCCATCTTTCATTTCAAACTCCATGGCGAAATCTCTCACCTTATTATATAAGGGTTCTACAGTTACGCCGCCCTGATGATAAATCATGTTTGCCACCCATCTTTCGAAGGAAGGATAATCTCCGGCTGTTCTGAAGTCCTCAGCACTCACATATTTCACACCCCTCCCGCTGCTGCTCCAGGGAGCCTTGACAACAGCTTTGCCGTGCTGGAGAATGAGTTCTTTGACGCGAGTCGTCTCAGCAACATATTCCACGCCTCGCTGCAGATGAAGAGCAGCCCATTGCCTGCTGCTCACCTCGCGTACCTTATTTAATACAGCATCAGGCGGCAACATAATCTCCGGCATTCCCAAACGCTCCAACTCACCTTTCAGCGACAGGTTCCATCCCCAGGGATGAACACTGTCCAGAAATTCTGTCTTGAGCAGATGCTTCAGCTGAGGCTTGGTGATGAACTCAACCTTGCTGTTCAGTTCAGCCCCAAAATGGCGCACCCTGTTCTTCGCAAAATCAATATCATCCACAAGTACGAGGTCGCCCTCTTCCGCCCAAAGAGCCGGAATGAAAGCAAGATCACTTCTAAGTTGTCTACCCGCATGAGGCGCGGTGAACTGTTTCAGATTTGCAGCCAAAGCCAAATCATGTTCTGGATTGAAAATATGTAATTTCATGGTGCAAAGATATAAAGAAAAGTGCAAAAAAGGGCAGAAAATCCCCATTTTTACTTAGACAAGTGCTAAATAATGAAAAAAAAGTTACTTTTTGCTATCTAGAGTTTGCAAATTAGAAATATTTAATTACCTTTGCATCGTAAAAACAATTAGAAACGATATAAACTCATGGAAGAAGCATTCTTCAGAACACATACATACCTCGTAGAGCATACGAACGCACCAGTAAGACGTACTCTGATGGACGAAATCGACTGGAGCGATCGTCTGATTGGCATTAAGGGAACACGCGGTGTAGGAAAGTCTACATTCCTCCTTCAATATGCCAAGGAACACTTTGGCCCTACTGACCGCAAGTGTCTGTTTGTGAATATGAACAATTTCTATTTTCAAAGCAGAGGAATCGCAGATTTTGCAGGCGACTTTGTTCGCCACGGCGGCAGAACCCTTCTCATCGACCAGGTCTTCAAGCAGTCGGACTGGAGCAAGGAGTTGCGCAAATGTTACGACCTCTATCCAGAGTTAAGAATCGTGTTCACAGGTTCCAGCGTGATGAGACTGAAGGAAGAGAATCCTGAGCTCAATGGAATCGTGAAAAGCTATAACTTGCGAGGCTTCTCTTTCAGAGAGTTTATCAACCTGCAGACTGGCAACAGTTTCCAGCCATATACACTCGATGAAATCTTGCGCAATCACGAGCACATCATCAAGCAGATACTGCCCAAGGTGAGCCCGATGAAATACTTTCAGGACTACTTGCATCATGGATTCTATCCATTCTTCCTGGAGAACCGCAACTTCACAGAGAATCTACTAAAGACAATGAACATGATGACCGAGGTAGACATCCTCCTCATCAAGCAAATCGAACTGAAATATCTCACCAAAATCAAGCGGCTCTTCTATCAGCTAGCTGTAAAAGGTGCCAAGGCTCCCAACGTGAGCCAGCTTGCCGAAGAGATCAACACCAGCAGAGCTACGGTAATGAACTACATCAAATATCTTGCTGATGCGCGACTCATCAACATGATTTACCCTACCGGGCAGGAGTTCCCTAAGAAACCATCCAAGGTGATGATGCACAACTCCAACCTGATGTACGCCATCTATCCTATCAAGATAGACAAGCAGGAGGTGATGGAAACATTCTTCGTCAACTCGCTCTGGAAAGACCACAAGGTAAGCCAGACCGGCAAGGACCACTACTTCATTGTAGATGGTGAGAAGAAGTTCAGAATCTGCGATGCGCAATCTCCAAACAAGGTGCGCAACAATCCCGACATCATCTACGCCCGATACAATACCGAGGTAGGCAAGGACAACAGGATTCCGTTATGGCTTCTGGGGTTCCTATATTAGGGAATGTTGAATGTGGAGTGTTGAATGTTGAATTGCCTAACGGCATCAGCATGAAGACACATAAGGGCGCAAGCCTAACTTAACACTCAACATTTATTAAGGAATGTTGAATGTGGAGTGTTGAATGTTGAATTGCCTAACGGCATCAGCATGAAGACACATAAGGGCGCAAGCCTAACTCAACACTCAACATTCAACACTCAACATTAGAATAAGTTAGAATAAGTTAGAATAAGAATGAATTAAATACAAAACATTTTTAATATTTTATCTAAAAGTAAAATGGCTAAAGAGAAAAAATTTATCACTTGTGATGGTAACACAGCTGCCGCACACGTAAGCTACATGTTTACTGAGGTTGCTGCTATCTACCCTATTACTCCATCATCACCAATGGCGGAGCATGTAGATGAATGGGCTGCCAAAGGTCGTAAGAACCTTTTCGGTCAGCGAGTTTCTATCCAGGAAATGGAATCTGAGGCTGGTGCTGCCGGTGCAGTTCACGGTTCTCTCCAGGCTGGTGCCTTGACTTCAACTTACACTGCTTCTCAGGGTTTGTTGCTGATGATTCCTAACATGTACAAGATTGCTGGTGAGTTGCTCCCTTGCGTGTTCAACGTATCAGCTCGTACATTGGCTTCTCACTCACTTTGTATCTTCGGTGACCATCAGGACGTAATGGCTTGCCGCCAGACAGGTTTCGCTATGTTCTGCTCAGGTTCTGTTCAGGAGGTTATGGACCTCTCTGCAGTTCCTCACTTGGCTACATTGGAGACAAAGGTTCCTTTCATTAACTTCTTCGATGGTTTCCGTACTTCTCACGAGTACCACAAGATCGAGGAGATGGATATGGAAGACATCCGTCCATTGGTTAAGGAAGAGTTCATCGAGGACTTCCGTAACCGTGCTTTGACCCCTGAGCGTCCTGTTACTCGCGGTACCGCTGAGAACCCAGAGACATTCTTTACTCACCGTGAGGCTTGCAACACTTACTACGATGCAATCCCTGAGGTTGTAGAGAAGTACTGCCAGGAGATGACTAAGATTACTGGTCGTGAGTACCACCTCTTCAACTACTATGGTGCTGAGGATGCTGAGAACATCATCATCCTGATGGGTTCTGCTACAGAGCCAGCTCGCGAGGCTATCGACTACTTGAACAAGCAGGGCAAGAAGGTTGGTATGGTTGCAGTTCACCTGTTCCGTCCATTCTCTGTTGACTTCTTGAAGAAGACTATCCCAGCTACTGTTAAGCGTATCGCTGTTCTCGACCGTACTAAGGAGCCAGGTGCAGAGGGTGAGCCATTGTACCTCGACGTTAAGTCAGCTCTCTACGATGACGAGCGCAAGCCATTGATCGTTGGCGGTCGCTACGGTCTCGGTTCTTCTGATACAACTCCAGCCAAGATTGTTGCTGTATTCAAGAACCTCGAGTTGCCACAGCCAAAGAACCACTTCACTGTAGGTATCGTTGATGACGTTACATTCACTTCTCTCCCAGAAGAGGAGGAAATCCCAATGGGTGGCGACGACTTGTTCGAGGCTAAGTTCTACGGTTTGGGTGCTGACGGTACTGTTGGTGCTAACAAGAACTCAGTTCAGATCATCGGTAACAATACCAACAAGTATTGCCAGGCATACTTCTCTTACGACTCTAAGAAGTCTGGTGGTTTCACCTGCTCTCACTTGCGTTTCGGCGACAGCCCTATCCACAGCGCTTATCAGGTAAATACTCCTAACTTCGTAGCTTGTCACGTACAGGCTTATCTCCACATGTACGATGTAACACGTGGTTTGCGTAAGAACGGTTTCTTCCTGTTGAACACTATCTTCGATGGCGAGGAGTTGGTTAACTTCATCCCTAACAAGGTAAAGCGTTACTTCGCTCAGAACAACATCACTGTTTACTATATCAACGCAACTAAGATTGCTCAGGAGATTGGTCTCGGTAACCGTACCAACACCATCCTCCAGTCTGCATTCTTCCGTATCACAGAGGTTATTCCTTTGGATCTCGCTGTAGAGCAGATGAAGGCATTCATCGTTAAGTCTTACTCTAAGAAGGGTCAGGACGTTGTTGACAAGAACTTCGGCGCTGTTGACCGTGGTGGTGAGTACAAGCAGTTGACAGTAGATCCAGCTTGGGCTAACCTCGCTGACGATGAGGCTAAGGAGGATGACGCTCCAGCATTCGTTAAGGAGCTCGTTCGTCCTATCAACGGCCAGGCAGGTGACCTCTTGAAGGTTTCTGACTTCGTTAAGCACGACACAGTTGACGGTACTTGGCAGAATGGTACTTCAGCATTCGAGAAGCGTGGTGTTGAGGCATTCGTACCAGTATGGAACGTTGAGAACTGTATCCAGTGTAACAAGTGTTCATTCGTTTGTCCTCACGCAGCTATCCGTCCATTCGTATTGACCGACGAGGAGCTCGCAGGCATCGAGGGTCTCGCGACTCAGGATGTTAAGGCACCTAAGGCTTTGGCTGGAATGCACTTCCGCGTTGAGATTTCAGTACTCGACTGTCTGGGTTGTGGTAACTGTGCTGACGTCTGCCCAGGTAAGAAGGGTGAGAAGGCGTTGACAATGGTTCCATTCAACGTTGACGCAGAGGATATGGTCAAGGAGGCAGCTAACTGGGAGTATCTCGTACACAACGTTGCTTCTAAGCAGGATCTCGTTGACATCAAGCAGAGCCCTAAGAACTCTCAGTTCGCTCAGCCATTGTTCGAGTTCTCTGGTGCTTGCTCTGGTTGTGGTGAGACTCCATACGTTAAGTTGATTTCTCAGCTCTTCGGTGATCGTCAGATGATTGCTAACGCTACTGGTTGTTCTTCTATCTACTCAGCTTCTATCCCATCTACTCCATATACAAAGAACGCTAAGGGTCAGGGTCCTGCATTCGACAACTCATTGTTCGAGGACTTCTGCGAGTTCGGTCTCGGTATGGTAATGGGTAACAAGAAGATGAAGGAGCGTATCGCTCACTTGCTCGAGGAGGCTAAGGCTCAGGAGCATGTTCCTGCTGAGTTCGTAGCAGCTGCTGACAAGTGGATTGCTAACATGAACGATTCTGAGGGTTCTAAGGAGGCTGCTGCAGAGTTGAAGCCTCTCATCGCTGCCGGCGCTGAAAAGGGTTGCCCTATCTGCAAGGAGCTCAAGACTTTGGATCACTACCTGGTTAAGCGTTCACAGTGGATCATCGGTGGTGACGGTGCTTCTTATGATATCGGTTACGGTGGTCTCGACCACGTATTGGCTTCTGGTGAGGATGTTAACATCCTGGTACTCGATACTGAGGTTTACTCTAACACTGGTGGTCAGTCTTCTAAGTCTACTCCACTCGGTGCTATCGCACAGTTCGCTGCTCAGGGTAAGCGTATCCGCAAGAAGGATCTCGGTTTGATGCAGACTACATACGGTTACATCTACGTAGCTCAGGTAGCTATGGGTGCTGACAATGCTCAGACATTGAAGGCTATCCGCGAGGCTGAGGCTTATCCAGGTCCATCACTCATCATCGCTTACGCACCATGTATCAACCATGGTTTGAAGCGTAAGGGCGGTATGGGTCGTTCACAGCACGAGGAAGAGTTGGCTGTTGAGTGCGGTTACTGGCACTTGTGGCGTTACAACCCACTGTTGGCTGACGAGGGTAAGAACCCATTCACACTCGACTCTAAGGCTCCTAAGTGGGAGAACTTCCGCGACTTCTTGCTCGGTGAGGTTCGTTACCTCTCTGTACAGAAGGCATTCCCTAAGGAGGCTGATGAGCTCTTCTCTCAGGCAGAGAAGATGGCTAAGCTCCGTTACCAGACTTACGTTCGTAAGAGCCAGGAGGACTGGAGCGAGCAGATTTAATCTAGCGAGATTTCAATAGGTTAAATATATAATCTCCGAAGACCTTGGTTGCGTTCTGCAATCAAGGTCTTTTTTGTTTAAAAATGCTCCATATTCATGTAAAAATTGGAAATAAGAGATGAAACATAGGGAAAAATCGTGATTTTAAGATTGAGTTCTTTAGGGGCAATTCAGAATTGTTTTGTAAAGATAAAATCTCTGTTTTGGCAGTTTACCTATTCCATCTGTTCCGGAAATTATTCTCATTAAGTTCAGGCAGATTTGCAATTCACCGCTGTACAGCAAACTATTATGGATTTTTAATCCGCTAAATGAAACGGAGCAAGAAGCGCAATCAGTCTGAGTAATGTAAATTATCCTTACCTACCCAAAACAGAAACCAAAATAGGCAAAAATCAGTGCTTTTTAGTGATCTTTCGAAGAAAAAAAGCAAAATATGAGGGGTAGGATAATGTTTTACCCCCTCTACTAAGAGTGAAAAATGCACCTCCTCTGACTCGAAATCATGCTTCAAAGGTAGGTATTTTTGACAAATACAATGAATTGGGATATAGGAAATGAGTACCTGAGCGGTACAGCGTGCAGTATTCCACACCAGAATATGTAGATTATTATTATACACATACAAATAAAGCACAACTTACATAAACTTTCGTAATTACCTCATAAACAAGCAATTTAGGACTATCAAATACTCTAACAAACAACCAATTCAAGCATTACACTTAGTGGGTCATTAGGTCAAAGTCATTTAGGGTCATTATGTTTTCCGAGAGTAAAAAAGTCACTATAGATATATATAAATATTATTTATATATACTATAGCAGCAAAGTGACATTTACTTTTTCAAATGACCCTAAATGACATTGACACCAAATGACCCTTTTTCATTTCTTCAGCTACTTCCGAGTCTATTTCTTGCTTTTCATTGTTTCTGTAACAAAGTTCAGCTAGAAAGCCAATAGAAATCAGTATCAATCAATCACTTACACTACTTCTCCGAAAGAAAGTCAGGGTAAAAGCTTGCATTCTGCCCAAAAATGTTGTATCTTTGCACCGCAATCGAAAGAACAGCCTTTTGCACCTTGCTCAGGTCTTCTATTAAGACCAGCACGGGTCATAAATGATGGCAGGCGCTGGTCATCAATGAAGACCCCGAAAACGGCAGGAACGGGGCATTCTGGGGAGTTGCTTAAAGAAACAAAAATTAGAACAAGAAGAAAATAATATGATTACAGTTGATAGATTGACCGTAGAATTTGGCGGTACCACCCTATTCAAAGACATTTCCTTCCAGATCAACGAGAAGGACCGTATAGCCCTGATGGGAAAGAATGGCGCAGGAAAGAGCACATTGCTTAAGATCATCGCCGGTGTGAGAAATGCTGCTCTTGAAATCGCCAGACGTACTGCTTCTCGATGAGCTGGCCAACCTCCTCGACCTGAAGACCAAGGATGTACTGAAACAGGCCTTACTTGATTTCGACGGAACGCTCATCGTGGTTAGTCACGACCGTGATTTCCTCGATGGTCTTGTCAGCAAAGTTTATGAGTTCGGTCATGGTCGCGTCCGCGAACATCTCTGCGGAATTTACGAATTTCTGGAATCGAAGAAGATGGAAAATCTTCAGGAACTGGAGAAGAAGCAATAACCCCGATTCTGTTGTTTTCTTATCAAAAAATATTTCAAGCATAAAACAAAAAGTCCTGATGTTTTAAGCATACGAAACATCAGGACTTTATTTTTTTCTATCTATTCGGAAAACCATTCCCGAAAAATTCTATTCGGAAAAATTTCCTTCTGGGAATTACCAAAGCTCCAGGCGCTGGTTCTTAGGAATGAACAGCTTGTCACCCTGCTTTACACCAAATGCCTCATACCATGCATCGATATGAGGAAGCGCACCATCAACACGCCACTTGCCGAGAGAATGAGGATCATCCTTTACGCGGTTGCGGATTTCCTTATCAGTAATGTTCTGTCCCCAAACACCTGCATAGGCGAGGAAGAAACGCTGGTCAGGAGTGAAACCATCCTTGTTCTTCAATGGCTTCTTGGCTGTAGCATTCTTGAAGGCATTGTATGAAACCATCAAACCACCATGGTCGGCAAGGTTCTCGCCGAGGGTGAAACGGCCGTTGGCATTCAGGTCAGGCAATACCTTGATGTTGCTGAAGAAATCAGCATACATATCAGCACGCTTGTTGAAACCTTCTGCATCAGCAGCTGTCCACCAGTCCTTCAGATTACCGCTAGCATCATACTGACGACCCTGATCATCGAATCCGTGAGTCATCTCATGGCCGATTACTACGCCGATAGCACCATAGTTGAATGCAGCATCAGCCTTAGGATCGAAGAAAGGATACTGGAGAATACCGGCTGGGAAGCAGATCTCATTGGTAGTAGGATTATAGTAAGCATTCACGGTCTGAGGAGTCATGAACCACTCATCCTTATCCACTGGCTTTCCTGCCTTCTCTGCAATCTCCTTATCGTTGGCAAACTTGCGGCAAGCCATTACGTTCTCATAATAGCTCTTAGATGGGTCGATTCTGAGCTTGCTGAAATCAGTCCACTTGTTAGGATAACCAATCTTTACATAGAACTTGTCGAGCTTGTCGTGAGCAGCTTTCTTTGTAGCATCACTCATCCAGGTCTGAGCATCGATACGCTGACCGAGGCTGATCTGAAGATTCTTCACGAGTGCCTCCATCATCTTCTTAGAGCTTTCTGGGAAATAGCGCTTGCAGTAGATGCGACCGAGCGCCTCGCCCAACTGAGCCTCTACCTGAGTAGTAGCGCGCTTCCAAAGAGGATAATCCTCCTTACGGCCACTCATAGTCTTGCCAAAGAATTCGAAACGGGCTTCGCGAATCTCATCGCTGAGGTAAGAAGCAGAACTACTGATGACGTCCCACTCCATCAAAGCCTTCAATGTGCCTGCACATTCTGCAGCTGCCACCTTGTCATAACCGGCGAAGAAAGCAGGCTGACCTACGATCATCTCCTTGAGATATTCGCTCTTGATTCCCTCAGCGTTGGCAAGTGCCTCGAGAGGAATGTTAGGATAATTCTCCTTGAATTCTGCCAAGGTCATCTTGTTGTAGTTGGCCTGAGGATCACGAAGTTCGGTACGGCTCTTTGAGAAAGTAGCGAGCGTTGTTTCATGAAGGAATACGGCAGCAGCCTTCTTGGCAGCTTCATCAGCAGAGAAACCGTAGAGCTGGAACATCTTGCTGAGGTAAGTCTTATAAGCCTCACGGATAGCTACGGTTGCAGCATCGTTATTGAGGTAATAATCCTTGGCACCGAGAGTAAGACCGCCCTGCATCAGGTTGTAGATGTTCATGGTTACGTTCTTCTCATCGGCAGCGAAACCTGCACCATAACCCAAACCGAGACCCATCCATGCATATTTAACCTGAAGCTTCTGAAGCTCGTCCTTGGTCTTGGCAGCTTCTATCTCATCCATCAGAGGCTTTACTGGAGCGATTCCAGCCTTATTGCGACTGTCAACATCCATAGAGAGTTTATAGAAATCAGACAATTTCTGCTCGATGGTTCCTGCCTTGTAAGTCTTCTTCTGGAGTTCAGAAAGAATGGTGTTGATGCGCTTGTTGTTGTTCTCAGCCAGCTGGTCAAAACTGCCATAACGGCTGTAAGCGGCAGGAAGAGGATTGTTCTTCTGCCATCCGCCTGTAGCAAACTGATAGAAACTGTCTGCTGGCTTCACTGTCTTGTCGAGATTACTCATGACAAGACCCGATTTATTCTGAGCATCAGCGCCTAATGGCAGAGCTGCAATCAGCATCATCGGTAAGATCATTTTCATTTTCATTTTCTTCTCTTTATTATATGTTAATATTACTATTATTTCGAAACTTCTTCCAGTTCTTCCGCAAGGAGCATCCAGCGCTCGTTCTCCTCATCGAGACCCTTCATGAGTTCGGTGTATTCAGTAACGAGTTCCATGTTGGTTGCATTTTCCGGTTTCATCAGAAGTTCATCAATCTCCTTCTTTCTAGCTTCCAGTTTCTCAATCTTCGCCTCACATTCCTTCACGGCTTTCTCAGCCTTGCGGATCTTCTTCTGCTGTTCCTTATGTTCAGCGTAGCTCTGCTTGCCGGATGTGGCAGAGGCAAGACTGTCGGCTGTAGAACCTGATGCGACAGAAGAGCCGGAAGTATTGGCAGAAGGCGAACCGGCAGAAGCCATGCTCTGGTTGGCAAGAGCCTGATTGATGTTCTCGGCATTATGGGCACGGAGATAATCGTAAATGCCACCGAGATGCTCACGAACCTTGCCGCCGCCAAACTCATAGACCTTATCAACCAGACCATCGAGGAATTCACGGTCGTGGCTCACGATGATGGCTGTTCCATCGAAAGCCTTGATGGCTTCTTTCAGCACATCCTTCGACTGCATGTCGAGGTGATTGGTAGGCTCATCGAGAATGAGGAGATTCACCGGTTCGAGCAGGAGCTTGATCATAGCCAGTCGGCTGCGTTCGCCTCCACTCAGAACCTTGACAAACTTCTCTGAAGTCTCGCCGCCAAACATGAAGGCGCCCAGGAGATCGTTCACCTTCAGACGCATTTCGCCTGTTGCCACATTGTCAATAGTCTGGAAGATGGTAAGATTCTCATCCAAGAGCTGCGCCTGATTCTGGGCGAAATAACCAATCTGCACATTATGACCAATCTTGAGCGTTCCGGTGAAAGGAATCTCACCCATGATACATTTTACCAGGGTAGACTTACCCTCGCCGTTCTTACCCACGAAGGCCACCTTCTCGCCACGCTTGATGGTAAAAGTAACATGGTCGAAGACGGTGTGTGCGCCGTAATCCTTGCGCACCTCATCGCAGATGATAGGATAATCGCCACTTCTGAGACAAGGAGGGAATTTGAGGTGCATCTGCTTGTTGTCAACCTCATCTACCTCGATAGGCACGATTTTCTCGAGCTGCTTGATTCTGCTCTGCACCTGAACCGCCTTGGTAGGCTTGTAGCGGAACCGCTCGATGAAATCCTTGATGTCGGCAATCTCCTTCTGCTGGTTTTCGTAAGCACGGAGCTGCTGCTCGCGGCGTTCGGCACGCAATACAACATACTCATCGTATTTCACCTTATAGTCTTCTACCCTTCCGCAAGTAATTTCGAGGGTACGGTTAGTTACATTGTTGATAAAAGCACGGTCGTGGCTCACCAGAACCACAGCCTTTGCACTCTGCGCCAGGAACTGCTCCAACCACTGGATACTTTCAATATCAAGGTGGTTCGTAGGCTCATCGAGGAGCAGGACATCAGGCTTCTGCAACAGAATCTTGGCAAGTTCGATACGCATTCGCCAACCACCGGAAAACTCCTTGGTTGGGCGCTCGAAATCATCGCGCGTAAAGCCAAGACCGCTCAAGGTACGCTCTATCTCTGCTTCATAGTTTTCGCCACCCATCATCATGTAGCGTTCATGTTCCTGGGTAAACTTCTCTACAAGCTGAGCATAGCTTTCGCTCTCATAGTCGGTGCGGTCGGCCATTTCCTGCTGCATCTTGTCCAGACGCGCCTTCATCTCGGTATTATGGGCGAAAGCCTTGCGGGTTTCCTCTTTCACGGTCGTATCGTCCTGCAGTTTCATCACCTGTGGCAGATAGCCGATAGTGGTTTCGTTAGGAATAGCCACAACGCCAGCAGTAGGTTTCTGTAAACCGCAGAGAATCTTGAGCATCGTAGATTTTCCGGCACCATTCTTACCCACCAGGGCAATGCGGTCGCGGTCATTGATGACGAAACTTACATCATGAAAGAGAGGCTTGACGCCAAACTCTACTTTCAGTCCTTCTACTGAAATCATCTATTTTTAATTTATAATTTACAATTAATAATTTATAGTTTTCCTAACTCCTTTTACGGAATGAGCAGGGATGAATCTCCATAGCTCAGGAAACGGAAATCATGCGAAAGAGCATAATCGTAAACCTTCTTCCAGTCGCCCTTGAGGAAAGCACTCACCAGGAGCAGGAGCGTACTCTGAGGCTGATGGAAATTGGTGACCAGCATCTTCACAATCTTATACTGATAGCCAGGAGCAATGATAATCTGCGTGCTGGAATGGAGAGCCTCCAAGCCGTTGCGGTCCAGATAATCGATGATTGTCTGGATAGCCTGCATCGGAGTGATTCCATCTACCAGATTGCCATCTTCAGAAAGCTCGTAAGGATCCCACTGTTTTACGTGCAGATCTTCTTCATTTGCCTCAGGATGCTTCAGCAGATGAACGCCCATGTAATAGAGGCTCTCGATGGTACGGACGCTGGTGGTTCCTACGGCAATGACCCGGCACTCGTGCTTGATGAGTTTTTCAAGACTGCGGCGATGAACAACAATGTATTCCGTATGCATCTGATGACCTTCGATTTCAAGACTCTTCACCGGTTTGAATGTGCCGGCTCCTACATGCAGGGTTACTTCTTCGCGGTCGATTCCATGCGCATCAAGATCCTTGAGAACCGCATCGGTAAAGTGAAGTCCGGCAGTTGGAGCAGCCACACTTCCCTTGATTTTAGAATAAACCGTCTGATAGGTGGTCTTGTCACTCTCCTCTGTCTTGCGGTTGAGATATGGTGGAATAGGCAACTCGCCTACTGCTTCGAGAATCTCAGCGAAAGACACCTTGTCGTTGTCCCAATCGAAATCAACCCAGTAGTTGGTTCCTCCGCCTTTGGCAACCATTTTCTGCGCTTCAGAACCGAGAGCATCTCCGCGTCGCATGGTAGCGCTGAGCGTAAGCTTATTGCCCTTGATTTCGAAATCACGCTTCAGGCTTCCCTCTTTCCATTTCTTCAGATTACCGATCATGCAGAGCCATGAACAATGTCCGGTGGTCTGGAACATGAGTTCATAATCAGTAGGTTCTGCAGGCTCCATCAAGAAAACCTCAATAAGCGCACCTGTTTCCTTGCGGAAGTGCAGACGCGCTTGTATCACCTTGGTATTGTTGAATATCATCAAGGCTCCTTGAGGGAGATATGTGGGAAGATGATAGAAAACATCATCGCTTACCTCGCCGTGCTTATAAACCAGCAGTTTGCTGTGGTCGCGCTGGGCAATAGGGAATTTTGCGATGCGCTCATCCGGTAAATCATAATTATAATCACTAATCTTAATGTGTTTTGTATCCATTATTTATTTTTACTTTGAACTTTCTATTTTGAACTTTTATGCTTGTACTAAAGATTTGCCATTTGGCAGGTGGCATAAAGCACAACCATGATAAGGGTAAATATCACTACGGTCATGATTTTATCTACATCATCATAGTCATAACCCGTACTCGTATACTGGTTGGAAATATACTTAATCTTTGGGGAGATGCGGTAATACATCCTGATGTAGATAAGATAAACGACAACTCCCACCACAGCTCCGATAGCCAGACCGCAAAGAATGTCGACCGGATAATGGACACCCAGATAAAGACGGGTCCAACAGTTTACGAGCGACCATAATAACAGGGTCCACGTAACCAGTCTGCTACGGATAAGCAACGAGAAGAAGATGGCTATAGAAAGCGTATTAGCCGCATGAGCCGAACAGAAGCTGAAACTCATGAGGCGCATATTGTCAACCACCTGGACCGTATACTTGAACATCGGGTCGTTGGAAGGTCTGCATCTTTCAGCCAGCGGTTTGATGATTCCATCCACCAGTCCATCAGCCAGAAAGATACAGAGCACTGCTCCTCCAACCACGAGCGCAATCTGCCCCATCATCTCGTTGTTTCTTATCACAACAACGAAGAGGACGATATAAAGCGGAATCCATGTCCAGCCCGACGTAAGCGCCATCGCCATCTGATCGAGCCAGACATTCTCGCTGCCGTTAAACACATGCAACAGCTGCATGTCAAAATCTTGTATCCTACTAAAATCCATTCTCTTTATTTTAATCAGATTTTATCTTAATCAGATTTCCTCAATTGCCTTGGTTTCAATCCAGCCTTCTCTGCCGTCTCCAACCTTGATTCCACACCAGCCTTTCATCGCCTTATCGGTAATATCAACCCGGGTTCCTTCATGCAGCAGGAAGAGGTCAGCACTCGTCTTGGCTGGAGTCTTCTTCACATTGACAGAAGGAGCGATGATGATGGCTCCCGTACGGTTAATGAGCATCTGCCGCTGCTGGTAAGCAAAGAGATTGCTCAGCAGGAAGACTGCCACGAAGAAGATTCCACCGAAGAAACCAATCTTGCGCAACACGATATGCGGTCCGAAGAGATAAACCAATACCAGAACCAGTGCCATGATGATGGCTATGATGCCTGTCTTAGCCCAACAGTCAACACTCGTAAAGTTGACCAGCGCCTTCCACCAGGTTACGAAGAACATCTCGCTTTCCGGAGTAATCTTATCGATGGTCTTGCTACGTGCAAACTGCAGGTTGAAGCTGATGTCTTCATCGCCTGGCGAGAGCAGATGGGCACGCTCATAATTGAGCACAGCCTTGGTAATATTGTCTGTACGGTAATAAGCATTGCCCAAGTTATAGTAAACTTCGGCAGAAACACCATAGTTGTTCAATATTTCCTCATAGTCGCGTATGGCTTGCTGATAGTTACCTTTCTGATATTCCGTATCAGCATTGTTCTTGGTTACAGCGCCTGCAGAAACAGAGCAGCCCAACATCACCATGATCATCATGACGAACGAATATCCGGTTACACTCTTCTTGCGCTGCTTACGCGTTGCATTGATAGCATTTTCTATATCCATAATAGCAGTCATAGCTGAGTCGAATGTACGGTTCATATTGCCGGCAGGGTCGCCAGGCGCATAGCGTTCAAACTCACATTCATCGAGCGCAGTTGTAAACTTCTCGATAGTTTTCTCCTCTACACAATGTTTTTCGAGCATAGCCTGAATGTTTTCACGTGAGAGCTTTTCGGCAGGCATGTTGAGCTTGTAGCTTACATAGCCCCACAAAGCACGGAGCACTTCATCGTAGAACTCTTCCTGCTTGCCACCGAGCATCAGCAGATGAGCCTTCTTCAGGCGCTTGGTTGCTATCTTGTTTGCCTTGTTGGAACGGACCTTTACAAGGTCGGCATTCTCGAGGGCACGGCGGCGGAAAACAATGAGCAGGGCAAAGAAGGCTGCCAATGGAACCAGCAGACTGGTCCAGTAGCCGAAGCTTCCGTAGAACATATCGTCAATATCATGGAGCTTAGACTTGCCCAGTTTCAACGCATGAATGTCCTTATCCTCGTTGCTGAAATCTGAGGTTTCATTGTCTGATGTTCCATCGCCCTTCCCTACGTTCAACGTAAACGGCTGGGTCTTAATTGTTTTGTACTTGTTAGCCGAAGTATCATAATAGGTGAATTCTACCGCAGGAATGGTATAATTTCCCTGATTACGAGGCACAGCCAGAAAGTCATAAATCATATTGCCTTCTACTCCATTGGCTGTGAGACGGGTCTTGTCTGTCACCTTCGCATCGTACTTGTCAAAATCCTTAGGGAAGGTAATGACAGGCTGCTTGAGCAGCTTCAGGTTTCCGATTCCTCCTACCACGACACGGATGGTGATAGGTTCGCCAGCCTTCACTTCCTTCTTGTCGATGGAAGCAGTAATGTTGAATTTACCTACACCGCCCGAGAAGTTGGCAGGGCGCTGAGGCAATGGATCAACCTGAATTTTCACACTAGGAGCAATAATATCTTTCTTTACTTCAACATAGCCGGAGCCACCATTGAAGAAAGCTTCCATCGGGTCAACGTTTCTGTTCTGCTGAACTACGATTCCCTTGAAGGTAATGGCTGGAATGGTGAGGCTTCCCGTCATCTGCGGATACATGACATACTGGCTCCATGTAACGCATCGGTAAGGTCGGCCGTTTACGATTTCAGTATGGAAAGTCTTCTGCTGAGGCAGCGGAACTTCCTGGTTGTGGAATCCCATCAGGTCAGGCATCTTGCCTTCCAGCTGGGTAAGGTCTACCAGCGTATAAACCTTATAAGTAAGGAGCACCGGTTCCTGTTCGTGAACACGTCGCTTGTTGGCTGTAACCTTTATGAAGAGGTCGCTGCCTGATATTCTTGATCCGGCAGTTCGCATACGTGGTTCAGCATAATCATCCTGTCCGTGCATGGAAGGTGCACCGTTGTTGCGTGCAGCATGGCCAGAAACCGTAATCTTAACCGGATGGGAAGAGAGTTTCTTACCATTTACGATGGCATGAGAGGCACCAATGCCAAAGGTTCCGTTCTTAGCTGCGTAGAGCGTATAGGTAATGGTTACCGACGATGAAGAGGAAGTATGGCCATTGATCATCTGATAACTGGACTGCGATGAGGTGTAAGGACCTGCGATTACCTCAAGTCCTTCTCCTACTGCGCCCAGGCGGAATTCCTCAACATCACGTGTATTGATGGTATAGGCCACACGGAAGTTTTCTCCCGCCGCCACGTGTGTTGGTGCCGACACACTGATATGCTGGGCTTTCAGCTGCAAACTGAAGCCCAGAAGCATTGCCCATATAATAATAAACCAACCTATATGTTTCATGTTCTTAATATATTATGCTCGTTGTATTATTTTACTTTTTACCAGTTTTTCTCATATTGCTTTCTGCGAGGCTGACTCATCGCTTTCTGCATCTTGCGCTTCGTATCCTTCTCCTGCTGGATGGCAGCGTTCAAAAGTTGTTCAGCATTATCTTTGCTCATCTTGTCCTGATTGTTCTGATTCTGCTGATTGTTCTTATTCTGGTTGTTCTTGTTTTTGTCGTTCTTGTTCTTGTCTTTATTCTGATCTTTGTTCTGATCCTTATTCTGCTTGTCTTTGTTCTTGTCCTTGTTTTTATTCTTGTTGTTCTTGTTCTTATCGTTCTGCTTATTCTGCTTCTGGTTTTTAAGCAGTTTCTTGCAGAGGGCAAGATTATATCGGGTTGCATTGTCCTGCGGATTGCAGCGCAGGGCGTTCTCATAGCATCCTATGGCCTGCGCATATTGCTGATGCTGCTGCATGACCACACCCATGTTGTGGTAACTTCTGGCGCGTCGCATCTTGTTCGTTTCCAGTTTCGAAGCATTCTCAAACTGTATCATCGCCATCGAATCCTTCTGCTGCATCATCAGGGCGCAACCCAGATTATAGACAGCCTGCGCATTCTTCTGGTTCTTGGAGATAGCCTTGCGATATTGCGTTTCGGCTGCAGCCCACTTCTGTTTATGATAGGCGCAGTTTCCCTGGCGGATGAAGTTGCGGTCGTTCTGCGCTCCCACCTTCGCCAAGCCCAGCACCATCAGGGCAAAAACCAATATATATCTTAAATATCTCATTCTTATTATATAATAATGTATAAACGTTTATCAGAAAGGCTTCCTGATGTCTTTCTTAAAGAACTTGATGTTTCTGAGCAGAGGATTCTTTACCTCAAGCAGACAGATTTCGATGATAAGCAACAGGATGACAAGAATACCTACAGCCTGGAACTGTTCATCATAGGCGCTGTAAACCACACTCGTTACATCACCTTTCTGCAATTTGGCAATATCATCATTCAATGCTCTTTCCGCATCGCTGGTATTATCTACATGAATGTACTGACCCTTGCCTGCCTGGGCAAGTTCCTTACACATCTGCTCATTCAGGGCAGTCATTACGGTGTTGCCCGCATTGTCCTTCAGATAAGAGCCGTCGCCCATAGGGATTGGCGCTCCCTTGGTGTTTCCTATGCCCAGGATAAAGACATTGATTCCTTTCTTGTTGGCAGCAGCCGCTGCCTCCTGTGCGCCAGGCTCATGGTTTTCGCCATCGGTAATAACGATGATGGCTCTGCCCACATTCTCCTGCTGAGTGAAACTCTTGGAAGCCAAATCGATGGCTGCTCCGATATTGGTTCCCTGGGTCTGGATAAGACCAGGGGTTATGTTCTGGAGAAACATCTTTGCCGAAACATAATCGGTGGTGATTGGCAACTGCACGAACGCATCGCCTGCAAAGACGATGAGTCCAATTTTGTCGTTGTTAAAGTTGTCGACCAGATTTTCGATAAGCATCTTACTCTTGTCCAAACGGGATGGAACCACGTCCTGACAGAGCATGGAATTTGAAATATCGAGGCAGATGATGGTTTCAATACCATGTCGCTTATCGTGAGAAATCTTGCTGCCCATCTGCGGGCGAGCTACCATCACGATGAGAAGCGCCAAGGCTGCAAGCATCAGCACAAACTTAACTGTTGGGCGATATTTGGAGATGTTGGGCATGAGCTGTTTCAGAAGTTCCGGATTGCCGAGCTTCTTCAGTTTAGCCTTTCTTCTTCTCCATCCTATCAGTCTGATCAGAATCAGTACTGGTAGTATCCACAACAGCCAGAGAAATATAGGATCTTCAAATCTTAACATTTTCTATTCTAATTATATCTTCTATTCGATTATCCGATAATCAGTAAAATATCTCCGATAACTAGTAAAATATCTCCGAAAGATAGCGAAATATCTCCGAAAGATAGCGGAATATCTCCGAAAGATAGCGGAATATCTCCGAAAGATAGCGAAATATCTCCGATAATCAGTAATGGCTCAGTATCCGGATTACGGAATTCTTCTGAACCAGGTGATGCGGAGCAGGATTTCTACCAGCAATACCAGGAGAGCTGCCAAGGCGAATGGCTGATAAGCTTCATATCGCTTAGCGAAATGCTTGACATTAAACTTGGTTTTCTCCAATTTATCAATGTCCCTGTAAATCTTCTTCAGCTCATTATTGTTCGTTGCGCGATAGAAATTACCATCAGTTGTCTGCGCAATGTCGCTCAGCGTCTTCGTATCTATCTCTACCGGAATGTTGACGTACTGTACTCCTCCTGCCACAGGCATTGGATAAGGAGCCACCTTGTTGGTTCCTACACCGATGGTGTAAACACGGATTCCGTAGCTCTTGGCAATCTCTGCTGCGGTCATTGGCGAGATTTCACCCATGTTGTTACTGCCATCGGTAAGAAGAATCACAACCTTCGATTTTGACTTAGAATCCTTCAGGCGGCTCACGGCATTGGCGAGTCCCATTCCCACTGCAGTTCCATCGTCAATCAGTCCCCGGGCGGCAATATCCGTACGGGTTGCCTGCAAGAGGCGCAACAGACTGGCATGATCGGTTGTCATCGGGCACTGGGTGAAAGCTTCACCGGCAAAGATAGTCAGACCGATGTTGTCGTTCGGTCTTCCCGAGATGAATTCTGTAGCTACATCCTTAGCCGCTTCCATACGGTTCGGTCTCAAATCTTCGGCAAGCATAGAGGTGGAAACGTCCATTGCCAACATAATGTCAATGCCTTCTACCGTCTTGTTGTCCCAAGCCGTATGCGTCTGCGGACGAGCCATCGCACAGACGATGAGCACGAAACAGATGCATCTCAGCACCATTGGCAGATGGATGAGACGCACACGCAGGCTCTTCGGAGCATATTGATACTTTTTCGTGTCGCTCATGCGCATGGTTGGCGCATTCTTCTTCCTGTAGAGGAAATACCATAATATATAGGGTATCAGCAACAGGAGCAACAGAAAATAGCCTTTACTTGCAAATTCCATTTCTTTATTTTTCTATTTATAGCCAGGCAAAGAGTTTCGGAATAAACCGCTTTGCCCGGCGAAACGTTTCATAAGAACACCCTGCTTTACATCAGCAGCATGGCTGACTGATAAATGATGTAACCCAACAGAGCCAGACCTACGATGGCTCCAATCCAGAGGAGCGACTTGATGAGGCGGCGCTGAGATTGCGTCTTCTGCTCTTCGTTGGTCAGCTGCGGAACAACCTTTTCTTCTGTAGGTTTCTCATCTGTCTTGGTCTGGTCGATGAAGTTGATAGCATTCACCAGGTTTGCATCATTCTCATTCACCAGGGTTTCATATTTGGCAAACTTCACGAGATCGGCAGTCTGGAAGAGTTCCTTCAGTTCATCTATCATCTTCTGGTCGCCTGTTTCGCGCAAACGTTCGATGATTTCCATACTGGTCATCTCCATGGCATTGAATCCGAAACGGCTCACGATGTATTCTCTCAGCGTATTGGTAAGCTGGGTGTAGTAAGCCTTCTGTGTTTCCTGATTCTCTACGTGCTGCTGCTTGATGACGTTGATTTGATTCAGTGCCTTTTCATGAGCCGGAACACGTTTTACGATGCGGATATGGGTGATGATTGGCTTGTTGTTCTTCAGTCTGTTGCGCAGATAAAGCCATGTGCCACAGAGAATTAACAGCAATAGGCTCAACCAGAACTGTGCGCTCCATTCGCTCCAGGAGAAAGGATTATCCTGAACATCCTTAGGCGGATAGAACTGGTTGGGATGAACCGTATCTACAGGCACGGTGAGCACCTTCAGCGCAAGCTGGTTGCCATGAAAGTTCTTGCCGTTTACCTTCACATTGAGCGCAGGAATCACGTACACCTTTTCATCAAACGATGTCAGCGTATAGTCGCGGCTCACCACCATGCGGTCGTCGCCTATGTGCGAAGTGTCGCCCTTACTCTGCTCTACCACTTCCACTCCCGGCGTAATTTGCTGCTGCGGCTTGAAAGATGGCAGTTGCACCTTATCGCCCTGCTTGACCGAAGCCTTCAGATGCAGCACGGTCTGCTGTCCTATCAGTATCTGCAGTGAGTCGATGCGTTGCTCTACCTGCTGGGCTTGAGCTAAGCCTGAGCACCCCAGGAGAGCGAGCGACAATATGATATTCTTTACTTTAAACATAGTTTCTTTACTTTGAGCTTTGAACTTTCGTTTTCCAAGCCATAGAGCAATGTGTTTCAGATAACTGAGCATCATCAGGCCCTCTGCTTGAAAAGCATCAGGAGCGCCTTCGAGAAGTCCTCGTTAGTGGCAATCGAAGTCCAGTCGACCTTGCTTTTGGCAAAGTCGGTTTTCAGATTCTCCTGCTGCATCAGCCATTGCTGGGTATGAGCCATTCGCAGTTTCTTCGAACTTGTATCAATATACATTTCATGTCCGGTTTCTGCGTCCATCACCTTGAGCAGTCCTACATCAGGCAGCACCTTGGCACGCGGGTCGTAAACCTGGATGGCTACTACATCATGTTTCTGGTTGGCAATCTGCAGCTGATGCTGGAAATCCTTATGATCGTAGAAGTCGCTGATTACGAAAGCTGTGCAGTGGCGTTTCATCACGCGGGTGAAATATTCCAGGGCGCAGCCGATGTCGGTACGCTGGCTCTGCGGCTGGAAGTTGAGCATTTCTCTGATGATATAGAGAATATGTTTTCTTCCTTTCTTAGGCGGAATGTATTTCTCGATACGGTCAGAGAAGAAGATGACACCTATCTTGTCATTGTTCTGAATGGCACTGAAGGCGAGTGTGGCAGCAATCTCAGTAGCCAGATCGCGCTTCATCTGCTTCATCGTACCGAAATCGAGCGACCCGCTGACGTCTACGAGCAGCATCACCGTCAGTTCCCTTTCCTCTTCAAACACCTTGACATAAGGCTTATGAAAGCGGGCGGTCACGTTCCAGTCGATGTCTCTCACATCATCGCCATACTGATATTCGCGCACCTCAGCAAAGGCCATTCCCCTGCCCTTGAAGGCAGAATGATACTGACCTGCGAAGATGTTCTGACTCAGTCCGCGAGTCTTGATTTCTATCTTCCGAACCTTTTTTAAGATATCTTGTGTATCCAACTTATTACTTTGAACTTTGAATTTTGAACATTGAACTTTATGATTAGTGAAGCAAGCGAATTTTTCACTCTTCGTTCTTCACTCTTCACTTACCGAATCAAGGCACTTCCACCTTATTGATAATGCGGCTTACGATTTCCTCGCTTGTTACTTTGCTTGCCTCAGCCTCGTAAGAAAGGCCGATACGATGGCGCATTACGTCATGAGCCACAGCTCTTACATCCTCAGGAATCACATAGCCGCGATGCTTGATAAACGCATAGGCTCTGGCAGCCTTGGCAAGAGAGATGCTGGCACGAGGACTGCCGCCGAAGGTAATCATGTCTTTCAGCTCGCCCAGTCCGTAGCGTTCAGGATAACGTGAAGCAAAGACGATATCGGCAATATACTGCTCAATCTTCTCATCAAGATAAACCTCGTTTACAATCTTGCGGGCCTTCAGAATCTCCTCGGCTGATGTTACAGGAGTAACCTCAGGAAGTCCGCCCTGGATATTCTCACGGATGATGAGTTTCTCCTCTTCCAGTGTAGGATAATCGATGATTACCTTCAGCAGGAAACGGTCTACCTGTGCTTCAGGCAACTGATAGGTTCCTTCCTGCTCGATAGGGTTCTGTGTAGCCATTACCAGGAACGGACTAGGCAGTTTGAAGGTTTCATCACCAATGGTAACCTGATGTTCCTGCATTGCTTCGAGCAGCGCACTCTGCACCTTGGCTGGGGCACGGTTAATCTCATCTGCCAAAACGAAATTGGCGAAGACAGGACCGCGCTTTACATGGAAAGCCTCATCTTTCTGTGAATAAATCTGAGTACCCACCACATCGGCAGGCAACAGATCAGGAGTAAACTGAATGCGGCTATAGTCGGAGCTGATAAGCTGTGACAATGTCTTGATTGCAAGTGTCTTCGCCAGTCCAGGTACACCCTCAAGCAGGATATGACCATCAGAGAGAAGACCGATAAGAAGGCAATCTACGAGGTGTTTCTGACCCACAATTACCTTATTCATGCCCATTACCAGACTGGTAACAAACTGACTTTGTTGTTCTATCCGGATATTCAATTCGCGGATATCAATAGCTTCTGCCATAATTCTATATTTTTACGTTTAATTTCTTAATTCAAACAATATATTTCCAAAACTAAACGCAAAAGTACTCAAATTAAGCCACAAAAGCGAAAAAACCTATCTAAATAATATTAAAAATGTTTCATAAAAGCTATTTTTAGGTTCTTTTAAAGAATAGCTTTTATGAAACAAACGAGATTTCAAATATTTTATCTGTTTTTATGCTTCATGTACCAAGGATGAACCAAGAAATTGTACACCAGCAACGATACGATTGTTGTAAAAAGCGCATAGTGCAACATCCCTGATTCAATCATATTAAATACAGGATGATCTACGTCAAAATGCGCTCTCGCAGGAAGATTATGGAACATGAATCCGAGACCGAGTCCCAAGCTCAATCCCAATTCCCAAGCCAGGAAGAACGAATTCACGCTCGTGCCGCGCTGGCAATGTTTCGCAAGCTTGATATAGAAGAGCAAGAAACGGCTTCCGATGATTCCCAAGCTGAAACCCAGCAAGGCTGGAACCACGATTTCTACGGCAAATTCCTGACTTGCGAACGAAATCAGCTGAGCTGCTCCCAGCAGTACCAGACCTACTATTATCTGACTCTTCAGATCTGCATCAGCAAAGACAAACTTTTCTGCCAGGAACGCCAAGATCAATCCTCCGAAAATCATCAGAAAAATACCAGAGGAATGAGGCAAAGAAAAGTATAATCCCGCAGAAAAAGTAATCAGGATGATGTTGACAAACAGTGGAGTTCCCTGTGGCAGATAGAAACGGTCGAGGCTGAAAACCTTGATTCCTTCGGCAGGTGCCTTAAAAGGAAACTTGGCGCGAGAAACCAGCACGAAGGCTCCCAAAGCCAGCAACGAAGCCGTAGGGAAAACATAGCCCATGCCGAAATAGTTGTAAACAAAACATGCCACCAAGGGTCCTACGGCTATCGAAAAGCGGGCAAACCAGGAGGTAATGTAATTAGCCTCGGTGCGCTGGAACGACTCGCTGGAATCAATAACCAGCGTACTGGCTAGCGACATCTGAGCCAGCCCCAGAAATGCTCCCAACAGGAAACGAACCGCCAGAAGAATCTCAAAAGAAAACCTGACGTTCCAGAATGTATCCAGATAGTAAAGAACCGAAAGGCAAACAACCACACCTAAAATGGAAAGCTGACAGACCATATTCCTGCGGTAGCGCTGCACCAGATAAGAGCAGAAGCCACCAAACAGAAACAGTCCAAAGCCGTATGCAAGAAGTACACAACCTATCTGCCACATCTGATACTTCTCCTGAATCAGGAAATAAGGAATGGCAAAAACGAGCATGTACACACTCGACATCAGCAAGAGGTTGGCAAAGCATAATCGCCAGAAGTCCTTGTGCCACAGTTTGATATGTACTGGAGTATTTTGTGTATCCATTATTCTAAATTCTTTTATGTATCTATCGTATTTATACTCTCTTAGAATTCGCTAAAAAGAGAGTTAATGTTAGTAACTCTCTTCAGCGCTAGGATAATCTACGGTCTTCACCGCATCAATATAAGCCTTCACACCCTTGGTCATTTCCTCGCCTACCTGAGCAAAGTGGCGCAGGAACTTAGGCTTGAAACCCTGTGTCATTCCGAGTGCATCAGCATAAACCAGAACCTGTCCGTCGCAGCCGTTACCAGCACCGATTCCGATTGTTACAGCCTTCACCTTCTTGCTTACTTCAGCAGCGAGCTTAGCAGGAACCTTCTCCAGCACGATGGCAAAGCAGCCTGCTTCGTCCAGCGCAATGGCGTCGCTGATAAGTTTCTGTGCCTCAGCCTCTTCCTTGGCACGAATGCCATAACCGCCAAACTTATTAACGCTCTGCGGGGTAAGTCCGAGATGACCATGAACCGGGATTCCGGCATTAACCAGCGCCTTAACAGTTTCGCAGATTTCTACGCCGCCTTCCAGTTTCAGAGCGTCTACACCCGTCTCCTTCATCATGCGGCAAGCATTGCGAAGCGCCTCTTCCTTGCTGATCTGATAGCTGCCGAAAGGCATGTCGCAAACCACGAAAGCATGCTGGCAGGCACGGGCCACGCTGCGGGCGTGATAAATCATCTGGTCTACGGTAATCGGCAATGTGTCTGCATTTCCTGCCATCACATTGCTGGCCGAATCACCTATTAATATAGAGTCAATTCCTGCAGCATCTATAATTCCGGCTGTTGTAAAGTCGTATGCTGTCAGCATGGTTACTTTCTCGCCAGCCTTCTTCATTTCTGCGAAGGTCTTGGTGGTAATTTTCTTCTTGTCAGTAGATAAATATCCCATTTTTTATTTTGATTTATTTATTGTTCTGCGTTGAATCTATTTCGCATTCTCCACGATGCGCTGCAAGTCAGCAAAGCTGAAACCTCTGTAATCATCTATCACATAGTCGGATAGCGGCAGAATGGCTTCTCTGCTGTTCGTTGTGGCAAGACCTAAGGTGAAGGCTCCTGAGGCTCTCACCGCCTTCAGTCCGTTAAAGCTGTCTTCCAGTCCTACACAGTCCTCCGGTTCCACACCGAAATAGGCTGCACCTTTCAGATAGCAGTCTGGATGAGGCTTGCTCTCGGCGAAATCCTCGCTTGTCAGCACGCGGTCGAAATAAGCCTTGAATTCCGGGTGACGGTCGTAGACATTCAGCATCTTCTGAATGTTGCTGCTCGTTACCACAGCGCATTTTACGCCATGCTGCTTCAAGTCGCTGATGAAGTCTTCGAACCCTGCAATATATTCATACTGCATGCTCTTTTCAAACTCATCCAGTCGGGCTGTAATCTTAGCCTGTTCCTCCTTTGCGCCTGTAAAACCTTCGATGTGGGCGAAGACGGCTTCATCGGTGAAATACTTGTCGTAAATCTGAACCAGAGTCTGTCCTTTGATGCGATATTCGAAATCGGGCATTTCCGGATGATACTCCCTGCCTATCATTCCCCAGAAGATGGAGTACTGCGATTCTGTGTCGAATACCACACCATCCAGATCGAAGAGTGCTGCTTTTATCATATTTCCTTGTCTGTTTTTATCAATTTTTGCTTAAATTATATTGAAAACGGGTGCAAAGTTACGCAAAAAACTTAATATACGAGCATAATCTTACAGATTTTGATGTTTTTATTACGTGTTTTCCGATTTTTTACACTACCTTTGCAGAAAAATCAGTAGAAATAAAGAAGAATACATATAATTATATGATAGAAATAATAGAGAAATACTTTCCGAACCTCACGGAAGAGCAGAAAAAGCAGTTCGAGGCACTCGATGCATTATACCGCGACTGGAACAGCAAAATCAATGTCATCAGCCGCAAGGACATCGATAATCTGTACGAGCACCACGTACTCCATTCTCTGGCAATAGCCAAGGCAATCCATTTCCGTCCGGGCACGGAGATTCTCGATTTCGGCTGCGGCGGAGGTTTCCCGGGCATTCCGCTCGCCATCCTCTTCCCTGAATGCAAGTTCAAGCTGATAGATGGAACGGGCAAGAAAATCAGAGTCTGCAACGAGGTGGCTACAGCCATCAATCTGCAGAATCTCAAGGCTGAACACCTGCGCGGAGAGGACGAAAAAGGCAAGTACGATTTCGTGGTAAGCCGTGCGGTAATGCAGCTTCCTGACCTGATGAAGATTATCAAGAAAAACTTTAAGCAGAAGGGGCAAAACGCTCTGCCTAACGGACTTCTGTGTCTGAAGGGCGGCAATCTGAAAGAAGAACTGAAGCAATACTTCAAGATTTCAGAAATCACTCCGCTCAGCACTTTCTTCGATGAAGAATGGTTCAGTCAGGACAAGCAACTGGTTTACGTTTCGGCGTAGTAGAAGTGAAAAGTAATCATAAAGTTCAAAGTAAGAAATGTTACATATAGAAAGATTTCAAGTAAACATGTTGCAGGAAAACTGCTACGTGGTGAGCGATGAGACCAAGGAATGTGTCATCATCGATTGCGGCGCCTTCTATCCGGAAGAGCGCACGGCCATTACACAATATATTAAGGAGAACCAGCTCAAGCCCGTTCACCTGCTCGTAACCCATGGCCATCTTGACCATAACTTCGGCAACAACACCATCTACCAGGAGTTCGGACTGAAACCGGAAGTATCGGCAGCTGATGAAAACCTGATGAAGGGACTCGCCAAGCAGGCAGAAACCTTCTATCAGATGCAACTCGATTACCAGTTTCCGCCGATTGGCAGATTCTTCGAAGATGAAGAGGTCATCAAGTTCGGCAACCACGAGTTCCAGGTCATCGCCACTCCGGGCCACAGCAGCGGTTCCGTCACCTTCTATTGCGAAGCAGAGCACGTAGCCTTCACCGGTGACACCCTCTTCCACAACTCTATCGGCAGAACCGATTTCCCTGGAGGCAGCATGTTCCGCATTATCAACAGTCTGCGCCATCTCGGTCAGTTGCCTGACGAAACCCAGGTTCTCCCGGGTCATGGCGAATACACCAGCATAGGCGAAGAGCTTGCTCACAATCCATATATGGACCGTTAAAACAGCATTTTTAAAAGTCAGGAGATTTATCAGCGATGATCAAGAAATCGAATACAGAGAAGATCATTCTCGGCATTGACCCCGGAACCAACGTGATGGGCTATGGCGTAATCCGCATCATCGGCAACAAGGCCGAACTGGTGGTGATGGGCGTCATCGACATGCGCAAAGAGAGCGATCCCTATCTCCGGCTGGGCAAGATCTTCGACCGCGTAACCGGCATCATCGACAGCTATCTGCCCGATGAGATGGCCATCGAAGCACCCTTCTTCGGCAAGAACGTGCAGTCGATGCTCAAGCTGGGCAGAGCGCAGGGAGTAGCCATCGCAGCCGCCATTCATCACAGCGTTCCTATCCACGAATATGCGCCGCTCAAAATCAAGATGGCCATTACAGGACAGGGACAGGCATCGAAGGAACAGGTGGCGGGAATGCTGCAGAGACTGCTCCATATTCAACAAGACGAAATGCCGAAGTTCATGGATGCTACCGATGCGCTGGGGGCAGCCTACTGCCACTTTCTGCAGATGAACCGCCCGGAGACCGACGCCAAGCACTACAGCAGCTGGAAAGACTTTGCAACAAAGAATCAGAGTAGAATAAAAAAATAAGAGAGATGCAAAAGATTATTAGCATTAAAAATGGTGTTACCCGCATGCCTGAATGGCGTATGGCAGAACCCGTAAACTTCGAGGCGTGCGATGGTGAACACATCGCTATCGTAGGTCCGAACGGTGGAGGAAAATCAATGTTTGTCGACATCATTGTAGGTCGCCACCCACTCCTGATGCACGACCCTGATTACGATTTCTCACCTAGTCAGAAAACAATGGTGAGCGACAACATCAAGTATATTACCTTCCGCGACACCTACGGAGGCGATAACGACCGCACTTATTTCCTGCAGCAGCGATGGAACCAGCTCGAAATAGACGAGAACACGCCTGTCGTAAAGGACAAGCTGGAAGAAGCCTACCAGATGGCCGGTGAAGATACTCCGGAGCGCAGAGCCCTGCAGCAGCACATCTACGAACTCTTCCACATGCAGCACCTGATGGACAAATACACCATCCTGCTCTCAAGTGGCGAGCTCCGCAAGTTCAAACTTGCCTCTACCCTCTTCTCTGAGCCTCGCGTGCTCATCATGGACAATCCGTTTATCGGACTCGATGCTGAAACCCGCGACCAGCTCAAGGAACTGCTCAAGACCCTCTCTTCTGAGCGAGCCCTGCAGATTATCCTCGTACTGAGCAAGAGCGATGATATTCCTGACTTCATTACCCACGTGGTAGAAGTGAAAGATATGAAGGTTCTGCCTAAGGTAACCCTCGCCGAATATCTTGCCGGCAGAGAATCCGTGCCTGCCCATGTGCTGAGCCCGGAGATGGAACAGGCCATCGTAGACCAGCCTTACAGCGACCGCGAATATCACACCCAGGAAGTGGTGAAGATGAACAAGGTGCGCATACAGTATGGCGAGCGAATCATCCTCAATGACCTCGACTGGACCGTGATGAACGGTGAGCGATGGGCTTTGAGCGGACAGAACGGAGCCGGAAAGAGTACGCTTCTCAGTCTGGTCTGTGCCGACAATCCGCAGAGCTACGCCTGCGACATTACCCTCTTCGACAATCCTCGAGGCAGCGGCGAAAGCATCTGGGACATCAAGAAACACATCGGCTACGTATCGCCAGAGCTTCACCGCTCTTACCAGCGCGACCTGCCAGCCATCCGCATCGTAGCAAGCGGCCTGATGGATTCCGTAGGTCTCTATGTAAAGCCGAAGGAAGAAGACATGGACAAGTGCCGATTCTGGATGAAAGTCTTCGGACTGGAAGGTCTTGAAGAGCGTGGTTTTCTGAAGCTCTCCAGCGGCGAACAGCGCCTCGTTCTCCTGGCACGAGCCTTTGTCAAGGATCCGGAACTGCTGATTCTCGATGAGCCGCTCCACGGACTCGACAACCGCAACCGCCGTCTTGTAAAAGACGTCATCGAAGCCTTCTGTCGCCGCCAGAACAAAACCATGATCATGGTAACGCATTATAAGGAAGAATTGCCAACGTGCATCGACCACAGCATCTTCCTCTTGCGCCACACCAACGATTAAAAAGAATTGATAATCAATAATTTCAGAAAGATGAGATATATAATATTATTATTTGCGCTCACCCTCAGCATAGCTAAGGCAAGCGCCCAGGATGTATTAAACGAGGTGCTCCGCACTTCTGATGCAATCATCAACGATACCACGAAGAGCATGGACGAGCGCCGTACAGCCCTCTTCAAGTTTGACGCAATGACCTACATGCGCAGCAAGATTCTGCCACCGTATGTAATGCTCGACAAGAATCTGAGCAAGGACACCTTGAACGTAAAGGTTCGCTATCTCAACGAGCAGGCCTACGCCATGAGCGTTTATATTACGCTCTACCAGAAGCGACTGAAGGAGGCTTCAAACAAGAACAAGCCGCTCGTAACCCAGTTTTTCAAGCAGGCAACCATCGACCACAAGGCATTTAAGGATGCAGATACAGAGTTTACCCTGAGTTATTACAACACTCCGGATGCTCCAATCCCATTCTGCCTCGACTGCGATTGGGTTTCAACCTTGGCTTTCATCCGCAGCATCGACTGGTCAAAGCTTTAAAAAAATTCAAATATTTTTTAAGTTATAATCGGTCTTCAAAAAGACCAACTGTACAAACCTCTTCCTTAGCTGTTGATTTGCTGAGGGAGAGGTTTTCTTTTAAAAACACATGATTTACTGAAGTTCGCATGTAGGCTCCACTCGTCCTGAACCAACGGTCACCGGCCGAAGGGAATTGAAAATCGCTGGCCGAAGGGTAAAGCAAAGGTAAAGGGCAGAAACTTTAGAATTCCAGGCTATTAACAAAGCTTTTACACTATCATTCAGACAGTTATAAACGTATACAAACACAGGACGTTTTTTAAAAAAGCGGATTCTAGACTTCATGCAAAAAGCTTAATGACCTTAATGACCTTGACCTTAATGACCAAAAATGACATATTATCAACTCAACGTCTATAAGCATCCTCCCAATACTCATTTTGCAAATGTAAAGTATTTATACCACAAACAAACATTCAAAAACTGGTGTTCCCCGGTCATTAAGGTCATGGTCATTAAGGTCATTAAGGGTTTCGGGGGAACGGAATATATATATATAATATAATATTAAATTATTTAATATTATATTATAAGAAAAGAGAGCGAGCGAAAAGTGCTTAATGACCTTAATGACCTTGACCTTAATGACCGCTTTTCACGTTTCTTCGGCTACCTTCAATGCGTATTTTCCTTTTTGCTATGTTTCTGAAATAAAGTTCTGATAGAAAACGATAGAAAGTATTATCTATCAGCTACTTACACCATTTCCGGAAAAGAAAGTCAGGGTAAAAGCTTGCATTCTGCCCGAAAATGTTGTATCTTTGCACCGGCAATCGAAAGAACAGCCTTTTGTGCCTTGCTCGGGTCTTCTATTAAGACCAACACGGGTCATAAATGATGGCAGGCGCCGGTCATCAATGAAGACCCCGAAAACGGCAGGAACGGGGCGTTCTGGGGAGTTGCAAAACAAAGGACTCTAAACATACTACAAACGACTATGATTAATTACAGCATCGTAATGCGTAGCGTGAACGCAAATCTTCTGGAAATCAACCAGGCTAAGTCACGCATCAACCAGGCAAAGAAGGAGGGTAAGAATCCTGACCAGAAGGACCTGGAACTCGTGAAGACTGAGAAGCAGAATGCCTTCGCCATCTCACAGTACACCGACATCATGACCATCGAGAAGTTTGCCAAGCACATCACTTCACATGGCAGTGTCTATTCAAGAGCCGACATCAGCGCCATCCTCTACATCGCCGTAGACTGCATGCGTGAGATGTTGCTTGAGGGCAAGAAGATTCGTCTGGGTGATCTTGGTGATTTCTCTCTCCTTCTCACCTCGAAGGGTGCTGAGGATGCAGACAAGTTCACCTCGCAGAACATTACCGGCGTGAAGGTTCAGTGGGAGCCTGGTCAGGAGTTTAAGAACCTTCGCGATGACGCCGAGTTCAACCTCGTAGCCAGCCGCAGTGCTCAGGCAGCCGTTATCAAGGCGATTAAGGAGGGTAAGACCAGCGTTGACCTCAACGCGCCAACTACTCCGGATAATACGCCAGGCGGTTCTACCCCAGGCGGTTCAAGCACCGGTCAGACCGGCAGCGAAGGCCAAGGCTCTGAATCAGGCGGCGGTACTACCGGCAAGGACGATACTGGCGACGGCCTTGAATAGCCCAAGGATAGACTGGCTAGGGTGCTAGCCCCTAGCCCAGCCTATCCGCCCCACAAAAAATTCAACATTCAACACTCAACATTCAACATTCAAAAAAATGAAAGCGAACACCTGGAAAACAATTCTTCAGATAGCCATCAGCATTTTGACCGCTATCGCTACTACGCTCGGAGTAACGAGTTGCATGGGATAAAGAACATGGAGTCCACCTTATTATAATAAGCAGACTCATCCATAAATAAATCGACCGCTCACCTCAGAAAAGATTCATGAGGAGAGCGGTCTTTTTTGTTTCTACCCAAAATCCGGTCATGAAGGGTCAAAGTCATTAAGGGTCATTTTCATTTTCAAATCCCAAAGATTCCGGTCATTAAGGTCACGGTCATTAAGGTCATTAAGGATTTCGGGTTTAAAAATATCCCTCAACATCCCTCTATCTTATAAAATAAGGTTAAATCGTGTTCGCCCTGCAAACAAAATCCATCCATATAATCAACTTTCTGAATATTTTTTGTATTTTTGCAGATATATTGCGCTAATATGGGAGTTGAGCATGGCTTATCCTCCTAGATTACAGGCGCATAATTATCAAATGATTAGCATGAAGAAGATATTATTCCTACACGGATTCTTCGCCACGGGCAGCTGTCCGATGGCGAGAGCCTTGAAAGAGGCGTTTGAGGGGACGGCGGTGGGGCTGACTCCCGACCTCCCTTTGTACCCAAAGGAGGCACTGAAGGAGAGAATCTTTGGAAACAAATAGTTTGAAGAAAATTATGGCAATGACAATTGATACAACAAACCTCTGTTCGCATCTTCAAAAGAAGCTGTTTGAACCTGAGGGAGTATATTATCCTATTTGGCAAGCCATGCAGAATGATGAGGAGTTGACTGCCGTGGTTCGCTCCCGACAGCTTCATATTTATCGTAATGGCAAGAAGATTCTCATTCTCGCTGACAAGGCTCAGCCGAAGATTATCAGAGAGGATAAACTGAATGAATTGATAAAAACATAAAGAACAAAGCGTATGAATTTTCCTGAAATATATTCAGCAACAGGCATGATGGAGCTAATTCTGAAAATCGGCTTTCTCCCTCTTCTTGATAGTGGCATTGAAGGATTCTCTGCCGAAGACATCGTGGCAGAGGATGCCGATATGCAACTTTCCCTGAAGGCGGTTGGGACTGGCCGCTGGTCAATACTCCCGAAGAGCTCTATGGCAGGGAGACTTGCCAATGCAACCGAACTCCCGAAGAGTCTTATCAGAGGAATTTCGAGCATCTGAAAGAAATCCTGCCTGATGCCTCGGATAAACAAATCATTAAATTAATAGGAGAAAAATAATCAAATTAATTAGAATAAAAATGAGAAAGAAATCAAGAGCAATGGATAGTGAGTGGGCATTGGAAGTAATGCACAAGGCTCCGTATATAACGGTCAGTTTTATTGACGAAGAAGGCAAGCCTTATGGTTTACCCCTGTCACTCGCATCAGATGATGATGTGAACTGGTATTTTCATGGTGCCTTGGAAGGCAAAAAGTTGGAGGCAATCAAGGCTCATCCCGAGGTCTGCCTTTCAGCCGTAACCCGTTGTGCGCCTACAGTTGGTCCGAAGGACGGCAGTTTCACCCTGCAATTCAAATCAGCCATTGCATTCGGCAAGGCAGAAATCGTGACCGAAGATGCAGAGAAGATTCATGGTCTCCGACTAATCTGTGAACGTTTCCTTCCTCAACACATGGATGCTTTCGACCAGAGCATCGCCCGTTCCCTTTCACGCACGGCTGTAGTTCACATCACACTTACTGAGCCACCAACCGGCAAGCGCAAGCAGTATGATAAAGAAGGCGTGGAAATGAAATATGGAAGAATGGAATAAAGAGGCAATTGCTCCTTCTATGTTGCATTAACGAGAAGTTTTCTATAGGGGGGCTGAGTAGTCGCAATGTATGTTAAATCCAGTAAATCTTGTTAAAAAAATCGGCTATTAACTCGTATGTTTATACCTTTGCACGCAATTTTTAATAAGGATAACTCATAAAATATGAGAGAAAATATAAAAAGTGCAGCAATCTGCACACATCAAGTAGGCTTTTGGGGATTGCTCATCACTTTGGGCATCGTGTTCGGGGACATCGGTACTTCACCACTCTATGTGATGAAGGCAATTCTCCACACAGGAGAAGCTATCAACGAAAGTACTATTCTGGGCGCACTGTCCTGCATCATCTGGACACTCACCCTTCAAACCACCTTTAAATATGTATGTGTGGCGCTACGTGCTGACAACAATGGCGAAGGAGGCATACTCGCCCTCTACGCTCTGTTGCGCAAGCATAAGAGAAGATGGATTTACATTCTGGCCATCATTGGTGCCAGTACGCTGCTGGCAGACGGAATCATCACCCCTGCAATCACGGTTACCACAGCCATCGAAGGACTCGAAACCATCAGTCCGCATCTGCCTGTCATTCCCATCACACTTGCCATCATCAGCGTCATCTTCTTCGTGCAGCAGTTTGGCACAGAAAGCATAGGCAAGTCGTTTGGAGTTTTCATGCTGCTTTGGTTCCTGCTGCTGGGTGTGGTGGGAGCTTTCAATATCGCTTCTTCTCCGCTGATACTGAAGGCTTTCAATCCTTATTATGCCATCATCCTTTTGGCAAAATCACCAGAATGGTTCTTGATTCTAGGAGCGGTTTTCCTCTGTACTACTGGTGCAGAGGCGCTTTATTCCGACCTGGGTCACTGTGGCAGAAAGAACATCACTATCAGCTGGGCGTTTGTAAAGACCATGCTCATTCTCAACTATCTGGGACAGGGAGCATGGATACTGAACCATGTGGATAAAGCTTTGTCAGTCAATCCGTTCTACTCCATCATGCCGCAGAGCATGCTGATTTTCGCCGTCATCATGGCCACGGGTGCAGCCATCGTGGCGAGTCAGGCACTCATCAGTGGAACTTTCTCCATACTGAGCGAAGCTATGAACCTGCATTTCTGGCCGCGCATGCGAATCAAGCACCCTACCCATGTAAAGGGACAGCTGTTTATCCCGATGATTAACCTTGCCATGTACATCGGTGTGGTTCTCATCATCCTGCTGTTTCGCGACTCCTCGCACATGGAGGCAGCCTATGGTCTCGCCATTACCATCACGATGCTGATGACTACCCTGCTGCTTGGTTTCTACCTGAGAACCAAGGGGGTAGCTCGCCTCTTCACGCTGATGTTTATGGGCGCATACTGCTCCATCGAAGGAGTCTTCCTTGCAGCCAATCTATCAAAGTTTCTCGCAGGAGGATGGTGTACGATGCTTATAGGCGGAATCCTGTTTCTGATGATGTATGTGTGGGTTCGCGCCATGAAGATACGCCGCCAATACATCAGCTCTAAACCGCTGGATGAGTATTACAAGATTATCTCCGACATCAAGACCGACGAGAGCATCCCTAAATACGCATCCAATCTTGTCTACGTAAATCATGCCGATAAGGAAGGCACCGTGGATGATAAACTGCTCTACTCCATCATCAACAAGCAGCCGAAACGAGCTGACCATTACTGGCTTATAAACATGGAGTTTGTGGACACTCCTGACACGCTGGAATACAGTTGCGAAACCCTGGTGCCTGACACTCTCTACAGTGTAACTATGCACATAGGTTTCCGCATAGAACCTCGGGTAAGTCTCTATTTGCGACAAGTTGTGGAAGACCTGGTGGCCGATGGTAAGGTAGATTTGAGAAGTACATATCCTTCTCTGCGGAAAAACGGAATTTCTGGTGACTTCCGATTCATCATTATCCACCGCGTTTATTACCCGGAGAGTTCTTGTAACCGTCAACAGAATTTACTGATGAGCATCTACGCTCTCATCAGCAAGATTGGCATTGACGAGCCGAAGGCATTGGGTCTCGACACATCTATGGTAGCAGTGGAACGTGTGCCGCTCATCATCAACCATCGTAACAGAAGCAGCAGACGTATCGTCCAGAAGACGGATGACCAGATAATGGATTTATAGCATAAAACAAAAGGACAGAATGTTTCAAAATATATTCAGGATATGGATAAGCAGATTTTTCAAACAGACTCACGTTCTCGCTGGAAAAAGTTCCAGTGGAGCATGAGAGTTATCGGGGCAATCATCGTATTGTTCATCATCGTATTTCTAACTTTATTCGCATTGGAAGGCAGTCCGAAGATTCCTTTCGTGCACGACTATCACAAGGTGATGACCGCAGAAAAGCCACTCATGCGCAACAATGAGACGGCAAAGGAATACAAGTCGTTCCGCCGCTTCTTCCATGAGAAGAAGATGCACAACAACTATGCCGAGGCCTCGATAAGAAAGACCCGTTTTACAGGAAAAAGGGACCAACTCACCGAGAAATATTTCAGAGAGTGGAACGATCCGCGCATGGGAATCCGAGCTGCATGGTATGTAAACTGGGACAAGCGATCACTGCTTTCACTGAAGCGCAACATCAGTCACATCAACCTGCTCATGGGCGAATGGCTGTTCATCAATCCGAAAACCGGAGTGCTCAATACTCAGGTAGATAAGAAAGCCCTTCGCCTGGCGCAGAAGGCAGGCGTGCCCGTAATGGCGATGCTTACCAACAACTATGGCGAAGACTTCAGAAGCGAAGCCATCGGCAGTATCATGAAGGATGCAGGCAGGAGAAAACTGTTTACGGAAAAACTTCTCAATGCCTGCCGTAAGTACAATTTTTGCGGAATCAACATCGACCTGGAAGACCTGCAGATAAACGACAACGCCCTGCTCACCACCTTTGTGAGCGAACTGTCGGCAGTCTTCCATAAGGAAGGACTCTATGTTACTCAGGATGTAGCTCCATTCAATGAAGACTACGACATGGAGCAGCTCGCCAAGTGCAACGACTATCTCTTCCTGATGGCGTACGACGAGCACAACTCAGCAAGCAAGCCGGGCGATGTATGCTCGCAGCAGTTTGTAGAACGTGCCACCGACTGGGCGGCACGCAATATTCCCAACGATAAACTCGTTCTGGGACTGGCAGCCTATGGCTACGACTGGTGCGAGGACAAACAGGGAGAAACCGTAACCTTCAACCAAGCCGTAGCCTCTGCTTTGAACGCTGGTGCTCCGATAGACTTCAACGAAGATTCATACAATCTGAACTTCTCATATATAGATGACAACAACAAGCTCCATCAGGTTTATCTCACTGATGCTGCCACCTCCTATAATATCATGCGCTTTGGGGCAGAATACCATCTTGCCGGATTCAGCGTGTGGCGACTGGGCACAGAAGATTCCCGTATATGGAACTTCTACGGCAAGGACATGAGTTACGAAAACACATCCAACTGGAACCTGCAGAAACTGCTCCAGATAAGAAGTCTGGACGATGTGAATTTCGTGGGCAACGGAGAGGTGCTGCAGGTGGAGTCGGAACCGCAGCCGGGCTATATATCCATCGTGAAAGACAAGGATGACGGACTTGTTGCCAATGAAATATACCGCAAACTGCCATCCAATTATACTGTAACAAAAATCGGTCGCTGCCACGCCAAAGACCTCGTTATCACCTTCGATGATGGTCCCGACAGCAAATGGACTCCCCAGGTGCTCAGTATTCTGAAGGAACACCACGTACCTGCAGCATTCTTCATGGTAGGTCTGCAGATGGAGAAGAACCTGCCCCTTGTGAGGAAGGTGTATGAAGCCGGGCACACCATCGGCAACCACACCTTTACCCATCACAACGTGATAGAGAACTCCGACGACCGCACCTATGCAGAGCTGAAGCTCACGCGAATGCTGATAGAGAGCATAACCGGGCATAGCACCATTCTGTTTCGTGCCCCATACAACGCCGACAGCGACCCAACCCAGCATGAGGAAATAGAGCCGATGATTCTTGCTTCACGCCGCAACTACCTGATGGTTGGCGAAAGCATCGACCCTAACGATTGGAAGCCGGGCGTAACAGCCGACCAGATTTACCAGCGTGTTACCGATGGCGTACACCATGAAGACGGTCACATCATCCTGCTCCACGATGCTGGCGGTGTCACCCGCAAGGCAACCATACAGGCCCTGCCGCGCATCATCACCACCCTGCAGAAAGAAGGCTATCGCTTCATCTCGCTGGAGGAATATCTGGGGATGAAACGCGAGACGCTGATGCCTACGATACAGAAAGGAAAGGCTTACTATGCAATGCAGATGAACCTCACACTGGCAGAATTCATCTACCATCTGAGCGATTTCATCACCGCACTCTTCCTCGTATTCCTCGTCCTCGGATTTATGCGACTCATATTCATGTATGGTCTTGTCATCAAGGAAAAACGAATAGAACGCAGACGCAA
Source organism: Segatella copri (assembly GCF_949820605.1). Taxonomy (NCBI): domain Bacteria; kingdom Pseudomonadati; phylum Bacteroidota; class Bacteroidia; order Bacteroidales; family Prevotellaceae; genus Segatella; species Segatella copri. The sequence continues at coordinate 1,202,212 of NZ_CATKVU010000006.1, forward strand.
TTATGATAATCTCGGCAAGGAGAACATGCCTAAGGTTTCCATTATTGTACCAGCCTATAACGAGGAGGTAAACGTAGTAAACACGATTTACAATCTGATTGAGCAAGATTACCCGTTGTTCGATATCGTAGCCGTGGACGATGGAAGCAAAGACCATACTCTTGCAAGACTAAAAGAGAAATTCGGCAATCATCCGAAGGTGGCAATCTTCACCAAGCCTAATGGAGGCAAGGCGGCAGCCCTGAACTTCGGATTGAGCCACACAGATGCCGACTTCGTAGTATGTATAGATGCTGATACGCAACTGCGCCATGATGCCCTGAGCAAGCTGATGAGACACTTTGCTGCCGACAAGGAGAAACGTGTGGGAGCCGTTGCCGGCAACGTGAAGGTGGGCAACTGCCGCAACATGCTCACCAACTGGCAGGCAATAGAGTATATCACCTCTCAGAACTTCGACAGAATGGCCTACTCTGCCATCAACGCCATCACCGTGGTGCCTGGTGCCATCGGAGCGTTCCGCAAGGAAGCCATGGAGAAAGCCGGATATTTCACAACCGACACTCTTGCTGAAGACTGCGACCTGACGATGCGCATCATCGAGGCAGGCTATGTTATCGAGAACGAAAACCATGCTGTAGCGATGACCGAAGCACCCGAAAATATCAGACAGTTTGTAAAGCAGCGCACCCGCTGGTGTTTCGGTGTGATGCAGACTTTCTGGAAACATCGTCGCAACCTCTTCCGCAGCCGTTATAAAGGATTCGGCTTGTGGGCTTTGCCAAATATGCTCGTGTTCCAGTACATCATCCCTACGTTCTCGCCGATAGCCGACGTTCTGATGCTGGCAGGACTGTTCTCGGGCAATGCCTGGCAGATATTTATCTACTATCTGATTTTCCTGATTGTAGATGCAAGCGTATCCATCATGGCCTTCATCGTGGAAAGGGAATCGTTGTGGACGTTGTTATGGATTATACCGCAGCGCTTCTTCTATCGCTGGATCATGTACTATGTGATTTTCAAGAGTTATTTCAAGGCCATCAAGGGAGAACTGCAGCAGTGGGGCGTACTGAAGAGAACGGGAAATGTAAAAATATGAAACAGCCAAAAATCACTCTTACAGGGATCCTAGCCATGCTTTCGACCAGAGCATCGCACGTTCCCTTTCACGCACGGCTGTAGTTCGCATCACATTTACTGAGCCACCAACCGGCAAGCGCTAGCAGTATGATAAGGAGGGCGTGGAGATGAAATATGGCAGATTGGGATAAATTCGGCAATCGACGGATGATTCCAACAGGGGAAAGTATTGTCTTTTTGAGCAAGGACGGAAGTGTCTTCACAAAGATGAAATCTCCATTTTCCAAGGCTCCTTTAGAACAATCTCATCCGGAGGATATTATCCACGAGCATCTGATACACAACATGTTATTTCCTGGTACCAGTACAGGTTCATCGGAATTTCAGAAGATATCAAAGGAATCAGAATCGTCTTGCAGCAAAAGAACATATCATCTATGTTTAGAGTTCCTACCCCCAAAATGATAGACGACTATCTCCGAAATGAATTGGGATTAACTAAGGAAGGCAAGTATTTCTATGGTAATGAATATTTGGCAATAACGGATATTTCGAATCTTAGTGACAATGTTCTTTGCGACGAAATGGAAAGTTATTTTTCATTGATCCCATCATCAGATTGAAAAGACCTGCTCAAGAAGTATGGGATTATCTCTATAATTCGAGATGTATATAGAGATTGGATGATAAATAATTATGACACAAGATACATATACATATTACGTTTGGATAGGTGGCTCATGTGATTATGGCCATAAAGAGCGAGCTGGTGGTGCTGCTGTTGTGATTGAGCATAACGGCAACATCATCAGCTGTGATGTAATCAGCGACCTACACACCACTGAGTTCCGCATGATGCTAACCCTTATGGTGAAGGTTATGCAGGAAATACCGGAAAGTTCCGACATTCTCTTCCTGACCAATGCCGCCTATATTCAGAACTTTGACAAGGCTCCAACGGCTAAATCAGCAAATCCGGACTTGATTGTCCAATGCATCAAGGAAAAGAAAAGGCACAACTCAGTTGGAGTCAAAATCGTGCAATATCACAAGAGTCCACTGCTGATAGAGACCCACGATAGGGCTACAGAAGCAATGGCTAAGACAAGGAAGGAGTTTCATCAGAAAAACAAATTGATAACACATTTGTAACACACATGGATGATTTCTCAACACGTCAAATTCATAACATATTGATTAACAGCTATTTACAAAAAGAGTACATAAAAGAGGAATAAGTGATAAAATATATTTAAAAACAAAATAGAACAACAGAGGTAAGTGCCTATAAATAAGCAACTTACTACCATTGTTCTCCCATGCTAATTTTGTACAAATAAGTTTCATTTTGCTTTTATAGTGATTCCGTTGGGGTTCGAACCCAAGACCCACAGCTTAGAAGGCTGTTGCTCTAATCCAACTGAGCTACGGAACCAACACTTTTCAAATCGCAAACCAGCTAACCAATAACGCAATCAGCCACTTTTCTTATTTGCGGCTGCAAAGGTACATATATTTTTTGAATACACCAAACTTTTTCTCACTTTTTTCTTTTTTTATGCTTAAATATCACAAAAAATAACTACCTTTGCATCCGTTAGGAGCAAGAAACAGCATTCTGACCCCGAAAGAGAAGAGATTTTTATAACGCATATTCAAACATAAAACATACGCAAATGAAAAAGTTAATCTTTTCAGCAGCCCTGCTCTCAGCAGCACTCTCTGCCAGCGCAGAAGAACATCCGCTCTGGATGCGCTACCCAGCCATCTCGCCCGATGGCACTGCCATTGCCTTCGCTTATAAAGGCGACCTCTACAGTGTTTCTGTCAACGGCGGTGAAGCACGACAGCTCACAACTCATGCAGCCTTCGATTCGCACCCTGTATGGAGCCCTGACAGCAAGAAAATTGCCTTCCAGTCTAACCGCGAAGGAAGTCTCGACATCTTCGTAATCGATGCAAAAGGCGGTGCTCCTACCCGACTCACCACTAATAGCGGCAGCGAAACACCTATCGCCTTTGCAGACAACGACCATGTGCTCTACTCAGCCAGTCTGCAGCCTACAGCCCAGAGCATCATCTTCGGCGACAACACATTTCCACAAGTATATAAGGTAAGCACCAAGGGCGGAAGACCGGAACTCTTCTCTACCCTCACCATGGAGGATATCAGCATCGCCAAGAACGGCGACATTCTCTACCACGACAAAAAGGGATACGAAGACCCTTGGCGCAAACACCAGAAATCACCTATCGCACGCGACATCTGGCTGAAGAGCAACGGTAAGTTTGCCAAGCAGACTACCTTTGCCGGCGAAGACCGCTCGCCAGTATGGACATCAGACGAGAAATCATTCTTCTATCTGAGCGAGCAGGACGGCACATTCAATATCTACCGCCGCAGCCTCAACAGTTCAAGCGACAAGCAGATTACCCACCACAAAGGCAATCCGGTAAGATTCCTCACTGCATCCAGCGCCGACCTGCTCTGCTACGGATATGATGGCGAAATCTACACCGTGAAAGAAGGTGGAGAGCCTCAGAAGGTGAACATCTCCATTACAACAGATAATGACACTCCAAGCCTCGTACGTCAGATTAAAAGCTGGGGAGCTACAGAGATTTCCGTTTCGCCAGACGCCAAGGAAGTGGCTTTCGTGATGCATGGCGACGTATACGTAACTTCAGTAGAATACACCACTACCAAGCGCATTACCGACACACCGCAGCAGGAGCGCAACCTGAGTTTCTCGCCAGACGGCAGAGCCCTGGTCTATGCAGCCGAGCGCAACGGCGTATGGCAGATTTACCAGTCTAAGATCAAGAACGAGAAAGAGAAGAACTTCACCTACGCTACCGACATCGAGGAAGAGCAGCTGGTGAAAACAGGCATTACATCGCAGTATCCCCAATACTCTCCTGACGGCATGGAAGTGGCTTTCTTCGAAGACCGCGCTGCACTCCGCATCGTCAATCTGAAATCGAAGGAAATCCGCACCGTGCTCGACGGCAAATACGTCTACTCTTACAGCGATGGAGACATCGCTTTCGAATGGTCGCCAGACAGCAAATGGCTCCTTTCAACCTATATCGGCAACGGCGGCTGGAACAACCAGGATATTGCGCTGGTAAAGGCTGACGGCAAAGAGGTTCACAACCTGACCAATTCCGGCTACAGCGACAGCAACGGCAAATGGGTGCTCGACGGCAAGGCAATGCTCTTCCAGAGCGACAGAGCCGGCTACCGCAGTCATGGAAGCTGGGGAGCTGAAGACGATGCCTACATCATGTTCTTCGACCTGGACGCCTACAACCGCTTCAACATGAGCAAGGAAGAAATAGAACTGGCTGACGCCAACAAGGACGAAAAGGAGAAGAAGGAAGACGAGAAGAAGGAAGAGGCTAAAAAGAAGGCTGACGAAAAGCAGAAAAAGACCGGAAAGATAGAGGTGGAAAAAGTGAAGCCACTGGAGCTGGACATCGAAAACTGCCGCGACAGAATCGTACGCCTCACCGCAAACTCTTCGCACATGGGCGATGCTGTGCTCTCTAAAGACGGCGACAAGCTCTACTACCAGGCAGCCTTCGAGGATGATTACGACCTCTGGCAGCACGACCTGAAGGATGGCTCTACCAAGCTCGTGATGAAGGGCGTAGGACAGGGCAACCTGCAGACCGACAAGGATGTGAAGAACCTCTTTATCTGCAACGGAAGCAGCATCAAGAAGGTGGATCTGAGCGGATTCAGCACCAAGGACATCAGCTTTGAGGCTAACTTCAACTATAAGCCAGCCGAGGAGCGCCAGTATCTCTTCGACCACATATGGCGACAGGTGAAAGACAAGTTCTACGACCCTAAGCTTCATGGTGTTGACTGGGAAGGTTACCGCAAAACCTATGAGAAGTTCCTGCCTTACATCAACAACAATTTCGACTTTCAGGAGATGTTGAGCGAAATGCTTGGCGAGCTGAACGCTTCGCATACAGGAGCCCGCTACTACGCAGGCAACAGTGCGCTTGCCACCGCCAACCTGGGAGTATTCTTCGACCCTCAGTACCAGGGCGACGGCCTGAAGATTCAGGAGATTATCAAGCGTGGTCCTTTCGATGTGAAGAATACGGGCGTTACAGCCGGCAGCATCATCGAGAGCATCGACGGCGAGGAGATTAAAGCCGGAATGGACTACTTCCCATTGCTCGACGGAAAGGTTGGCAAGAATGTACGCCTCGGCATCAGAAACGCCAAGGGCAAGAAGATGGAGGTTACAGTGAAGGCTATCTCTCAGGGCAAACTCAACAACCTGCTCTACAAGCGATGGGTAGACCGCAACCGCGCTTTCGTTGACAGCATTTCGGGCGGACGCATCGCTTATGTTCACGTTAAGGCGATGGATTCGGAGAGTTTCCGCACCGTTTACAGCGAACTGCTGAGCGACAAGAATCGAAACAGAGACGCTGTAATCGTAGACGAGCGCCATAATGGTGGCGGCTGGTTACACGATGATCTATGCACCCTGCTCAACGGCAAGCAGTATCAGGAGTTTGTGCCTCACGGTAAGGTAGTTGGCCGCGATCCGTTCAACAAATGGGTGAAGCCATCTTGCGTTATGATCTGCGAGAACGATTACAGCAACGGCCACGGTTTCCCATGGGTTTACAAGGAACTCGGAATCGGCAAGCTGATCGGTGCTCCTGTAGCAGGAACCATGACAGCCGTATGGTGGGAAACGCTGATGGACAACACGCTGGTATTCGGTATTCCTCAGGTAGGCTGCCGCGACATGCGTGGCGTGTTCGGCGAGAACACCCAGCTGAACCCAGACATCGAGGTTTACAACAGTCCGGAAGATTTCATCAATGGCCATGATACCCAGCTCGAAAGAGCTGTAAAGGAAATGATGAAGAAATAAACAGAACGCCCTGCAAGGGTCCAAAAGCAGAACCGCTTTTGTCCTTTGCAGGGCGAATTGTTTTTGTATCTGACAACATTATTTATTAAACCTTATTAACCCCCACAATATCGGCGAAAACCCTTCTGTCATGACATAAAAACCCTCTAAATCTTTACTTTTTTTCTTGAAAAGGACGAAAAAGCAAGTGAAAAAGCCATAAAATAAAAAAAAATGAGTATCTTTGCAGAAGATAAAAAACAAGATTATGGGATTATTCGGATTATTCAGCAACAAAAAGAAGGAAACTCTCGATAAGGGACTTGAAAAAACCAAGGAGAGTGTGTTTGGCAAACTGGCGCGCGCCGTTGCCGGAAAGTCTACCGTCGACGATGATGTGCTCGACGATCTCGAAGAGGTACTCATCACCTCAGATGTAGGTGTAGAAACCACTGTCAAGATTATCCGCCGCATCGAAGAACGTGTGGCCCGCGATAAATATGTTTCAACCAACGAGCTCAACCGCATTCTGCGCGAGGAAATCGCCATTCTCCTCTCCGAGAATCACAGCGATGACCTGGCAGACTGGGATCTCCCTGCCGACCATAAGCCTTACGTTATCCTCGTAGTAGGCGTAAACGGCGTGGGCAAGACAACCACCATCGGCAAGCTGGCTTACCAGTTTAAGAAGGCTGGCAAGAAGGTTATGCTGGGAGCTGCCGACACCTTCCGTGCCGCTGCCGTAGAGCAGATTTGCATCTGGGGCGAGCGCGTGGGTGTGCCTGTAGTGAAACAGCAGATGGGAAGCGACCCGGCAAGCGTGGCGTTCGACACCCTGCAGAGCGCCAAGGCAAACGGCGCCGACGTGGTGCTCATCGATACGGCAGGCCGACTGCACAACAAGGTGAACCTGATGAATGAGCTCAAGAAAATAAAGGAAGTGATGAAGAAGGTAATGCCTGAAGCACCAGACGAGGTAATGCTCGTGCTCGACGGAAGTACCGGACAGAATGCATTCGAGCAGGCTAAGCAGTTCTCTGCCGTTACCAACATCTCCTCGCTCGCCATCACCAAGCTCGACGGAACCGCTAAGGGCGGCGTTGTCATCGGCATCAGCGACCAGCTCAAGGTGCCTGTAAAATACATCGGACTGGGCGAAGGTATGGAAGATCTGCAGCTCTTCAACAAGACTGAATTCGTAGACTCGCTCTTTAAAAATTAGAAAATGAAGAAAAATCAGATAGATATTATTACCCTGGGCTGCTCGAAGAATCTCGTAGACAGCGAGTTGCTGATGAAGCAGTTTGAGGCAAACGGCTACCATTGCGTTCACGATTCCAAGCGCCCTCAGGGCGAGATAGCCGTCATCAATACGTGCGGATTCATCGAGGATGCAAAGCAGGAAAGCATCGACACCATCCTGGAGTTTATCCAGGCTAAGGAAGAAGGCCGACTCAGAAAACTCTACGTAATGGGCTGCCTCTCGCAGCGCTATCAGAAGGAACTGGAAGAAGAAATGCCCGAAGTGGATAAGTTCTACGGCAAATTCAACTACAAGCAGCTTCTGCAGGAACTCGGCAAGGCGGAAGTTTCATCCTGCAACGGCCAGCGTCATCTCACCACTCCGCGCCATTATGCCTACATCAAGATAGCTGAGGGCTGCAACCGCCACTGTGCCTACTGCGCCATTCCTATCATCACCGGCAAGCACGTTTCCCGTCCTAAGGAAGAGATTCTGCAGGAGGTGCGCGAACTGGTGGCAGAAGGCGTGAAGGAGTTTCAGATTATCGCTCAGGAACTCACCTACTACGGTGTAGATATTGACGGCAAGCATCATATTACCGAACTCATCAGCGAGATGGCTGATATTCCGGGCGTGAAATGGATTCGCCTGCATTATGCTTATCCAAATCAGTTCCCTATGGATCTTCTGGACGTGATGCGCGAGAAGCCAAACGTATGCAAATATCTCGACATTGCCCTCCAGCACATCAGCGACCACATGCTCACCAGCATGCATCGCCACGTAACGAAGCAGGAAACCATCAATCTGCTGAAGGTCATCCGCGAACGCGTGCCAGGCATTCACATTCGCACTACGCTGATGGTTGGTTTCCCAGGTGAGACAGATGAGGATTTCCACGAGCTCCTTGACTTCGTACGCGAACAGAGATTTGAGCGCATGGGCGCCTTTTCCTACTCTGAGGAAGAAGGAACCTACAGTGCCACCCACTACGAAGACAATGTGCCTGCCGAAGTAAAACAGCGCCGACTGGACGAACTGATGATTCTGCAGCAAGACATCAGCTCTGAGGTTGAGGCTGATAAGGTGGGCAAAACCATGACCGTTATCATCGACCGCAAGGAAGGCGATTACTACATCGGACGAACAGAGTTCTGTTCTCCTGAAGTAGACCCAGAGGTTCTGATCCGTGCCGATGAGAAGCGTCTGCGCGTGGGTAGTTTCTATCAGGTAGAAATTACTGCAAGCGAGGAATTTGACCTCTATGGCAAGGTGGTGAAATAATCATTCTCTCCCCCATAGCCTGGAGTTTTAGAAATTTTGACTACATATTAAATAAATATGAACAATAAGGAATACATCGCTGAACTGGCTCAGCAAACCGGCTATTCGCAGGAAGACACCCAGAAGTTGGTGCGCAAGGCGATAGACGCTATGATTGCCGAGTTTGAGGATGGAGAAGCTGTCTCTATCCCCAATTTTGGCACCTTCGAAGTGAAGAAGCGCATGGAGCGAGTGGTGGTTAATCCTACTACCAAGAAGCGCCAGCTGGTGCCGCCTAAGTTGGTGTTGGGTTTCCGACCGGTTGCCTCGGTCAAGGAAAAACTAAAGAATGGAGGGGATGAGCAATGAGCAAATTCAGTTTAAATACACTCGGAACACTGCTGGCTGATAAGAGCGGGCTGAGCCAGGTGGAAGCAGAACTCTTCATCCGGAAGATGTTTGATGTGTGCAACCAGGGACTCGATGCCGACAAGCAGGTGAAGATAAAATGGCTGGGCACCTTTAAGGTACAGGCCACGAGAGACCGTGAAAGCATCAATGTGAACACGGGCGAACGCTTCACCATTGAAGGCAGAGACAAACTCACCTTCACGCCTGACAACATCCTGAAAGAAATCGTGAACAAGCCATTCGCCCAATTTGAAACGGTGGTGGTAAATGACGGCGTAGATTTCGATGAAATAGATGAGAAGTTTGGAGAAGAACAGACAGACGAAGCTCCTGCACAAGTAATCGATTTTCTGGACGAAGAAAAAACTGCAACTCCAAATCCGGAGGTTGTCGTAATCGGATCTGAAAAGGAAAAAGAAGCCGAAGACGAACTGGCAAAGCAAATTGCTATAGAACAAGCTAAACTGGAAAAATTAAAACAAGCCCAACTGGAGCAGGAAAGAATACAGAAAGAAAAGCTTGAAAAAGAAAAGCAAGAGCAGGAAAGGCTGGAACAGGAAAGGCTGGAGCAGGAAAGACTGGAGCAAGAAAGGCTGGAGCAAGAAAGACTGGAGCAAGAGAAACTTGAATTAGCCCAGCAACAGCAAGCCCTGAAAGCAGTTGTTGAACCTGCAGTACCTGCATCAGATGAATCTGAAGAAGAAGAGGAGGAAGAAGTATCTTCCAATTCTCATCATATTGTTATTCCTCGCTATCTGGTCGTTGCAGTCTGTCTCATCGTAGTAGCTTTGATTGGCGGAATGGGATGGTTTGCCTTCAACTATGGTCAGATGACTGCCCAGCGTGATCATCTAGCCATGCAGCTAAACCAGTATCACCAGGCTCCAGCCAAGAAAGTCCCAGCCAAACCAGCTGCCGCCCCACTCTCTCAGAAACAGAAACTCCGCCAGAAAGCGATGGAAGACAGCATCCGTATGGCTAAAACTGCAGAAGCAGTAAAACTGGCTGAAAATTCGGATGAGGAAAGTGCTAGCGCTGAAAAAGCTAAGCAGACTGAAGTAAAAGCTAAGGCTGAAGCGAAAGAAAAGGCTAAAGATAAAGCCGAAGAAAAGGCTACTTCGAAAATAGCATCATCCCAGTATGATAAGGATGCTCGCGTACGCACGGGAGCTTACCGAATCACAGGAGTTGCCCAGACCGTTACGGTTGGCGCCGGTCAGACCCTCGAACAGATCAGCACCCGCTATTTAGGTTCCGGAATGGAATGCTACGTAGAAGCCCTGAATGGTACAAGCACCGTAAAGGCCGGACAGAAAATCAAGATTCCGAAACTGGAATTGAAGAAGAAAAAGAAATAAAATACTGAACAAACAAAAAATCGCCCTGTAAGAGCAAATGTAATTTTGCACTTACAGGGCGACATTGTTTTATGTAACATTACTTGCCCAACACTTCATCAAGCAAAGTATAGAAAGCAGGATCCTCACCAACGATGGTCTTGATTATCTTACCGTTAGCATCAATCACAATTTTTGTAGGGAAACCCTGAACAGCGTAATCGCTGAGAACCTTACTGTCCTTCGGATTGTAAACATGAATCCATGGCAACTGGTGCTTCTCAACAGCAGCCTTCCACTTAGCCTCTGTATCATTACAATCTACACCAAGAATTTCAAACTTACCCTTGTACTTCTCGTAATACTCCTTCATCTTAGGCATTCCCTTGATGCACCATCCGCACCATGAACCCCAGAAGTCGAGAACTACAATCTTACCACGAAGGCTGGAAAGTTTGAAATCATTTCCTTTAATATCCTTCAGCGTGAAGTCAGGAGCCTCAACACCGGCAGCCTGCACCTTCTTAGCCTTCTCCTCAGCCTCAGCACGCTTCTTAGCCATATCAATCATTGGCTGGTAGAAAGCCTTCATTCTGCCGTTCTTCACATTCTCAGAGAGCAAGCTCTGCAGTTTCTCCATCTTGCTGACATCATCAAACTGCTCGAAAATAGTAGCACAAGCCTCATAATCAGGATGTTGTTTTACGAAATCGAAAATCTTATCGTCCTTTGCCTTTTGCAGGGCAGGAGCCTTCTGCTCATACTCTGTCATGATGGTCTGCTGGGGCTCACCATTCTTGATTCTCTGGTTCAGGGAAGCTTCGTAATCTCTCAACTCCTTATTAGCATTCTCCAGCAGAACATCTACTTCATGATACTGCTGATAGAACTTAGAACCCGAAATATCAAAGCGGGTCTTTGCATCGCCCTTAACTTCAGCCTTCTCTCCAGGAACACAAGGCAGGTTGAACATAAATTGACCTGCACCACGATAAGCTTCAGGTGAAAGGAAAACGTATCCGGCAGCCTTATCAAGGTTTGCAGAATAGGTAAACTTGCCATTCTTCACCAAAACCGTATCCATCTTAACATTTCTGCCCTTGTAAACAAGTACAGAATCGGAATTGAAATTCTTCAAATCCACCTTCAACTGGAAGTTGCTCTTCTGAGCCATCGCAACAGTTGATGCAAGCATCAACGCCGCAGATAAAATCGCTGTTTTCATTTTTCTTTTATTATATTTATTCTGATTACACCTTATTATATCTAGGGACGAAGAACGTCTGATTCATCTTCATCCTTATTCTTCATACTCAGTAGTATCCTCAATACCCGCCTCGGCCAAAGCCTCCTTGCGCTCAACGCAGGTTCCGCATTTGCCACAATGCTTTTCACCGCCCTTATAGCAGCTCCAGGTTTCAGCATAGTCAATGCCCAACTTCTTACCTATCTCCGCAATCTGCCCTTTGGTAATATTCGTATAAGGAGCCACAACGCGCACATCAACGAACGTTCCTGCTTCAGCAGCCTCATCTATCGCCTTGATAAACTCCGGACGGCAGTCTGGATAAATCGTATGATCGCCACCATGGTTCGCGATGAAAACTTTCTTCAGATTATTACTCTCAGCAATGCCGATGGCAATGCTCAGCATGATTCCATTACGGAAAGGAACCACCGTACTCTTCATATTATCATCAGCATAATGACCCTCAGGAATTGCATCGGCACCTTCAAGAAGAGAACTCTTGAAATACTGATGCATGAAACCCAAATCTATCGTAATATGCTTGATTCCCAAACGCTCACAATGTATCTTGGCGAAAGGAATTTCACGCTCGTTATGATTACTTCCATAGTTAAAACTAATGCCGAGTGCAATCTCGTCTTTCTTATCGTAGAGCAGCGTGATGCTATCCATGCCGCCACTCACAATGATTACTGAATCCTTCATTTTACTTTGAATTTTGAACTTTGAACTGTATGATTACTTTTTACTTCACCCGAACAGGCAGCGGAATGCTTCTTCCACCTTCCTAACGGGATGAATTTCTATCTTATATTTCTTATGGTCGAAACCATGATTGTTGTATTTCGGGATGATGATGTGCTGGAATCCGAGTTTCTCGGCCTCAGCAATACGCTGCTCGATGCGACTCACCGGACGGACTTCACCGCTCAGACCTACCTCCCCACACATACACCAGCCCTGCTCTATCGCTGTATCCACATTGCTGCTCAATACCGCAGCCAGTACACTCAGATCCATCGCAGGGTCCGTCACTCGCAAGCCTCCCGCAATGTTCAGGAACACATCTTTCGCCATCAGCTTGAAGCCCACTCGTTTCTCTAGAACCGCCAGAAGCATGTTCAAACGGCGCTGGTCAAAACCCGTTGCCGAACGCTGCGGAGTTCCATAGGCAGCTGTTGAAACCAAAGCCTGCGTCTCTACCAGGAACGGACGGACTCCCTCGATGGCTGCGCTGATGGCAACACCCGAAAGCCCGTCATGATCTTCGGTAAGAAGCAACTCTGAAGGATTGCTCACCTGTCGGAGTCCGCCTTGCATCATCTCGTAGATTCCCAACTCAGAAGTACTTCCGAATCGGTTTTTGATGCTTCTCAAGATGCGGTACATATAATGCTGGTCGCCCTCAAACTGAATCACCGTATCTACGATGTGCTCCAGAATTTTTGGTCCGGCAAGCGTTCCCTCCTTATTAATATGTCCTATCAGAATAACCGGAATGCCACTCGTCTTGGCAAATCGGAGCAGGGAGGCTGCACACTCACGAACTTGGGAAACAGAACCCGGCGAACTGTCTACTTCTTCTGTAGCGATAGTTTGTATAGAATCTATAACTATCAGCTGTGGAGCCACTTCCTGGATATGACTGAAGATTTTCTCCAACTGCGTTTCGCAGAGAACCGTAATATGATCAAAGGCTCCTTCTGATGAAAGAGAAGCCGTTTTCTGTGTGTCAGCAGAAGAACCTTCTCTGAGCATCGCCTGTCCTTTAGCCAACCGGTCGGCACGGAGCTTGATTTGATGGGCACTCTCCTCTCCGCTCACATACAGGATGCGGCGGTCAGTCATGTTCAGAATAGTCTGCAAGGTGAGCGTACTCTTACCGATTCCCGGTTCACCGCCCAAGAGCGTAATGCTGCCAGGAACCATTCCGCCACCCAGCACACGGTTCAGCTCTTCGTCCCTCATATCGATGCGCGGTTCATCAATCGCAGAAATATCGCGAAGCTTCATCGGCGCAGCATCATGCTCGCTGTGCTGCCCACCAAACATCGTGGCAGCTCCACCATGACGCATGGTCATTCCGGCATTCTTCGCAGCCTGCGATCCGGAATCGGCAGCAATACGAATCTCCTTAAATGTATTCCATTGTCCGCAGCTAGGACATTTGCCCATCCATTTGGCACTTTCCTGTCCGCAATTGCTGCACACAAAAGCAATCTTATCTTTCGCCATTTTATCTCATTTATATGTAATAACGTTTTAACTGCGCACAAAGGTACTATTTATTATCGAGAAATCCAAAAAAAAAGTATTTTGTTAAGAATATATTTCATTTCTCTCCATTTTGTTTAACAAATCTAGCAGAAGAAAGCACAAAACACGAATTTTGCAAACCCGATATAGCAAACAGGCGATTTCATCTACTAAAAATCATAAAAACCGCTACTATATTTTGCTGATTCAAATATAATTTGTATCTTTGCCTTCGGTTTTTGAAACCAGCAGAAAGGTTTAGAACAATAAAATTAGTACATAAACTAAATAAAATTTAGGTAAAATGAAAATTGAAGATTTTAACTTTGCCGGTCACAAGGCAATCGTGCGCGTTGACTTCAACGTGCCATTGGATGAAAATGGTAATGTAACAGACGACACTCGTATCCGCGGTGCCCTTCCTACATTGAAGAAGGTACTTGCAGACGGCGGTGCGCTCATCATGATGAGCCACATGGGTAAGCCAAAGGGCAAGGTTAAACCAGAGCTTTCTCTCTCTCAGATTGTTAAGAACGTATCAGACGCTCTCGGTGTAGACGTTAAGTTCGCTAAGGACTGCGGTAACGCTGATGCTGAGGCAGCTGCCTTGAAGCCAGGTGAGGCTCTCTTGCTCGAGAACCTCCGCTTCTATCCTGAAGAGGAAGGCAAGCCAGTTGGCGTTGAGAAGGGTACTCCAGAATTCGATGCTGCTAAGGCTGAGATGAAGGAGCGTCAGAAGAAGTTCGCTGCTAAGTTGGCTTCTTACGCTGACGTATATGTAATGGACGCATTCGGTACAGCTCACCGCAAGCACGCTTCTACAGCTGTCATCGCTGATTCTTTCGACAAGGATCACAAGATGCTCGGCTTCTTGATGGAGAAGGAAGTTAAGGCTGTTGACGCAGTTCTCAGCAACATCAAGCGCCCATTCACAGCTATCATGGGTGGTTCTAAGGTTTCTACTAAGATCGGTATCATCGAGAACCTGTTGACTAAGGTTGACAACCTGATTCTCTGCGGTGGTATGACTTATACCTTCTCTAAGGCTCTCGGTGGAAAGATCGGTATGTCTATCTGCGAGGATGACAAGCTCGACGTTGCTCTCGACGTAATCAAGAAGGCTAAGGAGAACGGTGTAAACCTCGTACTCGGCACAGACTCTATCTGCGGTGATGACTTCAAGAACGACTGCAATACTCAGGTTTGCCCATCTAACAACATCCCTGACGGTTGGGAGGGTATGGACGCAGGTCCTGAGACTCGCAAGGCTTTCGCAGCTGCCATCAAGGGAGCTAAGACTATCCTCTGGAACGGTCCGGCAGGTGTATTCGAGTTCGACAACTTCGCTGGTGGTTCTAAGGCTATTGCTGACGCAATCGCTGAGGCTACTAAGGAAGGTGCATTCTCACTCATCGGTGGTGGTGACTCTGTAGCTTGCATCAACAAGTTCGGTTTGGCTGATCAGGTTTCTTACATCTCTACAGGTGGTGGTGCTCTCCTTGAGGCTATCGAGGGTAAGGTATTGCCAGGTGTAGCAGCTATCGAGAAGTAATCTCATGTTTAAAAGAAAGCCATTTGCAAAAAGAGCTTGATTTTTTACAAGAAAAAATAGGTTGGAGGGCATCCTATGTGATGTCCTCCAATTTTCAGTTTTAACTGAATCCCCTAATAATCTACAGATTCTCTCTATAAACAGAACTGTATCTTTCATTTAAAACAAGCAACAGAAAACATAAATTCTAAAATAATTTGGTAAACTACAGGAATATAATTTTCTGATTTTAAAACGAATACATGGATTGGATTGTTAATCTCTTCACCAATACCGAGTCGGTGGCTCACATCGCCCTACTCTACGCTATCGTGATAGCTATTGGTGTTTACCTCGGAAAGATAAAGATTGGCGGCATTTCGTTAGGTGTCACCTTCGTTCTCTTCGCAGGTATTTTGGCTGGCCACGTTGGCTTCACCGGTCCAAAGGAAATTCTCACATTCGTGCAAGACTTCGGCTTGATCCTCTTCGTCTTCATGATTGGTCTCCAGGTAGGACCTGGCTTCTTCGAGAGTTTCAAGAAAGGTGGTGTTACGCTCAACATGCTTTCGGCTAGCGCTATTTTACTCAACATCCTCGTGATGTTTGGTTGCTATTATCTCTTCTTTGATACGAGCAACCCTAACAACCTGCCTATGATGGTAGGTACACTCTATGGTGCAGTTACCAATACTCCGGGTCTTGGTGCTGCCAACGAGGCTTTGCTCAGCGTCTTCCCTAATGGTGCTCCAAGTATTGCCAATGGTTATGCTTGTGCTTATCCTCTTGGTGTGGTGGGCATTATTGGTGCTACTATCCTTATCAAGTACATCTGTAAGATTAATACTGCTGATGAGGAAGCACAGCTTAACGAAGAAGATGCTGCCAACCCACACGCTAAGGCCCATAACATGCACTTGCGCGTGGAAAATGCTTATATTACAGGCAGAACGCTGAGAGAAGTTTCTGAGTTCTTGAACCGTGACATTGTATGTTCACGACTGCTCCACAATGGCGAGGTGAGCATTCCTAACAGCAAGACTAAGTTTGAGGTTGGAGACGAATTGCTCGTTGTATGTGCAGAGGCTGATGCTGAAGCCATCAAGGCTTTTATCGGACCAGAGGTTGAAGCTGAATGGGACCGCGAGAAGGATGAAGTACAGCATTTTGTTTCTCGCCGTATTATCGTTACCCGTCCGGAAATGAACGGTAAGACCTTGGGTAAGATGCACTTCTCCAGCGTATACGGCGTTAACGTAACCCGTATTTCCCGTCAGGGAATGGACATCTTTGCAGGCAGAAACCACCACTTCCACGTAGGTGATAAGATTCTGGTTGTAGGTCCTGAAGAGAATGTGAACCGTGTGGCTGAAATCATGGGTAACTCTGTAAAGCGCCTCAATGCGCCTAACATTGCCACTATCTTCGTAGGCATTATGGTAGGTATTATCTTCGGTTCTCTCCCATTTGCCATTCCGGGAATGCCGGTGCCTTTGAAGTTGGGTATTGCCGGAGGTCCGCTTATCATCGCCATCCTCATCGGCCGTTTCGGCTATCGCATGAAACTGGTAACTTATACGACGACTTCAGCTAATATGATGCTGCGAGAAATAGGACTTGTACTCTTCCTGGCGAGTGTGGGAATCAAGGCTGGAGCCGGATTCTGGGACACAGTAGTACAGGGTGACGGTTTGAAATATGTGGGATGCGGTTTCCTCATCACCATTATTCCTATCCTCAGCATCGGTACGATTGCCCGCCTGAAGTTTAAGTTCAACTACTTCACCATCATGGGTATGCTCGCCGGTACTTACACAGACCCTCCTGCATTGGCTTATGCAAATGCTTCTTGCTCAAAGGAGGCTCCAGCTGTAGGATACTCTACGGTTTATCCATTGAGCATGTTCCTCCGTATCTTTACAGCCCAGATAGTGGTGCTGTTCTTCTGCGGAGCGTAAGGTTTACAAAAGTTAACAAAACTACTGAAAATAGTTATAAATTACAAAAGAGGTGCACAAAGATAAAAATTTGTGCACCTTTTTGTTGTCTTTTCAGAAATTCTTCGTACCTTTGAACACAAGAAACAAACCTAATGAATCTACTAGGAACAGCTATCGTTCCTATATGATGCAGATTTTTTCGAAATATGAAACAATAACCCTATAAACGTTAGTAAGCGTATGAAGAAATTGGGATTTCTGATAACCATGCTAGTCATCACGTCCTTGCCCGCTTGGAGTCAAGGAGCCAAAAGTATCCGTATTACGGAGGTGATGACCTACAACCGTACCAATCTTGTAGATGAGTACGGGCAGCACAAACCATGGGTGGAATTGAGCAATTCCTCCTTTACCACGTATAATGTGCGTGGTATGTTCCTAACCACCGACCGAAGGGTTCTCGACAAGAAAATGTCGCCTGAAGCTCGCCGACAGCTGATGTGTCCATTGCCTAACAATGAACCACGAACCACACTGGGAGGCAAGAAGAGCATCGTTATCTTCGACAGCAGTTCCTGGTACCAGGATGGCAGGAACGGACAACATTGGAAGGCAAAGAATTCTTCCAACTCGGGACCTTTTCATCTCAATCTTATTCTACAGGAAAAGATGCCCAACTGGATAGCACTCTATGACGGAAATGCCGTTGACCTGATAGACTCCGTAAGTGTGCCAGTGTTGGCTGCCGATGAGAGTTTTGAACTGAGTAAAGACTTCAAGACATGGGAGAAAGCCATTGCCGGATCAGTAACTCCAGGCTATCTGCCTCAAAACACAGGTTTGAGTAAAGCCCAGCAATTGAAGAAAAGCGACCCATACGGAATAGGAATCGCCGTACTTTCAATGGGAATCGTATTTGCCTGCCTTACTCTCCTCTTCATCGTGTTCTGGGTTTTCGGAGCCTACATGAAACATAAACAGCGCATCGCCCGTGCTACTGAGAAGCACGCCACCTTATTATATAAGACAGGAAAGAAGACCATCGAGGTTACTCAAGACCTCAGTCATAAGACTAACGTGATTCTAAAAGATGGTTTAGAAACCAAGGGTATTGATAAGGAGATTTACATGGCAGTCATCTCCCTTGCACTACAGGAATATCTGGAAGATGTTCACGATGTAGAATCAGGCATTATCACCATCAAGCCAAAACAGACCAGATGGAATGCTCCGAAATTCAACAACAACAATAACAACGTTAAAATATAGAAACTATGGCAAAGTACGAATATAAGGTTAAAGGCGTAGATTACGTCGTTGAAATACAGGATATTGAAGGCAATATCGCCAATGTAACCGTGAATGGAATTCCATTCGAAGTGGAAATGAAACAGCCGGTTAAGAGCAGTAAGCAGAAAGTTAAGTTAAGTGAAGAGCGAAGAGTGAAGAGTGAAGAATTCGACAGTTCTTCTTCTGCAACAAATGCAAGTTTCTCAACAACCAACAAACCAGCGGCAGCCGCTGCCTCTGGCAAGCCAGTGGTAGCCCCTCTGCCTGGTACTATCAACGAAATCAAGGTGAAAGTCGGTGACAAGGTGAACACAGGCGATACTGTTGTCGTTCTAGAAGCCATGAAGATGCAGAACAACATCGATGCAGAAACTTCAGGAACCATTACCAGCATCAACGTGAACAAGGGAGACGCAGTAATGGAAGGAGACACGCTTGTTACAATCGCGTAATAAACTGTTTAGACAAAAGCTAATGATTACTCTTCCAATCAAAAGACTAATCATAAAGTTCAATGTTCAACTTTCAAAGTTCAAAGTAAATTATGGATTTCATCATACAAAACTTCAATGAGTTTCTTACCTTTACGGGCTTTGCCAACGCCTCGGCAGGAAACCTCATCATGATTCTGGTGGGAGCACTCTTTATCTGGCTCGCCATCAAGAAAGATTTTGAGCCGCTGCTCCTGGTTCCTATCGGATTGGGAATCATTCTTGGAAACATCCCATTCCGTGCCGATGCAGGACTCGAAATCGGTTTATACGAAGACAACTCCGTTCTGAACATCTTCTACCAGGGAGTGAAACAGGGCTGGTACCCGCCACTCGTATTCCTGGGCATTGGAGCCATGACCGACTTCTCTGCGCTCATTTCCAACCCGAAGCTCATCCTGATTGGAGCCGCTGCCCAATTTGGAATCTTCGGCGCCTACATGATTGCACTGGCTCTGGGATTCGAACCTAACCAGGCAGCTGGCATTGCCATTATAGGAGGAGCAGACGGACCAACCGCCATCTTCCTGAGCAGCAAACTGAGTCCGAACCTCATGGGAGCCATTGCGGTTTGCGCCTACTCTTACATGGCACTGGTGCCTGTAATCCAGCCACCTTTGATGCGACTGCTTACAACCAAGAAAGAGCGCGTCATCAAGATGAAACCGGCACGTCAGGTTTCACAGACCGAAAAGATTCTCTTCCCTATCATCGGTCTGCTTCTCACCACCTTCATCGTTCCATCTGGTTTGCCATTATTAGGAATGCTGTTCTTCGGAAATCTTCTGAAAGAGAGTGGAAAGACAACCCGACTCGCCAAGACAGCAAGCAGCAGCTTGAATGATATTGTCGTTATCCTCCTCGGCCTGACCGTAGGCTGTTCTACCCAGGCTTCAGAGTTTCTGACATTAAACACCATCAAAATCTTTGCTCTCGGTGCTCTTGCTTTCATCATCGCATCGGCAAGCGGAATCTTATTCGTCAAGCTGATGAATCTCTTCTTGCCAAAAGGCAAGAAACTGAACCCACTTATTGGAAACGCCGGAGTGAGTGCCGTACCAATGAGTGCACGCATCTCAAACAACCTAGGTCTGGAATACGACCGCCACAACTTCCTTCTCATGCACGCCATGGGACCAAACGTTGCGGGAGTCATCGGTTCTGCCGTTGCAGCCGGAGCTTTGCTGGGATTCTTCAATTAAAAGTTGAGCCACCAAGCTATCCCTCCAGGATAAGCACATAAAAAAGAATCGCCCTGAAAGGACAAAAGCATCTTACATCCAATGCTTTCCCTTTCAGGGCGACTTTTTTATTTCTTTTTTAGCTCTTAACCCGCATTCTCATTTTTCCTTCAAAGGAAATGATAACCTCAACCTGATAACTCAAACTGCTGTCAGGCATTGCCAGAACAGCAAGATAATGAATGCCAGATTCATCTATCTTATTGAATACGATGTCGCTCAGTATAGACTGGTCCAGAAAAGAAGAAGGAACCTGCTTATCGAAATCCTTCTTATGAAAATCACGAGAGAACAGACAGTTGGCACCATGATAAACATGCAAGTTCACAATATTATCATAATAAACATTGTCTACCTCAACACCATCATCATTATAAGAACTCTTGTAGACCTTATAACTTGTTGGGTTAACCTGTACGTAGAGATGATATTTCCCATCGCCCCTTACAACAACCGTATCACGTTTAATCAGCGTATTCTGATTCAGCGCCACGGAAACATGGTTGTGGATGAACTGCTGCAAATAAGACTTATCTTCCGTCTTAACCAGCTTAACCACATCCCCATTCTGCACCTTAAACTGGAAAATATGCTCAGCCTGTTTTACGATCGGATATTTTGCCATATTAGCACCCTTCATTACAAGCGTATCGCCAGCAATGTAGAAGTAGACAGGCTGACTGGTTGAATCAGGATAATAAATCGTATCGCCTTTTACGCGGAACGCCACATCATCCTCATCGTCATCGTTCAGCCAAATGCCTTGCAACATCTTCTTAGCCGCAGTATCTTCCTTCACTTCCTGTTGCTTTTCGGCCTTATGCCCACAAGCAACAAGAGTCAAGATACAACTGAGCAGCCATAAATTAACTATCTTTTTCATGATGAGTTCTTTAAATAAATTAATCGGTAAAAGCTGATGCCAATTCTACTCGAAATAATCAGCCTCCTCGAAAGACTTTGCCTTGGTTCTGTCTTTTTCTGACGTAAGCACCTCAACTCCTTCAATAGGCCATTTTATTCCGATAGTAGGATCATCCCAATGAATACTGGTTTCGTAATCAGGAGCATAAACATTATCTACTTTATAAGTAAAGATGGCTTCGTCACTCAGTACCAGGAAACCATGGGCAAAACCGCGAGGAATGAAAAACTGACGTTTGTTCTCTCCACTCAGTTCAACCATTACATATTTACCGAAAGTCTTACTGCCCTTTCTCAAGTCAACAGCTACATCCAGCACGCGGCCTTTGATGACACGCACCAACTTAGCCTGCGAGAATTCACCTTTCTGATAATGCAAACCTCTGAGCACACCACGAGCCGACATCGATTCATTGTCTTGCACAAACTCCACATGCCCTCCAACGTGAGCATCAAAGTCAGCCTGCTTCCATGCTTCAAAGAAATAGCCGCGAGCATCATCAAATACCCGAGGTTCTATCAGCCAGACTCCTTCAATTTCTGTCTCTGTATATTTCATAGATTTATACCTTATTTATTTTAGGCACAAAGGTAATACTTTTTCCCGAAACGACAAAACAAATTAGACTTTTTATGATTTCATCGAAAATTTTCTCTATTTTCTGTTGGTCATTTCCGAAAAAATCACTACCTTTGCAAACGTGAATAGACTAGAAAGACATATAGAGATCCTACTTTTGAGCAACGATTGCGTGATTGTCCCAGGATTTGGTGGCTTCATGGCTCATCATGTAGATGCGCGTTACGATGGCAGAGACAGCATGTTTTTGCCACCGCTGAGAACTATTGGCTTTAACCCACAGCTCCAGATGAACGATTCTCTCCTTGCACTTTCGTATGTTGAAGCATACGACATCAGCTATCCGGAAGCTTTGAACTGCATTGCTGACGAGGTAACAGAGATGCGCCAGTCTCTGGAGAATTCAGGAAAATTTGAACTGAATGATATTGGCACCATCATATTGAACGAAGACGGAAATTATACCTTCGAACCATGCGAGGCGGGCATTCTTACCCCTGAGTTGTATGGCTTGGGCGGCTTAAACATGCTCCCACTCGCGCAGATTTCTGCAGAAGAGGTTCAGAAGACTGAAGATTCTGCTGCTTCAATCATTGAAATGCCAGCAAAGACAGTAGAAAACAATCGTACAGAAAGCGAAGTCAAGAATCAGGATAGTAACCAGAAGATGGAGAGTGGACTCTCTGTCAACAATTCTGTGTTCGTTAACGAAGAAGAAGAAGAATCAAATGCCGAATTCATCAGCATCAAGAAGAGCTGGTTGCGCAATATTGCAGCAGCCTGCATCGCTCTCATTGTATTCTTCACCTACTCTTCTCCATTGGGAACCCCAACCGTTCAGAAGAGCCAAATCGACACAGGCATGCTGAACCGCATCATGCCTAAGGAGATTAATAAGGTTGCGCAACCTCAAGAACTGGTTCTTAGTACAGAATCACAGGCAGAAGAGAGCATTCCTGCCAAGTCTGTCAACATGGCTCAGGACAACGAATTGCAAACAGTTTCTTCTTACTACAGCATCGTTTTGGCAAGTCGTGTTACCAAGCGCAATGCTGCCTGCTATGCTGAACTCCTCCAAAACAAAGGATTCAAGGAAGCTAGGGTGTTGATTACGGATAATAATGTGAAAGTTATATATGGAACATACTCTACCGAGGGCGAAGCTTATACTGCTCTCAACCGTTTACACAACTATGATGCTTTTACTGACGGCTGGATTACGAAAGTGAAAGAATAGTTGATAGTTAAGAGTTTATAGCTAGAACAAAGAGCAAGGAGTATCGGAAACTTCTACAACACATTATTATAATAAAGACAGAAAAGTAAGAAAAAGAATATGAAAAGAGTACGTTGTCCTAAATGCGATAATTTTATCACCTTCGATGAGACCAAGTATCAGGCAGGTCAGAGTCTCGTTTTCGTTTGTCCTAATTGCAATAAGCAGTTTGGCATCCGAATGGGAGTTTCCAAGCTCCGCGAAACCCGAAAGGAGGAAAAACTTGACGAGAATGCCAACGAGAAGGGATACGGTTCTATCGTTGTCATCGAGAACGTATTCGCTTACAAACAGGTCATCCCGCTCCAGTTAGGCGACAACATCATCGGCCGCTACATGAAGAACAGCGGAATCAACTGCCCTATCGAAACCGTAGACCCAAGCGTTGACATGAACCATTGCGTAATTAACGTTAGCCGCGACAAGAAAGGCAAATTGAAATATGTACTCCGTGATGGACCAAGTTATACAGGAACTTTCGTTGACAATGAAATTCTGGGCGACAGAGAACGCCGCGTTATCGAAGACGGAACCCTGTTCACCATCGGAGCAACTTCTATCATTCTACGCACAGCAGACAGTGAAGAAGAAAACTAAGAAGTTTCGATTATCAAAATAAACACTCCAAAAGGAGCAATTGGATGTTGGTTTACATCCAATTGCTCCTTTTTCACTTAACGAAAACGTAAAAACACGCCATATTTCTAACTTTCTGAAAGAAATCTACTATATTTCGTAATCTTTTTGTTTTTATTTTCTTTAAATTAAAAGAAAATGTGTACCTTTGCATCGAAAAATAAGAAATAGAAATGAATTACGTTAGGTTATGGATGTAGCAATCGTAAAATATAATGCCGGAAATATC
This sequence comes from Segatella copri, assembly GCF_949820605.1. Taxonomy (NCBI): domain Bacteria; kingdom Pseudomonadati; phylum Bacteroidota; class Bacteroidia; order Bacteroidales; family Prevotellaceae; genus Segatella; species Segatella copri. The sequence continues at coordinate 1,226,081 of NZ_CATKVU010000006.1, forward strand.
TATTCCGTAGTCAACGCCATGAAGCGTTTAGGCATCGAACCTGTACTTACAGATGATGCAGAAATGCTCCAGAAGGCTGACTGCGTCCTTTTCCCAGGACAAGGCCAGGCAAGAGAAGCAATGGAATATCTGAAGGCTCATCAGCTTGATCAAGTAATCAAGAACTTGAAGCAACCCGTCCTGGGCATTTGTGTAGGACAGCAACTCTTGTGCCGCCATTCGGAAGAAGGTGACGTAGATTGCATCGGAATCTTTGATGTAGATGTAAAGCGATTCCAGCCTCAGAAACACGAAGACAAGGTGCCTGCTATGGGATGGAATGAAATCTATGATTTGAAGACTGACCTTTATAAGGGGTTCGGAAACAGAATAGATTCTGACTCAGACAAGTCTACCGCTGATGCGCTGCTTCATCCCTACTCCTATTTCGTACATAGTTATTATGTGCCACTCTGCGAGGAGACCATTGCCAAGGCAGAATACATTCTTCCTTATAGTGCATCGCTCCACAAAGATAATTTCTATACCTGCCAGTTCCATCCGGAAAAGAGCGGAAAGGTGGGAGAACAGATTTTAAAGAACTTTTTAGAGATAAAATAAAAGAGGAAATACTAATATGATAGAATTAATTCCAGCTATCGACTTGATAAATGGCCAGTGTGTTCGTCTTACCAAAGGCGATTACGACCAGAAGAAGGTTTACAATGACAATCCTGCCGATGTTGCAAAACTGTTTGAGCAGATGGGCTTCAAACGCCTTCATGTAGTAGACCTCGATGGAGCCAAGTCAAAGCACATCGTAAATGATGCGGTGTTGAAGGCCATCACCACAGAAACCTCTCTCGTGGTTGATTTCGGTGGCGGAATCAAGACCGAAGAAGATATTGAGAAAGCTTTTGCTGCGGGAGCAAGCATGGTTACAGTGGGCAGCATTGCCGTCACTAATCCGGATCTCTTCATGCAATGGTTGGACAAGTATGGAGCTGACCGCCTGATTCTGGGAGCCGACGTAAGAAACGGAAAGATTTCTATCAACGGATGGAAAGAAGATTCTTCTGAAGATCTCCTTCCTTTCCTGAAAAAGTACATCGATAAAGGAGTACGCTATGTTCTCTGCACAGAAATCAGCAAAGACGGAACGCTGCAGGGACCTGCCATAGAACTCTACAAAGAAGTAATGGCTGCCTATCCTCAACTGCATCTTATCGCCTCAGGCGGAGTGAGTTGCAACGAAGACATCGAAGCATTGGAAACTGCAGGAATTCCTGCCGTAGTATTTGGAAAAGCTTTCTACGAAGGGAAAATCGATGTTAAGAAACTAGTTAATAGTTAAATAGTTGACAGTCAAAAAGTTTATAGTTAGGAGTTAAGTAATCATAAAGTTCAAAGTTCAATGGTCAAAGTTCAAAGTAACAAAGGATTAGCTAAACGAATCGTTCCTTGTCTTGATGTAAAGAACGGCGAGACGGTAAAGGGAACCAATTTCGTAAACCTTCGCAGCGCTGGTGACCCGGTAGAACTGGGAAAAGCTTATAGCGATGCTGGAGCCGATGAGCTCGTATTCCTCGATATTACAGCGAGTTTCGAAGAGCGCAAAACCTTTACGGATATGGTAACCCGTGTGGCTGCCGAAATCAATATCCCATTTACTGTGGGAGGTGGAATCAACGAACTCAAGGATGTTGACCGCCTGCTCAACGCAGGAGCAGACAAGGTAAGCATCAACAGTGCTGCCATCCGACATCCGGAGCTCATCGATGAAATTGCCAACCATTATGGCTCACAGGTTTGCGTATGCGCCATTGATGCACGTCTCGATTCTGACGGCTGGCACTGTTATGTAAAAGGCGGAAGAGAACGGGTGGAACTAGGATTGTTTGACTGGGCTAAGGAAGTAGCCGACCGGGGTGCCGGTGAAATTCTCTTTACCAGTATGGATCATGACGGTGTGAAACAGGGATTCGCAAACGAGGCCCTCGCCCGTCTTGCCGAAGAAGTAAGCATTCCTGTCATCGCCTCAGGAGGTGCTGGAAAGATGGAGCATTTCCGCGATGCGTTCACCCAAGGCAAGGCAGATGCTGCCCTGGCAGCCAGCGTGTTCCACTTTGGCGAGATTGCCATTCCTGACCTCAAGAAATACCTGAGAGAAGAAGGAATCAACGTGAGAATATAGAACACGTAAGGATACTGAGACACGTGAATATAATAATGTAAGAAAATAAAAACAAGATAAAATGGAAATAGATTTCGAAAAATTAGGCGGACTGGTTCCTGCCATCATCCAAGACGCAGTTACAAAGAACGTCTTGATGCTTGGTTTCATGAACCAGGAAGCATACGATAAGACAATAGCAACCAAAAAGGTAACATTCTGGAGCCGTTCACGCAACTGCCTCTGGACAAAAGGTGAAACATCAGGCAACTTCCTGAATCTCGTTAGCATTCAGAACGACTGCGATAACGACACCTTGCTGGTTAAGGTTCACCCAGACGGTCCAACCTGCCACAAAGGTACAGACACCTGCTGGGCAGAAGAGAATACACTCAACCCTATCCTCTTCCTCTCAGAGCTTCAGGACTTCATCAACAAGCGCCACGAAGAAATGCCAGAGGGAAGTTACACTACCAGCCTCTTCAAGAAAGGCGTTAATAAAATGGCACAAAAGGTTGGAGAAGAAGCTGTTGAAACCATTATCGAAGCCACAAACGGCAACAACGAGAAACTCATTTACGAGAGTTCAGACCTTCTCTATCACCTCATCGTACTGCTCACAAGCAAAGGCTTGAGAATAGAAGATGTAGTGAAAGAACTTCAGATGCGTCACGATCCGGAATGGGATAAGAAACGCCGCGTTGCCAAGAGCAAGGGCGAAATGAAATAACAAACTAACATTAAGGAGAAAAAAATAGAAGATGTTAATAGATTATCAGAACGTCAGCATATATCAGGCCGACAAGTGCGTGCTCCAAAACATCAATTTCCATATTGACGAAGGAGAATTCGCCTACCTTATTGGAAAAGTCGGCTCTGGTAAAAGTTCGCTATTAAAGACACTTTATTGCGAACTAGACCTTGTAGAGGGCGAAACCGAAAAAGCAGAAATTCTCGGCAGAGACCTCAAAACTATCAGGCGAAAGGAGATTCCGGCTCTGCGTAAGGAATTGGGAATCATCTTTCAGGATTTCCAGCTGCTACACGACCGCACCGTTCGCAAGAACTTTGAATTCGTACTCAAGGCAACAGGCTGGAAAAACAAAAAAGACCGAGAAAAGCGTATCGAAGAGGTGCTCAACGAAGTAGGCATGATTGATAAAATCGACAAGATGCCTCATGAGCTCTCAGGTGGTGAGCAGCAGCGTGTAGCCATCGCCCGCGCCATTCTCAATAATCCAAAAATCATCATCGCCGATGAGCCTACAGGCAATCTCGACCCAGAGACTGCCAGCAACATCGTGAGTCTGCTGAAAGACATCACCAAACAAGGCACAGCTGTTGTGATGACAACCCATAACATCCCGATGCTCGACAAATTCCCAGGCATCGTTTACCGCTGTAAGGAAGGTGTGCTCTACGACGTAACCAACGAGTACAACCACATCGACCTCACAGAGGATGGAGAAGATAATTAAGTGAAATAATTAAATAAAATTACGACTATGAAGGTAATGAAATTCGGAGGTACTTCTGTAGGCTCACCAGAGCGCATGAAGGGAGTAGCCTCATTGGTTACAGAATCAGGTGAACCAACTTTCATCGTATTGTCTGCGATGAGCGGTACAACAAACTCTCTCGTTGAGATCTCTGACTATCTTTACAAAAAGAATCCAGAGGGTGCCAACGAGGTAATCAACAACTTGGAGAAAAAATACATGCAGCATGTAGAAGAACTCTACTCTACCGAGGAGATGAAAAATACGACTCGTGAGTTCTTGCAGGGCGAATTCAACTATCTCCGCTCATTCACCAAAGACCTCTTCACTTCTTTCGAGGAGAAGAGCATCGTGGCTCAGGGCGAGATGATGAGCACCAACATGGTTGTAAACTACTTGAAGGAACAGGGTGTAAAGGCCGTATTGCTCAATGCATTAGACTTTATGCGCACTGACAAGAACGCAGAACCGGATCCTCAGTACATCAAGGAAAAGTTGGCTGCTATCATGGAGCAGAACCAGGGCTATCAGATTTACATCACTCAGGGATTCATCTGCCGCAACGCATACGGCGAGGTTGACAATCTGCAGCGTGGCGGTAGCGACTACACCGCATCTCTTATCGGTGCAGCTCTCACAGCTGACGAAATTCAGATCTGGACCGATATCGACGGAATGCACAACAACGACCCTCGTGTCGTAGAGCACACTGAAGCTGTCCGCCAGTTGAACTTCGAGGAGGCTGCTGAGTTGGCTTACTTCGGTGCCAAGATTCTCCACCCTACCTGTGTTCAGCCAGCTAAGTATGCAGGCATCCCTGTACGCTTGAAGAACACCATGGATCCTAAGGCCGACGGTACAATCATCGACAATGTCATCGTACGCGGCAAGATCAAGGCTGTTGCTGCCAAGGACAACATCACAGCCATCAAAATCAAGAGTAGCCGCATGTTGCTCGCTACAGGTTTCCTACGCAAGGTATTCGAAATCTTCGAGAGCTATCAGACTCCAATTGATATGATTGCCACTTCTGAGGTGGGTGTCAGCATGAGTATTGATAACGATTCTCATCTTAACGACATCGTAAACGAGCTGAAGAAATATGGTACAGTAACTGTAGATTCTGATATGTGCATCATCTGCGTTGTAGGTGATTTGGACTGGAGCAACGTTGGCTTCGAGACCATCGCTACCGATGCGATGAAGAACATTCCTGTACGCATGATTTCTTATGGTGGGTCTAACTACAACATCTCATTCCTCATCAGAGAGAAAGATAAGAAGCAGGCATTGCAGAACTTGAGCAACGTATTGTTCGAGAAGAAGTAATGCAAATGAAAACGAAGAGTGAAAAGTGAAGAATTCGTATGTAATGCTTCCTATCCACTCTTCGTTGGATATTCTGATTTACAATAAATTGGATATTCTGATTTAACTATAATAAGGTATTAATTTAAGATTAAGTGAAATGAAAGGTACATTTCCGATAGATAAGTTTCAGGAGATACAGACTCCGTTCTACTATTACGACACCAATGTGTTGCGCCAGACATTGAAAACCATCAATGAAGAGGCTGGCAAGCACGAGGGATTTGAAGTGCACTATGCCGTAAAGGCAAATGCCAACCCTAAGGTGCTCAATATCATCTGTCAGGCTGGTTTAGGAGCCGACTGTGTGAGCGGAGGAGAGATTCAGGCAGCCATCAAAGCCGGTTTTCCAGCCAGCAAGATTGTTTATGCTGGTGTAGGCAAAAGCGATTGGGAAATCAACCTCGGATTGGAGAAAGGCATCTTCTGCTTCAATGTAGAAAGCATTCCGGAGTTGGAAATCATCAATGAGCTGGCTGAAAAACAGAATAAGATAGCGCAGGTTTGTTTCCGCATCAATCCGGATGTCGGCGCCCATACGCACGCTAACATCACAACAGGTCTGGCAGAAAACAAGTTCGGAATTGCCATGCGCGACATGGAAGCCGTAATCGAAGAGGCTGCCAAGATGAAGAACATCCAGTTCCTCGGACTGCACTTCCACATCGGAAGCCAGATTCTCGATATGGGTGATTTCGAGGCACTCTGCAACCGTATCAACGAACTTCAGAACCAGCTTGAAGCACATCACATCGTTGTGAAGAACATCAATGTGGGCGGCGGACTGGGCATTGATTACAATCATCCAAACCGCCAGCCAATCCCTAATTTCAAGGATTATTTCGATACATACGCAAAGAAACTGAAGTTGCGCAATGGTCAGAAGCTTCACTTCGAGTTGGGTCGCGCTGTAGTGGGTCAGATGGGTTCTCTCATCACCAAGACACTCTACATCAAGCAGGGCACAGCCAAGCAGTTTGCCATTGTGGATGCAGGAATGACCGACCTTATCCGTCCAGCTCTCTATCAGGCTTACCATAAGATTGAGAACATCTCAAGCGATGAACCTATAGAAACTTACGACGTAGTAGGTCCTATCTGCGAATCAAGCGATGTCTTCGGCAAGGCTGTCGACATCAACAAAGCCCATCGTGGCGACCTCATCGCCCTCCGCTCAGCCGGAGCCTATGGTGAGATCATGGCGAGCCAGTATAACTGTCGCCTGTTACCAAAGGGTTATATTACAGAAGACTTTTAATATAGTTGAAAGTTAAGAGTTTATAGGATTCTCCTTTCTCTAGCTTTCTATATTACGAGAAAAAGAAAATGATGATCATTAGTACAACTACTATAATAGCAGGCGCAGTGGTGGTTTTATTGGCGGTTCTCGGATCGCTGATAAATCCATTTCTGCGCTCGTTGCGCTTTCAAAAGACAGAAACGGCAGAGAATCAACCTCCTGTCAGTATACTCATTACCGCACACGATAATCTTACTGAATTGGAGAGGAATCTCCCTATGTTCCTGCGCCAGCAGTACGCTGCCGACTATCAGGTAATCGTAGTCTGCCAGAGTACAGATGGCGAGACACAGGATTTTCTGAAGCGAACAGCAGCCGAGAACCCTCATCTGTATTATACTTACATTCCTGAGAGTTCACGCTACATGAGCCGCAAGAAATTGCAGATTACACTGGGTGTGAAGGCAGCCAAACATGAATGGATTATTTTGACAGAACCTAATTGCCGCCCAAGCAACGACAAGTGGCTGCAAACCATGGCCCGTCAATGTCAGGACCCAAACCATCTGGTATTGGGATATGTAGCCCTTGATGAGGAAACCAAGAGCGTACGCCGTTTCGACAGCATCCGCAAGGCTTACTATGTTTTGCGCCGTGCCCAACAGACCTACGGCTATCGCAGTCACATGCCAAATGTAGCTTTTCGCAAGAGCGACTTCATGAAGGAACAGGGCTATCAGGGCAACCTGGAATATGTTCGCGGCGAATACGATTTTCTCGTCAACAAGTATGCACTTTGCGGAGATACTGCTACAGAACTGGATTGCGATGCATGGCTCATCCGTGAAGCACCATCGAGCAAGAGCTGGCACAATGCCCACCTCTATCTGCAGGCTTCACGCAAGAGTCTGGAAAGAGCCGGTTCCATGCGTACCCTCATGTTCTTCGACCATCTCATGCCACATCTCAGTCTGATAGCAACACTGGCCGTTGCAGCCTACTCTATCCTCATGAAGAATTGGATTCTTACAGGATGCGCAGGTTTCAGTTTCCTCCTGCTGTTCATCTTGAGAATGCTGATAGCCAACAAGGCCATCAGACACTTTGATGACGGAATAGCAATGTTCAAACTGCCATTCTTCGAATATGGAATCATCTGGAGAAATCTGGCTACCAAATTGCGCTATTGGCGGGCTGACAAAAACGATTTCACTTCTCATAAACTCTAAACAGAGTAAAAAGGAAGTAACAGTCTATCAGAATAATAACAGTTAAAAATAACCGACAGAACGATGAAAGTATATTTGTTCATTTCCAACCATAAGAAGTTGCTGAAGATGTATCTTCCATACATCGAAGCCTTGAATAAGCAGCTCGACATCACCAACAGTCTGGTTGATGCCGACATTGTGTTGATTATAGGAGCATGGACATGGCAGGGAGCCCAGATAGCAAAGAAAGCAAAGCAGATGGACATTCCCTACATCGTTTGTCCACTAGGCGATATTTCTGAGAGAAACTGCAAGAACCCTTACTTGAAGCGTTCACTGCAACAGTCTATGTATCAGAAAGCCATGTACGCCAAAGCCAACCTCATAGTAGCTACTACCCCTATGGAGAAAAACTATCTGGAAAAGAAAGGTTGGAACAAGCGCATCGCCCTGATTCGCTATGCAGGCTACAGTCATCTTACCAACACTGAAGCCATGATGCAAAACTGGCAGGAGACGGATGAGGAGACGCTGGCAGTCTTCGAGCAGCAAAAGGCAGAAGCCATCGCTGCCCAAACCAAACAGGCTATCATCGCACAGATTATGCAGATAAAAAGCCGCATGCCGCATCAGAATATTCCGCAAAAATATCTTGACGATTTACACACTCTGCTCTATGCTGATGATTATGATGAGGATGCTATCAAGCAAGAACTGGCAGAGAAGAAACTCTCTTCCTATGCCGCCTCCGTTTTCCAGACCATGACAGATAAAACAGGACTCACAGAAGGCTTCATGCCGATTCCTGCCAAAAAGGGCAGAAAGAGTAAAGAGATTCTGAAATTTGTGAAATAAAAGAAATCTGAAGTTTGTGAAATAAGAAGAAATGAACTTAGATAGAATAGAACAGCAGGCTGGTCATCTGCCAGCTTACCAGATAGCCGACTCTGTCAATGAAGCATTGATGGAGTCGGCTAACCTTGTTATTACAGCTCCTCCTGGAGCCGGTAAATCTACCCTCCTCCCGCTCACCATTCTGCGGGGCATGAGTGATCAGGCATTGGAAGGTTTCATCCATAATCATCTTAAAAATCAGGGTAAGATTCTGATGCTCGAACCGCGCCGCCTGGCTGCTCGCCAGATAGCCGAACGGATGGCACAGATTCTGGGAGAACCCGTGGGAAAAACCATCGGCTATCGGGTAAGATTCGAAAGCAAGGTTTCGGATGATACACGCATCGAAGTCCTTACCGAGGGCATTCTCACCCGAATGCTGGTCAATGATGCTACACTCGAAGGCGTTTCGTGCCTCATCTTTGATGAGTTTCATGAGCGCAGCATCAATTCCGATCTGGCGTTAGCGCTGGCCCGACAAACACAGGAAATCATCCGCCCCGACCTGAAGCTCATTATCATGTCAGCAACAATCGATGCTTCTATCATCTGCCAGGCACTTCAGGCTCCGCTTATCGAGAGTAAAGGCAGAATGTTTCCGATAGAAACCATTTATGCAGACCACGACATCGACAGATATCAGGTAGCGCAGGAAATGGCAGCCACTATCTGTCAGGCTTTCAGAAACCAGGAAGGCGACATTCTTGCCTTTCTGCCGGGACAGGGAGAAATCATGAAATGCGAAGAACTGCTTTGCTCTGTCCTGCCCTCAGCCACTCTTTACCCGCTATACGGTAACCTCTCGCCTGAAAAGCAGCGACTCGCAATCGCTCCTTCCAAACCAGGTGAACGGAAAATCGTATTGGCCACCCCTATCGCCGAAACTTCTCTCACCATCGAGGGGGTACGAATCGTTGTGGATTCCGGACTATGCCGAAAACTGGTATATGATGCCCGTACAGGCTTGAGCCATCTCGAAACCGTTCGTATTAGTCAGGACATGGCTACGCAACGAAGGGGGCGTGCGGGCAGAATAACATCAGGCGTATGTTACCGGCTTTGGACACAGACCTCGGAACATCTGATGCCAGAACAACGGCTGCCCGAAATACTGGATGCAGATCTCTCTTCCATGGTTCTCGACATTGCAGCTTTCGGCGAAAACAAACCGGAACTGCTGCCTTGGCTCACCCTTCCTCCCAAGGGCAACCTCGTATTGGCACAGCAACTTCTTATGTCGCTCAATGCCCTCACTCCAGATCATGATGCTCACGCTCTCAGTGGCAGCATCACTGCAGAAGGCAGCAGAATAGCTCAACTTCCTTGTCATCCGCGCATTGCCAAGATGATGATCAGCAGCGATTCTCCGGCGAGCCAAGCCCTTGCCTGCGACATTGCTGCTCTGCTGGAAGAGAAAGACCCGATGGGCGAAAATGAAGATTCAGACATGACGCTCCGCCTTTCACTCCTCCGCTCCGCACGCTGCAAGAAGAATCTGGGGCGCTGGGCACGTATCGCTCAGATTGCACAGGAATACAGGAAGATGCTGCGTATCAGGGAAGACAACGAGCCAATTGATGCAGAGGAAGTGGGCCATCTCATCGCCCTAGCCTACCCTGAGCGCATCGCCCATGCCACCGACCATGCGGGTAACTTCAAGATGTCGAATGGCAACACGATTTTCATCGACCCGTGCGACAGCATGGCAGCAAACGAATGGCTTGCCATCGCATCACTCAACCTCGCTTCAACCTCATCATCCAATTCTGGGCAGGGACGGAAAGGAAGGGTATTTCTCTCAGCCCCCGTCAACTGGAAGAACTTGCCGGCACAAACCTGTGAAAATATTTCCTGGAACAGTAAAACGCTGGAGGTAAAGATGCAGCAGGAAACACGGATAGGAGCGCTCATCATAGACAGCAAGCCGATACAAAATGCCAACCGAGAGACTGTTTCTAATATTATCTGCGAAGCTGCCAGAAAAGACGGACTCAGCATGTTCGATTGGAACGAATCGGTTCATCGTCTGCAACAGCGCGTGGCGCAAGTAGCTGAATGGCATCCGGAACTGGAGATTCCCGACCTGTCAACGGAGCATCTCCTGCCAACAGCCCGAGCGTGGCTCCCTTTCTATCTCGAAGAAGGTGGTAAGATGAAGACTTCTGTTACTGAGCTGAAGAAACTCAACCTGTGCGAAATCTTATGGAACATCCTTCCTTATGAGCTTCAGCAGGAGATAGACCGCCTTGCTCCCACCCACATCCGTGTGCCATCGGGCAGCAATATCCGCATCGATTACCGCCAGGGAACCGAAGCTCCGGTTCTGAGTGTTCGGCTTCAGGAGTGTTTCGGAATGACATCAACACCAACTGTCGATGCTGGCAGACAGCCCCTTCTACTTGAGTTGTTATCTCCCGGTTTCAAGCCCGTTCAGCTTACTCAGGATCTCGCAAGTTTTTGGCAAGGCACTTACTTCGAAGTCCGCAAAGAACTGAAGCGCCGATACCCTAAGCATTTCTGGCCTGAAAACCCGTTAGAGAGCCAGGCCGTGAGAGGTGTCAAACGATGATAAGAGGAAGCAAACGCTAAGAAGATTCGTAAGAGACGATAAAAGAAGCTTCAAGTAGTATTGTAAAAGGCCAAAAGCTGTTTTCTTGACCTTAGAAAAGAAAAAGAAGAAAAAAAAGGTCGCTCTCCTATCTGGGTAGCGACCTTTATCTTTATATTTGAATTTTGATGTAATCTTAATTCAACGATGCATCATCTGCAAGGAAATTAATCCTTGAAGAAATCCTTAACAGCCTCGTTTGGTACCATCTTCTCATCGAAAACGTATGCACCAGTCTTAGGGCTCTTAACCATCTTGATAACCTTTGTATATGCGCGACCATCCATGTTACCTTCGTGGAGGGTAGCGACCGCTTTCTTTGCCATAGTCTATTTAAATTGATAAAATTATTAAACTTGTAAGCTAAGCTTACTTAATCTCCTTGTGAAGAGTCATCTTCTTAAGGATTGGGTTGTACTTCATCAACTCAAGACGCTCAGGAGTGTTCTTACGATTCTTTGTAGTCACGTAACGGCTTGTACCTGGCATACCACTGTTCTTGTGTTCAGTGCACTCGAGGATAACCTGTACTCTATTACCTTTTGCTTTCTTTGCCATGATATTTATTCTCCTATAACTTTAATGTCCTTCCAATCTACGTAACCCTTCTTTACTGCCTGATTCAAAGCAGCATCGAGACCTACCTTATTAATAAGACGAAGACCAGCAGCACTGATCTTGAGGCTGATCCAGCAACCCTCTTCTACATAGTAGAATTTCTTGCTGAAGAGGTTAACATCAAAGCTTCTCTTTGTACGGTGCTTTGAGTGAGACACATTGCAACCTAACTGTGCCTTCTTACCTGTAATTTGACAAATCTTAGACATTTCTATCTTTAATTTTGTAATTCGTTAATTGATACCTATTCCAAACAGAGTGCAAAATTACAAAATAATTTGGTAATAACAAAATAATCCCTAAAAGAACGCTGTCTTTTAAGGATTATTAATATTTGATAGCCTTAAATTAGCAATTTAAGCCTCTTTTTTAAGTTCTTCAGCATGTTCTTTCAAGAATTCGAGCATGCCTTTAAGCGCTGTATTTGTGGCAATTGCAAGGTTGATGTCGCGTCCGAAATCTTCGGTGAGTTTTACTACGCGAACATCGTTCTTATCGCCATAACCTACATAGATTGTGCCCACAGGAATGGCTGGAGTTCCACCCGTCGGACCAGCCACACCCGTTGCTGAAATGGCGAAGTCTACATTCAGGGTCTTGATTGTGCCGAGCACCATCTCCCTAGCCACTTCTTCGCAAACGGCAGTCTGCTCCTCCAGAACCTCATGGCTCACGCCCAAAAGATTCTCCTTTACCTCGTTGGTGTAGCTTACTACACCACCCTTGAAGTAATTGCTGGCACCTGGCACAGAAATCAGCGCCTCGGCGATACGACCGCCTGTGCAGCTCTCTGCTGTGCCTACTGTCTTGTCACTGTTGTAGAGCATCTCCTGGATGCCCTTGCTTAATATCTTTGTTTCAAATTCCATATTTCTTACTTAAATGTTACTTTACTATAGGCAGGCAAGTCGATGGTTGCAAACTCGCCATCACGATACTTGAAGGTTCCCACGCAGCCTATCATCGCCGCATTATCGGTAGTATAGCTGAACTTAGGGATGTAGATAGTCCAACCGAAGCGCTTGGCATGATCGCGGAAAGCGTTGCGCAAACCATTATTGGCACTCACACCTCCAGCTACAGCCACATGCTTGATGCCGGTCTGCTTGACAGCCATGCGGAGTTTCTTCATCAGAATATCAACGATGGTAAACTCTATGCTGGCAGCCAGATCGTACTTGTTCTTCTCAACAAAATCAGGATCAGCAGCCACCCATTTGCGCAAGCTGTAGAGGAAACTGGTCTTAAAACCGGAGAAACTGTAGTTCAATCCCGGAATATGAGGCTCAGAGAAACTGAATGCCTTCGGATTGCCCTGGCGTGCATACTTATCTACGACAGGACCACCAGGATACCCCCACTCCAGCACCTTGGCGCACTTGTCAATAGCCTCGCCAGCCGCATCGTCGATGGTCTGTCCCAGTACCTCCATATCGTTGTAGGCATTCACCTTTACGATCTGCGAATTTCCACCGCTCACGAGAAGACAGATGAACGGGAATGGAGGTGCACTCTGGTCATCATCGCTCTCCTTGATGAAATGAGCCATCACATGACCCTGCAGATGGTTTACATCTATCATCGGAATATTGAGCGAACGGGCGAATCCCTTGGCAAAGCTTACACCCACGAGAAGCGAGCCCATCAGACCCGGACCACGGGTGAAGGCTACGGCAGAAAGATCTTCCTTCTTGATGCCGGCACGCGCGATGGCCTGGTCAACGACCGGAACCACATTCTGCTGGTGGGCACGGGAAGCCAACTCCGGAACAACACCGCCATAAGCCTTGTGAACCTCCTGGGAGGCGGTTACATTGCTCAGCAGCACACCATTCTTGAGCACTGCTGCAGAGGTATCGTCGCAGCTGCTCTCTATACCTAATATATATATATCCTTCATTTCTTAACATTTAACGTTAATATGTCAAAACCTCCACACCTGTCTCTGTCATCACAAGCGTGTGCTCCCACTGCGCAGATGGCTTCTCATCACCGGTGATTACTTCCCAACCGTACGGATCGTCCGCATCGAGGAATACCTGCCAGGTGCCCATGTTGATCATTGGCTCGATGGTGAATACCATGCCCGGAACGAGCAGCATGCCAGTGCCTCTATGACCATAGTGAAGAACCTCAGGCTCTTCATGGAACTGGCAACCTACGCCATGACCGCAAAGATCGCGAACCACACCATAACCATACTTCTTGCAATGCTTCTCGATAGCATGACCGATATCACCTACGAACGAGTATGGCTTGGCAACCTCCATACCGATTTCCAGGCATTCCTTGGCTACGCGAACCAGCTGCTCCTTTTCAGGAGTAGTCTTGCCGCCAACGATGAACATACGGCTGGCGTCAGCGTAATAGCCATCTACGATGGTTGTCATGTCCACATTGATGATATCGCCCTCTTCGAGCACATCCTCTTCCTTAGGAATACCATGGCAAACCACTTCGTTGATAGAGGTACAAACGCTCTTAGGATAGCCTTCGTAATTGAGACACGCAGGAATGGCATTATGATCCTTGCAATACTGCATGCAGAGATCATCAATCTCCTGGGTGTTGATTCCCGGACGGATCATCTCGGCTACCGCATCAAGACAACCGGTGTTTACGACACCACTCTTGCGGATGCCTTCTATCTGTTCTGGAGTTTTAATCAAGTCACGGGTAGGAACAAGTTTACCCTTGTTTTCCCAAAACATTACCTGCTTATCGAGCTCTGTAAGAGGCTGACCTGGCAAGCAATGCCATCTTTTCTTCTTAATCATTGTATTATGTATTTAATATTTGCGACTGCAAAAGTACATTTTTTATTGCAGAGCACAAAATAAAATGGCAATTATTTGCATTTTAGTGCAAATAATCACCACAAATAATTACTTCAAATGCTCGTAAATCTTATCGCACCAGTCTTCTCCATTCTGTGGACAATAAGTAAACAGTCCCAGTTCTGAGGCTGCACAGCAGTTACGGGGGCCATCATCAATAAACAGACACTCCTCTGGCATGATCTGCTCCTGAGAAAGGACATAACGGAAGAAATTCTCATCCGGCTTCATATACTTCACCTCATAAGAACGGTACATCGCATCGAAATAATCGCCGATAGGATGACCGTCGCCGGAGAACGCCTCGCTGTCTACCCAGGCTGATACATAAGGGTTGGTATTGCTGAGCAAGATTACATGGTAGCCCTGCTTCTTAAGATTGCGGAGAGTAACCAGATTGCGTTCTGGAATTTCCTTCATGTAGCCCAGCCAGCAATGCTGCAGTTCCTCGAAGGTTACCTCGCGGCCAATCTTCTTGCACACTTCCCGACGATATTCCTCCTCGGAAATCTTGCCCTCTTCCAGCTGACCGTTTAAGCCAACCTGTTTATAAGGGTCCATCTTCTTCGCAAACTCCTTCATACCCAACTCAATGAAACGTTTGCCTGCCTCATTCTCGTCGAGGGTGATGATGACACCACCCATATCAAAAATCACAGTTTTAATCATATAAGTATCCTAAAAACGTTGTATTCTTTATCTTGTCAGAACAGCTCCAGCTTGTTCTTTCTAGCCTCTGAGAGCGAGGCTATCTTAGCCTGCTCTTCGTGATAGTCCTGGCGAAGTTTCTCGTAGCGCTCCTTCAGTTCCGTCTCAAACTTAGGACCTTCTACCTCGTTGAGGAATCGGGCACAGATTCCGGCATTGAGCGATGCGTCCTTCACCCAGATGACCGGTCCGTCATATTCAGGCGCAATCTTCAGAGCCACATGCAGTTCGCTCGTCGTTGCCCCACCTACCATGATAGGAATGCGCAAACCAGCCTTCTGCATTTCTCGGGCCACATGAACCATTTCTTCAAGCGAAGGGGTGATAAGTCCGCTCAAACCGATTGCATCTACCTTTTCATCGATAGCTTTCTGTACAATCTGTTCGGCTGGAACCATCACACCTAAGTCGATGATTTCGTAATTGTTACATGACATAACCACGCAGACGATGTTCTTTCCGATATCATGAACATCGCCCTTCACGGTTGCCATCAGAATCTTGCCGGCAGTTGTTGCTCCACCCTGTTTTTCTGCCTCGATATGAGGCTGAAGGATAGAAACTGCCGATTTCATCGTGCGAGCCGTCTTGACAACCTGCGGCAAGAACATTTCGCCTTTTCCAAAAAGTTCGCCTACCAGGTTCATGCCGTCCATCAGAGGACCCTCAATCACGTTTACTGCATGAGGATATTTGGCAAGTGCTTCGTCAATATCCTGCTGCAGGAAATCGGTGATTCCTTTTCTCAGCGCATACTTCAGACGTTCTTCCACACTCTCCTTTCGCCATTCAGGAGCAGCCGATTTCTTGGGAGCAACACCGCCTGCCTTAGCTGCAGCCTTGGCAGCATCAGCCTGGGCTTTTATCTCTGCCGCAAGCTCGATAAGTTCATCAGCTGCACCTTTTCTCCTATTCAGCACCACATCCTCGATGAGCTGAAGCTGTTCTTCAGGAATTTTATTGTAATCCATTCTGGCTTTGGCATTTACAATACCAAAGTCCATACCTACCTGCTGGGCATGATGCAGGAAAACACAATGGATAGCCTCACGGATATAAGTATTGCCACGGAATGAGAACGAGAGGTTACTGACACCTCCGCTGACATGTGCGCCAGGCAGATTCTGATGAATCCACTCCGTTGCACGGATGAACTCAACAGCATAATTATCATGCTCCTCCATACCGGTAGCTATGGCAAGTACGTTCGGGTCGAAGATGATATCGAGCGGATTCATGCCCAACTTGTTTACCAGAAGATGATAAGCACGTTCTGCTATCTCGATGCGGCGCTCGAAAGTGGTAGCCTGACCAACCTCATCAAAACACATCACAACAACGGCTGCACCATAGCGCAACACATCGCGGGCATGAGAAAGGAATACTTCCTCACCCTCCTTCAAACTGATGGAATTGACAATACACTTGCCCTGGCAGCACTTCAAGCCAGCCACTATGACGTCCCATTTGGAAGAGTCGATCATCACCGGAACCTTCGCAATGTCTGGTTCGGCTGCAATCATATTCAGGAAATTAACCATCTCGGCTTTCGCATCGAGCAAACCATCGTCCATATTCACGTCAACGACAGCTGCTCCATCAGCCACTTGCTTTCTGGCAATACCGATGGCTTCTTCATAATTCTTTTCGTTAATCAAGCGCAGGAACTTCCTGCTACCAGCTACGTTACAGCGTTCGCCCACATTGACAAACCGACTGGCGTCAACCGGCAAATGTACGGAGTCATCGACCTGCAGAAGGTCTAATCCCGAGAGCCACATATACTTAGGTTTCTCCACCACTTGATGCGGTTTCTTACCCTCAGCGATACGGGCGTAATGAGCGATGAATTCAGGACTTGTACCGCAGCATCCGCCTATGATGTTCACGATGCCTTCATCGATGAATTCGGCTATTTGCGGAGCCATCGATTCGGCTGTCTCGTCATATTCGCCCATTTCGTTAGGCAAACCGGCATTAGGATGCGCACTAATATAATAAGGTGCAACCTGAGCCATGTGCTCGATGAAAGGTTTCATCTGAGGAGCACCAAAGGCACAGTTCATGCCGACAGAGAAGATAGGATAAGGAGAAAGCGAAGCAAGGAAAGCATCTACAGTCTGGCCACTGAGCGTTCTGCCCGCCAGATCACTCACCGTAAGACTGATCATGACAGGCAACTCTACTCCATGTTTCTTCATCATGGTGAGCGCCGCATCTATCATCGCCTTGCAGTTGAGTGTATCAAAGATGGTTTCGATGAGAATCACGTCAGCACCGCCTTCGATAAGTCCGTCCACCTGTTCGCATACATCGGTGAAAAGCTCATCGTAGGTAATCTCGCGGGCGGCAGGATTGCTGACGTCCGGACTCATGGAGCAAGTCTTGTTGGTTGGTCCCACATCTCCTGCAACGAAGCGTGGTTTATCAGGCGTAGAAAACTTATCGCATTCGATACGTGCCAGTCGGGCACCCTCGAATGCCATTTCGCGGGCGCAGTTCTCCAGGTGATAATCAGTCTGCGAAATGCGCTGGCACGAAAAAGTATTCGCGGTAATAATATCGGCGCCAGCCTCCAGGTAGCGTCGGTAAATATCAGATATCACATCAGGACGAGTGATGTTGAGCATGTCGTTGTTGCCTTTCATCATACCCGGCAAATCGCGGAACCGCTCTCCTCTGAAGTCTTCTTCTGTAAGATTATACTTCTGAATCTCAGTACCCATGGCACCATCGAGAATCAGAATCTTCTCCTTTACAATCTCTCTTAAATTCTTCATTGTCTAAAAGTGCTTGATTGCTCTATCCATCTCCCTTCTGTCTTCCTTTTCTTTCAGAGTCTGGCGCTTGTCATACTCCTTCTTTCCCTTACAGAGGGCTATATCCACCTTGGCTCTACCGTGATTATCGATAAAGATGAGGGTGGGAACAATGGTGAAACCAGGCTGCTTGCTGTCCTCTTCAAGACGGCGCAATTCGCGCTTGGTGAGAAGAAGCTTGCGGTCGCGGCGAGCCTCATGATTGCTGAAAGAACCATAGAAATAAGGAGAGATGTTCATTCCCTTGACCCAAAGTTCGCCCTGATAGAAATCGCAATAACAATCTACCAGCGAAGCCTTTCCGCCACGGATAGACTTTATCTCTGTTCCCGTAAGCACAATGCCTGCGGTATAAGTATCAACGAAGAAGTACTCGAACGAAGCCTTCTTGTTGCGTATCTGTATCGGACTCTTCTTACGGAGTTCCTGTTCTTGCTTGTTCATATATATAATAATGTATTATAAGTTTATAGTTTAAAGTTTATAGTTTATAGGGCAAGCCTGCTATACGGCGAAGCCGCTATTAACTATCAACTATTAACTTTTGACAATTTCGCAGAAATTGTCGATATGATCATCGATGTAGAAGGCAACCTTGCTGGTCCACTCTTCTTCGTTCTCAACGAACTCATCGTCAAAATCATCAAACTCAGGAAATTTTTCGTAGAGCGCCATAAACTCCTCATCGGTCAGATCGCGCTCAATCTCCTCATGATTTGTCTTATACAGGAAATGACTCTTCTTGATGAGTTTGGCGAGATCTGTCAATCCCCAGTTTTTAAACGCCTTGTCGGTAGGGTTCTTCCAGAGGAAAGCACCGTAACCGTTATGTATGAGCTGAACCATTCCGCCATCCATCATCTCCTCATGCAGGATATTCCAAGCCAGAAGAGTAATCTGGTCGCTGTTGAGCTGCGCCATGGTTTCGGCAGTCAGTTCACCACCAATCGCTTCGCGGATAGCGTCCACGAAAGCCTTTACAAATTCATCCATGCCCGCCTCGGCAGCATGCTGAAGCTTGGCATCGTTTATCTTTACTTCGATCATAATCTACAAAATTGCAATTTTCAGTTTGCAAAGATACATGAAATTGTGCATAAACCCAAGAAAAAATCTAAATATTAGGTTAAAGAGTTAAAAAGAATACCCAATTTTAGGTATTTTCCGGATTTTTTTTGTACTTTTGTGCTCGGAATTGAGGTGATGGCACCGATGTTTCAGCAAAACAATATGAATTAAGTACAGAACTTTATACTTATAATATTCATTAATATAAAATTTAGCGAATATGATCTATTCTAAAGAAGTAGACAACATGTGCGTTGTCGCTAAGGGTCCTAACCACGGACCAGCTCCAATTCCTGAAGAGGGAAAATGGATTCAGGCAAAAGAGATCAAAGACATCTCTGGTTATACTCACGGTGTGGGTTGGTGTGCTCCTCAGCAGGGTGCTTGCAAGCTCTCTTTGAACATCAAGGAAGGCGTTATTCAGGAGGCTCTTGTTGAGACTATCGGTTGTACTGGTATGACTCACTCAGCTGCTATGGCTTCTGAGATTCTCCCAGGCAAGACTATTCTTGAGGCTTTGAACACTGACCTCGTATGCGATGCTATCAATACAGCTATGCGCGAGCTCTTCCTCCAGATTGTTTACGGTCGTAGCCAGAGCGCTTTCTCTGAGGGCGGTCTCGTTATCGGTGCAGGTCTTGAGGACTTGGGTAAGGGTCTTCGTTCACAGACTGGTACTCTCTATGGTACTGTAGCTAAGGGTACACGTTACCTCGAGTTGACAGAGGGTTACATCACAAAGCAGTTCCTCGATAAGGACAGCCAGGTTTGTGGTTATGAGTATGTTCACCTCGGCAAGATGATGGAAGCTATCAAGAACGGTATGGACGCTAACGAGGCTGTCAAGAAGTTCACAGGTAGCTACGGTCGTACAACTGCTGAGCAGGGTGTTGTTAAAGCAATTGATCCACGTAAAGAATAATAAGGAGATACAGATATGATTAGAAAAGTAAGTTACGAAAGTCAGGAACGTCGCGAGAAGCAGGTTCTTGCTGCTCTTAATGCTAACGGTATTCAGAGCTTGGAAGAGGCTAATCAAATCTGCGAAGACGCAGGTGTTGACCCTTATCAGATGTGTGAAGATACTCAGCGTATCTGCTTCGAGAACGCTAAGTGGGCGTATGTAGCTGGTGCTGCTATCGCTATCAAGAAAGGTGCTAAGACTGCTGCTGACGCAGCTGAGGCTATCGGTATCGGTTTGCAGGCTTTCTGCATCCCTGGTTCT
Organism: Segatella copri; assembly: GCF_949820605.1. NCBI lineage: Bacteria > Pseudomonadati > Bacteroidota > Bacteroidia > Bacteroidales > Prevotellaceae > Segatella > Segatella copri. Next base: position 1,246,328 of record NZ_CATKVU010000006.1, read on the forward strand.
GTAGCTGACGACCGTAAGGTTGGTCTCGGTCACGGTAACTTGGCTGCTCGTTTGCTCCGTGAGGAGACTCAGTGCTTCGCTTTCTTGGCTGGTCACGAGTCTTTCGCTGCTGCTGAGGGTGCTATCAAGATTGCTGAGATGGCTAACAAGGTTCGCAAGAACCCATTGCGCGTTATCTTGAACGGTCTTGGTAAGGATGCTGCTCAGATCATCAGCCGCATCAACGGTTTCACATACGTACAGACAAAGTTCGACTACTATACAGGTGAGTTGAAGGTTGTTAACCGCATCGCTTACAGCGACGGTCCACGTGCTAAGGTTAACTGCTATGGCGCTGACGACGTTCGCGAGGGTGTTGCTATCAACTGGAGCGAGGATGTAGACGTATCAATCACAGGTAACTCTACAAACCCTACACGTTTCCAGCACCCAGTAGCTGGTACATACAAGAAGGAGCGTATTGCTGCTGGTAAGCCATACTTCTCAGTAGCTTCTGGTGGTGGTACAGGTCGTACTTTGCACCCAGATAACATGGCTGCAGGTCCTGCTTCTTACGGTATGACTGATACAATGGGTCGTATGCACTCAGACGCTCAGTTCGCAGGTTCTTCTTCAGTTCCTGCTCACGTAGAGATGATGGGCTTCCTCGGTATGGGTAACAACCCTATGGTAGGTGCTACTGTTGCTATCGCTGTAGCTATCGACCTCGCTATCAACAAGAAGTAATTTCTTTGAGATACAAAACATATAAAAGCCTTGAGAATCAACTGATTCTCAAGGCTTTTTCTTTATTTATCCTACTGGAATAATCCTATATCCTACTGGAATAAAAAATTATCTCCGAAAGATATTTTTTTATCTTTCGGAGATATTCTTCTATCTTTCGGAGAAAATAATTTATCCTACAGTATTTCTATTCTTATCTAATCAGTTTTCTAATTTTCCTAAAACTAAACGATGTACTCATGAGTACAATGATAACGCCAATCAGCCAATAAAGCCAATCACGATAACTGATCATGAAAACCAGGAACAACACCAGGATCAGAATCAGAAGTTGAAAGATACAGAATCTGAAACCAAGAGCGGATAAACAATAACCATAAACGGCTCTGCTGAAAATCAAGACGGCAATGGTCTCTATGGCATAAGCCACGGCAATACCCCCTCCTACTCCTCTCAATCCATCTAACTGATAACCAGCTATTTCACAGATTATCAGCAAGATAACACAAAAACTTTCCTGAATGAGAAATAGTTTGGAATCTCCCCTTGACAGCGGGAGATATTCTATCGGAAGATAAACCGCCTTGAACAACATGGCAACAGAAGCAAGCTGAGTCATCTGAAGCATCCCCATAAACTGGGCATTGTATAATATCGGAATAATGAGAGGCAGACCTAAAATGATAGCTGCAACGATAGGCCCCAGCAACAGGACATTCATTTCAAGCTGGCGGTTCACACAGAGATTGCGTTCTTTTACAGACTCCTCGTTTTTTCTGGAACCCGAAATGCCAGAGAGACGGGGATAAAAATCCTGATCCATGACCGAGAACACCATTCCCGCATAAACAAAGACAATCGTTATACCGGCATTGAAAAGTCCGACAATTTCCAGATCGCCTTGTTGGTTCAAAAAGGCACGAATCAGAAATTCGCATCCGCTATTCATCAAACCCGAAAGTACAAATGCCCCGCCAAGCCGCAAAAGTGGGAAACCTGCAACTAGCGTCATTTTTCGCATATTTACGCCCCACCGTACAACTCGTAGGGAATATCGAAAATTCAGAGCCCATTGCATAAATGCCAAAATGAACAGAACGGGCAGAATACCTCTCTCACCAAATATCCAATAAACTGGAACCGAAACCAAAAGCAGAAGAATAGCCAGAAGACTTGCCTGCATCGCCAACGCACGCAACTGTCCGGTAGCTTTCAGAATGGCTGTTTCACCTCCAGCCAGAATCGTGAAGAAAATGGTTGGTGCCAGAAGAATGAAATGTAGCGTATGATTGCCCCAGGAAAAAGTAAACCCATTGAGTAACGGACCCAGCAGCACACAGATGATGGCTCCGAAAAATGCAGCAAGCAGACTATAGGTGCGGACAAGAAGAACCGCCCCGGCGATATCAGCCTTTTCGGACTGCGATTCATCTGCAGTATGTTCCTTTTCAGAAATAAATGTAACACCACTTGTGGGAATGCCGAAATTACATGCAGAACTGAGAACAGAAATCGTTGAGCTAAAAAGAGACAGCAGTCCCATTCCAGAAGGTCCGAGGAAGAGCGCCGTAAATTTATTGCGCAAAACTCCTACAAGAATTCCCAATCCTTGCACACTGCCAAACAATCCTGTATATTTCAGAATATGCGAATAACTGTTTTCCTTTTTATCACCCATAATCAAAAGAAACAAAAAAAAGGTTGGATTTCCTGAAAGAGAAATTCAACCTTTATACTTTAAAATCTCAAAAGAAGATTCTGTCGAAGATTAAGCCTCAGCTGGAGCCTCCTCTGCAGGAGCTTCCTCAGCAGCCTTAGCCTCTGCCTCAGCAGCAGCTGCAGCAGCCTTCTTATCAGCTACCTTCTTAGCGATTGCTTCGTTCATCTTCTTTTCAGCCTCGAGCTCCTTAGCAGCAGCTTCCTTCTTTGCCTTAGCATCGCCCTCGCGAACAGCAGAAATCTTAGCGTCCTTGCTATTCTTCCAAGCGTCGAAACGCTTCTGAGCCTCAGCATCGTCGAATGCGCCCTTCTTAACGCCACCCTTGAGGTGCTTCATCAAGTAAACGCCCTCGCCCTTGAGGATGTTGCGAACTGTGTCTGTTGGCTGTGCACCAGTCTCTACCCAGTAGAGTGCGCGCTCGAAATTCAAATCTACAGTAGCTGGATTGGTATTAGGGTTGAAAGTACCAATCTTCTCAGTAAATTTACCATCACGTGGTGCTCTAACGTCAGCGATTACGATGCTGTAGAAAGCATAGCTTTTACGACCGCCGCGCTGCAATCTGATTTTTGTTGCCATTTTTAAATCTTAATTTTAATTTAATTTATAATGAGGTTTGAATTTTATGCTGCCATCTCGTGACAGCGGGTGCAAAATTACTACTTTTATTTGAATTGAGCAAACTTTTATCGATATTCAAATGCTTTTTTAGCATTTTTTATCTGATTCGGTCTGCTGCTCTCAAGAGTTTGATGTCATCGTTCACACCTTTCATTGCCATCCATTCGAATATGATTGCTACCAAAGGAAGGCAAGCGGCAAACTGAAACTTCATCGTTCCTTCTGCTTCAGGAACAGGAATCAAGCCCATGAACATCACGATATAATCTACATACCATAAACCTGCAAAAAGCATGGCAAGTGAACAGAGTGATTTCTGAAGCTTCAGATTCTTGTACAAAAAGATGTTTACCAATGCTATGATGGCTGAAACGGCGAGCAGAAGGAACAGAGGAACGCAAGTAGTTGAAATCTGCATTCCTGCCTCCCCTACCACTCCGAGATTATAAACCATAGTGTCTCCTCCCATCGTCTTAGCTGCGATGCTGGCGACAGGAAGGAAAAGACAGATAGCAATGGCGATGACAGCAAAGAGCAGAAATAATGTCTGTTTACGCTGTATCATATAGCTCTGGAATATTAAATTTCGCTCTCGTGAACCATTGGTGCAGATGTCTTGGTAGGATCGCGCCAATAAATATTATTCTCAATAAACTCTTCTGTAGCGAGCAAAGTTGGCTTTGGCAACTTCTCGTAGTAGCGAGAGATTTCAATCTGTTCGCGGTTCTCAAAAACTTCCTCCAAAGAATCGTTGTAAGAAGCAAACTCCTGAAGTTTCTTACTCAACTCCTGCTTGATTTCGATAGAAATCTGATTAGCGCGCTTTGCAATGATAGCTACGCTCTCGTAGATATTATGGGTATCATCGCAGAGATCCATAATGTTGCGAGTTACTGTGTTTACTGGTGCCTTTGATTTTTTGAAATCCATAATTATAGTACTATTATTATTATATTGTTTTTACCTTATTATATATATGCTTTTTTAATTGGCATTATTGCCAAGCTGGTCGAGAGCTGACTCCGGATGCTCTTTCTCGTACTGCTTGCACTTCTCAATATACTTCTCGGCAAGTGCACGGTCCTTTGAATCAGGATATTCGTTGATAAAGCCATAACACTCATCCTCCGCATCCTGATAGCGCTCCAGCTGCTTTTTCTCGACACTCATCTTTGCCAGTTCATATTTGCCTTTCATGATGAGCGATGCAAACTCCTCGCGTCGGTTGCTGTAAGGATAATCCTTAAGCGCATTTTGTGCAGTTACGATACAAGCCTCATAATTATTGCCTCCGCTGGTACAGTTGCCGAAATAGGTGCCCATATCAAAATAGAGCTTGGCACTCTTATACTCCTTCTCAACCAAGAGGTCCTGAAGAGCAAAAAGGCGGTTTGTAGCCTGCTGCTTGAGTCGGGCATCCGGATAAAGATCCAGGAACTCCTGAAAGGCTGCGATGGCTGTAATCGTGGTACTCTGGTCAAGACGAGGCTCTGGAGCATTCTGATACAGACTCTCTCCCACAAAGTACTTTGCATTTTCAGCAAACTTACCTTTAGGATAAGAAGAGTAATACTTCTTGAAATACTCTGCAGCAGTCTCATAATCCTTCATACCATACTCGGCCATAGCCAGCATGTACAAACATTCCTCACCCTCGGTAGAACCTTTCTTCATCGTTACCAGTTCCTGCAGAAGAGGAATGGCACGGGAATACTTGCCCTGGGCATAGCTCTGCTTGGCGTACTCATACTTATAAGTATAATCGCCTGATTTCAATACCTGGTTATATTCGTGGGCACAGCTCGAAAAGAGCAATGCAACACACGATGCAATAAGAGTCAATTTCTTCATAATTCTCATTTTGAACTGCAAAGTTACTCATAATTTACTTATTATCAAAAGAAAAGATACATTTTTTCGTAAAAAATTAATCTTTATAACGATTAATGGCGTTTTTTTTGTAATTTTGCACCTTGAAACAGAACTTTTGAGAAGAAATCAGGAAGAAAATGGATTTTAAGATTACATCAAAATATAAGCCAACTGGCGACCAGCCGCAAGCCATCAGGCAACTCACAGAGGGGGTGCTTGAAGGAGACCCTGCACAGGTGTTGTTGGGTGTAACCGGCTCGGGTAAAACCTTTACGGTGGCAAACGTGATTGCCAACGTGGGGAAGCCTACGCTCATCTTGAGCCACAACAAGACTCTTGCCGCCCAACTGTATCAGGAGATGAAGGGTTTCTTCCCTGAGAACGCTGTAGAATATTATGTTTCATACTACGACTATTATCAGCCGGAAGCTTATCTGCCAACGACTGATACATATATAGAAAAAGACCTCGCCATCAATGATGAAATAGACAAGTTGCGACTCGGTGCTGTTTCTGCCCTTCTCTCGGGCAGAAAGGATGTCATCGTTGTCTCATCCGTATCGTGCATCTATGGTATGGGCGGACCTGTGGCGATGCAGGAGAACATCATCAAGATTCATCGCGGGCAGCGACTCGACAGAAATGAATTTCTGAGAAAACTCGTTGATGCACTTTACGTTAGAAATGACATAGAACTGCAACGTGGCAACTTTAGAGTGAAAGGCGAAACGGTTGACATCTTTATGGCTTACAGCGATCATGTTTTGCGCGTAACATGGTGGGACGATGAGATTGACAGTATCGAAGAAGTGGATTCGCTCACTTATCACCGCCTTGCCTCGTTCGAAGATTACGAGATTTATCCAGCCAACCTTTTCGTAACAACAAAAGAACAGCAGGAAAGTGCCATTCGCAGAATTCAGGACGACCTGGTTAAACAGGTAGAATTCTTCAAGAGTATTGGAGATGGAATCAAGGCACAGCGCATCAAGGAACGTGTAGAATATGATATGGAAATGATCAAGGAATTGGGCCACTGTTCGGGCATCGAGAACTATTCCCGATATTTTGATGGCAGACACGAAGGCGAACGCCCATATTGCCTGCTCGATTTCTTCCCTAAAGATTTCCTGCTGGTGGTTGACGAGAGCCATGTGAGCATCCCGCAGATTGGAGCCATGTATGGAGGCGACCGGGCACGAAAGAAGAACCTGGTAGAATATGGCTTCCGTTTGCCTGCAGCCTTCGATAACCGTCCGCTGAAATTCGAGGAATTTCACGATCTCATTCCGCAGGCCATCTACGTAAGTGCAACTCCGGCAGACTATGAATTGAGAGAAGCCGAAGGCGTGGTTGTAGAACAGTTGATTCGTCCTACAGGACTCCTGGACCCGGAAATCGAAGTCCGTCCAAGTGAGAATCAGATAGATGATCTTCTGGACGAAATATTAACAAGAACACACCGCAACGAGCGAGTTCTGATTACGACTCTTACAAAGCGTATGGCAGAAGAACTCACCGAGTTCCTGCTCAACCACAACGTAAAGGCTGCCTATATCCACAGTGATGTGGCAACCTTAGACCGAGTAAAGATCATGAACGATCTCCGTGCAGGAGTATACGATGTACTGGTGGGTGTCAACCTGTTACGAGAAGGACTCGACTTGCCGGAAGTTTCGCTCGTAGCTATTCTCGATGCAGATAAGGAAGGTTTCCTGCGCAGTCACCGTTCTCTGACCCAGACGGCAGGCCGTGCAGCCCGAAATGTGAACGGCAAGGTAATCATGTATGCAGACAACATCACAGACAGCATGCAGAAAACGATAGATGAAACAGCCCGCCGCCGAAGCATCCAGTTGAAATACAATGCCGACCATGGCATTACTCCAAAACAGATTGTGAAAGCAATAACCTCAGCTCTGCCTACCAGCAAGGAAGAAGGAGCAAAGATTGTTCCGATGGGAGCAGAGGGTTCTAAGCCTCGCGTCTACGTGGAACCGGAAAGTGCAGCCTTCGTTGCCGACCCTATTGTTCGCAGTATGAGCAAGGAAGAATTGGAGAAGAGCATTGCCAATACTACGGCATTGATGAAGCAAGCTGCCAAAGACCTCGACTTCATGCAAGCTGCCCAATATCGCGATGAAATCATCCGATTGCAGAAGGAATTGGAAGAAAAGGGATAAATTCAAAAGAAATAACCATCAAAAAGAGGGTGTATCATAAATTAATGATTCACCCTCTTTTTATTTACCCAGCAGTTATTCATCTGTCTGTCAGTTATCTGCTATTCAAACGACAGCTTTTTCAGACGGGAACGCAACTGCTCAGCCTCGCTCTTTCTGATAGAAAGTTTGATGCTGCAAGTATTATCGAAAGTCTGATCCAGGATACGCGGATTCATATCTTTGACTATCCTCATCACATCATTCATCATCGGATAAGTAAAATCATAGGTTACGATTTCCTCTATCTGTTGCGTAACCTCCTCACAATGAGCCAAAGCATCAATGGCAGCTTCACGATAGGCAACAATGAGTCCGCTGGTTCCCAATTTCACGCCTCCGAAATATCGGATGACGACAATTAAAATATCCGTCAATTCTGATTTCGTGATTTGACCAAGGATTGGTTTTCCTGCCGTAGAAGAAGGTTCGCCATCATCATTGGCACGGAACTCTGTCCGTTCAGGACCTAGCATATATGCATAACAACAATGTCGGGCATCGTAATATTTCTTACGGTACCCGGCAACAATTTCCTTCACCTCGTCAACAGTTGTAACATGGTGAGCAAAGGCGAGAAACTTACTCCTTTTCTCGGTGTAATATCCCTCGCCTATCGTATCTGATATAGTCTTAAATTCGTCTATCATTAATCCAATTTGTGAATAATCAAACCGCTACGCAACTTAGGTTCAAACCATGTTGCCTTAGGTGGCATAATCTTACCACTGTCAGCGATGTCCATAATCTGCTGCATAGAAACCGGATGCAAAGCAAGTGCCATCTTCATCTCACCGCTATCCACACGACGTTTCAACTCACCGAGACCGCGAAGACCACCAACAAAGTCGATGCGCTTATCAGAACGTAAATCCTTGATACCCAGAATTTCATCAAGAATCAGGCGAGATGAAATATCCACATCGAGCACGCCGATTGGATCAGCATCATCATAGGTTCCTGGCTTGGCAAACAAACCGTACCATTTACCATCCAGATAGAGGAGAAAAGAATGGAGAGCAGCTGGTTTCAGAATATCCAAGCCAAACTGGCTGATAGCATCATCAATAGCCATCTTTTCATAGCAAGGTATACCCTCATCATCACCAGATACATTCACATTGATTGCATCAATATCTATCACCTCGAAATTCTTTGTCAGAGCATCGAGGAACTGATCAGAAGTCAGACCGTTCAAATCCTTCACAACTCGGTTATAATCGAGAATGGTAAGCTGACTTGCCTGGAAACAAACTGCCATAAAGTAGTTATATTCCTCCTTACCTGTATGATTAGGATTCTGCTTAGCTTTTTCTGCACCTACCTGAGCTGCAGCTGCAGAACGGTGATGACCGTCAGCAATATAAAGGCTAGGCATCTTGGCAAATTCCGTTGTAATTGTGGCAATATCCTGATCATCGCTTACAACCCAGAACTGATGACGGAAACCATCAATTGGAGCAATGAAATCATATTCCGGTGTTGTTGCTGCATAACGCATCAGAAGTTCGTTAAGCACCTCATTATCAGGACAAGCGAAGAATACTGGTTCGATATTGGCATTGCATACACGCACATGCTTCATACGATCTTCTTCCTTATCGCGGCGTGTCAGCTCATGTTTCTTGATGACACCCGTCATATAGTCGTTTACATACGCACCTACCACAAGACCATACTGAGTCTTGCCGTTCATCGTCTGTGCATAGATATAATACTGTTCCTTATCATCCTGTTTTAACCAGCCATTCTCCTGGAACTTTCTGAAGTTCTCTGCAGCGCTTTCATAAACGCGAGGATCGTACTCAGAAGTACCTGGTTCGAAATTGATTTCAGGTTTAATAATATGATAAAGGCTCTTCTCGTTATCGCCTGCCTCGGCACGTGCTTCCTCTGAATTGAGAACATCGTAAGGACGAGACTCAACCTGCTCGACGAGATTTTTAGGAGGTCTTACTCCCTTAAAAGGTTTTACTATTGCCATAATATTTTGTTTAAATTGACTAGTTTAATAAAAACATGAAAAGCCCATCAAGAGTGCTTCTGTGAAAAAGCACCCTTCATGAGCTATATGTATGGGAAGAATAATTACTTATTTACCTGGAACTTAGTGCATCCATCCTTAAAGAACGCATTAATCTGCTTAGCTGCTGCAATACCGGCATTGATATTTGCTTCAGCAGTCTGTGCACCCATCTTCTTAGGAGTTGAGAAGTAGCGACCCTCGAACTTGGCAAAGTCTGCATCGGCATCAGGCTTGATATCAGTGATGAACTTCAAGTCCTCTCGCTCAGCAAGAAGTTTCAGGAGCTCAGGCTCATTGATAACCTCCTTACGCGCTGTATTGATGAGGATGCCACCCTTAGGCAACTGGTTTACAGTCTTGTAGTCGATGCTCTTGATAGTCTCTGGAGTAGCAGGGATATGAAGAGAAACGATGTCACAAGTCTGGAACAACTCATCCTGTGACTTTACAGCATGCACACCGGCAGCCTCGATAACATCAGCTGGGCAGAATGCATCGTAAGCAGCTACTTCCATGCCAAATCCCTTGGCAATGCGAGCCACATTTCGACCAACATTACCGAAAGCAAGAATACCCAATTTCTTACCCTTCAACTCAGAACCAGCCTTGCCGTTGTAGAAATTACGAACGGTGAAAACCAGCAGACCGAATACCAACTCAGCTACTGCGTTAGAGTTCTGACCAGGAGTATTCTCAGCCACTACATTATGAGCAGTAGCAGCAGCAAGGTCGATGTTATCATAACCTGCACCAGCACGAACGATAATCTTCAAGTTCTTTGCTGCATCGAGCACCTCGGCATCAGCCTTGTCAGAGCGGATAATCATCGCGTCCACATCCTTCACTGCATCGAGAAGCTGAGCTTTCTCTGTATACTTTTCGAGCAAGACAAGTTCGTTGCCCGCTCCTTCTATTTCTTTTTTGATTCCATCTACAGCAGCTGCTGCAAATGGTTTTTCTGTTGCAACTAATACTTTCATACAAATTCAAAAATTAATGTTGTGCTTCAAAATCCTGCATGGCCTTGACGAGTGCCTGAACACCCTCCATGGTCTGTGCATTGTAGCAGCTGGCACGGAAACCACCCACTGAGCGGTGACCCTTGATACCTACCATGCCACGCTCTGTAGCGAAGTCGAGGAATGGCTTCTCCAACTCCTTGTACTCATCGTTCATCACGAAGCAGATGTTCATCAAAGAACGGGATGCTTCTTCAACAGTACCCTTGAAGAGTTTGTTGCGGTCGATTTCAGCATAAAGAACTTCAGCACGTTCGTGAGCACGCTTATCAGCTGCCTCAACACCACCGTTAGCCTTCAACCAGCGGAGATTCTCCATCAAAGTATAGATAGGAACAACAGGAGGAGTATTAAACATACTGCCCTTCTCTACGTGAGTACGATAATCGAGCATTGTAGGAAGCTCGCGAGGAGCCTTGCCGAGCATATCATCCTTTACGATGATAACGGTAACACCTGCCATAGAAAGATTCTTCTGAGCACCTGCATAGATGGCAGTATACTTAGAAACATCTACTGGACGGCTCATGATATCTGAAGACATATCAGAAATCAATGGTACGTTTACATCAGGATCTACACGGAGTTCAGTACCATATATAGTATTGTTGCTTGTCAAATGCAAGTAATCACAATCGGCTGGTACTGTGTTAGGAACCTGTGGATAGAAAGTGAAATTGGCGTCGGACGATGATGCGATCTCCACGACCTCACCAAAATGCTTCGCCTCTTTCATTGCCTTCTTAGCCCAAGTGCCAGAATTAATGTAGGCAGCCTTCTTGATGAGGAAGTTTGCTGGAATCTGCATAAACTGCAATGACGCACCACCACCAAGGAAGATTACGGAATAACCCTCAGGAATGTCAAGAAGCTCCTTGAATAAGGAGACTGCCTCATCAACTACTGGCTGGAAATCCTTAGCACGGTGGCTGATTTCCATCAATGAAAGACCTGAACCATTAAAATCCAAAATCTGCTTTGCTGTGTTCTCAATCACTTCGCGTGGAAGCATTGATGGACCTGCGTTAAAATTGTACTTCTTCATCTTTGTATAATTATTTAAGTTTTATACGATATAATCCTGTTAGTAGGAAAAATAAGTGCACAATACACCCATATAGGATACATAGTAAACCTTTGGATTGTATTTACGACTGCGAAATTACACTTTTTATTTGAAACTACCAAACTTTTCTGCACATTTTTAGCGTTTTGCGCAGATTTCTTTCATTTTGTTAGTCATTTTAGTATAATAACTGCATATTTATGTCTATTTTTACATTTATTATACATTAGCAAGCAACAGAGAAAAGATAATAGCAGTTTGTCAACTACCTTACCTCTTCCACTATCGTTTTGACGCCTTTTATCTTTTCGTCCTTTACATTATTCAGTACGCTGCGCAACTTCGTTCGGGAAATGGCAGCATAAGCATAACGGTCATTAACATCAATCTTACCGATTTCAGCCGACTGCAGCCCACCCTTCTTGCAAAGGAAGCCTAAGATGTCACCCTTGCTGATTTTATCCTTTTTGCCTTTACCTATATATATAGTAGCCATCTTAGGTTTAGCTGGCGCAGGAAGCTGATCAGCAGCAGGCATCTCGTAATCCTCAATTTCAGCATCCACATATTCCGGAATATGCTCTTCAGGACCTAACAGGAAGAAAGCCTTTCCCTGGGCTTCCCATCGTGCCGTACGTCCTACACGATGGATATAACCATCTTCGCTCTCCGGCATGTGATAATGGATGATATTATCTATATCTGGAATATCAAGTCCGCGCGAAGCCAGATCCGTACTCACCAGAATATTGGCACTTCCGTTGCTAAAACGGTAGAGAGAAGCCTCTCGCTCCTTCTGTTCCAATCCACCATGGAAGAAAGATGTAGAAAAACCTTGTTCTACCAGATATTTGTTGGTACGCTCTACACTATCACGGTAATTGAGGAAAACAATAGTACTCTGGTCGCCCAGGCTACGAAGCAAAAGTGCCAGGCTCTCCAGTTTATCCTTTACCGGACTTTCCACCTTATAAATATGTACACGGTCAGGAACCTGATCTTCATCCACACGGTAATCTATCTTTTCTACCCTACCCATGTGTACGAAATGAGGAATCTCCTCTGCCTCGGTAGCAGAAAGCAGGAAATGTCGACGCAAGCCAGGCAAAGACTTGATCAGTCGGCTCATTTCGTCCTGGAAACCCATCTCCAGACACTTGTCAAACTCATCAATAATCAGGTATTTGATGTGATATGGAGAAAGATTTCCCTTATCCAGATGATCATTGAGACGACCTGGAGTTCCAAATACAATCTGAGGACGAACCTGTTTCATCACGCGATGCTCATCCATCGTAGCACGACCACCATAGCAAGCCATCGCACGCAAACCGCTGCCCATATTCTTCAATACGTTAGCCGACTGCAAAGCGAGTTCCCGACCAGGAGTTACCACCACCGCCTGTGCCTCGTCATCAGTAGCATCTATAAGTTGGGTAAGAGGCAAAAGATAAGCCAGTGTCTTGCCACTACCTGTTGGCGAAAGTATCACCACATCCTTGTTCCCGTGCAAGATTGCCTGCATGGAATCCTGCTGCATATCATTGAGCTCAATGCCCAGTTTATCTAAAATTCTGTCTATCATAAATTTCTAATAATCAATTTCTAAAGAGAAGTTTTCTTTTCAAGAGAAGTTTTCATAAATTTCTCATCATGAGGCATTATTTCTTTTTCTGATTGAGCAGTTTGTCAATCTCATCAAACTCCTTACCCATATTCAGGTTCAGATAGATGGTATATAGCGGCAAAGCCCACTGGTCCTGCATATCAGGCGCCATCGTTCTGTACTTCTGCAGATAAGGCATCGCACTCTTGTAAAGTCCGTCTATCTCCTGATGAGTTTTGCGGGATTGCTGCGAATTCTTATCCATTTCAACAGCCTGATTGAAATAAGCCAAACCTATATTATAATAAGCACCAGCCAAAGAATCGTTCACAGCAAGTGCCTTTTTGCTCACTTCGATGCATTGCTTGAAATCACCCATATTCAGGAGAACGGTTCCCTTGGTAAAGAGATAGATATCATTGTCGGGAGCTATCGCCAGCGCCTTATCTGCTACGGCGAGTGCAGAATCGAGTTGGTTTTCCTGCGAATAATACTCTACCAGACGCGGGAAGAAGAACGGGAATTTCGGATCCCGTTCAAAACCTTCCTTCAAGGTAGAGAGATAGCGCGCAGTATCCTTCTCCAGTTTGTAAGTCTCTGCCAGATACTGTAACATATAGTTATAATGAGCCGTATCTTTCAGCGCCTCATAAGAATGATGAAGCGTAGCTTTGGTATCTTTCATCTTATATCCGGCATATACAGCCCAATAAGCTGCCGAAGAAATATATTTGTCTTTCTGAGCATACTTATAAGATTGGAACATCGGTGCAGTACTGCACTCTATGTACTGGTCAAAGAACTGATAAGCCTCCTTGTATTTCTGCTTCCTGATAAACCAGGTTCCTCCGTTATAGAGGTTCGGACGTATCCTGTTCAAATATTCAGAATGAGACTTGCGGAAATCAAACTCACATTTTCCTTTCTTGTTAGGAATCATCTCAACGGAATCAAGTCCTTGGGCTATAACGAAGAGCTGTCGGGTTGCATTGAAGAGTTGGGCTGTATCATACGCCTGTTTGAGGTAGAGTTTCTCATTACCCTGTTCATACTGCTTCTTCACAGCATCGAAGAGAATATTCCAAATTTTCTTGTTATTCCGGTTGGCAGAATCCGTCAGGAGTTTGCGCATACTGGATTCGGCCTTCGCCAAATCCTTGCCAGCCTTTACCAGATCTTTGGCTGCAGAAATCTCCTTCTTCTGTGCCTGCAACCCTAATGGCGCCAACAGAAGAAAAGCTATCTGTAAAACCCATAAGTTTCTGAATATCTGTATTTTCATATTAACCTCCTAAATTAAAACTTTCACTTGTTTCCATACTCATAATAATACCAGTAGGTATTTCCATAAGTATCCCGAAGAGCATTCTGCTTTTCTGTCTCATTAGCATATTTGTGATCCATCTGCTGGAAATCATCAAAGTCTGTATCCATCACATTATCGTGATAAACGATACTTGGATTACTGCGGCGATGCGTATAAAGAACCAACGCTTCCTTATAATGAACAGGCAGTTTCCCCGAAGTTACTTTGTAATGTTTCTGCACCTCTGCTACGAACTTGTCTAGTTGCTTGTCCAGCAAGAGTGCACAAAGCTGATAGTCAACAGGCAGACGATACTTGAGATGATGTTTAACCATCCATGCCGAAGGTTTCTGCATCCATTTTGGCGCCTTCCACATCATAGCCTTCACGGTTACGCTATCCGGCATCATCGCCTTACTTCCACCTACCAGCGGATAAGTAAAGAGACGGCTGCCCAGCTCGCCTGTTTCGTTGAGACAGGCTATACGGAGCATCGTCAGCGAAGAATCTGTTTTCAGAGATTTTTCACCTACTTCCAAAGCTTTTTCATACTGTTTTTCTTTCATCAGATGTTCCATGCGCATACGTTCATGAAACAGCCGATCATTGCTAGCAACAAAGTTGACAAGCAATATCATCACCAGCATCTGGAGCAGATTCACCCACATATAGCGGGAGAACCAGCCGTTACTGTGAGGCTCTGTTTCTATCGGCTCCAACTGGCGGGCTATCCATATCAATCCGCCCCAGAGAATCAGACAGAGTGGCAGGATAATCCACCACGCCCCCAGCGAATGATAACGGTCGATATCAACGGGGATATCGGTAATCATCGTCAGGATGAGGAACGAAGGGAAATAAGTAAGCCCGTGGAAACGGCGTTTCACACGGGTTACCGCGTACACTCCCACTTGCAGCAGATAGAGTACGAGCGTGATAAGCAGTGGAGCCAGCGTGTAACTGTAGTTGGTCAAACCACCTGAGAAAACATGCTGAGCCACTGCCAGTACGTCTGCCTGGTAAAATGCCAGGTAGACGTAGGTAAATGTGATAAAGATGATAGCACAGGCGATTTGCATCTTCGCAGTACTACTCCTTTTATTTTTCATAAATCAATCTATTAATTTTTCTTCAGCACCAAAGCTGTACGAGCTGGCAGATAAAGTTTCAGCCACTCCTTACGGTCTTTCACATAAAGTGGATCGTAATTAGTCAGATGCGTCATCGTGTCATCATTCAAGCCATTACCGCCGAAATCCTTGCTGTCAGAATCAAGCACTACGCTGTAGGAACCGGTTGGAACCAGGAAGCCATAGTCGGTGAAAGAGCGGGTTGGCGAGAAGTTAAACACGAAGAGCAGATCGCCACGCATAAAGGCGAGAACCTGATCGCCATCATTATGCCAGATTTCTACAACTGGTGTCTTGTTAAAATTCTTTTCGCTTGTAATTGTCTTGAGCATTTCTCGGTCGAAATCTCCAAGATAGTGGTAGCAGAGTTCATGATTATCTACCAGATTCCACTGTCTGCGGGCATATTTATGGCTCCAGCCATTACCCTCGCGAGGGAAATCGATCCACTCTGGGTGACCGAACTCATTACCCATGAAGTTGAGATAACCGCCATTGATTGTAGAGGCGGTAACCAGACGGATCATCTTATGCAGAGCAATACCACGATGAGCCATTTCGTTTTCATCGCCCTTCTTGAAATGCCAGTACATATCGGCATCTATCAGACGGAAGATGATGGTTTTATCGCCCACCAATGCCTGGTCATGACTCTCACAGTAAGAGATGGTCTTCTCATCCGAACGGCGGTTCTTTACCTCCCAGAAGATGCTGGATGGTTTCCAGTCCTCATCCTTCAGTTCCTTGATGGTCTTGATCCAATAATCTGGAATATTCATCGCCATGCGATAATCGAAACCATAACCGCCATCCTCAAATTTGGCTGCCAGTCCCGGCATTCCGCTCACCTCTTCGGCAATCGTAATGGCATGCTTGTTAACCTCATGAATCAGACAGTTGGCAAGGGTAAGATAGCAGATGGCATTATCATCCTCGTGACCATTGAAATAATCGCCGTAGTTGCAGAATGCCTCACCCAGACCATGACTGTAATAGAGCATGGATGTTACACCATCAAAACGGAATCCGTCAAAATGGAACTCATTGAGCCAATACTTGCAGTTGCTCAACAGGAAATGGATGACTTCATCCTTTCCATAGTCGAAGCAGAGACTGTCCCAAGCCGGATGCTCATGACGGTCGCCAGGATAGAAATACTGGTTAGGATCGCCAGCGAGATTACCCAGTCCTTCCACCTCGTTCTTTACGGCATGAGAGTGAACGATGTCCATGATGACGGCAATACCATTCTGGTGAGCTGTATCAATGAGATCCTTCAACTCTTCAGGAGTTCCGAAGCGGCTACTTGCAGCAAAGAAACTGCTTACATGATAGCCGAAGGAGCCATAATACGGATGCTCCTGGATAGCCATAATCTGAATGCAGTTGTAACCATCCTTGATGATACGTGGCAACACATTCTCCTTAAATTCTGTGTAAGTGCCAACCTTCTCAGCATCCTGTGCCATACCGATATGACATTCATAGATGAGCAGAGGTGCCACATTTGGTCTGAAGGTTTTCTTCTTCCATTTATATGGTTCCGGATTCCAAACCTGAGCAGAGAAAATCTTGGTCTGGTCGTCCTGTACTACGCGCTGTGCCCATGCTGGAATACGCTCACCTTCACCACCTTCCCAATGAACTTTCATCTTGAAGAGATCGCCATGTTTCATCGCTTTCTCCGGAAGTTTGAGTTCCCAGTTGCCGGTATTCTTTATTCTTTTGGCACGATACTTTTCGGTTTCTTGCCAGTTGTTGAAGTCACCGATCAGATAGATGTCTGTAGCATTAGGTGCCCACTCACGGAACACCCATCCACGGGCAGTCTTATGCAGTCCGAAATACTCGTATCCATTGGCAAAATCGCTCAATGTCTGTTTGCCGTTATTAGTCAGCTGACCGAGTTTCCAGAGTGCATGGTCGTGTCGACCCTTGATGGCATCCTCATAGTCTGCCAGATATGGGTCGTTCTTCACGAGTCCGATATGCTTTACCACAGCCTTCGCTGCCTTTTTTGCAACTGGTTTCTTTGCAGTTGCCTTTTTAGTTGCAGCCTTCTGGGCTGTAGTTTTCTTTTCTGTTGCCATATATCATGATTTTAGATGGTTACTCTATATTATTCTTCTTTAATTTTATCTTGAAGATTTCTTCTTTAATTCTTAATCTTGAAGATAGCCTTGTGGATATCACCACTACAGATGCATGGCTGATGACCATCTTGTGGCCAGAAGATAGCAAACTGACCTGGCTTGCAGGTAACGAGCATCTGCGCTTTCACACCAGGATACTTGGTTACATCCTTAGCCTCGTTATATTCCACTTCAGGAAGATCAGCAAGAGGAGTATAGCCATAAGTCTCCTCGTTGTCAAGAGGTATCTGAATATCTATCATCTTGCGATGTGTTTCAAAAACAGCATCTTCCTCGTTTTTTCCGTGAGCTGTCGTTATGTTAACAAAGAGGTTACTCTCCTTGATAAAATGCTTACCGTCCTCCAATTTAGAGAGGTCATTTTCCTTGATAAACTTCACTACATCAGCGAAGAGCGGATTGAGAGAAACGTATTTCTCCAGATTGTCTAAAGTATCTACTACCATAATTCTAGTTTAAGCTTTGAGATTTGAACATTTACTTTTAACTTTGAGATTTGAAAACAGAACATTGAACATTCAATATTCAACATTATAATATATAATATGTTCTTTTTCTCATTATTTAAAATATAAAGGTTCTCTATCTCGTTATTTATAATTTCTTTGTATTTATCTAATTTTCTGAAGAGATTAGTCTTCAAATCGTTTGCCGTTTTCGTAGGTTCCCTTGGCTGTAACCTGTCCGTTGCGGTCTTTTTCTACAAATCTTCCGTCACGCACGTCGTTACGGTAGGTTCCTTCGAAACGCTTACCGTTTTTATCTTCTTCTATGCAAGGTCCCTGACGCTTACCTTTGTGATAGGCACCCTTGAATCTTCTGCCATCAGCATAATGAATCACGACATTACCATCAACCAGACCGTTCTTGAATTCACCTTCAAACACGTCGCCGTTCTTCTTGGTCAGTTTGCCCCTGCCGTTCTGCAGATCATCCATCCAGTCGCCTACATAGATATCGCCATTCTTCCAGATGAAGGTACCCTGACCGGTACGCAGGCCATCCTTAAACTGTCCGTTATACTTGTCGCCCTTTGCAGAGCGGAAGATGCCTATACCCGTGCGTTCTCCCTGCACATAATCGCCTTCATAAATGTCGCCATTATGAAATTTATATATACCCTTTCCGTCCTGGATATCATCCTTCCAGTCTCCGATATACACATCGCCATCAGCATATTTGAAAGTACCTTTTCCAGAGCGCTGGTTGTCTAGCCACTGACCGTCATAAGTAGTTCCGTCTCCCCAGTTGAAGAAGCCGTTTCCATTCTTCATATCGTTCATCCACTGGCCTTTATACTGTGCGCCATTGGCATAAGTATAAACGCCGCGTCCTTGACGCTTGTCCTTATACCAGTCGCCGTCATATTTATCACCATTATAATAGAACATGACGCCATGACCATGCTGGTAATCGCGGAACCAGAGACCTACATATTTGTTGTTGTTCTGAAAATAGTAGGTGCCTTTACCATGCTGCTGGTCCTGCATCCACTGTCCCTCATACTTTTCGCCATCACTGAAGGTATAAACGCCATAACCTTCGCGCTTACCTTTCATATAAGAGCCTTCGTAGGTATCCCCATTCTTATAGATGGTAGTACCTTTTCCCTGCGGCTTTCCGCTCACCATTTCGCCTTTAAACTGACCTCCGTCACGGGTGATGCAAGAGCCTAGCGAAATCTTCTGGGCTGAGGCATCAACCGATGCCATAGCCAAAGTCAAGGCAAGGAAAAAACACTTGCTCCGACAGGACAATTTGGTATGTTGTTTCTTATTGTATTTCATATTCTACAGTTATAGTCTGACTTATCAATCTCCAAAGTTAGCGCTTTTTCCTCAAATAGCCAAATAGATTAAACAAATTTAAGGTAAAATCATGAAAATAGTTTTTTATCTGAAAAAATCTGCAGCTTGACACAATAAACAAACACAATTTTCGTTTTTACGAAAATCGAGAATAAAATCACTAAAACAGTAAAATTATGATTTTAAATTGCGCCATCATAGATGAAGATTCGGAAGCTATGCAACTCCTGGAACAGTATATAGAGAAAACTCCGACCCTACATTTGATCGGAGCCTACAAAAGTGCGATAGATGCTGTAGACGGCATCCATCACAACCATCTCGACATACTTTTTCTCGCCATCCACATGCAGCAGATCAGCGGTCTGGAATTTGCAAAGGTTGTACCCAAGAACGTGAAGATTGTCTTCACCACCGCATTCAAGGAGTATGCCATCGAAGCCTACAAAGTGAATGCATTCGACTATCTGCTCAAGCCCATCACCTACGATGACTTTATGGGATCATGCCAGAAAGTCTTCGAAAGCTACATGCAGGACGATAACTACAACCCTATCAAGCGCGACGGTTTTCTAGTGGTAAAACGAGATTACAAATGCGTAAGAATCCCGATAGATGATATTCTGTTTGTTGACTGCGACAAAGACTACATCCGTTTCCATCTTGAGGGCAGGCCTAACATCAGAACCCTGGGCAACCTCAAACAGTTGGAAGAAAGGCTACCAAGAGAGAAATTCAAGCGTGTACACCGTTCGTTCCTTGCCAACATGACAAAGTTTGATACGGTAGACCAGCAGCACATTACCTATGGCGACCAGAGCATTCCGATATCAGAAACCTACTTTGAATTTATCAAGAAATATCTGGAAGACCATTCTCTATGATAGTCTTCCAGATAGTTTTATCCTACCTTTCTTACAATATCTGCAAGGGTGATGATACTAGGATAGAAGCTCCATGTGCCAACAGAAAATCGTGATCTCTGAATCCCCAAAGAACAGAGATACAAGGCATTCCACTGTTCTTTGCCGTCATCACATCCACGTCGCTGTCGCCGATATATACCGCCCTTTCTCTATCCGCATGCAGCTGTCGCAAGGCTTCATTTACGGTATCTGGAGCCGGTTTTTTCTTGATATTCTCCCGCTCTCCTATCGCCACATCTATCAGGTCGCCGAAGAAATGGCGGCAGATTTCCTGGGTAGCTGCATAAAACTTATTGCTTACCACCGCAATGTTCTTTCCCCTATTCTTCAGTTCCTCCAGCATCTCCATTACGTCCGGATAAGGTTTCGTATTATCCATATTGTGCACCATATAATGCTTGCGGAAATCCTGCAGGGTTTTCTCAAACTTCTCATTCTCCAATCCTCCCGGCACGGCACGTTCCATCAGTTTCTTCACCCCGTTTCCTACAAACATGCGTACTTCCTCCAGCGTACGTTCAGGCATTCCGTTCAGCTTCAGCGCATAATTGCAGCTTGCAGCCAGGTCGTGGAGAGAAGAAATCAGGGTTCCGTCAAGATCGAAGATATAGGTATCGAAATTGAACTGGGCATGAACCGGAACCCTCTTGATACGGAAGTCACCGCCGTGTAACACATAAACATCCTGATGGTATACGCGGATTTCACCCTGAGGAATTCCCTGTCCACCAGCCTGTTCATTACCCGAAATGCCAAAGATTCTGTTATCCCCAAATTCCCATCTCTTCAGTTTCTGGGTCTGTGCATCAATCACCACATATTTATATTCTATCGGCTCATCGATAGCCTGCACATTCACAGATATTTCCCAGTCCTTGCCATGATTGTTCTGCATCTTCAGGAAATGAGCCGGATTCCATTTGCCCAGCGTAGGATGATTTCCCAATAGAGCTACAGCCTCACCCTCATAGAGTTTCGGGGCATGAATCTTGAAGATGATAGTACGGTCGAAGAGAGGCAGACGCGCTGGCTTGACATCAGTAAACTTTACCTGCTGCAATACGAAGGCATTTTTTTCCACGTAAGGATTGTCCTCCTCCAGCCAATAGTCCTGAAAATAGAAATTCTTACTCTCATCAAAAACATATTGGCGAGCAGAAGCGAGCGATTCCCTACGCAGCACCTTTCCCTCAGCATCTTTCACGCAGTAGCAGTAAGCCACAGCTACGAAAGGGTGATGGCGGTTCTGCCTTGACGCCATTTCCACCTCCCAGTGATACCCGTCGCGGGTGTTCATCGGCAAGTCCATCGTATCTTGATATCCATCAGCGGCGGCAAAAGTTAATTCTACATGCAGGGCATGACCCCACTTGGCTGCATACGATATCGAAAACTTCATTTTCATAATTCTTTTTATAATAATGTGCCCGAAAGCACCGATACACATGTTGATTCTCAATGTTAAGTGCAAAGGTAACAAAAAAGCAGACACAACGGATAAAGAAAGATGACAATTAACCTATTTTAAATTTCTATACTTTGCTATTTCCTATTTTTACTGTACTTTTGCACCCGAAAAATAACAAACAAGAAGAATATGAAAAAGAAAAAATCATTTTCTAAGCTCTATCTGTATGGTGCTATAGGCTGCATCGCAGTCATCGCCATCGTAGGCTACATCTACTGTTTCTCTTCCTTCTCGAAGAGCAGCAAGACCGAGTATGTTTACATCGACAGCGATGATAACATTGACTCTGTATACAACAAGCTCCGCCCATTTGCCAAGAGCATTCCGTTCCAGGCATTCAAGACCCTGACCCTCCATTCCGGCTATGCCGATCATATCCGCACAGGTAGATACGCCATTGCTCCAGGCGACGGTGCCCTCAAGACATGGCGCCACATGAAGAACGGTTTGCAGGAACCGGTAAGCCTCACCATCCCATCGGTACGCACGCTCGACAAACTCTCTGATGAGATTGGCAAGAAGATGATGTTTGGCAGCAACGACCTCTACCATGCCCTGCGCGACGAGAGTGTCTGCCAGAAATATGGTTACGATACAGCCACCATCGCCTGCATGTTCATACCTAACACCTACGATCTCTACTGGAACATCTCAGTAGATAAATTTCTGGAGCGCATGAAGAAAGAAAGCGACAAGTTCTGGAACTTTGAGCGCACTGAAAAGGCAAAGGCTATGAAGCTGACACCGATTGAGATCATCACCCTTGCCAGCATCGTGGACGAAGAAACAGCCAACAACGGCGAAAAACCGATGATAGCCGGCATGTATTATAACCGTCTGATGCTTCGCAATGCCGAATATCCAGAGGGAATGCCATTGCAGGCCGATCCTACCATTAAATATGCCTGGCAGCGATTCGACCTCAAGCGCATCTACAACAACCTCCTGTCTATCAAGAGCCCGTATAATACCTACAAGAACCCAGGTTTGCCACCGGGTCCTATCCGTATTCCGAGCGTAGCAGGTATCGATGCCGTCCTCAACCATGTGCATCACGATTACCTCTACATGTGTGCCAAGGAGGATTTCAGCGGCACTCATAATTTTGCCCGCACTTACGATGAGCACCTGCAGAATGCAGCCAAATATTCCAAGGCACTCAACGAAAGAGGTATCAAGTAAGATAAGGAAACAAGAAAGGTAAAAATGTGTCAGAAAACTTGCAAAGCGTTAGTGATTTTACAAGTTTTCTGACTTTTTATTTGGCAGTCTAACAAAATAGTTGTAAATTTGCAGCCGGAAACTTACCAATTTAAAATAAGGAATAAATACATGAACAGAACGATTATTACAGTAGTGGGCAAGGATACCGTTGGTATCATCGCCAAGGTATGTACCTATTTGGCAGAGAACAGTATCAACATCTTGGATATCTCTCAGACCATCGTACAGGAGTATTTCAACATGATGATGATCGTAGACATGAGCAAGATGCAGAAAACTTTCGAGGAAGTAGCCGATGAACTCACCAATGTTGGTAAGGCTATGGGCGTGCAGATCAAATGCCAGCGCGAGGAAATTTTCAATATGATGCACAGAATTTAAAAAGCAAACAATATGATCAATATATCTGAGGTTATCGAAACCAATAAGATGATAGAGCAGGAGAATTTCGATGTGCGTACCATCACCATGGGTATCAACCTTTTGGATTGCGCATCTACTGATCTCGATGAGCTCTGTCAGAACATTCATAATAAGATTACACGTCTGGCAAAGAACCTGGTGAAGACCGGCGAAGAAATCTCCAAGGAGTTTGGTGTGCCTATCGTCAACAAGCGTATCTCCATCACTCCTATCTCGCTGGTAGGCGGTTCTACCTGCAAGACTACCGACGATTACGTGAAGATTGCCAAGACCCTCGACCAGTGTGCCAAGGAACTCGGCATCAACTTCCTGGGCGGCTATTCTGCCATCGTAAGCAAGGGTATGAGCAAGAGCGATGAGCTCCTTATCCGTTCTATCCCTCAGGCGATGGCACAAACCGATTTCGTCTGCAGCTCAGTTAATGTGAGTTCTACCAAGACCGGTATCAACATGGATGCAGTCCGACTGATGGGCGAAATCGTAAAGGATACAGCCGAGGCAACCAAGGACAGAGGTTCTCTGGGTTGCGCCAAGCTCGTTGTTCTCTGCAATGCGCCAGACGACAATCCGTTCATGGCTGGTGCCTTCCATGGTGTTTCAGAGGCCGATGCGGTAGTGAGTGTCGGTGTCAGCGGTCCTGGCGTTGTAAAGTATGCATTGGAGAAGGTAAAGGGCGAGAGCTTCGAGGTTCTTTGCGAAACCATCAAGCGCACCGCCTTCAAGATTACCCGTGTAGGTCAGTTGGTAGCCAAGGAGGCTTCACACCGTCTGAACGTACCTTTCGGCATCATCGACCTTTCATTGGCTCCTACCCCAGCTATCGGTGATAGTGTAGCCGATATTCTAGAGCTCATAGGTCTTGAACATGCCGGTGCTCCTGGTACCACAGCAGCTCTTGCACTCCTGAACGACCAGGTTAAGAAGGGCGGTATCATGGCTTCTTCTTATGTAGGTGGTTTGAGCGGTGCCTTCATCCCTGTCAGCGAAGACCAGGGCATGATCAACGCTGTAGAGGCTGGTGCGCTGACCATCGAGAAGCTTGAGGCGATGACTTGTGTCTGCTCAGTAGGTTTGGATATGATTGCCATCCCTGGCGATACTCCAGCCACCACCATTTCCGGTGTCATTGCCGACGAGGCTGCCATCGGTATGGTTAACCAGAAGACTACTGCCGTACGTATCATCCCAGTTGTGGGCATGAAGATAGGCGACAATGTAGATTTTGGCGGTTTGCTCGGTCATGCTCCAATCATGCCGGTAAACCCATTCAGTTGCGAGGCATTCGTAAACCGTGCTGGTCGTATTCCGGCTCCAATCCACAGTTTCAAGAATTAAACTGTTTTGATTCAAAATACCAATCCCCCATCCTGCATTCTCAAGCGGGCTGGGGGATTTTTTCATTGTATAATCACTTATCTATCTTCTAAAGCGGTTCATCATGGCAAAACATAGGTGGATAGATACTCAAAAAAATCAACTACAGATATTTAAATCCAGTCCTTAAATAAGCGGAAGCTCCCCCAAAAGTCAAAAGAATCGGGAAAAATAATAAAGGGTGAGACTTCTCTCACCCTTTATCTGATATTATAAAAAAAATTGTCTAAAGTAAATTACAAACGTTTAAAGTTTTTTCATCTCTTCTTTCCATGCAGAATAAGCCTCGAGATAAGCAGAACGGTTAGCCTCATCAGGATCTATGACTGCAAGTTTCTTCAATGAAGCAAAAGCCTCATTATGATCCTTATAGATACCGGCACCAATACCAGCACCCTTAGCAGCACCTGCACTACCATCTGTCTCATAAAGTTCGATAGTAGCACCACTCACACCCGCCAAGGTATCTCGGAACAACGGACTGAGGAACATATTAGCCTTACCTGCATGAATATTCTTGATATCCATACCCATCTGCTGCATGATTTCCATTCCATAGCAGAAACTGAAGACGATACCCTCTTGTGCTGCACGAACAACATGAGCACGATTATGCTTATTAAAACTGATGCCACGAATAGAACACCCAACTTCCTTATTCTCTAATACACGCTCAGCTCCATTACCAAATGGGATAATCTTAACACCATCACTACCTATTGGCACAGAAGCTGCAAGATCATTCATATCCGCATAGCTTACATCTGGAGTGAAATTTCGATGAACCCACGCATTCAAGATACCAGTTCCATTGATACACAACAATACACCAAGACGGTCAAGGTCTGTAGTATAATTAGCATGAGCAAAAGTATTGACACGGCTCTTTGGATCATAGTTAACATCACCCAATACACCATATACAACTCCTGATGTACCTGCAGTACTTGCAATTTCACCCGGATTGAACACATTCAGACTCACAGCATTATTTGGCTGGTCACCCGCACGATAAGATATTGGTGTACCTTCTTTCAGACCAAGTTCTTCAGCTGCCGCTTTACTTACTACACTCTGTACAGAGAATGTAGGAACAATATCAGCCAGAATGCTTTCATCGAAGCCAAAGTAATCAAGCAGGAATTTAGCAGGCTTTTTCTGGTTGAAGTCCCACATCATACCTTCAGAAAGACCACTGATAGTAGTCTTAACTTCACCTGAAAGTTTCATTGCCAGATAATCACCAGGAAGCATAATCTTATCAATCTTATCAAACAGTTCCGGTTCATTATCCTTTACCCAAGCAAGTTTAGATGCAGTAAAGTTTCCAGGAGAATTGAGCAGATTACGCAAGCAGAAGTCCTCACCTAAATCATGAAAAGCCTTCTCGCCATAAGGTACGGCACGAGAGTCGCACCAGATGATACTAGGACGCAAAACTTGCTGATTCTTATCAACACAAACCAAGCCATGCATCTGGTACGAGATACCAATAGCAAGGATATCTTCACCCTTGGCACCAGATTCTGCCATGATTTTCCTGAGCGCCAGCTTAGCATTATCCCACCACATCTGAGGATCCTGCTCTGCCCAACCGGTCTTTACAGCCATAATGGGTGCTTCATGATCCGGATAGAATGCAGCAGCTACGATTTCTCCATTGTCAACATCAGTAAGCGAAGCCTTTACAGAACTTGAGCCTACGTCAAAACCTAATAAATATCTACTAGCCATAGTTTATTCGTTTATATGTTTATTGTTTAACTTTTATCAGTTTTTATAAAGTCTATATATATTATACGAACATACTACAACATTCCCCTCACAAAAAAAAATAATT
The DNA here is from genome assembly GCF_949820605.1 of Segatella copri. Taxonomy (NCBI): domain Bacteria; kingdom Pseudomonadati; phylum Bacteroidota; class Bacteroidia; order Bacteroidales; family Prevotellaceae; genus Segatella; species Segatella copri. The sequence continues at coordinate 1,272,858 of NZ_CATKVU010000006.1, forward strand.
TAGAACATATTCTCATCAAAAAGACTTTGAGGAGCACTATCATCAGCCTTACTCTCTTCTTCATTACTATTTTCTAATACAGAAGAAGAAAAATTGAGCATCAGTTGCTGTACGGCCTTTGAATCAAAATTAACATGATATACACCATACCCTTTACCTTTTTCTATAAGCGATTGTGGGTCTTTAGCGCATCTGGTGAGATATTGCGTAACATAGCTATGAACATCCTTGTAATTCAGAGGTGTAAAAATCGAATTACAGGAATTATATACATGGCGAGCTATTTTTTCTACTTTCAACCCTTTTGCACCCGCAGCCAAAAGAACATTGAATATCTCCTGATCAAGTTTCATATAATAATCATAACATTCGTCCTCTTTCAAGAGAGAAGACACAAAAGAAAAAACCGCGGTTACTCACTTACAAGCAACCGCGGCTCTTTGAAAAATAAACCTTATTTAAGCGAGAGCAACCTTGTTGTCCTCATCCTTAATCTTACCCTCTTTGAAGAGCCAACCGATACCAAGGATTACATCCTCTGTACTGATCTTAGCAGCCTTAGCAATTTCTGCTACTGTGAGAGCCTTTTCTGAAGCTGCCAATGCCTGATATACATCACCAGCTCTAAAACCTGCGTTCTCTGCGTTCAAGTAAAGAACGTCCTTCTTTGCTGCAGGAGCCTTCTTTGCTACTGGAGCCTTCTTTGCTGCTGGCTTCTTTGCAGCAGTCTTAGTTGTCGCTTTCTTTTCTACCATGTTTTAAGAATTTTATGATTCTATTGAGCCTCATTTCGTCAGCTCAACCTTAATATCTGCTGCAAATTTATAACTTTTATTTCGAAATAGTGTTAGAAAAATAGAAAAAACTACTACTTATAAACAAAAGTGCTGCATTTCTTGATTTACGTCAAGAAGCGCAGCACTTTATTTACTAAAAATCAATTACTTATTATAAATCATTGAATTTTTCTCAAGGCATTTTACGCATACTCTTTTATGGAGTTAATACCTTCGTTTCTCTATTTTTATTCAGCCTTCAAATCAAGTTTGATTTCCAATTCATCCAACTGCTTAGGGTCAAGTTCAGAAGGAGCATCGAGCATAACATCTCGACCGGAGTTGTTCTTTGGGAAGGCGATACAATCGCGAATACTGTCGAGACCAGCCATAATGCTGACGAAACGGTCCAAACCGAAAGCAAGACCTGCGTGAGGTGGTGCACCATACTTGAAAGCATTCATCAAGAAACCGAACTGGACCTCAGCACGCTCTGGAGTAAAGCCGAGAACCTCGAACATCTTCTCCTGCAACTGAGTATCATGGATACGGAGAGAACCTCCACCTACTTCGATACCATTGCAAACAAAGTCGTATGCCTTGGCACGAACCTGCTCAGGATGCTCATCGAGCAATGGGATGTCATCAGGATTTGGCATAGTGAATGGATGGTGCGTAGCCATCAGGCGCTGTTCCTCATCGCTCCACTCAAAGAGAGGGAAGTCGATAATCCAAAGACACTTGAATACGTTCTTATCACGAAGACCAAGACGGTCACCCATTTCCAAACGCAAAGAGCAAAGCTGAATGCGTGTCTTGTTAGCATTATCACCGCTCAAAATCAAAACGAGGTCACCATCCTTGGCTCCCATTACGGCCTTGATTTCAGCAAGTTCCTCTGGAGAATAGAACTTATCTATGCTACTCTTCACGGTACCATCTACATTGTACTTAATATAAACCAATCCTTTGGCACCGACCTGAGGACGCTTAACAAAATCGGTCAATTCGTTCAACTGCTTACGGCTATAATCAGCACAACCTGGAACACAGATACCACCAATATACTTAGCCTCATCGAATACAGAGAAATTACCCTTACCTGTGAAAGCATCTTTCAACTCAACAAATTCCATACCGAAGCGCAAGTCTGGCTTATCACTACCGAAACGGCGCATAGCATCGTGCCAGGTCATCTGCTCCAACTTAGGAAGTTCTACACCACGAATCTCCTTAAACAAATGGCGAGCCATTTCCTCGAAAAGGTTGATGACATCATCCTGGTCAACAAAACTCATTTCACAGTCAATCTGTGTAAACTCTGGCTGACGGTCAGCACGAAGATCCTCATCACGGAAGCACTTGGCAATCTGGAAATAGCGGTCGAAGCCAGCAACCATCAAGAGCTGCTTTAAAGTCTGAGGACTCTGTGGAAGAGCGTAGAACTGACCTGGATTCATACGGGAAGGAACAACAAAGTCGCGGGCTCCCTCTGGTGTACTACCAATAAGAACAGGAGTTTCAACCTCCATGAAGTTCTGTGCATCGAGGAAGTTACGAATCAAGATGCACATACGATGACGCAACTCCAGATTTTTGCGCACTGCAGGACGACGCAAATCAAGATAACGATACTTCATACGGATATCATCACCACCATCAGTATTATCTTCGATAGTGAAAGGAGGGGTCTGACTCTGAGAGAGGACATTGAGTTCCTTCACCAGGATTTCTATGTCACCAGTATCCATTTTAGGATTCTTGCTCTGTCGTTCACTTACTACACCCTTTATTTGAATGCAGAATTCACGACCTAGCTTGTTAGCTGCATCACACAAGTCTTTGTTATCAGCCTCATTGAAGACCAACTGTGTGATACCATAACGGTCGCGCAAATCGACGAATGTCATACCACCCATCTTTCTTGAGCGCTGTACCCAACCGGCAAGTGTCACTTCTTTGCCGGCATCAGAGAGACGTAACTCTCCACACGTATTACTTCTGTACATACCTTATTATATTATATTATTATTTTCCAAAGTGCAAAAGTACAATAAATAACGGAAAGGACAAAATAAAATCACGAAAATATTATTAAAAATATCTTCGCGACCCTATTAATGTGACCAAAAGTCACATAAATACATATTAAATAGTTTTATCTCTACTTTTTTAGAGATTTATTTCTTCATCCGTCTGAATGCCTGCCGATGGAACCGTTCCTCTGCCTTGATGACACTGAACACCTTATTAGGTGGTAAGATGGTCATAAATCTAGAATGATACTCTTGCTGCAACTGTTTCAGCTGAATATCCAACTCATCCTGTCTTCTGATTGCTTCGGCACATGCCTCATTATCATTCGGATTCACATGACGGAATCGGCGCATTTCATCGAATATCATACGCATTTTCTTACCCATCTGTCTATATACCGGAAAGAATTTAGCAGCTTCTCTCGGCGTAAGACAGGCATTAGTCGTAATAAACTGTTCTAGTTCTGCCTGAAACCTTTCAGGATCAAATCCATCATGATATTTTCTACCCTGAGGCTGTGAAGCAAGTGAAACTAGGCTAATCATCAGCATAGCTAAAAGCGCAAGAAACCTATGTTGCATTATCTTTCTCATACCCTATTTTTTTTTAAAATCTTTATCTGTAGACAAAAAGAAATACCAACCATTAATTTTCTGCAATCAGCGATGCATAGATAGTTTCATTATCCATCATCGTATAATCGGCCATCTCATTAAAAGTAGCATCTTCATTATTATTCACAGCAGCTTTCTGAACCATATGGTCCACATGTGCCATAGCAGGCTTACTGCTTCCCGTATATTTCAGCGCCAGTACCGAGCCACCTCCCATCACAGCCAAAACAGCAACAGCCGCCGCAATCTTTCGAATCGGCATACGCTGCCATAAGCTAGGCTGCATGTGAATGATGCGGGGTTCCTGCTCCGGCAAATTTGCCATCACCCTATCCGTCAGCTGGTCGAAATAACCAGCCGGCACCTGGAAATGGTTTTTCTTACCAAAACGGCTATTCAATATATTGTCTTCTTTTAACATATTCCTCATTCCTTTCTTTTATACTTTATTAATATAGACGAAAACTAACCGAAAAGGTTTAATCCTTACGATTGAAAAAATCGGTTATTTTTTTCACAGCAAGATGATAGGATGCCTTCAAAGCTCCTTCACTTGTTGACAGCACCTTACTCATCTCTGAATATTTCATATTATCATAATATTTTAGAGTGAAAACTGTGCGCTGAACATCAGGCAGTAGGGCTACAGCCTCTTGCAGTTCTGCCTGAATCTGGTCACCATCAAAATAGTCATCAGCAAGAAGACGTGAAGCCAAGCCCGGCTCGTCTTCGGTACTGACATTTACCATCTGCTTCTTGCGTCTCAAGAAATCAAGCGCTTCGTTAATTGCTATACGGTAAAGCCATGTTGAGAGCGAAGACTTTCCCTGAAACGAATCCAGATTGGTCCAAGCCTTAACAAAGGTATTCTGCAACACATCATCAGCATCATCATGATCTAAAACAATATGGCGAACCTTCCAATACAACGGCTCGCTATACTGACTTACCAGTACAGCAAAGCCTTCGCGTTGGGTCTTAGGATCCCTAATCATCGCCAAGAGTTCTTTATCGTTTATCATTGCTTTTACAAATGTGTTGTTTATAGATATTTTCTCAACATATCGAATATTACCGCATCAAATCCATACACATCAGAATAATCAGCTATTCTGCCTCCTGCTAACGGATAGAGTGTATAATAGGTTATGAAGAGAGGAACTTGAGGATTAACCTTTACGTTATTCACAACAAGTTTTTTATTGGCTAGCGAATCTGCTGTCATCGAATAGTATATCTTTTCCTTCAGTTTCTCGTTTTTGTCAGCCAATAGAAAGACAGCGAAATCGTATGGTTTTTCTATTCTGATACATCCATGCGATACTCCTCTATCCTCTTGTCCAAACACGCCCTTACTGTTAGTATCATGCAGGAAGACCGAGAAATTATTATCAAAACGGAAGATGATTCTTCCCAGAGCATTCCCCTTTCCGCCCCGCTGGGCGATGCCATAAGCACCAGAAATAAGCATAGATCGAGTTACTCTGTTTAAGTCAACCTCCTTACCTGTTGCCACTTCCCTTACATAGTAGTTACGCGCGCGAAAGTAGCCATGATTCCCCACCCGGTGTATCATATCATGGAGAACGATACTACGGGGAACAAACCATTGAGGATTCAACTCCATACGTTTGATATGACTGTTCAATATCGGGGTTTTGGTTTTACTGGCTCCACATCCTATGCGCATCGAGAGCGTATCCTGATGATCAATAGCCATCAGATGGAACGATGGTATATTGACAACCACATATTTTTCGTGTTGCCAGGGACTATCATACTGTCTCCAGCGGCAACGTTCCATGTTGCAGAGGATTTTGATTCTCATCGCCTTGCTCAGTCCTCCAGCCTTCAATTTTTCCAGCAGTTGATAATAGAAAGGATTCTTTGGCTGTACTTCTTTCAGGAAGGAAGCCACCGAGTCGCATCTAACCATTTGCATAGCCTTCTGATAGAACGCATCATCTGCATGAGCCATTTTTACATCAAACAGACCTCTGAACCTAACGAGTCTCTTGCTACTATCATAAGGATTGGGAGCAAGAGTATCTAAACGATTGAAAACAAAACTAGGATTCATAAATCCAAAATTCTGCCCCATCGTATATCTGAAGTAAGCTTTGGTCAAGCGATACTCCAGTCGGGCTATCACTTGATTTATCTGATTATCAGCTGAATCTAGATTTAAATCTCGTAACCTGTCAATATCTCGGGCAATAGCATCCACATAGAACCGACGTTTATCAAATCCCATATCCGCTACAGTACGCAGGCAAGTCACCAGGGAGTCAGCCTGACTATTTACCCCATGACGTGTAATCCAAAGCAGACTACCTTTATTCTGGTAATATCGACGGGTATGCAAATCAGCAGCATGTCGGTCTTTATCATTTCGCATGATGCTGTCTATCAGATTCCTTACCGCCCTCGAATTGATAGCATAGGCAGAAGAACGTAAGTCCTGATAATCATCTAACGATAATTGGAAATTGCTGTTTGGCACCCTGTCGTGGCAAGAACAGAACATCAAACAGCAAGAAATAATAAGTAACGAAAAATGAAAGACTTTCACTTTCTGATTAAAGTTAAACGGCATTCTAAGCCCTCTATGGTACTATTAATGCTTTACGCAAATTTTGCGCGTAAAGGTATTCCCCACCTTTACAATATAGATACCATCAGCCAATGGCAAGTTTACGCGCTTGTCATTACCTTCTACGCGGAAGGTCTTGATAGTAATACCTGCCACATTATATATTCTCACCACTTGCCCGCTAGCGCCTGTGATATGCATCACGCCCCCAGCATAGTTCAAGTTGATATCTGCCACATCAAGGTCTGCCCATTCTATGTTTCCCTCGTTGGCCATAGCATCCGAAGGAACAGAAAGTGCTAACATTGCAATTGTTAATATTGAAAGTAAAGTCCGTTTCATATATTTTCAAGTTTCGTTAAACCAATAGTTCTTTCTGCAAAGATATATAAAAAAAAGGAAACTTACCGTCTTCCCGACGATAAGTTTCCCAAAAATTAGCTTTTTTAACCTTTCAGAGGAAAAAAGAAGCCAATTCACATTATTTTCTAAAACAACCAACACTTTACATGATGCCATCAGCGCGAAGTTTCTGCTGCCATTTCCAAGCAGAAGCCAACACATCTTCAAGCTTAGCCTCAGCCTTCCAGCCGAGTACCTTGTTCGCCTTGGTGCAATCACCCCAAATTTTCTCAATATCGCCCTCTCTTCGTGGACCATACTTCCAATTCAGTTTCACACCTGTAGCTTTTTCAAAAGTTTCAACAATTTCGAGAGTTGAGTTTCCATTACCTGTACCGATATTGAAATATTCGATAGGCTCAGTCTCCTTATCAAGAACACGTGCCATAGCAGCTACATGTGCCTTAGCCAAATCTACAACATAAATATAGTCGCGGATACAGGTTCCATCAGGAGTATCATAATCATTACCAAAGATAGTGAGTTCCTTGCGGATACCCATAGCTGTCTGAGTAACGTATGGAATCAGATTGTTTGGCACACCATTTGGCAACTCACCAATCTCAGCAGAAGGATGTGCACCTATAGGATTGAAATATCTCAATACAATGCTCTTGATGGCTGCACCACTATGGATATAATCAGCTATGATCTGCTCATTAATCTCCTTAGTATTGCCATAAGGTGAAGTAGCCTTCTGATGAGGAGCCTCTTCTGTTACAGGTAAATTCTCAGGCTTCGGCTGACCATAAACGGTACAAGAAGAAGAGAAGATGATACCCTTTACCTGATACTTTGGCATAAGTTCCAGGAGATTGATGAGCGATACGATATTGTTACGATAATACAACAATGGTTTCTGTACGCTCTCGCCTACTGCCTTGCTTGCAGCAAAGTGAATGATACCCTCAATATCAGGATATTTCTGGAATACAGCCTCGGTAGCAGCCTTGTCGCGCAAGTCAACCTGTTCAAAAGCAGGGCGGATACCAGTAATCTTTTCGATACCATCGAGTACTTCAATCTTTGAGTTTGAGAGGTCATCTACGATAACAACATTGTAGCCTGCCTGCTGCAACTCTACTGTAGTATGGCTACCTATGAAGCCTGTACCACCAGTAACAAGAATAGTTTGTTTCATAATCAAATATAGTTAGTTTGAAGAATTATTTTATTTCTTCTGCAAAAGTACTGCAAAAATCTGAAAAAACAGAAAGATTTTTCAAAAAAAACACTTTTTCCTTTGTTTTATCTATTATTTATACTATCTTTGCAAAAGATAAATAGTAAAAAGGCTCTAAGAAAATGGAAAAAAACATGAAATATTATAATATAGAACAAGACATGAGATATTTGCAATTGCTCTCTCAGTCGTTCCCTACTATAGCAGAGGCGAGCACCGAGATTATCAACCTGCAAGCCATCCTCAACCTGCCAAAGGGTACCGAACATTTCCTTGCCGACATCCATGGTGAGTATGAGGCCTTCCTGCATGTACTGAAAAATGCATCAGGAAATATCAAGCGTAAGGTGAACGAACTCTTTGGCAATACCCTTCGCGAACAGGATAAGCGAGAACTCTGCTCTCTTATTTACTATCCTGAGCAGAAACTGGAACTCGTCAAGCAGAACGAACCTGACATCAACGACTGGTATCACATCACCCTGCACCAGTTGGTGGCTGTATGCCGTGATGTTTCCAGCAAATATACCCGAAGCAAAGTGCGCAAATCGCTGCCATGCGATTTCTCGTATATTATCCAGGAGCTTTTGCACGAGCACACCGAAGATCATGACAAAACAGCCTATGTCAATGTTATTGTTGATACGATTATCAGCACAGGCAGAGCCGATGATTTCATCATCGCTATAGCCAACGTCATCCAGCGCCTGGCTATCGACCAGCTCCATATTCTGGGCGATATCTACGATAGAGGTCCAGGAGCCCACATCATCTTGGACAAGATGTGCCGCTACCACAGTTGGGACATCCAGTGGGGTAATCACGATGTACTATGGATGGGAGCAGCTGCCGGCAATGATGCCTGCATCTGTAATGTGATCCGTCTCTCCCTGCGATACGCCAACCTCTCGACATTGGAAGAAGGCTATGGCATCAACCTCGTACCACTCGCTACTTTTGCGATGGAAACCTACAAGGAGGATGATTGCAAAGAATTTCTGCCTAAGCTCAGCGGAGGTGCAGCAGCAATGGATGAAAAGACCCAGCGGCTCACCTCTCAGATGCACAAGGCTATAGCTGTCATCCAGTTTAAATTAGAGAGCCAGCTTTTCAAGAAGCATCCGGAATGGAAGATGAAAGACCGTTGTCTTTTTGACCATATCGATTACAGGAAAGGCAAGGTAGAGATTGACGGAAAAGAGTATGACATGACCTCATGCCACTTCCCTACCATCGATCCGGACAATCCAGACAAACTATCTGAAGAAGAGGAAATTCTGATCCAGAAACTGCATCATTCGTTTATGGTCTGCGAGAAGCTGCACAAGCATATCAAGGTTATGCTGCAGCATGGTTGCATGTACGCTATCTTCAACTACAACCTGCTTTTCCATGCTTCCTGTCCGCTCAACGAAGATGGTTCATTAAAAGAGGTAGAAATATATCCTGGCAAGAAATTCAGCGGCAGAGCCTTAATGCATCATACAGGCATGCAGATACGTACAGCTTTCCAATCAGATTCTGATCCGAATGAAAAGGAATATGCCATCGATTATTTCATCTACCTATGGTGCGGTCCCGACAGTCCGCTCTTCGACAAGAGTAAGATGGCCACCTTCGAGCGCTATTTCATTACCGATAAGGAGACTCATAAAGAAGAGAAGGGATACTACTTCCTGTTGCGCGATAACGAACAGGTTATCGACCATATTATGGATGAGTTTGGGGTAACCGGTCCTAACCGCCATATCATCAATGGACACGTGCCCGTTCGCACAACCAAGGGCGAGAACCCTATCAAGGCAAACGGCAAGCTGATGGTTATCGATGGAGGTTTCTCTAAAGCCTACCACAACGAGACTGGCATTGCCGGCTACACCTTAGTATATCACTCCCGCGGATTTCAGCTGGTCCAGCACGAGCCATTTACGAGTATGGAAGATGCCATCAAGCAAGGTACCGACATCAAGAGTACCACACAGATTGTAGAAATGTCGAACCGCCGAATGCTGGTAGCCGACACAGATATAGGTTGCGAACTCCGTAAGCAGATAGAAGACCTGAAGGAGCTTCTCTATGCTTACCGACATGGTTTCATCAAGGAATCAGAAAGGAAGAAGTAAGAAACCGAGCATACCCCAAAAGCCCCCGGTGCTACATGCATCGAGGGCTTTTTTTTAGAATTTTCTGAACCGCAATCTCAGGGTCTTACTCTTCAGTTGCATCTTACCTCCGGTCATTACCTCCTTGGCAAAATGCTCATTCAGATGATTGATGCCACAGCTACGCAAAGAATCATTCATTTCTGTTAAAAGTACATCGCCTCCATAATCTTCATGCCATTTATTACGATAAACAGATGTAATCAGCAAACTGTCGGAGGTTTGCTCAAAACGCAGATAAAATCCTCTACCAGCCTCGAAGCGATCATAATCAGCAACCTGAATCAACTTATACTGGCAGCCCCAGAACACGCGTTTATCTGCAAAGTTACAAGTACCCCCTGTAGCTAAAGTATCTACTTGCTCCAGATGCCAGAAACCATCCAAATCACCATTCTGGCTTGTTTCTACCTCACATGAGCTTAGAGTGAGCATCATAACAGCAAGGGAAAGCACCCCTATTATCTTTTTCATATTTTCTATCTTATCGATTGTTATTTCTTTTCGTCAGCAAACCTCTTTTACTGATGGTTATCTGCATACCGGCATTATGTCCCAGCATCTTTTCGCTACCGAAATCCATCGCATAGCCTGCCTTCAACTGCCATTGATGTGGAAAATCGTAATGACCCTCTACCAGAAAACTTACATTATGATGCTTTTTTGTAAACGGGTTGCTATATGTACCCCAACCTTTCTGATAGGTGCCTAATATACGATAGCCCAACCGCTGTGTAGGCTGACCATCAAAACCCAGATGATAAGCTATGAAACGGTTGTTTCTGATATCAATACATCCGTCGTTATTATAAATAGGCGAACGGTAGAGTGGATTTCCTATCACCTGGCCCCAATGCTGCCATCCAGGATAGATGCTGTGGTTGTAATAATCATCAGTACCCGCTATATGGTCTGCGATACCCGATGTACGGTCATGATTGTACGGACCACTCTGATATTTGGTATAGAGATACTCCAGCACCACATTTTTCAGCCAGCGCGAATACTTCAGATTCAGTTCGAAGCCTAGCATGATGTCCTTCAGCGAATACATGAAGAAACGGCGTTTTACTTTCTTATTCCAGTCTGCGCCCTCACCATATCCATTATAGTCAAGGAGAAACATCTGGCTGTGATCTTCGAAATAATGATCGGCATAGATGGCAGCTTTCCAACTGTCAGTGTCATAATTGATACGCATCAGCCAACTGCCCAACTGGTTGCCGGCAACATTGGCATAAGCCCCTTCACCTGCATCAGAGCCCGTTGCCGACAGCGCATGCCAGAAGCCTTTCAGATTTTTCTCGGTAGGAATCTGTACCATACTGTCACCTATTGGACGATATGCATTGCCACCAAACTGAGCAACCATTTCCAAACCCATTTCTATGCTGAGCGGACAGAAAGCATTCTCGTTTCCGATACGCAGGAAACCTGCTTTGCTGTGATAGAGCATGTGATCACAATATTTAGTCTGCCGTTTCGTAAAATCATGCTGCCAGCCATCATCCGTAGTCATACCATAAGCCAGATGACCTTTCAGTTGCAGCCAGCCTCTACCAAACGGAAGCGTCCAATATTCAGGAAGCGCCAGACGAACCTGAGGTATCGGACGGGCATTGATACCCAGACACTGGCTACCACTGGAGAGCGACTGGTTTTTTAGCTCCATCGGATATTCCTTGGCACCTGCAGTCAGCACACCATAAAGCCAGCGGGCCTCCACATAAGCCTGCTGCACCACTACATGGCTGGTATAGTTTACCGGTACTGCCACATCTACTCCATATCCTACAGCCCAGCGGCGGGCAGAATCTGCAGAAAGCGGACGAACCAGACTACCTCTGAGATAGCCGTTATTCTTCTCTAAAGAACTTAATCCATGTTTGTTTGCGTTAAGCCACAATGGGGTTTTACCTTTCGAAAACGACCCCTGCATCTCAACACCATATTGTATATCTTCCCGAAGATTTATCTTCTCCGTGCCATCCCCCTCCTGCCACATATACTGTGCCATAGATGGGGCTGCCAGACTGCAAAGGGCAAAACATACACCTACTTTTATCTTATTCATAATTAAATCTATACTTTCAAGATAAAAACGTAATTATCTCTATTATATTGTATATATTCAGAAAAATAAAAAAAGAGCAACACTTGCCTCTCATTTTTTGAGAACAAGCATTGCTCTTTTGATTGAATTATCGTTTTATCCGAAGTTATCGTACATGATGCTCTCAGGATCTACTCCGAGAGAATCCAGATAATCTGTTACCGTCTTGATCAGCATTGGAGGTCCGCAGAGATAGTACTCGCAATCCTCTGGTGCCTCATGATTCTTCAAGTAGGTATCACGGATGCAGTTAACAGCAAATCCCTCGTAGTACTTCACGCCCTGAGCATCTGCCACTGGGTCCTTGCGGTCCAATGAAAGATGGAAGTGGAAGTTAGGGAATTCCTTCTCAAGCTCCCAGAAGTCCTCAAGGAAGAATGCCTCACCCAATGCACGCGCTCCATAGAAGAAGTGAAGCTCACGATCTGTAGTGTGTAAAGTCTTGGTCATGTGCATAATCTGCGCACGCAATGGAGCCATACCGGCACCACCACCAATCCAGATCATCTCCTTGCCTGATGTGAAGTTAGGATGGAAGTCTCCGTAAGGACCACTCATCATTACCTTGTCGCCTGGTTTCAGAGAGAAGATGTAAGAAGAAGCGATACCTGTTGGTACGTTCTGGAAACCTACCTGTGGACGTGGCAGGAATGGTGTTGTGGCGATACGTACGGTCAGGGTGATGATGTCACCCTCGTCAGGATAGTTCGCCATAGAGTAAGCACGAACGGTAGGCTCTGGATTGTGAGCCTTGAGAGAGAAGATGTTGAACTTCTTCCATGCTCCGATGTACTCCTCGCCAATGAGAGCCTTGTCGAAGTCCTTGTCGTAATCGATGCAGTCGTATGCAGGAATCTTGATCTGAGCGTAAGAACCCGGAATGAAGTCCATGTGCTCGCCTGGAGGCAAAGCCACCTTGAACTCCTTGATAAATGATGAAACGTTCTTGTTGGAGATAACCTCGCACTCCCACTCTTTCACGCCCATCACACTCTCAGGCACCTTAATCTTCAGTTCGCCCTTCACCTTGCACTGGCATCCCAGGCGCCAGTGGTCCTTAATCTGCTTGCGGGTGAAGTGAGGCTTCTCAGAATCGAGAATCTCGCCGCCACCCTCTAGCACCTGAACCTTACACTGGCCACAGCTTGCCTTACCACCGCAGGCAGAAGGCAGGAAGATGCCGTTCTCATTCAGCGTAGTCATCAAACTGCTGCCCTGAGGCACGTTGATGGTATTGTCGCCATTGATTTCGATATTTACATTTCCGCTAGGGCTCAGATACTTCTTAGCCACGAGCAGGATGATAACCAGCAGGAGAATCACCACGAGGAAAACTCCGATACTAGCCAATATAAATGATGTATTACCCATATCTATAGTCCTCCTATTTTAGATTTTCAAGCCTGAGAAGCAAAGCATAGCCATTGCCATGAGGCCTACTGTGATAAATGTGATGCCGAGTCCCTGCAATGGCTTTGGCACGTCGCAATACTGCATCTTCTCGCGGATGGCTCCCATCAGCACGATGGCGAGAGTCCAACCCAGACCGGAACCTACGGCATAAACGATGCTATCCCATACTGAGGTGATAGCCTGAGTATTGGCAGGATCCATCAGGATGCGCTGCTGCATGAAGAGCGATGCACCCATGATGGCACAGTTTACGGCAATCAATGGCAGGAAGATACCCAGCGCTGCATAGAGCGATGGTGAGAACTTCTCTACAATCATCTCTACCAGCTGCACGATACCGGCGATGACGGCGATGAAGAGGATGAAGCTCAGGTAAGTGAGGTCAACACCCAGGATTCCATCGGCGCTGAGCACCTTGGTCTGCAACAGGTAATCTACAGGCACGGTGATGAGCAACACGAAGGTTACTGCCAAACCCAGGCCCAAAGAGGTCTTCACGTTCTTGGATACTGCCAAGTATGAACACATACCCAGGAAATAGGCGAAGATCATGTTATCGACAAAAATCGAACGGAAAAACAAACTTATTGCGTGCTCCATCTTACTTCTCCTCCTTATAAATATAGGCACGATGTACCCAGATTACACATCCAACGAGAATCAATGCCATGGCTGGCATGGTCATCATACCGTTGTTAACATATCCGAAGTTGTAAGCTCCCTCTGGAATCAGCTGGAAACCGAGCAATGAGCCACGGCCCAGGAACTCACGAACAGCACCCATAATCACGAGGATGAGGGCGTAACCCAAACCATTACCTACACCATCGAGGAATGAAGGCCAAGGCTTATTCATCATGGCGAACGCCTCCAAGCGACCCATCAGGATACAGTTGGTAATGATCAGACCCACGTACACTGAGAGCTGCACGCTCACGTCGTAGGCGAAAGCCTTCAGCACCTGGCTCACGATGGTAACCAGGGCAGCAACTACCACCAGCTGGACGATGATACGGATGCGCTGAGGGATGGTGTTGCGGATGATGGAAATAATCACGTTAGAGAATGCCGTGATGATAGTAACGGCAAGTCCCATCACAATGGCTGGCTTCAGCTGGGAAGTAACAGCCAGGGAACTACAGATACCAAGCACCTGGACGAGAATAGGGTTGTCGCCGTTCAGTGGCTTGATGAATGCCTCCTTATTTTGTTTACTAAATAATGCCATAATATCGCTTAATTATTTAATGAATTTAGCAAGACCTTCCTTGAGCATTGCATCCACACCATTAGATGTCAATGTAGCACCGGTAACGGCATCCACATTGTTAGGGTCGCTGGCAGGAGCGTCTTTCTCAACGCCCAGAGCGATGCCCTCTACTCCATCCTTGTGAATCTTCTTGCCCTGGAATTTCTGCTGCCACTTCAGGTTGTCCTTGATTTCAGCACCCAGTCCGGCTGTCTCGCCTTCGTGGTTGAAATATACGCCATAGATGGTGTTGTTGTCGGCATCCACGGCGATGAAGCCTGAAATGCCGCCCCAGAGACCCATACCCTTTACAGAGTAAACAGTCTTCTTCTGACCATCAATCTCGCACTCGTAATACTTCATGCCGTCCTTCTCCTTCTCGTCCTTCACCACCTCTTTATATTTGGCAGCCGCAGTAGCGTTGTCAAGGTCGCGCAGGTTCAGAGAGTTCAGAATCTGCTTCTGAGTATCAAGAGCCACGTTGGCATCCTGTTTTGTCTTCAGCGAAGAAGACACGAATGCGAGCAGGAATGCCACGATTACCACGATGATAACCGAATAGATAATAGTATAGCTATTTGAATTTGTCTTCATATCTACATTCCTCCTACATTATTTAATAGCACGTTTAGCACGGCGTGAGATGTTGCCCTGAACTACACAATAGTCGATGAGTGGAGCAAACATGTTGCCGAAGAAGATAGCGAGCATCATACCCTCTGGATAACCTGGGTTCATCACACGTACGATAACGGCGATGGCACCGATGAAGAATCCGTAGAAGTACTTACCCTTCTCAGTACGGGCAGAGGTTACAGGGTCGGTAGCCATGAATACGGCACCGAAGCAGAAACCACCGAGAACGATGTGCTCATACCAGGCGATAGGTGTCATGCCGAGAGCCTGGAAGATAAGCGCCATCACGATGCCGCCTGCGAATACTGAGCCCATGGTCTTCCAGGATGCGATGCCTGTCCAGAGAAGGATGATGGCACCGATGGCGATGGCGATGACTGAAGTCTCACCGATACAGCCAGGAATGAAACCGATGATAGAATCGCAGAGACTAGCTGAAGGCATGCTGCCCTGAGCCAGCTGACCGAGAGGAGTAGCAGCAGTGAAGCCATCAGGCAGGGTGTTACCCAGACCGAAGATAGCATCCTTAGCCACCCAGACCTTATCACCACTCATAGCCAATGGATATGAGAAGAAGAGGAACATACGGGCACCCACAGCCACATTGAAGATGTTCATACCGGTACCACCGAAGATCTCCTTGCAGAAGATAACTGCGAAGGCGCACGCCAGGGCGAGCATCCACAGCGGTGTAGAGATAGGAATAATCAACGGGATGATGATACCGCTGACGAGGTAACCCTCCTGGATTTCCTCGTGCTTCCACTGAGCCCAGGCAAACTCGATGCCGAGACCCACGATGTAGCTAACCAGCAACTTAGGGAGGACAGCCAGGAATCCGAAGCCGAAGACCTCGATGAAGCTGGCAGTATCCAGTGTACCTGCAGCCTTGAAATTCTGGTATCCCACATTATACATACCGAAGAGCAAAGCAGGAATCAGGGCGATTACCACAAAGCTCATGATGCGCTTCGAGTCGATGGAATCGTGGATGCTGGCTCCGCTCTTCGCTGTCGTATTTGGCACGTACAGGAAGCTCTCAAAACCGTCAAACACGCTCTCGAAGGCATGCAGCTTACCTCCCTTCTGGAAGTTAGGCTTTATCTTATTGAGATAATTTCTTAATGCACTCATTATTTAAATAATTAATAGTACTAAAACTAAGCGTTCTCCTTGCGCAGGGTATTCAAGCCCTCGCGTACAATCTTCTGCAATTCGAGCTTAGATGAATCCACGAACTCAGCCACAGCAAAATCTTCAGGACTTACCTCGTAGATACCGAGCTGCTCCTGCTTGTCGATATCGCCGGCGATGATTGCCTTGATGAGATACTCACCATAGATGTCCATCGGGAGCACCTTGTCATACTCGCCGCTCATGATCATGTGGCGCTCGCCACCCTTCACGCGGGCATCGAGATTATACTCCTTCTTCTTGCCGAAGAGCCAGGAGAGATATGAACGCGATGTAGAGAACTGATCGGTACGTGGAAGAATCCAACCCAGCATCTCGTCGTTGTCATCACCCTCTGGGATGGCTGTAATCTCTGATGTATGACCACCTACAAAATCGGCTGTAGTCGTCTTCACGCCGGTAAGAGGATTACCATTGATAAGTCGCACATGATCAGCAGCTTTCAGCTGATTGGCTACAAAACTGCTCAAAGGTGTACCTACCAATACTTCAGCATAGCCAGGAGTCTTGATTTCACTACCAGCCACAGCTACAGTCTTGTGCAAATCAACCTTACCTGTCAGGAAGAGTCTTCCGAAGAAGATAACCGATGCTGGATCTACTGTCCAAACCACCTCGCCTTTGTTTACAGGGTCGATGTTGTTCACCTGTACGCCTACATTACCTGCCGGACAAGGACCGTCGAATACATTGAGTTCTACGTTCTTAGCCTCGCCGAGCGCATTGCTGTGCTGGTCAACGCCAACACCAAGATAAGTTTTCGCAATCTTGCTCAAGGCTGTCAAACCCGTCTGGAAAGCCTCTTCGTTGCCTTCGAGTTCTACCTCAAAGTCGGCTGCAAGCGGCATGTCGCGGAGGGCAGAAACGAAAATTGCCTTAGGCTTGGTGTCGGGAGTTGTGGACACAGCATAAGGCAACTGGTTGATGTATCCGAAGAGACCAGCCTCAAGCAGCGCCTGCTTGACAGCCTCACCGTCTAACGCATCAACGTTTTTCTTACCAAAATCCGTAGAGGTCTGTACTGCGTCGGCCTTCACCTTCACGCAGAGCACCTTTCGGCGCTCACCTCTCTCAATGGCGGTTACTTCTCCGCTCACTGGCGAGGCAAACTTCACCTCCGGGCAAGCCTTGTTCACAAACAAGGCATCTCCGGCATTGACATGATCGCCCTCGCGTACCACTACCTTAGGAGTCACACCCACGAAAGCCGCAGGAACCAGCGCATATTCGCCAGCCTGAGCCACCTGGAGCGTTACATCCTTGGAAGCCTTACCCGTAAGGTTAATGTCCAAGCCTTTACGTAACTTAATTACATTTGCCATAACTACATTAAAAAATATTATATATAAACTTATTAATCACTTCAAGATACATGCTTCAGCGCCCTCATCAAGACGCTATACTGGCCATCTGCCATAAAACATATATTTTATCTACTTCTATGCTGAAACTTCTAAACGTGCTGCAAAAATAGTGAAAAAAAGTGATATAAAAAAGAAAAATTGTGTGAATTATTCGATTTTATGCCGATTTTTCAGTAATTTTGTCGCAAAATTCAAATTAGTAACATTTTTGTAAACTAGAGAAAGCAACTCTGAAACATTTAAAACATATCATCAATAGCATTATATGGACGCTGGCTGCTGTCTATTTCTTGCTTGTCGTACTGTTGCACGTGCCACCAGTACAGGCCTTCATCGGCTCTGAAGTAGCCGGTGCACTGGCTCAGAAATTCGGCACTCAGGTAAGTATCGGAAAGGTGAATCTGGGCTTCTTCAACCGCATTATCATAGATGACGTGATGATGCTCGACCAGAAGGGCGACAGCATGATCTGTGCTTCGCGCGTATCGGCAAAGCTCGATTTCCTGCCTTTGAAGGATGGCAAGATTTCGGTTTCATCTGCCCAGCTATTCGGTCTCAACGCCAACATCTACAAGCAGGATGCCAAGAGCCCGATGAACATCCAGTTCGTGCTCGATTCGCTGGCTTCGAAAGATACCACCCGCCATACTCCGCTCGACCTGCACATCGGAAGCCTGATTATCCGTCATGGTGCCGTTGCCTACAGCCAGCGCGATATTGCGCCTAAGCCGGGCGTCTTTTCGCCGCAGCATCTAGGCATCACCGACCTCTCTGCCCACATTATCCTGGGCCATCTCACCGACAAGGATATCCATTTGGCTGTCAAGAAGATAGCGCTGAAAGATAAATCAGGACTTCAACTCAGAAATCTGAGATTCAAACTCGATGCCGACCAGCAGCAAGCCCTGCTCAGAGACTTCAGCATCGAGCTCCCTCATTCGCAATTGCAGTTTGATGACCTGCGCGCTACCTACCGCATCGAGAACAAGCATATCGTAAAGCCTACACTCCAGTTTCAGGGCGGCATCAAGCCGTCCGTCATCACGCTTGCCGATATTGCCTGCTTCGTACCTGAACTCCGCAAGTTCAAGGATGCCCTGCAGCTTCATCTCCAGTTTTCGGGCACCAGTACATCTGCCCGCATCCATAACCTCGAATTCAAGACTCAGAGCGGCAGTCTGCTGCTCAAGGCTAACGGCCGTGTGAGCGATTGGGACCGCCTTCTGCGCTGGAAGGCAAACATCTCAGCCCTCAAGATATCAGGCGATGGCATCGGAGAGGTTTCCAGAAATCTGGGCAAACGCATCAGCATTCCGAAAGAAGTGCTGCGCCTGGGCGACATATATTATATAGGTGAAGTATATGGTGCAGGCAAGAACGTAGGCACCCGCGGCCAGCTGAAGACCGGTGTGGGCGAAGTAGCCATCAATGCCGAAAAGGCTGGCTCCGAGCTCAAGGCTAGCATCAACACCCAGGGCATCAACCTGGGCCGCATCCTCGACAACGGGCAGTTCGGCATCCTGGCAGCATCGCTTTCGGCTCACGGCAACAAGCAGCATTTCTATGCCAAGGGCAGCATTCCGCGCTTCGATTTCAACAAGTACAGCTACCGCAACATTCAGATAGACGGCAGCTATAACCGGGGATTGCTCGAAGGACTTGCATCCATCGCCGACCCTAACGCCAACATCCAGGTAGAAGGCTCCTACTCCATCCCGCACAAACAGTATGCAGCTACTGCCCATGTACAGCATCTGCTGCCAACCATCCTGGGGCTGAAGGTAGCCGACAAGACCTACAGTCTCGATGGCATCACCGTAAGTGCCAAGAACCAGGGCAAGGACAGCTATTTCGACCTCGAAGCCCCGTTCGCCAGCATCCATGTTGACGGAGAGTACGATTACGCTACTCTCACCAAGAGCTTCACCAATCTGGTAGCCAGCAAACTGCCTACCCTTCCGGGCATCGGCAAGGTAGACAGGAGTGCGAAGAACCATTTCACCTTCCAGGCAGAAATCACCTCTACCGAGATACTGCAGCGCATGCTGGGCATTCCGCTGAAGATAGAGCAGCCCGTCTTTGCCGATGGATTCATGAACGATGCCGAGAAAACCGTCAATATCTATGCCAGCGTGCCTGACTTCAGCTATGGCGGCAAAGACTATCATGGAGCCAAAGTGCGACTGCATACCATCAACGATTCGCTCAAGGTAGATGCGCAGATCAGACAGGGCAAATGGGGCGATAACGGACCGGCCATCCACGTAAAGGCAGCCGCTGCCGACAACCAGCTCTTCGCCAAGCTCTTCTACAACAACCATTCGGCTAAGCTCCCTATCCAGGGCATCATCGATACGAGGGCGCAGTTCTTCAAGAACGAAGATCATGTTTCTACCGCCCACGTAACCATACACCCGTCTGAAATCAGAATCGACGGCACGCCGTGGGAGGTTCATCCTGCCGACATCATCTACAGCAAGAACCGCCTGCTGGTAGACCATTTCGCCGTGAGCCACGACCAGCAGCACGTCATCGTTTCCGGTCTTGCTACACCCGAGAAGACCGATTCTATCGTTGCCGACCTGAAGGATGTGGATGTGGCATACGTGCTGAACCTCATCAATTTCCATTCGGTAGATTTCACCGGCAAGGCTTCGGGCAAGGCTATCATCAAGAGCCTCTTCAACGACCCTGATGCCTACGCCCAGCTAGACGTGAAGGAGTTTACCTTCGAAAACGGACCGCTCGGTGTGCTCCATGCTGGTGTCAACTTCAACAAGGAGCTCGAACAGATTGATATTCATGCAGTTGCCGATGATGGTCCGGAGCATCAGACGCTCATCAACGGATACGTCTCGCCTAAGCGCAACTATATCGACCTGGGTATCGATGCCCAGGGCACCAGCATGAAATTCCTCGAGAATTTCTGCGGCAGTTTCATGAACCAGGTAGAAGCCTGGGGCGATGGCCATCTCAATGTGGTGGGCGATTTGAAAAACATCAATCTCGTGGGCGACCTTACCGCTCACGGCAAGGTGCACCTCAAGCAGCTCAACACCGATTATACCTTCGATGCGCTCCGTGCCCACGCTATCCCAGATGATATCCTCATAGAGAATGATACCATCTTCGACCGCAACCGCAACATAGCCATCCTGAGCGGAGGCATCCACCACCAGCACCTCACCAGGCTGAGCTACGACCTCGATATCAAGGCGCACAACTTCCTGGGCTTCGATACCCGCGAGTTTGGCGACAACACCTTCTATGGCACCATCTATGCCACGGGCGAGGTAGGCATCCACGGCAAGAGCGGCGAAACCGTCATCGATATCAACGCCGAGCCCGAACCGGGCAGCATCTTTGTATATAATGTGGCAAGTCCGGACGCCATCAGCGACAAGAGCTTTATCCACTGGCATGAGATTGTGCCGGATATCATGGACAGCCTGAACGGGGCTCCAACTACGAAACAGAGAGAGGATGACATCGATTTCGAATCGGATATGCGCATCAACTTCCTCGTAAACACCAACCAGAACCTCACGCTCAAGCTGATCATGGACGAGCAGTCGGGCGATTACATCACCCTGAACGGAGATGGCGTAATTCGCGCCAACTACTTCAACAAGGGCTCGTTCGACATGTTTGGCAACTATGTGGTAGACCACGGCACCTACAAGCTCACCATCCAGAATCTCATCAAGAAGGAGTTCGAGTTTATGCCGGGCGGCACCATCGCCTTCGGTGGCAATCCATACAACGCCCCACTCAATCTGCGGGCTAAATATACCGTAAACGGAGTGCCGCTGAGCGACCTGCGCATAGGCCGTTCGTTCTCGGGCAACAACATCCGCGTAGACTGCCTGATGGACATCACCGGCACGCCTCAATCGCCTAAGGTAGATTTCTCTATGGACCTGCCTACGGTTAACAGCGATGCGAAGCAGATGATCTACTCTATCATCAATTCGCAGGAAGAGATGAACCAGCAGGTGCTCTATCTCTTGGGCATCGGCCGGTTCTACGCCCAGACCAACAACAACCAGGTGAGCGAGGACGGTGAACAGCAGAGTCAGACTTCGCTGGCGATGCAGAGCCTGCTGAGCGGCACCATCTCGCAGCAGCTGAACACCGTACTTTCTAACGTGGTGAAGAGCAACAACTGGAATTTCGGTGCCAACATATCTACGGGCGATGAAGGTTTCAACAATGCCGAATATGAGGGCATTCTGAGCGGCAAGCTGCTCAATAACCGGTTACTCTTCAATGGCCAGTTCGGTTATCGCGACAATCCGAATGCCACGCAGAGTTTCATCGGTGATTTTGACCTCCGCTACCTCATCTTCCCTAACGGCAACCTCGCCATACGCATGTACAATCAGACCAACGACCGCTATTTTACGCGCAACAGTCTGAACACGCAGGGTCTCGGCCTCATCATGAAGAAAGACTTCAACGGCCTCCGCGATTTCTTCGGCATCAAAAAGAAGAAGAAGAAAAAGAAATAAAAAGCCAAAAAGAGGGTGGGGCATAACCAGATGACTCACCCTCTTTTTATTTTCAGATAGCAGTCGCCTAATATGAGTCCAGTTAAGATTGTGTACGAACTCGTACACTTTTCCAAAATCAGGAAACAGAATATAGAAATTCCGATAATGTTAGAGATTTTGAATGTTGAGTGGTCTATATGCCACGATGAAAAGGTGGCATATAGACCCTTGATTATATGGTGATATTCGTAATCTACATCTCCGCTTTCTGTTTTTTATGAATTGCTCAGATTCTTGATGATATCTAAAGGCAGCTGGGTAGCCTTGGCAACCTGTTCGGCAGAAAGTCCCATTGCCAGCATATTCTTAGCTATTTCCAGGGCTTTCTGGTTCATCCCCTTTTCCATACCTTCCGCAAGACCTTTTTCCATACCTTCCTTCATTCCCTTTTCCATACCCTCAGCTATACCTTCACGCTTGGCAGTGTCTACGGAATTCTTGATGTCACGATATGCCATCTTGCTGGTCTCGTACTCCCTCATTTCCTGCGGAGTAAACTTGGCAATCTCGGCTTCCTCGAAGAGGCGGTCGAAAACCTTGTCGCACAGCTCCTTCGGGCGCTGGGTAAGCTTATAGAGATTCTTCAGTGCATAGAGCCACTTCTCGTAGAGCGTATCCAGTTCTTCCAGGGGTTTGTTGAACTTGGAAATCTCTACATAAATATATTCGAGCTTGTCGTAAAACACTTTGTGGGTAGCTGTGTCGCACAACTGCACATGATGGCGGATTTTCTCCTTGTCGAAGGCGTCCTCGTTCATGCTGAAGTTGAGCAGGGCTACGGTATAGACATGATTGAGTCTGAAATCCCATTCACTCCCCTTTAGTGCCTGTTCACGGATAGGAAAGGTTGAGTAGAAAAGGGCGCGATTCTTGAAATACGTCTGGTAGGCATTCTGCATTTCTACGATGAACTTCTCGCCGTTTTCTCCCTCGCAATATACATCAAAGATGGCTCTGCGGTCGGTATAGACATCTCCCACGTGCTCCGGGTTCAGATACGATACGTCCTTCACAACCTGTCTGCCATTAAACAAGCTGTTGAGGAAGCAAATGAGCAAATCCTTGTTCATTGCTGTTCCAAAAATTCGCTTGAAACCGAAGTCGGTCAGCAAGCTGATGTATCTTTCTTCTACCTGTTTCATACGCATTATGTTTTTATTTGTACTGCAAAGATTATGCCAGCGAGCGCAATGAAAGCTTGCTTTCTGATTGCCGAGCGCCGCACAATCTTCTGCAAAGATACGCTGAATATTTGTAACTTCCAAATTTTTAGGGCTGTTTTTTACATTGAGGAGTGGAAAGTCTTTTTACTTTTCCCTTCACCTCCCTTCACCACCCTTCACCCTTAACTCACTGACCCACAAAATATTAAGCAAAAAGGTGAAGGGTGAAGGGTTGAAAACTCTTTTATATATATACGCGTGAAGGGTAAGGGTAAAAACCGAAAAAAAGACCCTAGGGTCAAAAATCGCAAAATCCATAAAATAAAGAATATAATATAGAGTTTAAAATATACCCTTCACCCTTCACCTCGTCATTTTTCAGCTTTTTCTTCCGCCAGGCAATACAAAACCAAACATCATCTTCAAAATACCCCCAAAAAGGGGCGCAAAAATGCTGCGTTAAAAACTTTAACCTAGGTTATTCTTTGTAAAAAGCGAGCTCTATAGAGCTCTCCGCCTAAATAAAACATTTTGTTTACCTTCGCAACATATTAACAACAAAGAATAAAACAATGAAAGATTTGCAGAAATTTATGACAGAACTTGAAGATGAAGTCAGATTTAAGCTGGCTATCGCAAAGACATGTGGCGTATCACCAACTA
Source organism: Segatella copri (assembly GCF_949820605.1). Classification (NCBI taxonomy): domain Bacteria; kingdom Pseudomonadati; phylum Bacteroidota; class Bacteroidia; order Bacteroidales; family Prevotellaceae; genus Segatella; species Segatella copri. Next base: position 1,296,973 of record NZ_CATKVU010000006.1, read on the forward strand.
TGATTCGTAAAGAAACTGGTGGAAAGTCCAATATCGATAAGAGGATTGATAACATGACGCTCATACCAGAGTACATATTCGCTATGGATAGAGCCATCAAAACCATTCTCATGAAAAAAGATGATGATGATGCCTTCGAAGGTAAAACCTGGGTTCATGAAGAAAATGTCCATCATAAAACAAGATTCCAGTATTATTGCGATGAAGTGGGCATATGGGAACAGAACAAAGGTTCGGTATACTGGAGCGAACATAACAGAGCATGGAGCTACTGGAGAGAAACCCTTTCCTACAAGAAAATAACTAAAAAACTTGGAAAATTATTAAAAGATTCAAACTCATAAAATCCAAAAAGAAATGAAAAAGATTAAACCCACAAACGAGACCGGAAAGAACCCGGAAACAGAAGAGGAGAAAGAGGCCTTGCCCTCATTTTTCACTAACCTGTTTTCCTCTGCCAGCAACCCGCTCCCTAACAGAGCGGTGCTGGAGTACAACATCATGCATTCGGCACCGGTAAAAGCCAATACCGAAGGCTACAGGGCGATGATGAAGGTGGACAAGAGAACGGCAGAGGACATCAAGCACCGGCTACCCTGCATCACACCCAGCGTGCAGTTCAAAGGTAATGCCAAGAAGCTGACCGACTTCAGGAAGGAAACCTTCTGGCTGATGCTCGATTATGATGACGTGCCCCCCGAAGACATCGCAGATCTTAAGAAAAAAGCCCTGAAACAGCGCTTCACCATGGTCTTCTACATCACCGTCTCGGGCAAGGGATTCCGCATCCTGCTCAGATATATGCGTCCTGAAGGATGCAATCTCACTGCCACCGAACTCCACCTGCTCGCCATCAGGAAAGCCATGAGCATGTACGATAAACTGCTGGGTATCAGCAGCGACAAGCAATGCCAGGACATGGTGAGAAGCTGCGGACTGGCTTACGACCCCGAGGCTTACTTCAACTGGAATGCCGAAGTTCTCCCCATCACCCGGGAGGAGGTGGAGAACTTCGAAAAAGCCACAAAGCAACAGGAGGAACAGAACAGGAAAAGACAGACGGAGGCTGAAAAACCCAGAAAGAAAAGCCCGCGCAAACAGGAAGACGAGGCGCCACCGAAGACGCTCACCACCGAAGAGATTCTGCAGTATGTAGACAAACTGGCTGAGAGCTGGGAAGAGCGGTTTGAGGAGCATCATCACAACAGCTACGTAGTGAGATACGCCACATTCTGCCTCTGTTTCGGAGCCGAAAAGGAGGAGGCTGTGAAACACATGGCTGATAAGTTTGGCGGCGAATATGCCGATACCGAGCGGGTGGCACGGGAGATTTACAAGCATACCGAGCGGCTTGGAACCTGGAAGATAAGACAGCAGGGAGATGATGAGCAGAAACGCTATACCAGCATGAGAGCACTGCTGGGATGGCTGGGAGCCCGATATGAAATGCACCACAACACGCTGAGCAACCAGTATGAAGTGCGCGCCATCAACACCGGAGAAAAACTCTATCTCGACTGGACCGAAGTGGATACCCGGGTGAGCAATTCCCTGTTCGTGAAGATGGAACTGGATAACATCTGCACCACCCAGAAAAAGCTGGATACGGTAATCAGAAGTAACTTCAGTCCCGAATTCAACCCCATGGAGGAATATCTGAAGAGTCTGCCGAAATGGGACCGAAAGACTGACCATATCGCAGAATTAGCCCATCGGGTAACCGTGATGCAGACAGGCGGTTACCGCCATACGGAGGAGGATTTTGCCTATGCCTTCAGGAAATGGCTGGTCAACATGGTGGTTTGCTGGGTGCGGCCCGATGTCACCAACCAGTCTATCATGGTTTTCGTAGGCAAGGGCGGCATCTTCAAGACCACGTTTTTCGACCATCTCCTGCCGCCCCATCTGCGCAAGTATTTCGCCAACGATTCTACGGGCGACTACAAGAACAAGGATTTCCTGCAGATGTGTGCCAGCAAGGCGATAGTATGTCTCGATGAGTTCAGCTGTCTGCGCGGCAAGAACCTGGATTCCTTCAAGAGCAACATCACGAAGCGCAACATCAGCATGCGAATCCCTTATGCCGAGTGGGACTGCATTCTGCAGAACAATGCGGGGTTCTGTGCCACGAGCAATGAGATTCATATCATAGATGATGACGAGAACCGCCGTTTCCTCATCTGGCGAATCGAGAAGATCAAGAGTCCCATCGACTTCCCCTTCAATTACGAGGGCATCTACTCCCAGGCAGTGGCACTGGCTCAGGAGGTGATAGAGAAGCGCCGGAGGGGTGAGCCTTGCGACTGGGTTTACTGGTTTACGAAGGAGGAGAACGAGGAGATACAGCACCACAATCTTTATTTCCGTGTAAACAACTACATAGCCGAGCGCATCAACAAGTTCTACCGTGTTCCTGATGCCGATACGCTGTCCGAGTTCTGCAAGTTTGTTACGGCGAGTGACGTGATGGAGCGCATCTGCACGAACCCAGCCTTCCGCCAGTCGATGTCGAACAAGGATATTTCGATGTTCATGGAGGCACTGGGATTCAAGAAGATTCACCGCAAGACGGGCAACGGCTGGAAGGTGATAGAGATGCGTCCTGACGAGATAGAGAACAACCAGAAGATGGATGGCAGCGAGAATATTCCGCCCGGGGATCTCCCATTTTAGGAATTTCTGCTTCGGAGATATTTTTTTATCTTTCGGAGAGATTTCCGTATCTTTCGGAGGGATTTTCTTATGATTCGGAGAGATTTTATTCTACCAGGCAGAAGAAAGAAGCAACTGACAAAAACAGACTAAAAAGAACAAAATATGATAGAAGACAGAAGTTACGGGAAGGCGGAGCTCGCCATGCTCTACTTTCCCACCGCTACCCCCAGGGTAGCGCTCAACCGGCTGGTGAGATGGATCAACCGGTGTCCCGAGCTCAAGCAGAGCCTCTGTTCGGGCTACGCCGGCAAGTTTTCCCACTTCTACACCCGGCAACAAGTAGCAGAAATCATCGAATTTCTGGATGAACCATAAAAAATCACCCTGGAAGGGAATGCATACAACACACTATGCATATCCCTTCCAGGGTGAGTTTAATGAATATATACCTTTCCGACACAAGCATATAGTGTTTTCATTTGTAAAATGATGTAATCCTAAGCAATAAACTTTATCAATCTTCGTTCTTTTAATTATAACACCAAAATAAGAACATATGTATGTATCATCAAGACAAGGATATAAACCTCCTGTAAAATCAACAGGAAGAGGCAAAAAATATTCACATTTTGCTTCTTTGAAGTATTGCAACGGTGCTGAGACCTGCTACACCTACGACCCACAGCGTCGCAAGGCTGGCGGACAGATGGCGCATACCAATACATACGGCACAGACACTGGTAAAAAATTCCAGCTTGCCAATGTCAAGATAATTGGTGACTTCGCCTCTTACGGTTCTGACCCACGCCGCACCCAGTATGCAGGTAGTGAGACTTGGGATTTCACAAAAGGCAAACGAAATGCAGGTGGTATTAGTGGTGCTGAGCTTATAAAGAAATAAAATATGGAAAACTTTAAAATTGATTTATTTGAAAAAGAAACGGGAGAGTTATTTCCCTCGTTTCAAAAATTGAATCAAACAGACTGTAATATATGCTACCAACATTTTCGAAAGAATATTAAAGTATATGATTTACATGAGTCTGTTTTTGATAATTTTCAATCAAATGGTTCTTTTATAGAAAAGTATAATGCACTTGAAGACCACTTTTCATTATTAGAATTATTTGCAGATTTGAATTTATGTTGTGATGTTATCTGTATTAATTGGGATGAGTTTAAAACAATAGATGTATTCCGTACAATAGATTTATATAATTATTTTAGTGATATATGGTTTCCTAGCGCCGATAATATAATAGTATTTCCCAAGAATATGACTATATTTATTATGATTAGGCATGATGGTGCAATCTATTATGTCAAATGTGATTAAATAATTGTAGAACTACCATTTATAGAAGAAACTTTTAATGAGTGAAACGCTGTTTCCAAAAATCATCTTTCTACAAAGGAATCAGCGAGCTGTTGGACAACAAAGAATAATTCATCAACAACCAGTCATACAGACACATACAGCACTCTCCATATAAGGAAGCCCCGACAAGGCTTCCTTATTTTTTCCATACCACAGTCCATACTTTCCATATCAAAAATCTTGTCCATATTATGCCTACCTTTGCAGTGAGATAAAAAGTCGCTGCAGAGGCAAAGAGTCCGAGGAGAGCAAAGAGTTCTTACACATTATTAATTTTTAAAAATTTAAGATTATGATTAAAGTTAATAAAACTACAATCACAGCAATAAAACTATTAATTTTACGTTCTTTTCAAAGAAAGGGGTTGTGCAATAGTGGCTTAAAGGCTAAAAGCACTACCTTCGAATGCAATAATAAGTAACAACACGTTTAAGGTCACAATATTGTGACCTCAAAAATAAAGATAGAAATATGGCAGACATAACGGAAAAGACAGGAAACGGCGAACTGGTCACAAATCGTGACCAGGTGGTTGTTGTTGACAATATAGAGCCTCTAATAAAAATCATTAGAGGACAACAAGTTATGCTTGACCGTGACCTTGCCACACTTTATGGCGTTGAAACAAAGCGTCTTAATGAGCAAGTAAAACGTAATATTAAACGATTTCATGTTTCAATTGACCAAGGACGTAAACTGAAACAATCAGGTATAGAAAGGCTAACTGATATAGTTATAGAAAAAAAGAGCAAGAAAATAACAAAAGTCAGAATAAAAATGAATAATGTATGGTACATTTATTGTGGGGGTGTGTACTTCTTATTAGTTGTACATTTATTCTCTTTCTCCTAAAAAAAAGTAGAAATAGAAACGTATTTTGGTATTTTTGCCATGTATGGATTTTGTGTGGTATAACATTGGGGATATTGAACATTGTGTTTCAGAAATATGATGCCTATACTTCAATATATTTAGGTATTATCTGCTCTTGCTACACCTATTATGATAACAAACAGAATCCAGTTTCAAAGAGGACTAATGCCTATATATCATCACTTCAAGGATACGTAGCAGGTATCGGTTTTCTCTTATATGGTTTATTAAGTTTGTAGAACATAATGTTATGCCTATTCCAAATGGCATATTGTGTAAAATTGGGGCTGATTTCACTTTAGGGAGTCAGCCCTTTTTGTTTTTGACAGTATTAAAAAATCAACACAAAGTTTATGCAAAAAAACAAGTAAAGAATTAGTCAGTCCTATTAGCCAAGTATCCATATAACATAAAAGTTGTTATAAATACTGCACAAATTCTTTATTGTGGTGTTCTGCGCCTTATCCTTGTCGGCTCAAACGTGTAAAACAGTATTAAAATGAATCAGTAATTTCAAAAATAGTAACAACATGGAACGCAGGAAACAGACCGGGCATATCTGCCGATGGATGGCGTTGGGCATAACGATAGCCACCATCGTAGTAGGATGTACCATAGTAATCGGCCTATTTGAATGGCGCGACAGAAGCAGGATGGAGAGCAGGATTGCAGAGACGCACCTTTGGCGGAAAAGCATGTACGACTTGAACATGTGTGTCGCCCAATAGTCCCTACTTGGTGAGACAATGGAAAAACATTGATAGACATATTATTGTGCGTTTTTTGATTAATACTACAATTCTATGCAATAAATTCAATATCCAGTCGTTTTTTAGTTATAACATAAAATCAAAACAATATGAACTATATTTGTCTTTGGGGAATATTAGCGTCTATAACAGGAATTGCAATAATGTTTTCTGTTATTAAGCACAAAAAGTCGGTAAGTGCCATAAAAAATGGCACTTACTTGATTTTTTCAATTTTGATGATATGCTTAGGAATAACAACCATCTTATTTAAAAGATATGATAGTATTTGTGCAATATCCTTTGGTATTACATTCCTAAATATCACATACAAAGACAGGCGTAATTTCCCACCGAGTTTTACAATAAACTATATTAATTATCTTAACGGATATGTTGCTGGTTTTGCGTCTATAATGTATGGTTTGTTTAGAATTTTTGAATAAATAATCAAAAGTGTAATATGTTGTGACTTATAAAAAACGTGAGTAGCAAAAACGCTATCCACGTTTTTTATAAGTCGTACCTGTTGGCGGAATTAAAAAACCGCCTGAAAATTAGTATATTTTTATGGAGAAAAAAGTTGTGCATCTCGTTGATTTTTAGTAACTTTGTAGTGTCCAATTATAAAGTTATATATTTCACGCTATGCACAACTTGTATGCAAATTTCGTAAAAATTCTTGAGATATGCAAGGAATTCTCCAAAAATTTAGTTAATGAGCTAGGAAATATTCCTCGCCCAGGAGTCGTACCACGTTTTTCAGACCTCGAAGTTGTTGCTTTGAGCTTGACAGCCGAGCATCTTAGCATCGACAGTGAAAACAACTTGTTCGATAGGCTGAAGGAGTATAAGGCAGATATGCCAAATCTGATTTCTCGACGCCAGTTCAATGACAGGCGAAAGCTCACTGCGGAACTATGTGAGAAGATTCGTAAGCGCATAGCGTCAAAGATGGATGGTGCAGAAGAATATTTCTGCATAGATTCTAAACCAATAGAGGTGTGTCGCTTGTCCAGAGGCTTGCGTTGCAAGATGAAAGGAACAGACGTAACAAACTCTCCTGCATTTGGCTATTGCGCTACTCAGAAGATATACTACTTTGGTTATAAACTCCACGCTGTCTGTGGGTTAAGTGGAGTTATCCACTCGTATGACCTGAGTCCAGCTAATGTTCATGACATTCATTTTCTTAAAGATGTAAAGTTTCAATTCCATGACTGTTGCATTCTTGGCGATCGTGCTTACCTCAGTGCGGAACTACAGCAAGACTTGTTTTCTTCTGTAGGCATCAAGTTGGAAGTTCCATATCGCTTGAACATGAAGAATTGGCGACCAACATTTAAGCCTTATGCTAAGGCGAGGAAGAGAATCGAGACAAATTTCTCTCAACTTTGTGATCACTTCATGCTCTTCCGAAACTATGCTAAGCAAACACCAGGACTGTTTACCCGAATCATCGGGAAAATTAGCGCATTTACAGTCTTGCAATATATTAATTATGTAAACAACAGACCGATTGGCAGGGTTAAGTATGCGCTAAATTAATTCCGCCAACGGGTTATAAGTCGTATATTTTTCACTTTTCAACACATAAAATTTTGCGGTCTCACCCTCTGGCTCATTACCAACAGAGTCTGTTAATACAATAAAGATGGCATCCTTCACCTTGTATTCAATCTGTACAGGTCGAAATAGTTCATCATTTCTCGCGCTGTGCGAATCGGCAAGCCTCGATGAGTTTCTGCTTCAGCTTGCCACGGCCAGCCATCACAGATTTATTTTGCTTCAACACGCTGCTAGGCCAGCCATCCTCGAAGCAGGTCACACTGAGATACTCCGAGGTCTGGACATCTTGGTCAACTGCCTTTTCTATCTCCTTCTTAAACTCGTCGTCCAAGTCCTTGATGTCGCCATCATGTTCCTTGCCGTCCTCGGTCTTCTTGCCCTTCAGTCCTTCCGTGATGGCCCCCATCAGTCCGCCCATCACCTTCTTCACGGTCTCCTTTGGTATCACGCTGACCACCTCGCAGGAGATTGTGTAGTTGCCATTCTTCTCTAGGCTGGCATTGATATAAGTGTCGTTGGCGTAGCTATCCTTGGTGGCATCCTCGTGCTCGTGATGTTCGCCCACGGCATATTGGCTTCCGTGGCAGGCGAAGAGCAGTTTCAGCTCCTCCAGGTAGCCCTCCACCACCTCGTCGGTGTTAGCCTGGTTGCCTATCTTCATGAAGTCAAGACCTATCGCCTTCTTCATTTCTTGCATGATGGGCATGGAGGCGATGTCCTTCATGCTCGCCTTGAAGAGAGCCTTTGCCTGCTTCTTGATTTGCGAGAGATTGGTAATCTTGGTGATGCTACCATATTCATCGGTCTCAAAGTTGACGGTGGTGCCTATCACGCTCTTGGCGGTGCGCTCCGCTACCATGGCCATCATCTTGTCCCGGAAGTTGTCGCCCACCGAATCGGCCTTTACGTCCAGGAAGGTGTAGCTCATCTTATAGCCCTTGCTGGTGGAATCGTTTACCACGAGGCGCACCTGGGTGGATACGCCGAGCGTCTTCACCGTGTCCTTGCCGTCCACCTTCCACTCATTCTCATATATCCAGTATTCGCAGGTGTCGCCCTTGCAGAAGTAGGCCACCACATTCACCACCGAGTCTTCGCCAGCTGTGTCCACTTCCAACGTGTCGGAGTTGTTCGATAGCCATTGACTATCAGTGATTTTCTTGGCAATCGATACCGTGTCTTCTACCTTAGGCGACATTTCTCCGCCCTTCACGATGCTGTGGTTGGCGAGCAGTCCGCAAGCTATTATGCAGCTCATCACTATCAACGAGAATTTCTTCATAAGTTCATTTTTTATGTTGTTTATTCTTCAAGTTTTTATTTTCTCGCTGCAAATTTACGATTTTTTTTGTAAAAAAAGCCAAGTTCCTAAAAAAAACTTTAAAGTTAACCCAAGTTTAACATAGTCAAACCGTTTCTCTTGCAGTATCAGCCATACTCTTCTCCTTTTTTTTAAAAAAACTACCCATGCACCCTAAAACAGGGGGTAAGGGTAGGATTAACGACATAGCCATTAGGTATGTGGCGAAGTTGAGTGGTAAAGGAGTAAGTACGGTACAACGAGTTAAGCGATTACTAAAAATGCAATCACAGCAATAAAACTATTAATTTTACGTTCTTTCCAAAGAAAGGGGTTGTGCAATAGTGGCTTAAAGGCTAAAAGCATTACCTTTGAATACAATAATAAGTAACAACACGTTTAAGGTCACAATTTGCGACCTTAAAAATAAAGATAGAAATATGGCGGATAATATAGAACATCAAGATAAAGGAGAACTGGTCGCAAATTGCGACCGGTTCAATAGTTTGAAGCACTCAACAGTTCGTTCATATGCTTTCACGGAGCAGGGAGTGGCTATGCTCTCCACTGTTCTTAGAAGTGAAACCGCAATTCGTGTAAGCATACGAATTATGGATGCATTTGTTGCAATGAGACGTTTCATGGTGACAAATGCAGAAGTTTTCCAACGTCTTTCAACAATGGAGTACCATCAACTGGAAATGCAACAACACTTGCAAGAAACAGACAAGCGCATTGAAAGTGTTACCGAATCATTTTTAGCTATCATACATAACAATATAGTCTCGCCGTTATATAATAAAAACAATAGCAATGAAAAAGATATCAATGGTCATTGTGGCTATTTCAGCCATGATTAGTTTAAGCGGATGTCATGAGGATCCTACTTATGTGGATTCTTACTTCCAGCGTCAAAGTGTAATTGAGGAGCTGAGTAATGAGCTTAAAGGACAATACAGCAGTATATTCATTCCTGTAATCTATAATGCATCGCAAGAACAGTTGGATTATAAAAGTTTATGGAAGGGTGAGGTCACAGAAAATGGTCAACCTATCATCCACTACACTTTTGGAGGGTACGAAAACCGGACTGTCACCTTACAGCAAGTCCCAATCAGCTGGATAAGTTTTGTTATAAAAGATACTAAATTGGCAGAAGCAGTCAAGCTGTTGCCCGATTATGATATTTCGATACCTTATTCTTTTGCAAGCTCAGACGAAGAAACAGGAGAAGCGAGCAAAATGGGGAAAATCATATATAGCGATAGCAAAGTACCTGTGACACTGAACTATGGCGGAAAGCAGCATCTTGTGCTTTTCAACTTTAAATGTCCTTCGCAATTTGTTTTTGATGCAGACAAGCGTCCTATCTCTCCAGGAAGGATCCAACTGGAACTCAAATCAATTATTGTTGACAATGTAATTGTCCAAGAAATTGATGGCTATTTAGGGGGAGAGTGCTTTCTTAGTATTATGGGCAAAACAGATCCAATCTCGAAATGAATGAGACGAACGTTGTCTGTTACGTTATTTTCATGCAAAAGTTTTGGTAATAGTTGTTAAAGAGTTAAAGGTATTGTCTTTTAAGTACAGAAGAAGGCATATTGATTATAAGTATAAAAACAATAAAAAATTAATAGATGAAAGCATTGTTAGTCATCATAATGAGTTTGTGCCTACACGTAACTTATGCACAAAAACCAGATACAACTAAAACTTTTATTCAAGGCAAAGAACTTGGTGAAGTTGTTGTAAAGTCATCTTATCTTACAAGAGAAGGTGATCATATCCTTGCTATTCCTACAAAAGAGCAACGTAAACATGCTGTAACTGGTTATGACCTGTTGAGCAATCTCATGATTCCGGGAGTGTCTGTTGAGCGTTCGACTGGAAGTGTGACAACTCCCAATGGGGCTGCGACTCTCTATATAGATGGGCGTGAAGTTGATTTTCGAGAGGTACAGTCTTTAAGACCGAAGGACGTTTCTCGAGTGGAATATTTTGATGTGCCGAATGGTAAATATGCAAAAGATGCATATGCTATAAACATAATAATGAAACCACTCAACAATGGTGGCTACACGCAACTTGATGCGTCTCAGAATGTAGGCTATCTCTATGGTGATTACAATCTTATTTCGAAATTTGTCACAGGAACCAAAAGTTTTAACCTTTGGGCTGGATATTCTTTGGAAAATCCAAAATCGTCTATGGACGAGAATGAGACTTTTATTTTCCCTGATTATCAATTGAATAGACTGCAGCATTACAATAATGCTGACAATAGGCAAATGGAAGAATATGTACAGGCATCAATCAGCAACCGAGGAAGAAAATATATTTGGATGCTTAGAGGTGGTATGGCATGGAATGCCTCAAAAAACGGTGTCAATAATGGAATGACGGAGTATTGGAAAACTGCTGCTGCAATCAAGAACGGTAGCATTTTGGACATTAACACTAGAAACAAATCTTATCGTCCAAGTGTCTATTTTTACGGATTGCACACATTTTCTAACACAAAATCGTTGGATTATGTTTTTGATGGATATTATTCTCGAAACGATTATGACCGTCTCTATAACGATGATAATGTGTCTTTTCGTTCACTTGTCAAGGAAGATTATTATTACATCAAAGCGAATGCAAATTATTCTATGGCGTTCAGTCATAGAAATAGATTGGCTTTCAGTTTATACGAGTTCATGAGAATTAGTGATTCCGAATACGTTGGGACTTCTGCATATAATCAAAATTTGCATTCGTCCGAAACCATCCTTTTTGCAGACTATTCCCAACGTTTAGGGAGTTTTTTCTTTGATATTAATCCAGGACTGTCATTTCTAACATATCGTTTGGAGGGGATGAAGTCAATCAATCATCTTACTCCTAGACTTCAAGCAAGAGCTACTTATAGGATAGATAAAGTACAGCAACTTCAATTTATGTTCGCTTTGGGAAACACCTATCCGAGAATAAATACGATTAACAATGTAGAACAGCAGATAGATCCTATCATCATTCTCAAAGGTAATTCTAACATGGATAATTCCATTCTTTTGAATCCACGATTAAGCCATACCTTGAACCTTAACAAATTCGCTTTACAAACGGGAGTGTCATACTTTTACCAGAATCATTCGATTATTTCGGATTACTATATTCGAGACGGGCATCTTATTAGCACTTTTAGAGATGACTGTATCTATCATCGTCCCAGTGCAGATATGTCTATAACCTATAAACCTTCTGGTACACTTAATATGAAGTTATCCGGTCAATGGGTTAAACATTTTGTTCGAGGAGGAGCAGAGCATCGTAATTTGTCCGCATTCTCTGGGACTGCTATGATAAACTACTATGTTCGGGATTTTTCTTTTAGTGCATCCATAGCGTCACCGTCAAGAGATTTGATAGACAGCCAAATTAAAAGAAAGACATTTTGGCGGTATCAACTATCGGCAATGTGGAATCATGGGAATTGGGCTATCGAAGCTAATGCAAACAATTTATTCATGATGAAGAATAACATTGTAAATGAATTATCTGCATCATATTATTCTTTCAAACAAATAGATCAAAGTCGTAGTTATAATCAGTATGCAAATCTGAAAATTGTTTATAGTTTTGACTATGGCAAGAAGACATCAAAGTCACCAGATTACAAACATCAAAATAGTGAAAGTGCAATCTTAAAATAGGAAGGCAAAGACATAATCAAGTCATTGGTAACATGTTCATGCGAAATGCATATTAAAAATTGCATTCAAACAGTCAATTATAATTATATTTTCACACATATATAAGTATTAAAAATTACGAATTATGAAAAAAATACCATCTATAATGATTGTAGTTTGGGGAATAGCGGTATTATGTACACTATTCTTGAGTTCATGCAAGCGACCAGAGGTCTTAGACAATAGTACTCTTGTAAATAGCGCAAGAAACGTGGCTTTGACCTTTGGTCCTGCGTATGTTCCATTTTTTAAAGAGGCTAACGTATCGGATGTTCAAGTTTTCAAAAAGGAGGATTACGGAGACAGCCGCCCTCAAATAAGAAAACAGATAGGAAGAAAGTTCTATACTGTAACTTTTACATATGATAGTACTGCCGTTAAATTTGATTTTGGATTTGCAGCAAGAGTCAGAATATGGAAAGATACAGGGGAACCATTAGATGTTATATTTGGTAATGGTTGGGGAAGAAATTTTCTATTTAAAACCTTTGTAGAGCAAACCAATCACTCACCAAATGACTATGAGAAAGTGGCTTCTGACTCTATTGTTAAAGTACCATTGCAAACTGTACATGAACCAGAGAGTATTTGGAATTCCAATGCTGACAACAAACAAGACAGCCTATCAACGAGAGACTTTCTAACAAATACAGAGAAAGAGAAAATAAAAGAATTGGCTTCACAAGTTCCAGACAGCATAAGAAATCGTTTTGCAAATTTAGTGGATAAATGGAATTTTGCAATAGACCATAATCCTAAGACACTATACAGTGCAAGCATACATTCATATGCAAAATTGCCTGAGTTCATTCCTCTCAAATCAATGGGAAAACAAATAGTTCCACTAATTATGGAACGAATGATAAACTCTTCCGATTTTTATTTTCTTGTTCTTTATGAAGCTGTTCTGCAAGGAAATGAACCGAAAGACGATTCTAAGTTTAGCGAAAGCGAACAAATCAGAGCTATAAGGTGTGTTAAAAAATGGCTGGAAAAACAATAATGGGCATGTTCTTCTATTATAATTGAATCTACATCATTTCTCCTGTGCCGCAGAATATATAAGATGTCACAAATGCAACTATAGAATTGGTGGAAAGAATCAATAGAGAGTAATCAATACGCAACATTTCAAGAATACGAAGATGAAAATGAAAATACTATTTATATTAACATTGTGTTTTTGCATTAATTCTAAAGCACAATGTAAAAGTGATTATTCAATATATGAAAACACCATATCTGTGTTATACGAGAAATTACTAAAGGATAAAGTCTTGTGCTCTATTATAGAATAAAGGATGGATTTTATAAATTAATGAAGATGGAAAATCGAGGCATATAGATATTAGTGATATAATATAGGTTAACGTAAAATATCTTCAAACAAATTTTAATTTGTCTAAATAGATGCCACTTATCTCAAAAAATCATTTATTTTTAACCGATTATCACGATAAAATTTTATATTTGTAGCGTTAAATGGTTTTAGAATTATGGCAAAGAAAAATATAGACTTAGCAGTAGTCCTTCATGATGATTGCGACTACAAGGACTGGCTTGTGGAACTCAAGGAACGATTCTACAGCCATCGCCTCAAAGCGTCATGTGCCACCAATGGCTACTTGTTGGACTTCTATTGGAAGTTGGGACGAGACATTGAAGCTAAGCAATATACTAATACTTATGGCTCTGGATTTTACAAAAATCTCAGTCAGGATTTGAAGAACGAAATGTCAGGGGTGAAAGGATTCTCACCAACTAACTTGAAGTACATGAGCTACTTTTATAAGCTCTATGCACCATTACAGGCAAATTGTCCGCAGCTTGCGGACAATTTTATAGAGGACTTGTATGTTACAGATATTCAGCGAGTTGTAGCACAAAGTAAAAATCGTCCGCAAACTGCGGACGATTTCAAATTGCTTTTTCTTATTCCTTGGGACCACCATCGTCGTATCATAGATAAGTGCAAGGGCAATATGGATAAGGCTTTGTTCTTTGTAAGAAAGACTTGGGAGAACAATTGGGGGCGTGACGTTCTGCTCAACTGGCTTGACACAGACCTTTATGAGCGTGACGGCAAGGCTATCACCAACTTCCAGGCTACGCTTCCTGCTATACAAAGCGACTTGGCGCAACAGATAACCAAAGACCCTTATCAGTTGGATTTCCTTAACTTAAGGGAGAAATATGACGAGCATGACATTGAGGAAGAATTGGTGAATAATGTAACACGTTTTCTTTTGGAACTAGGAAAGGGATTCTCTTATATGGGCAGACAGTTTCGTTTGGAGGTAGGTCAGCAGGAGTTCTTCCCAGACTTGCTGTTTTACAATGCCCACCTCCATGCCTATGTAGTCATAGAGCTAAAAGCCCAGTCGTTCCATCCATCATTCTTGGGACAACTAAGTTTCTATGTGTCGGCCATCAACCATCAGTTCAAGACCGACATAGACAATCCTACCATTGGCTTGCTTATCTGTAAGGACAAGGACAACGTAGTGGCTAAATATGCCTTGGAGTCATACAAGGAACCAATGGGTATATCGGAATATCAGCTCTCCAAACTCTTCCCGAAAGACTTCAAATCATCTATGCCGACTATCGAGGAATTGGAAAAGGGGTTGAAAGATAACTAAAAGTAACGGAACTGTTTTTGCATGAACAAAGAAGAAATAAAACAAGAACCTAATGATGGGCTGATAGCTCGCATATTAGGAGGAACACCCACTATTTTACAGAAGGTGTTCTTTATACTTATGGCATTTTCGCTGATATTATGGCCCTTGGGATGCTATGTTTCTATATTCTTCTTTGATGCCCCTGTTCGCTCTGATGTAGACAAAATATGTCGTTATGGTATGCTTATAACCATCTGCTTGTATCCTATCTACTTGTTCCCTTTGTTGAGATTTATGTTTCAACTTTCAAAGAACTTAAGAGCAACTTGGCTTTATTATCTATGTCCGATAGTACCAATATTAATTCTTAGGTTGTTATTTTCAATTAGTACAATCAGTGCTCCGAAAATAGACAATACCGAATTTTGCACTAATGAGGATTTGGTTGGTCATTGGACTTTGAATGGTGGAGAAAGACAGATCAATTATCCTGAGATTGAATTTTTCAATGATAGTACGGTGGAATTATACTCACAAGCTGATACCCTATACAGATATACCTATTGTTTGCAAAATGATTCCTTATATCTCAATGACATAAATGGAAGACAATACGTAAATAAAATCAATAAAGTCGATGACGAAACCATTATGTTTGAGGGTATCGCAGATGTTAAAAGCATACAGATTTATCATAAATAAAATGTTCTTGAAATGAGAATCTATGAACGAAAAAATATACTTGAAAGAAATATAAATTATAGCAATGCGTATGGTAGAAATCTTCTACAAGAAGCTATTGTATCTTGTGAAAATGCAATTGCTATTGATTTAGTGAATAAAGGCATTGATATTGATCATCAAGATAAAAAGGAGATGACTCCTTTAGATTTCGCAAAGCAAATTAAAGATATGGAAATGATTAATATTCTTACAGATAAAAAATCTAAGTTCTAAATATCAAAGTAAAAAGTTATTATGAGACATTCCTTATTGAATATCGTTATAGTCTTGGTCATAACAATGGGGCTATCCTCTTGTCTGTGTCAACCAAGGTATGTAAGTTTTTTGAATCTTGTAGAAAAAATAGATAGCATAAATTCTTATTTCTACACTTTACAACAAGCTTCGCCAGACAGTGGTGTCCTACTAAAAGACACTCTAGCAAAAGAACTTCTCGGAGACATTTTCTATCATCATAAGGAAGCACAAAATCGAGAGGTTAGGCTTGTAGGTGTTAGTCAACCATACGCCCAAGTTCTTGTCTGTGCCTTTAACATAAAGAGCATTGGTTTTGAATGGAAAACAAATGAAACATTTCTTGTTACTTATGGGCATGATGGAAAAATTGCAGATGCATTATATTTAGGCATAAACGAAATTACCCCCACATTTATAAAGTTCAGTTTCAATAGCAAACGGCATATTCCTACAGAGGATATTCAAAGAAGTAAATGGGTATATAACGAGCAAAGTAATCTTCTTAAATTAGAGGTATTTGAAGAAAATTCTTGGCTTGACGAAGACAAAAATCCATGCTTGGACAACTACTATCATACTTTCTTCTATCGAATAGACGAACAAGGGCGTATTGTCCGCTTAAGAAAAGGGAAAATTGTACCTTATAAATATAACCATTCTAACCATGTCTACGACTCATATCTTAAAGCAGCACATAAACGCTTTGCATTACAATTCACTCCCTATTCAGAAAGGCACATGAAATAGTTAGAAGAAACAGAAAAAGAGCCCCAAAAAATCATTATATTTAGGGGATAGCAAAAAAAAATTATATGGATTTATAGAATAATCCAAATTTTATTAGTAGTTTTGCAAACGATAAGAGTTGTTTGACAAGCAATCCTATGCACATTGCAGAAAATAGCACTGTTGCCAAATCATTAACTCCATTGAGGTGAAACACTCATAAATCGCTCATTTTAAGCTATTCTGCAGATTTTAGCGTAATTTTCTATAAAAAATACCACTTTTTTCAACCTTTTTTTCCCGAATCCCTGCAAATCGCACAAATCGCATAGTTGGGGGTTCGGGAATGTTGTACCTTTGTATCGTCAATCAGAGAGGTTGATGCAGCAACGGTCTCAGCGGAGACACAGACTGCTTTTTACTAAAACTAAATTTTTAAAAGTATGATTCTCATCAAATTAGCGAAGAACAAGAACAAGACTATCAAGGAAGCGTATGGCAAGTATTATGCGCGACCAGTAGTAACAGAAACCATCGGTATCGATGAACTCGCCGAACACATGGCGAGCCACAACACCCCGTTCTCGAAGGGTGCCATCAAGGGCCTTCTCACCGATATGGTGAGCTGCGTGAAGGAGCTCGTGCTCCAGAACAAGGCTGTGAAGATAGACAACCTCGCCATCTTCTCCATCGGCATCATCAACAAGATGGGAGCCGCCAGCATCAAGGAGTGGAGCCTCGCCAAGTTTGTAGAAGGCTACCGCCTCAGAGCCCGTGCTACCGGCAAGCTCAGCAACACCCAGCTCTCTCTCGATGCCAACGCCAAGAACGCCATGGATCTCCTCAACTCTAGCGAGAGCGCTGCAGGCGACACCACCACTGGCGATACCACACAGGGCGGCGGAACCACTGCGGGCGGCGGAACATCACAAGGCGGTACATCACAAGGCGGCAGCACCGACGGAACAGGCGACAACGGAGACGGTCTGGAGTAGTGATCCGTCTCTCAAATATGCGAAACGACAGAAGAAGGAAGGAGTGAACTGACCGGCGACAGGGATATTCCGAAGGCACAAAGCGGCTGGTTTTCATCCTGACGATTACGGATAAACAGCAAATCATAATGACCCAAGAACCTGCCTTTTACGGGTATCCGGGCTGGCAGTTACTCCCCCGCCCTTCTTCTTCCAGAAACGCTTACTGAAACTAAATTCCAACCACTAAAACAAGCATGTGACTATCATTATCCACTTAGTATTAATCATTAAAAAACAAAGCAAAATGAAAAAAGTAAATTGGAAAACCATCATCAATTTCCTCATCACGGTATTAACAGCTGTAGCCAGCTCATTCTGTGTACAGAACTGCTAAAAAAGGGAGGTTGCCATGACACAGAAACATCGTAGCATTTCACTCATCGTGATTCACTGTTCTGCCACGAGAGTGACACAGGATTTCACATTCGAGCAGTTGGAGGCCTGCCATCTTGCCCGCGGTTTCAAGAGTATCGGATATCATTATTACATCACGAAGGATGGTGTGGTATATCCGGGTCGCCCGGAATCAGAGGTAGGAGCCCATGCCCGTCATTACAATGCCCACAGCATCGGCATCTGTTATGAGGGAGGTCTCGACAAGAACGGCAAGTCTGCCGATACGCGCACTCCAGCCCAGAATCAGGCTCTGTATTCGCTTCTGGAGAGCCTCTGCCTCTCCTATCCTGATGCAGAGATACTGGGCCACCGCGATTTGCCGAACGTTCACAAAGACTGTCCGTCGTTTGATGTCAAGCGATGGCTGAAGCAGGTAGATTTCCACATCTAGCCGAAGCCAGAGGATATAGATGTCTATACTTAGAAAATTACTAAAAAAGGGTGTGTCATGCAGTTATGACACACCCTTTTTCTGTTTTAAGAACATAAACGCAGACTCGTAAGTCAGCTAGGCGTATTAGAAAGAAACTCATCAACAAAAGACTGGGGAGTCATTATTTTGATTCGTTTATTATCTGAGACACCAACGAAGTCTTTAACATTGATAGTCAACAAAATGTCAGCACCACAATTAATAGCCGCCTGATATTGATAACTATCTTCTAAATCTCTAAAGTTTTCATCCTCTACTCCTTGTTTCAGTCCAAATCTTGAAGCAGACGAAATTTGGAAAGTGTCAAGAATGCGGAGCAGAATTTTCCTTTCCTGTACTAAACGTTCAGGATTGTAGATACTCATTCTTCGTAATTGTTTATCCACGAGAAAAGTGATGGTGTAGAATCCTCCTTCAGACAAGAACAAAGTATGACTAGTAGATGCCAAGGTAAGAATTTTAGCCACAGCATCAAACAGAAGTCTTTTTTCTAAAAATTCCGTTATAATATTGGTATCACAAAAGATTTTCATATCCCATATTTTTCTTCCAGATACTCATCACGCAGTTCTTTATCACTTTTATCTGAAGCGAACATGCCGCCCATTTCTTCCCAACTGAACATTTTTGACTCAGCAGGAGCTTTCATATCTTCCTTTTCAGATATATCAACAACAATTTTTTGCAGGATTTTATTTACCCAATCCTCAATATTAAGTTTATCTTTTCTTGCAAAGATTGCCGCTTTGTCATATACATCTGGTCTTAATGTAATTGTTGCCATAATAATCTTTTTCTATTTAGCAATTGCAAAACTACATTTTTTTATTGAAAGTGCCAAATGAATTTGAAAAAAAATGCATTATTTTACTTTTTTTCCTCATATAACGGAATTTTTCCCGAATCCCTGCTAATCGTACAAATCTCTCAAATATACGCAACGACAGAAGAAAAATAAGTGTTATTCATAGAAAATTACCAAAAAAGGGTGTGTCATGCAGTTATGACACACCCTTTTTCTGTTTATCTATTTCTTCTTCGGCAAACCTATCTTCTTGCCTACCTTGAAACGGTCGAAACCTTCGCCATAAACACCGATGACGGCACTCTGGCTGACAAAGGCGGTAGGATCTATCTCGTCGATAAGACGGAATATCTTCTGAGACTCACGCTGACGCGCCAATACAAACAGCATGTGGACATCCTTGCCACTGTAACAGCCATGACCATCCATCACCGTACAACCTCGGTCGGCGGCGGTATTGATGGCTGCACTGAGCTCCAGATATTTGTCGCTGATGATGAAGAACTGAACCGAACGGCGCAACGCATTCACCACATGATCTACACAGAGCGACTGCACAAAAAGGCAGACATAACCGTAAATCACCATCTCCCAATTGCGCAATACCAGATAAGAACTGGTGATGATACACAGGTCGCAAATCATGATGGCATGACCCAGGGAAATGTTCCAGTACTTGTTGATCATCGCCGCTACGGTATCAGAACCACCCGTAGAACCATTGCAGGAAAGACCCAGACCGGCACTGCTGCCCATGAAGAACGCACCGATGACCGTTGCCATGAACGGCTGGTCGTGAAGCAGCGGCGTCATGCCTACCGTATGCGTCTCTATCAGACGGGTAGTTAAGGCAAAGATACCAACACCATAGATGGTCTTCAGACAGAACTTATAGCCCAGAATGCGGAATGCGATGAGAAGCAGGAACACATTGAGCGCCAGATAAGATACAGATGCCGGGATGCCAAATCCCCAGTAAAGGATAGAAGCGATACCTCCTACACCACCCATCGTGATATGATTGGGAAGCAGGAAGATGTTCAAACCGATACTACCTTCTATCATCGCCAGGGCAATGATAACGTAGTCGCGGATTTCATGAAGTTTTGTTTTTCTCGTCATATAAATATAAGTATTTCTTAAAATGCGGTGCAAAGGTACTAAAAAATAAGTAAAAAAAGAACAGCTACGTGAAATATTACTTAAAAAACAAATCTTTTTTATGAAACCGGCACCTTAATTCGAAAAGATTTCCTATTTTTGCAGAAACTATGCATTATTAATTATCAAAAAATTCTAGTCTATGGCTAATTACGAAAATGAAATCAACTCGTGGCCAGTCCTGAAAAACGGACTGCACTACAAATGGCTTGTCGACTACGCTGCATTCAGCGCCTTCGGTACTTTTGAACTCACAGCAGAGGAATGGGAAAAACGTGACCTTATCGCCAACTTTAAAGGTAACTCTGAGCTCACTACGGAGATGGACCATCAGGAAGCCCTGAAGAAGGCTATCAAAATGGTATCAGACAAGCTGAAGAGTCTTTTGGGCAAAGAGGCAGCACAGTTTACCCTGGTCTGCATTCCTGCTGCTCTTGAGGCGCATACCAAGCGCCGTTTCAAGGAGTTCAGCGAGGAGATATGCAAGGCTACGGGCATGACCAACGCCTACCCTGCCTTCAGCTACACACATGATGTAGATGAAGATGGCGATCCTGTAGATGAACTCCATATTGACGAGGCTTTCTTCCAGGGCAAAAAGATTATTCTCTTTGATGACATCATCGCATCCGGCAATTCGGTAGCCAAGTTTGCCGACCAGCTGGAAGGATATGGTGCCAAGGTTGAACTGGCGCTAGCACTGGGAAAAAAGATTTCTGACGGCTATGACCAGAAATAAGATACTATAAATTAATAGTTTTTTAGGCACGTATTACCGTGCCTAAAAAACACCGTTTTTCATCAGAAAGCGATTTGCTTTCCCTTTTCTATGAACTCTGCATTCACGATGTCGATATCCTTCCACATCGCCATATCCGACTCCAATGCGGCAAGGCTTGAGATATCCTCGCCATAACTGAAGAGGCGCTCTATCATCACACCATAGGTAAGATGCTCTATCTTCTCTATCGGATGAAGAACCACCGATTCCTCAAAACTGCTTTTCTTACCATTCCGGATTTCTACCAGCAAACGGGCACATAACAACTCCTTAACCGACTGGTTGACAATCTGTTGAGGTATCTTCGTTAAATCATGAATTTCTTTCGGAGTATACGCCTGTTCGCCCTGATTGAACCGACGACATACCAGATGCATTACTACCCCACAAACCTTGATGCGCTGCACCAGTTTCAGATGATCGTACTGCAAATCACCATCATAATAATGGATGTTCTGGTTGGTATGACAAAGCAAGGCGCCAAACACTACGATAGCCCACGAAATCTGAAGCCATAACAGGAAAAGCGGAATGGCTGCCAGCGAACCATAGATGACATTGTAGCTAGAAAGGAAAACCTGCAGATAGATATATCCATACTGAAGTGCCGTCATGCAGACACCCGCCAGGAACGATGGAACCAGGGTACTGCGAACCCGGATATAGGTATTCGGGATGACATAATAGCAGAACACGAAGAACAGGAACATCGGAACAAAAGCCGCCAGATGAAGGATGAACGAAGGAATGGTATCACCGATATCCGCTATCCTGTCTACATTATCCACCATATTCACCGTCCATACATTGATGCTCGAAGCAAAGAGTATCAGCAGTCCCAGACCAAACAGAATGGTAGGATATTCGGTAACAATCTGCTTCCACGAACGCTCGCCCGTATGCCAGATGTCATCGAAGGTAAGCTCTATCTTCTGCATCAGCGAAACGATGGTATAGAGAAACATTACGATACCCGTACCGATGATATAGTTGCTCTGCGTATTCTCGATATAATTGTGAACGAAGTTAACGATGGTCTGCGCTACAACGGGCTGTGCCTCGAAGGTGGTAGAGAGCCAGGATTCGAGCAGAGAGGCATAGCCGAAACCACGGGCTATGACAAACATCATAGCCATGAAAGGTATCAGAGCCATGAAGGAGGCAAAAGTCAAAGCTGCCACATCCCTCGCCCACATATCCTTGAGATAGAAGATGCGACCGGCAAGCATACCCATCTTGATCCAAGACTTGAGTCTGCCCCGAAAGTCTTTGATATTAGAAGAATTGAACTCTCTGATATCTTCGTAAAAACCTAGTATTCTGTTTATTACCCCCATAAGTTTAAAGTATTGGTTTCACGATAAAACATCAAATCCCTCCACAACACCACCGGGATGCCGTGAAGGGATTTGTCTTAGTATAAATTGCTACAGTTCTATGGATTAATAGAACTTGAAGTAGTTGCGAGCATTGTTGTAAGAGATATCCTCTACCATACGAGAGAGGCTCTCCATGTCGTTAGGAAGCAAGCCCTTCTCAACATCATTGCCGAGAAGGTTGCAGAGCAAACGACGGAAGTACTCGTGACGTGGGTAGCTGAGGAATGAACGTGAGTCGGTCAACATACCTACGAAACGGCTCAGGAGACCCAATACAGAGAGTGCGTTCATCTGGCGGGTCATACCATCGAGCTGATCGTTGAACCACCAGCCAGAACCAAACTGAATCTTACCTGGGCAAGAACCATCCTGGAAGTTACCGAGCATAGTAGCGATTACCTCGTTGGCACATGGGTTCAATGTATAGAGGATAGTACGTGTGAGCTTACCCTCCATGTTGAGCTCATTGAGGAAGCTGCTCATAGCCTTGGCTGTAGTGAACTCACCGATAGAATCGAAACCGGTATCAGCACCGAGCTTGTTGTACATCAGCGTATTGTTGTCGCGGATAGCACCATAGTGGTACTGCTGTGTCCAGTCGGCAGCGTGATCCATCTCAGCGCAAACCTTGAGGAATGCATGCTTGTACTGACGGATTTCGAGAGCAGAAAGCTGCTGGCCACGCATAGCCTTGGCGAAGATAGTCTCAATCTGAGAATCTGTGTATGGCTCATCGTAGAACTCCTCGATACCGTGGTCGCTCAACTTACAGCCGTTCTCAGTAAAGAAGTCGTGACGCTTCTGCAAAGCATCAACCATATCCTGGAATGTAACGAGGTTAACACCTGCTACCTCACCGAGCTTGTTCATATAGTCAGCGAAATCTGGCTTCTCGATGTTCATAGCCTTGTCAGGACGCCAAGCAGGAATCATCTTGATTTCGAAACCGCTCTCACGTGTCTGCTTGTGGTAACGCAGGTCATCGATTGGGTCGTCTGTAGTACAAACGCACTCTACGTTATAATGACGCATCAAACCACGAGCGCTGAACTCAGGCAACTGCAACTTCTCGTTACACTCATCGTAGATTTCACGGGCAGTCTTAGGGCTGAGCTGCTTATCAATACCGAAAGCAGTCTTGAGCTCCAGATGAGTCCAGTGATAGAGAGGGTTACGGAAAGTATAAGGCACTGTTTCAGCCCACTTCTCGAACTTCTCCCAGTCGCTGGTATCAGTACCTGTGCAGAAGCGCTCATCTACACCGTTGGTACGCATAGCACGCCACTTGTAGTGGTCGCCGCCGAGCCAAAGTTCTGTAATACTCTTAAACTTGTGATCATTGGCTACCATCTCAGGGATGAGGTGGCAGTGATAATCGATAATTGGCATTTTAGCCGCATGATTGTGGAAAAGATCCTGTGCAGTCTTAGTGTCGAGCAGGAAGTTTTCATCCATAAATTGCTTCATAATTCGTTATCGTAGTTTTTAAATGTTTATTTATTCACTATGAATTGTAGCGCAAAGATACAACAAATATCGGAAAAAAGAATCGTTTAAGCGAAATATTTTTGATAATTTCACTTAAACGATTACGTTGGCTGTATTATACAATGATTCTTGTCTTATGATAGCTTTCACGGAACTCGCTTGGCGAGCATCCTTTCTTTTTCTTGAAGATGCGGTTGAAGTTGCTGAGATTGTTGAATCCGCAATCAAAGCCTATCTCGCTGATACTCTTGGCGGTATCTACCAGCATGCGGGCAGCATACCCCAGACGCAGGTCGATGATATACTCAGAGATATTTCTGCCGGTATGAAGCTTGAAGAAACGGCTGAACGCACTGCTGCTCATGCCTGCCAGCGAGGCAAGCTCCGGCAGACGGAGTTCATCCATATAGTTCTTGGAGATGAAATTCTTCACCTTCAGAATGCGCCGGCTATCGTCTTCTACCGTTACCTTGGCATAACTGCTTGAAGCCAGGGTGCGGGCATTTTCGCAGCGTGACAGTTCGTAGAGAATGGTCAGGAACTGCTGTACGGCATAGAAACCGTCTTTTACGGAACTTAAAGTATCGAGCATTCCGTATACCTTCATGATTGCCTGCATCGGGAATGAGAGTCCCTTCTTCGCTTCCTGCATCATACGGGTAATACTGGCGTAGGGATTTCTTCCGAAGAGCGTTTCATCACTCATGGAGAAATCAAACTGGACGGTAATCTCACGGATGTCATCGCTGTGGCATTCGTTCTGCTCCCATACATGCTCCAGATCGGGCGATGTGATGAGACAGAGATCATAGTCGCCTATCACCTCCTGCGAATCTCCAACGATTCTTCTTACTCCCTTTGCATTCTCAACAAAGTTCAACTCGTACACCGAATGGTTATGGATAGGATAAGTAAACTCCTTCTTGTGTCGGTCTGCAATATAGAGCACATCCTTACCCATCAGCGGTGTTATCTCGTGTATGATTCTTCTATCATCTACCATGGTACTAAATGATTAACAACTAATCACTATTTTAGATATTCAAAGTCTTCAGAATATCGCTCATCTTCTGCTTGGTTGCAATACGGGTAGGAACCAGAGGCAGACGGAGCTCATTCTCGATGAAGCCCATATCATTGAGGAGCGCCTTTACGCCGGCAGGGTTACCGTCAACGAAGAGCAGACTGTAGAGCTCGGTAAAAGAATGATGAATCTTACGCGCTGGTTCATATTCGCCACGGAACTCGAGACGGATCATACGGCTGAAAGCCTTAGGCAGGGCATTGCCGATAACAGAGATAACGCCGGCAGCACCACTGACAATCATTGAGAAGGTAAGCGCATCATCGCCGCTGATAACATCAAAATTATCAGGCTTGTTCTTGATAATCTCATCTACCTGCTCCAGGCTGCCACTAGCCTCCTTCACGGCTACCACATTAGGGAAGTCGCGGGCGATACGGCAGGTTGTTTCAGGCTTCATGTTGATACCGGTTCTGCCAGGAACATTGTAGAGCACGATAGGCAGCGGACTAACCTGGGCGATGGCCTTGAAGTGCTGATAGAGACCTTCCTGAGAAGGTTTGTTGTAGTAAGGACAGATACTGAGGATGCCATCGATGCCACTCCAGTCGGTGTTCTTGATTTCTTCAACGACAGCAGCAGTATTATTACCGCCACAATATTTCAATATCTTGATGCGACCCTTGTTCACGTCTTTCACCAATTCTGTGATTTTATCTTTCTCTTCCTGTGTAAGACATGGAGCCTCACCAGTTGTGGCAAGGATGCAAAGGAAGTCTGCACCATTGTCAATTTGAAACTCTACCAATCGCTTGAGCGACTGATAATCAACCGAGCCATCGGTGTTGAAAGGAGTAATAAGGGCAACACCTAAACCCTTGAATATGTTCTGTGCCATAATCTATAATATCAAAAACGTTGGCAAAAGTACATAATTATTGTCAATTTGCAAAATAAAAATGAACTTTTCTTTCAAGATTGTACCATTTTTGAAAAAAATCTGTATTATTATACCATATTTCACGTTTTTTTAGTAACTTTGCACCCGAATTAAGCAAAGAACGTAGAACAAATCAAAGCTCAAAGTTCATAGCAAAAAAACAAAAAAGTTCAAAGATCATCATGAGATATTTCATATTCTTCGGTTACGACGGCACCAACTACCACGGCTGGCAGATTCAGCCCAATGCCAATTCGGTGCAGCAGGAGTTGCAGCGCGCCCTCTCCATACTTATGAGAAAGGAAATGGAGGTGGTGGGAGCAGGAAGGACCGATACCGGCGTACATGCCCGACACATGGCAGCCCACTTCGATACCGACAGGATTCCGATGGAACCCGACCAGCTGGTATACCGCCTGAACCGCATCCTGCCCCGCGACATCGCCGTATACGAATTAAGGGAGGTAGCCCCGGAGCTGCATGCCCGCTTCTCTGCCATCTCGCGCACATACCATTATTATATACATACGCAGAAAGATCCGTTTGAGCGCCATTATTCACTACAGATGAACTATCCACTGAATTTCGAGAAGATGAACGAGGCGGCTCAGCATTTTCTGCATCACGAAGACTATGCGGCGTTCTGCAAGGCGGGTGGCGACAACAAGACCACCATCTGCCATGTAACAGCCGCCCGATGGATACAGACCTCTCCTACCACCTGGTATTTTGAGATTACCGCCAACCGTTTCCTGAGAAACATGGTGAGAGCCGTAGTGGGAACACTCATCGATGTAGGCAGAGAAAAGATATCGATGGAACAGTTTCTCGATATCCTGCACAACGGAAGCCGCAGCGATGCAGGCGAAAGCATGCCGGGTAACGCATTGTTCCTGGAAGAGGTAGGGTATGATTTCAAAGATTAAATGATTAGAAACACAAGGGCGCGAGCCTCATTCAACATTCAACATTCAACATTTAACATTCAACATTTAACATTCATAAAAATGTGGTTAGTATTAGCATTTCTCTCAGCAGCGCTGCTGGGATTTTATGATGCCTTCAAGAAGAAGGCGCTTTCAGGTAACGCAGTGATTCCCGTGCTCTTTCTGAACACGCTCTTCTCATCGCTCATCTTCCTGCCGTTCATCGTGATGAGCTATACAGGAAATTCGCTGGATGGAACGATGTTTCATGTAGCAGAAGGCGGATGGGAAGTTCACAAGTACATCGTGCTCAAGAGTTTCATCGTATTGAGCAGCTGGATCTTCGGCTATTTCGGCATGAAACACCTGCCGCTCACCATCGTGGGACCTATCAACGCCACCCGACCGGTAATGACACTCGTGGGTGCCCTGCTGGTTTATGGCGAGGTACTGAATCCGTATCAGTGGATTGGTGTCATACTTGCCATCATCTCCTTTGCCATGCTTTCGCGCAGCGGCAAGAAAGAGGGTATCGACTTCAAGCACAACAAATGGATTTACTTCATCGTGCTGGCTGCCGTTCTCGGTGCAATAAGCGGTCTCTACGACAAGTATCTGATGGCTCCACCAGAGAATGGTGGTGTAGGATTAGACAGAATGATTGTGCAGAGCTGGTACAACATCTACCAGTGTTTTCTCATGGGAGCCATGCTGCTGATGATATGGTGGCCTACCAAGAAGAATTCTACCCCATTCCACTGGCACTGGAGTATCATCTTCATCAGTATCTTCCTTTCGGCAGCCGACTTCGTTTATTTCTACGCTCTGAGTCTGCCTGGCGCCATGATCAGTATCGTGAGCATGATTCGCCGCGGTTCGGTTATCGTCAGCTTCCTCTTCGGTGCAGCCATCTTCCATGAGAAGAATCTCAAGGCGAAGTTCGTAGATCTGCTCCTCGTCTTACTCGGAATGCTCTTCCTCTATTTCGGAACAAAATAATCGTCATAAAAAAAGTCTTGCAAGCCAATGTGCCTGCAAGACTTTTTTATTTTTTTACCAGATATGTGCACGCTTGTTCTTAGGAACAAAGAGCTTGTCGCCCTTCTTGATGTCGAATGCCTTATACCATGAATCCACCATTGGGAGGGCACCGTTTACACGAGCCTCGTTTGGAGAGTGAACATCCACGGTCATCAGATACTGCAGGTACTCAGGACGGGCATTGCCTGCCCATACACGTGCCCATGCCAGGAAGAAGCGCTGTTCTGGAGTAAATCCATCCTTCACACCCAACTTCTCTGTCTTCATCACATTCTGAAGTGCACGGAAAGCGATGTTCAAACCACCATTGTCACCGATGTTCTCACCCAGGGTCATCTGGCCGTTTACCTTCTTGCCAGCCAACTCAATCTTGTTGAAATGGTCAACCAGGATCTTGGTGCGAGACTCGAAGTTCTTCTTGTCAGCAACAGTCCACCAGTTGTGCTGGTTACCGGTCTTGTCAAACTGGCTGCCCTGATCGTCAAAGCCATGACTCATCTCATGACCGATTACACCACCGATACCACCATAGTTCATCGCATCATCGGCTGTTGGGTCGAAGAATGGAGGCTGGAGAATAGCTGCAGGGAAGCAGATCTCGTTGGTAGTTGGGTTATAATAAGCATTGATAGTCTGAGGAGTCATTCCCCACTCAGTCTTATCTACCGGCTTGTTCACCTTGCGGGCGATTTCATCCTTTGTAAAGAACTCAGAGATATTTGCCATATTCTCGTAGAGAGAAAGGCTGTCATCTACCTGCAATCCGCTATAGTCCTTCCACTTGTCAGGATAGCCGATCTTGATGATGAAGTTCTCCAACTTATCCTTAGCCTGTGCCTTGGTAGCAGCACTCATCCATGTAGCCTCGTCGATGCGCTGTGAAAGCGCAGTCTGGAGATTGTGAACCAGGTCGAGCATACGCTTCTTGCTACTCTCCGGGAAGTACTTCTCTACGTAAATCTTTCCGATAGCCTCGCCCAACACTCCGCTCACGGTACTTACGGCACGCTTCCAGCGAGGACGGTCCTGCTGAACACCGCTCATTACCTTGCTCAACTCAAAGGATACGGCACGGAAATCATCGCTCAATACGCTGGTTGCACCAGAAATCACCTTGATCTCTGCGTATGTCTTCAGATCATCCAGAGAGGTCTCTGCGAGAATCTTCTCAACCTCGTGGATTGGTTCAGGCTGACCCACGCAAATTTCCTTGAAAGCAGGGAAACCGGATGCCAGGAACACATTGCCCCAGTCGATGCCAGGATAATCGAGCACGAGCTGGTTGTAGGTCATCTTGTGATAGTTCTTGTCGATGTCGCGGAGCTGTACCTGGCTATAGCTTGCCTTAGCAATGCGGGTCTCGATAGCCATCACAGCCTCCATCTTCTTCTGGGCGGTAGCCTCGTCGTTGCCTACCATCTGGAAGAGCTTCTTCATATAAGCCTTGTATGCATCACGAATCTTCTTGGTCTGCTCGTCATCGTTTACATAGTAATCGCGTACACCAAGACCAAGACCACTCTGGTCTACCTCAACGAGGTTGTTGGCGGCATCACGAAGGTCGGCGCCCACACCGATGCCATACATCATGGTACTCTCGCCACGGAAATCGAGCTGAGCGGTAACGAGCTGATACTCTCTGCGGTCCTTGATGGCTGCAATGCGGTCGAGAGTTGGCTTGATAGGTGCCCATCCCTCCTTGTTCAGGCGAACACTGTCCATACGGAGGTTGTAGAGCGAACCGATCTTCTGTCCGAGTGACCCCTTCTGCTGTGGCTTGGAAGCATATTCAAGGATGATGTCCTGGATGCGCTTCTGGTTCTGCTCAAAGAGGTCGGTGAAAGCACCATTGTCGGTATGCTCGGCATCGAGTGGATGATTCTTCATCCAGTTGCCTGCGGCATAGCGATAGAAATCATTACCCGGCTTGATGGTCAAGTCCATGTTGGTCTTGTCAATACCGGAGCCCAACTTCTCCTGCTGGGCAAAAGCAGTTGTTGCACTGAGCAACAATGCTGCGAATAATACTTTTGTTCTCATTATTGTTTGTATTTAACTGTTTCTTTTTTTATAAGGGCGAGACCTGCAAATGTCAGAGCGCCATTCAGCATCAGAAGCTCATAACCGAACTTATAGCCCACATACTGCGAGGTAAGGGTATCGATGGCGAAGCAGATGAGCGGACTGGCGATGCAGACCCATGGCGACCAGCGGTCGTTTACCTGACGCTTGGTGAGCAGACTGAAGGTAAACAAACCCAACAGCGGACCGTAAGTATAAGAGCAGAGGATGTAGATGGCATCTATCACGCTCGTAGAATTAATCGCCTTGAAAGCAATGATGAAGAGCATGAAGACGAAAGCCACCAGCAGATGCATACGCTTGCGGAGCTTCATATCCTCTTTCCTGCCCAATATATCCACACAGAGACTCGTAGTAATGGCGGTCAAAGCAGAATCGGCACTCGAAAAGCTCGCCGCCACGATACCGATGGTGAACAGTACCACTACCAGGTTTCCCATCGCCCCCGAAGCCGCAAACATCGGCAACAGATCATCAGGAGCATCAGGCAAAGCCACTCCCTGTTTCTGAGCCAGCATCACCAGCAACACACCCAGACTCAGGAAAAGCAGATTGGCAGGCACAAAGGCAAAACCATAGCTGCAAACATCCTTCTGGGCCTCACGGAGCGACTTGCAGGTAAGATTCTTCTGCATCATGTCCTGATCAAGACCGGTCATCACAATCACTACAAAGACACCGCTGAGGAACTGTTTCCAGAAATTCTGTTTCGACATCCAGTCATCAAAGACAAAAATACGGGAATGACTGTCGTTAGCAATCGCAGTGATCGCTTCAGAAGGAGTCATGCCCAACGCCGACATCACCTGACAGATAATGAGGATGAGCGCAGCAAACATACAGAGCGTCTGAAAGGTATCCGTCCACACCAGCGTCTTGATGCCACCCTTGCGCGTATAAAGCCAGATAAGCAGTACCATGACAGGAACCGTAACCCAGAACGGAACACCAATCCCATCGAGCACGAAACGCTGCAAGAGGATACAGACGACAAAGAAACGGACCGCCGCACCCGTCATCTTGGACAAGAGGAAGAACGAAGCTCCAGTCTTATACGAACGTTCCCCCAACCGCTGCTGCAGATAACCGTAAATCGTAGTGAGATTATAGCGGTAATAGATAGGAAGCAAAAGAAAGGCAACCAGGAAATAACCCAGGATGAAACCGATGCACATCTGAAGGTAGGTCATATCCGTTCTCATCACCATGCCCGGCACACTGACGAAAGTGATGCCCGAAATAGACGCACCCACCATACCGAAAGCAACCATATACCAAGGCGAACGGCGGTTGGCACGATAGAAAGTTTCATTACTTGCCATTTTACGGGCAGTAAGATGACTGAAGAGCAGAAGCACACAGAAGTATGCCAGAACTGTGATAACGATAGCCATATTCTTTTAAATTTATATAAAAACAAAAAACCTCCGAGATCACTCTCGAAGGTTTCTGCGGTGCGTACGAGACTCGAACTCGTGACCTCCTGCGTGACAGGCAGGCATTCTAACCAACTGAACTAACGCACCATTATTATTATGGAGGAGTCGAAATGTTAAAATGAAATTAGCGGTGCGTACGAGACTCGAACTCGTGACCTCCTGCGTGACAGGCAGGCATTCTAACCAACTGAACTAACGCACCAAACTATTTTGGCAAACCAGCAAGATGATTTTGAGCGGTGCGTACGAGACTCGAACTCGTGACCTCCTGCGTGACAGGCAGGCATTCTAACCAACTGAACTAACGCACCAATCATGAAATCAAATTGAATGGCTTAGCGCTCATTTTTCATTTGCGAGTGCAAAGGTACTACTTTTTTTTGGTTCTACCAAATTTTTATGCAACTTTTTTACAGAAAATATTGAAAAAACATCGCATCCTCATATCCAACTGGGCCACAAAGCCATTGTTTCAGGACATTATTCCCCTCAAATCCAACAGATTGCAGCATTTTAGCCGCTTTTTGGTTTCTGATACCTACAATAGCATAAATCTGCTGAAGATGAAGTATATTCCGAGCATATTGCAACAAGCGTGACACAGAAGCCTTCGCGTAACCCTGCCCCTGAAACTCCTTTTTGATGACAATTCCGAGTTCGGCACGGTGATGACGGGGATCAAAATCTGTAAGATCCAGGATGCCCACCTGCTCATTCTGCTCATTCTCTACTATCAGGCGCACCTGATTGTCTACATAAATATCTGCCGAAGCACTGGTTATATAGTCGAGCAGCACCCGGCGCGAATATGGAACATTGGAAACACCCAGTTCCCAAAGCCGATCATCATTCTCTATATGGTAGAGAAAATCTAGATCTTCCAACTCTAAAGCACGTAATCGAATATTCGGTTCTTTCATAAACTACACTTAATAATAATGTACGCGCGTACCTTATAATATAGAAATAAATCTATCCTTATAAATAACCAAATTCATCCTTATCCATCACCTCCCTATCCGTAATCACCTTACCGATGTCCTTCGTATAGGTAGCCAGTTTGATATTCTCGTCAGATCGCTGCGCAAGCTGATGCAGCATCTCTTCATAGCTCATCTCGTCAGCATCAAACAATACCTGGTTTGACAGGTCGACATGAGAAGGAGAAAAGAATCCCAGACTCTTTCTGATTCTCGCAGTCATCATCTGCGTAAAGGCTACAGAGGCACGGGCATAGATGGCAAATTTGATAGGAATACTCAAAAGATGCGACATACCCGAATAATGTTTACGGAAGAAGATAAGCATCGCCTCGTAAAACACATGAACATAGCGGAAGCTCGACTTCTGAGTACTTTCACCTTTGTAATGCAGGATATCTACAGGCAGATAATAGTTCTGATAACCACCCTTCAAGATACGGTAAGAAAGATCAATATCCTCGCCATACATGAAGAAATCCTCATCCAGTAACCCCACCTTCAGCAAGGCTTCACGACGAATCATACAGAAAGCACCGCTCACAACCTCTATCTTTGCCGGCTTATCCCATGGAAGATAACCCATGTAATAATGACCGAAACTGCGATGCTGAGGAAACCGGCTGCACAACCCCATCATCTTATAGAAAGCCACCATCGGAGAAGGCAATCCTCTCCTACTCTCAGGAGCTGGTTTGCCATTGGCTCCCAACATCCTTACACCCAGAGCACCGGCATCAGGATGAGAACGCATAAAACTGACAGCATCCTTGAGAACATGCTCGCCGATAATGGTATCCGGATTCAGCAAAAGAACCAGATCACTCTCGCTCTTGCGGATAGCAAGATTGTTGGCACGGGCAAATCCGTTATTATGCGTACAGGCTACAACATGGAGATTAGGATATCGGGAAGCCGGGAAACACTGTTCGAGATATTCCACCGTTCCATCCTGAGAATGATTATCAACCACGATAATCTCTGCCGTATCGCCACTTGCATCACCCTGCTGCCCACACTCCAACACGCCGATAGCTTTCTCTACCGAACGCAGACACTGGGCAAGATAGTACTTCACATTATAGCTTACTATGATAACACTAAGTTTCATATCGAATAGCAAATATTAGATACTGAGAGTTTAACCTTCCGCCTCTGTTGTTTCGTCCTCACATCTTCCGACAGAAGGATAAACAAAGAAGAGACAGAGAAAAAGGATGATAGCCATATATCCAAAAGCAGGCGCCATCGTCTGATAATACATAAACGTATTAATCAGCATTGGCAAACAGAGCATATTCAGACGGGCTGTGCCCAGAGGAAGAAGTGCATCTCCCTTACGGGTTACCAACTGACGGTGAATAGCCTTGAAACTGAAGAGTTTGAGCGCCAAAGGAATAACGGCAATGGTAAGAAACTCCATCGCTACGGTAATCACATAGACCAACGTGACATCCCCTGCCAGATTAGTAGGTTCCAGAATTTCTGTCTCATAGAGCAAGACCAGCAGGAATCCTACCAACAGGACAAAGAGGAAATTGGTCATCAATATTCGTTGTACTTGTTTGATTTTCATTTTGTTGTCTTTTATTATTGTCCAAATGGAGTTCTGTTCAGAATACTCCGTCCGAGGGTAACCTCATCTGTATACTCCAATTCATCACCCACCGAGATACCACGGGCGATAACAGAGAGTTTAACAGGATAATCAGCAAGTTTACGGGAAATATAGAAGTTGGTAGTATCACCCTCCATCGTACTACTGAGAGCAAAAATCACCTCCTTCACCCCACCTTCAGCCACACGCTGAACCAGCGATTCTATCTCTATATCCGAAGGACCGATACCATCCATCGGCGAAATGATGCCGCCCAAGACATGATAGAGTCCGTGAAACTGCTGCGTGTTTTCTATCGCCAGTACATCCTGCACATTCTCGACAACACAGATGGTAGAAGCATCGCGCCGGGAATCAGAACAGATCGGACAGACATCAGTATCGCTGATATTATGACAAACTCTGCAGTATTTCACTTCACGCCGCATCCTGGAAATGGTATCAGCAAAGAGTTCCACATCCTCACTCTTACGCTTGAGCATAAAAAGTACAAGGCGCAAAGCTGTTTTGCGCCCTATACCTGGCAATTTAGAAAACTCCGCCACTGCCTTTTCCAACAAAGTCGAAGAAAACTGTTGTTGCATCTTAGCAGTTTAGAGATAAATACCAATACCCAGTTTCAAACCTACGGTAGAATAATCTACATGCTTCTTGAAACTCTGATCGTAGTAGATAGCTGGCTCGAGGGTAACCGACTTGCCGAGGAAGAAAGCATAACCTACCTCTACCCCTGGCATGAAATCATTATAACCTCCGGAATGAGCCAACTTTACGCCGCCACCCAGATACAGACCATTCTGCTCGATATAATAACGTGCCTGGGCACCGACAGAGAAATAATCCTTCACGCCTTCAAGACCAGAATGATTATATTCTACCTGCCCCAACAGCATCCAATCGTCTTCTACGAAGTATCCAGCCTTAGCCTGAATACCGAGATTGAGGTCCTGAGAGCCATTATAACTCAAGTTTAAGCCCGTCATCGACGCACCTATATACTGTTTTCCACTTTCAAACTGAGCATGGGCAGCTGTCGAAACGACAAGTGCCAATGCTGCAATAGCTAATTTTTTCATTCGCATCATATAAATTTACGTATATTGATTAATACTTATATATAAATCTATTGTTTCTTCTGATAACTGCGATACCAACCCAGGAACCATACCAAGGCTATCACCAGAATGATGACACTGCCCGTATAAGCCAGGCTCTCACCCAAAGCCAAAGCTGTTGGCGAAATGAGCAGGAAGGTTGAACATATCACGGTCATAAACAAGGCAGGAACCAGCGTCATCACAAAAGGCTTCTTCTGCTGTACCAGATAAACCGTCAATGTCCAGAGAGTGAACACAGAAAGCGTCTGGTTAGCCCAGCCGAAATACTGCCAGATGATATTGAAACCATCAGGATTCTCCATCTGCCAAACCAGAATGCCCACCGTAAGAGCAAACAACGGAACGCAGATATAAAGACGCTTGCGCATAGAGCGCTGCTCCAAACCGATAAACTCGGCGATAATCAGACGGGCACTTCTCAAAGCCGTATCGCCACTGGTAATAGGCGCTGCAACAACACCCAACAGAGCCAGGATTCCACCAGCCACACCCAACCAGCTGGAACATACTATCTTCACAACGGTAGGCGCATCGAAGTTCTGGATAAGCGACTTGCCGCCATCAAACTGAGCTATAAACTGCTGAGCCGCCTCAGGACTTACGCATTCACGCCATCCACCATAGTAGAAGAAATACATGGAAACCGTAGCCCATATCAAGGCAACGACACCTTCTGTAATCATGGCTCCATAGAAAATAGGGCGACCCATCTTCTCATTCTTCATGCATCGGGCCATGAGCGGACTCTGCGTAGCATGGAAACCACTGATGGCGCCACAGGCTATCGTGATAAAGAGGCAAGGGAAAATCGGACTCTTCTGTACAAAAGACTCCGTTCCCAACCAAGCCGGATTCTCATTGAGATTGCAACTCTGCAAATTGCTCCAAAGTTCAGGCAATGAAGGCCACTTCACAAAGAGACCTATCATCAGAGCACCCGCCATAAAGAGAAGCGAGAAGGCAAAGAGCGGATAAACCTTACCGATAATCTTATCGATAGGCAGTAATGTAGCAATGACGTAATAAACGAAAATCACCACAATCCAAAACATCTGGCTGCCCCAGAATGCATCCGTATTACAAATGCCACTCATAATGATAGCCGGACTGTATACAAACACAGCTCCCACCATCATCAGCAAAAGTACCGAAAAGACCAACATCACTTTCTTGGTGCGTCCACCCAAATACTTACCTACCAATTCCGGCAAACCAGCTCCACCGTTACGGATACTGAGCATACCGCTCATGTAATCATGCATGGCTCCTGCGAAGATACACCCGAAGATAATCCACAGATAAGCCACCGGTCCGTACCAGGCACCCATAATGGCACCGAAGATAGGACCCGTTCCTGCAATGTTGAGGAACTGAATCATGAAGATTTTCCAACTAGGCAGTACCATAAAGTCGACCCCATCGGCTTTGGTCACTGCAGGCGTAGGGCGGTCATCAGGACCGAACACATGCGCCACAAACTTTCCATAAAGAAGGTAACCCAATACAAGGGCGACCAAACTAATAACGAAACTGACCATTTTGCTTTTATTGCTTAAAATTTTCTCTCTTTTCGGTGCAAAATGCACTTTATTTTAATATTTCAACCGCAAAAGTAATATTTTTATTTGAAATAAAAAAAAATATTGGTATCTTTGTTGCCAAATTGTAAGATTATGAAGAGATTTAAGATATTTTTTATCGTTTTATGCTCTGTTTTGGCCGCAAAAGCCCAGAGTATCGTGTTTAATAACCAGGTGCCGAAACATGAAGTAAGAGCTGTATGGCTGACAACCATAGGAGGTATCGACTGGCCACACTCTTATGCCCAGTCTTCTTATTCTGCCGAAAAGCAGAAAAAGGAACTGGCGGATATACTGGACCGGTTACAGCAGGCTAAAATCAATACCGTACTGATACAGACCCGCGTAAGAGGTACCATGATTTATCCGTCGGCATACGAACCTTGGGATGGATGTCTGTCAGGATTTCCGGGCAGAAGTCCGGGCTATGATGCCCTGCAGTTTGCCATCGACGAATGCCATAAGCGCGGTATGGAACTGCATGCCTGGGTGGTAACCATCCCTGTAGGAAAATGGAACGCACTCGGCTGCAAAACCCTCAGACAGAAGATGCCGAAACTCATCAAGAAGATTGGAGCAGACGGATACATGGATCCGGAAAACAGCCGGACAGGTGATTATCTGGCAAACATCTGCAGGGAAATTACACATAAATATAATGTAGACGGTATTCACCTCGACTACATCCGTTACCCTGAAACCTGGAACATCAAAGTGAGCCGGGAACAGGGACGCCGGTATATCACCAACATCGTAAGAAAGATTCACGATGCAGTGAAGGCTGAAAAACCTTGGGTAAAAATGAGCTGCTCACCTGTAGGAAAGTATGATGACCTGAGCAGATACCGGAGCTTTGGCTGGAATGCATACACGAAGGTCTGCCAGGATGCACAGGGCTGGCTCAAGAGCGGTCTGATGGACGAGCTCTTCCCTATGATGTATTTCAAGAACGAACACTTCTATCCGTTTGCCATCGACTGGCAGGAACAGAGCCATGGCAAGATTGTGGTTCCAGGACTGGGCATCTACTTTCTCGATCCGAAAGAAGGAAAGTGGAACATCAATGACGTGACGGCAGAAATGTATCACATCCGAAACCTCGGAATGGGATATGCATTCTTCAGAAACAAGTTCCTCCTGGACAACAAACAGGGTATCCTCGACTTTACCCAACGTTTCAATCCATACCCTTCATTGGTTCCGCCGATGACTTGGGCAAGCAAGAACCAACCGGAACAGCCACAGCAATTATCGGTAATCACCACCGACAACAAGTTATCAGTTTCCTGGAGCAATCCTTCAAACTATACGGATAGCACTAAAATCGCAACCCCTTATATATATAATAATGTATACGCGAGCAAGAAATATCCGGTTGACATCACCGATGCACGCAACCTGGTTGCCGCACGAATCATAGGAAATTCGTTCAAAATAGAAAATCCTGATGCAAAACGTCTGTTTGTTGCCGTAACTTCAATGGACGGATATGGCATCGAAAGCCAGCCAACCCAAGAAAAAGAGGAAGAGATTCAACTTTTTGCCCAAAGCACAGGAGCTGCGAAATTACTCGAATGTGACGGAAAGAAGGTATATCTAGCAGAAACCACCAAAAATCTCGTTTTTGACGTTCTGATGGTCGAAACCCTGCAAGGATGCGATATTCTGTACCTCCATACAAAAGATAACACACTAGATGTTAGAAACTTAAAGGAGGGTATCTACCGCGTGGTAAGCATCAACAAGAAGGGGTATAGACATACATTAGGAACCTTCAAGATGAAGAAAAATTGATTTTTTTCGAAAAAAGTTGCGAAAAAATTTGGTGGAATCAAAAAATAGTAGTACCTTTGCACTCGCAATTCAGAAATGAGGCTTTTAAATGTTGCACCCTTAGCTCAGTTGGTAGAGCAACTGACTCTTAATCAGTGGGTCTAGGGTTCGAATCCCTAAGGGTGTACAAAAGATAAGAATTGGCTCCGTAGCTCAACTGAATAGAGCACTTGACTACGGATCAAGAGGTTCAAGGTTTGAATCCTTGCGGAGTCACTCTCCTATCAAAGCTTCACTGAAACAAATGGTTTTGGCTCCGTAGCTCAACTGAATAGAGCACTTGACTACGGATCAAGAGGTTCAAGGTTTGAATCCTTGCGGAGTCACCAACAAATAGTTGCACCCTTAGCTCAGTTGGTAGAGCAACTGACTCTTAATCAGTGGGTCTAGGGTTCGAATCCCTAAGGGTGTACAAAAAGAGCATTTCTTAACAGAAATGCTCTTTTTTGTTTTATATTTCTCCCTACCATTTAACACCACCTTTAAATATCACTTTATATCTCTTTAAATATCACAATAAAAAAGTTGCAGCCATCCAAAGTTTACACCCAGACAACCGCAACCAATTTACCAATCAAAAATATCTAAAATCTTATCCCGCCATCATTACACAACTCTACTATCAACAGAAGAGCCAGTAAAGAACTGCCAGCACGGCTATCATAACAACAGCTACCATTGCTTTAATCATGCAGGTAGCCACCTTCTTTAAGACAAACAGTCCTACAACAAGGACTACCAATGCCAGCGCATAATATCCAAAATCATTCATATCACATTATTATATATATAAACTACCAATCAGTATTCATCACCCTATTAACGATCATTCTTTAATGCCCTGCGGAATTCAGCCGGTATCGGAGTTTCAAATTCCATAGGCTGATGCGTTACGGGATGATAGAAACACAGCACATAGGCATGCAGGCACAAGCGCTGGCATGGATCATCACCATTACCATACTTGATGTCACCACACACCGGATGCCCCATATCAGCTGTATGAACACGAATCTGATTCTTACGGCCCGTTTCGAGTTTGAACTCCACCAGAGAATGAGCGGTGGTACGCTCTAATGTATGGAAATGGGTAACAGCATACTTGCCGCCATTATCCGTATCACTACTGTAAGTAATATAAGCCTTGTTATCTTTCAGCCAATTAGCAACGGTACCTTCATCATCTTCCATCTCTCCGGAAACCAGAGCCACATATCTGCGGTCGTACACATTATGATGCCAATCATCCTCCAAAGCCAGTTCCGTCTGCTTATCCTTGGCATAAATCATCAAGCCCGATGTATCACGGTCAAGTCGGTGTACTACATGCGCCTGGCAGTTCTGGCGAGTCTTATGAAAATAATCATCAAGTACCGTTTTCACATTCAGAGTAGAATGACCGGCAGCCATACTCAATATACCGATGTTTTTCTCGACAACAATCAGATATCTGTCTTCATAAACAATCTTAAGGTATCTGCTTTTAAATACCTCCTGATTCTTCTTTGTCTTGCTCACACTCACCTTCATACCTGGTTTCAGGGCATAATCAAACTGGGTAATGGTTTTGCCATTTACCTTGATTCCCCTACCCTGCAGAGTCTGCTTCACCTTAGTCTTGCTAGGTCCCTTCACATTCTCCATCAGCCATTCCAGCAACGGAGCAGGTTTTTCTACCATGTAATGCTCATATTCATTTGGGTTTCCGTAGCCATAAGCATTATTGGTATGCTTATTAAAATTTCCTT
This sequence comes from Segatella copri, assembly GCF_949820605.1. Lineage (NCBI taxonomy): Bacteria > Pseudomonadati > Bacteroidota > Bacteroidia > Bacteroidales > Prevotellaceae > Segatella > Segatella copri. The sequence continues at coordinate 1,337,377 of NZ_CATKVU010000006.1, forward strand.
TTCTATTTTGTTGTCTCATATTGTTACCGATATCATTTTCTTAACATGAAAAACACAGAATCAATGCTGCATTTTCTCCGTTTCAGCCTACAAAAGTAAGACTTTTCTGCAAAATAACAAAAAGCCACCATGTTTTTAACTAAAAATTAGTAACTTTTGCCAATAAATCATTGTGTTTCAAATATTTTTTTGTAATTTTGCAGCTGAATTACAGAAATTGCAATGACGCAAAGAGAAGATAAAGAAAGAAACAAAACTGCCCGAGAATGTCTCGGAAAGTTTTTCTACGACCTTGCCAAGACATGTTTCTTGGTCATGGTTGCAGGTAATGCCGTCACGATATATTCTGATGGCGATTTAAAAATCTTCAATATTACCAGTATAATTATTGGTTTATTCCTTACTTGGCTTTTTGCATATATTGCTAATAAGGTATTAATAAAAAAATAAAATTATGGGAGAAGGTTTAACAATTATATTTTCCATTATATTGGTACCTGCACTGGGGTTTGCTATTTGGCTTCGTACTCCGCAGGGTGAGCGTTTCTTGAAAAGTCTAGACTAACAACTCGATTTTTCAAAGTTATTCTCTTGGAGTTAATTATAGCTGGCTGAAGTTTGGGAACGGAAGCATGAATGAAAACATGGTAGTTCATCTTAGTGACGAAGCGCATCGAAAGTTGGAAGAATCCATAAAAGAGGTACTTAAACACGGTTTACCAATGACTCAGCTCATAAACTCCGGAAACGTAGAAGACAATAGCCAGAACAGAACTGCAGGAACAGAACGGGCAAAGGAGCGCGAAGAGCTTTCGTTAAAAAAGAGAAGAACGCCCTGCTCGTCAAATCATCAACGGTTCAGAACAAAGATAGTGAGATTCATCTTCTTAAGAAGATTTTTGCGGTCTACGGGGAATATAAGTATAATATTTAAACATTACGATTATGGAAGGTTTTATTTATATAATAGTGTTCGTGTGCGCAATATTGAACATCATATTGTTCTTCAAGGTATGGAGAATGACAAACGACGTTCATGCGCTAAGGGAAAAATACGCACCCGAAAACAAAGAAAAAGAAAAGTTTGATGGTGTACCTACGACTTGGGAGGAAGTTGACGAAAACGACCCACGTTACAGAACAACGTAGGTACATTCGCGAGCAATATGCAAGCGACAATAAACAAGAATTTATGAATAATTGATAATAAAGGACTTATAAAATTAAGATGATTACGACAATAAATGTTGATATTATGAAGAGAATATTAATCATATTAACAGCAGCATTATTCTCCAGTGCTTCTTATTCGCAAGTAGTAATGGGAAGAGACATATATACAACCAGCAAGAAATACGCAGCTTTCCTTGCGACAAGGGGATACAAACCTTACGAAACGGTTTCTGGAGTAAAAAAGTTCAAGGTAAAATTTGCGGGTTTTACTAACGTAAGAGAAGAAGTGCATTACGACACTAGCAACGACTCTATCACGCAAGTAAAGTTCATTTTCGAAAATAGGACTCAAAGCGAACTGGAGGACGCATACTTCACACTTCTCAAGCAATACAAACAGAAGTACCCTGAAGGGGAAAACGGGGACATGAAATGGGAAGGAATTGATATGTATATGTGGCACTACAACCCATCCAAAGGCTCGAAGAGGTCTATATATCTAAGCATAGACAACATCAAGCATGAGATGCAGGTGCAATACTTCTCAAACTACGAAGAGAAAGAAAACAAGAAAATAGAAATTAGTAGTGATATATGAAAACAGCTAAAGAAATCCTTGACGGGAAAATCTACAATAGATTCGATCTAGCAAGAGCTTGCGAAGATGTAGCGCGCTTTTTCGAAGAATCGGAAGCGAGTTCCAAGTTAATAATCAGCGGGAAACAATTTGATGACATAAGACCAGACGCAGACTTCTACGGATACTTTATGTACCAAGGTGACGAGGCCGTAAACAAACTTGTAAACTCTAGAATAGCAATAGAAAAGATGGGGTATATCGGCTTAGGCTTTGCCTTAATAGAAACAGAAAGCTCTTGCGTCAGAAAACTTGTTGATGAGCTTAGAAAGAACAAATTCTACGCAGAAAGATTTTGCGCAGGGATTTACGTTGTGACAATAATATAAATTTTGCAAGCAATACGCAAGCAAACGGAAATTAAGATTAATAAAATATTGAATTCAGACAGTTATAACGTATATATGATTACAGTAACATATATAAGGATTATGAAGAAGGCATTACTAGCAGCAATGGTACTTCTTGCAGGAGTATCATTCACGTCATGCAGCAGTAGCGATGATGACGGAACAACTCCAGGAGCAGAGCAGCCTAACTACAAGATCCACGACAATAATATTGTCGGAGTATGGAGAGGCGGCAACTACTACTTCGTTTCATTCTCGTCTGACAAGCACAACGCTTCTCTTATCTCAAACAAGTTTCTTGATGAAGGAGATTACAGCATCAAAGGGGACACGATTACCGTAAGCAACAAGTACTTCGGCAACGAAACGAAATATGTAGTGAACAGCTTAAGCTCAAACAAGCTTTCTATGACCATTACATATAACGACAGATGGGAAGGAAAGAAAACGGAAACAATGAGCTTCACTAAATCAGAAGACACTCCATGCACAAAGACTAATGATTTGGTCGGCAAGTCATACTATGCTCAGTATTCAGTTAGTCACGGAAGTCAGCACTGGAACAAGACATTCCTGACATACAACACAATATCATGCACTAGAAGCGATGCAGCCAGCTCTACTCCATCCACATTCTACTATGTATATATGAAGCCAATGCTTTACTTCTATGTAATAAGGAGCAATGGATTCTACTACGATACCGTAAGATGCGGTAAAGTTGAGTTCAACTCAAACAACCAAATTGATGGCATGGGTTCGCTTTACGGCGACAAGCTATACTAAACGCATTTGTCAGCAATATGCAAGCAACAGAAAACAAGAATTTATAAATAATTGATAATAAGGGACTTATAAAATTAAGATGATTACAGTACAAAATCTTGCGATCCAATTCGGAAAGAGAGTGCTTTACAAGGATGTAAACCTCAAGTTCACTCATGGTAATATTTATGGTATCATCGGTGCTAACGGTGCCGGAAAATCTACTTTTCTCCGCGCTATCAGCGGCGACCTTGAACCAAACAAGGGTACAGTAGAAATGGGACCAGGCGAGCGACTTTCTGTCTTGGAACAGGACCACTTCAAATATGACGATTTCCGCGTGATGGATACCGTTCTGATGGGCCATCAGCCATTATGGGAAAACATGAAGGAGCGCGAGCGCCTCTATGCTAAGCCAGAGATGACAGAAGAAGATGGTAACCTCGCTGCTGAGCTGGAGCTCAAGTTTGCAGAAATGAATGGTTGGGAGGCAGAAAGTAATGCCGCACAACTTCTGCAGAACCTCGGTGTAAAGGAAGAACGCCACGACAAACTCGTTGGAGAACTCTCTAATACAGAGAAGGTGCGCGTGATGCTGGCAAAGGCACTCTTCGGCAACCCAGACAACCTCCTTCTCGATGAGCCTACCAACGACCTCGACCTCGACACAGTTGAGTGGTTGGAAGACTATCTCAGCAACATTGAACAGACCGTACTCGTAGTATCTCACGACCGTCACTTCCTCGATGCTGTAAGTACCCAGACCGTAGATATCGACTTCGGTAAGATTACGATGTTTGCAGGTAACTACTCTTTCTGGTACGAGAGTTCTCAGTTGGCTCTCCGCCAGGCTCAGAACCAGAAGATGAAGGCTGAAGAGAAGAAGAAGCAGTTGGAAGAATTCATCCGCCGATTCTCAGCTAACGTTGCCAAGAGTAAGCAGACTACATCCCGCAAGAAGATGCTGGAGAAACTGAACGTTGAAGAAATCCGTCCATCAAGCCGTAAATACCCAGGCATCATCTTCCAGATGGACCGTGAGCCAGGTAACCAGATTCTGGAGGTAGAGGGACTGAAAGCATGCGACGAAGACGGAACAGTGCTCTTCGACCATGTAAACTTCAACATAGAAAAGGGCGAGAAGGTAGTATTCCTCTCTCACAACCCTAAGGCGATGACAGCACTCTTCGAAATCATCAACGGCAACCGAAAGGCTGACGCAGGTGACTACAAGTGGGGTGTTACTATCACAACAGCTTATCTCCCACTCGATAATACAGAATTCTTCCAGAGCGACAAGAACCTGGTAGACTGGTTGAGCCAGTATGGTCCAGGTAACGAAGTTGCCATGAAGGGCTACCTCGGAAGAATGCTCTTCAGCGGCGAAGAAGTACTGAAGAAGGTAAATGTCCTCTCCGGAGGTGAAAAAATGAGATGTATGATTGCACGCATGCAGTTGCAGAACGCCAACTGCCTGATTCTTGATACACCAACCAACCACTTGGACCTGGAGAGTATTCAGGCATTCAACAACAACCTGGTAGGTTTCAAGGGCAATATCCTCTTCTCTAGCCACGACCACGAATTCATCAACACCGTGGCAAACCGTATCATCGAGCTCACTCCATCAGGCACCATCGACAAGCTCATGTCTTATGATGAGTATATCTACGATGAAGCTATCAAGGAGCAGAAGGCTAAGATGTACGGATTCTAAACAGAAAGTTATTCTGCTGTTTTAAACAGCAACCACAAATTATCTTATAATTTAATAGTGCCAATTCGATGAGAATCGGGTTGGCACACTTTTTGTCAAACAACCAATAACAAGAATTATCATGTTTAAAAAATTTAAGACTATGTCAAAAGAAAAAGAAATCAATATAGAGGACGGAAACGTTCAGGAGACTGTTCAGAATGAAAATAATGAGCAGACAACTCAAAATGAAAATACTGAGGAAAATCAGAATACTGACAACAAGGCAGAAGAAGGTGACAACAATACAGACGCTGCTGACAAGAAGGCAGAAGAGATTGATCCTTTAACAAAAGCACAGCAAGAGGTAGAGGAACTCAAGAAACAGTTGCTCTATAAGACTGCTGAGTTTGAGAATTACCGCAAGCGTACCCTCAAAGAGAAAGCAGAACTGATTTTGAATGGCGGCGAGAAGACTGTAGCTGCTATTCTGCCTATTCTCGACGACTTTGAGCGTGCCATCGCTGACAAGAGCGAAGACCCTAAGGCTATCAAGGAAGGTGTCCAGATGATTTTCAACAAGTTCGTAAAGACACTCGAAGGTCTTGGCGTAAAGAAGATTGAAACCAACGACAAGGATTTCGATGTAGATTTCCACGAGGCTATTGCTATGGTTCCGGGAATGGGCGATGACAAGAAGGGAAAGATCATTGACTGCGTCCAGACAGGTTATACGATGAACGACAAGGTGATTCGCCATGCCAAGGTAGCTGTAGGTCAGTAAGAAAGAAATATCAAGAATTATTTTTCAAAATCCAGAACATTCCATTAGAATTCTGCAAGAAAATTCAATATTTGAAATAAGCAAATGGCTAAGAGAGACTATTATGAGGTGCTGGGCGTAGACAAGTCGGCATCAGAAGACGAAATAAAGAAGGCGTATCGAAAGATAGCCATCAAGTATCATCCAGACCGCAACCCTGGCAACAAAGAGGCGGAAGAGAAATTCAAGGAAGCTGCCGAAGCTTACGAAGTTCTCCACGATGCCCAGAAGCGCCAGCAGTATGACCAGTTTGGTTTCGACGGCCCACAAGGTGGATTCGGCGGATTCGGCGGTGGTGCCAGCATGGACATGAACGACATCTTCTCTATGTTTGGAGATATCTTTGGCGGACACGGCGGTTTCAGCGGCTTTGGTGGCGGCGGTTTCGGTGGCGGCTCACAGAAGCGGGTTTACCAGGGTGGCGACCTTCGCGTAAGAGTAAAACTGACTCTTCAGGAAGCAGCAACAGGTGTTACCAAACGCTTCAAGATTCGCAAGGATGTAACTTGCTCTGCATGTCACGGAACAGGTTGCGAAGGTGGTGCCCAGCCAGAAACATGTCCGGAATGTCATGGAAGCGGCTATGTCTTAAAAACGGTACGCAGCATGTTCGGCATGATGCAAACTCAGGCTGCATGTACAAAGTGTGGCGGTGAGGGAACTATCATCAAGAACAAATGTAAGGAATGCGGTGGCGACGGAATCGTGAAGGGCGAGGAACTCGTAGAAATCAATATCCCTGCAGGTGTCGACAACGATATGGTTGTTACCGTTGAAGGAAAGGGTAACCAAGGCAAGCACAATGGTCTCTACGGAAACCTACAGGTAATGGTAAGCGTAGAAAAGAACAATGATTTCGAGCGTGTTGGTCAGGACTTATACCATAATCTTGTTCTTGACTTTGCAACTGCCACTTTGGGTGGCGAGGTAGAAGTCCCTACCTTGGATGGTAAGACGAAGATCAAAATAGAACCTGGCACACAACCAGGCAAACAGATCCGTTTGCGTGGCAAAGGTATGCCGGCTATTAAGGGATATGGTTATGGTCGTGGTGATATTATCGTCAATATTACCGTTTTCATCCCTACCTCTCTGACCAAAGAAGAAAAGAATCTTGTTGTGAAATTCAAGGAATGTGATAATTTCAAAGCAGATAATGCAGAGAAGAAATCTCTCTTTGAAAGTTTCAAGAATCTCTTTAAAAAATAAACAGTAAAGAGCAATCCCCGAAGAGGGCGAACTATCTTCGAAAGAACGGTTCGCTCTTTTCGGGGATTATCTGTATATATAATAAGGTATAACATATAACATGAATTATCAAGAAACTGTTGAATATCTTTTCACCAGCACGCCGGTTTTTGAAAAGATTGGAGCCAAGGCATACAAACCTGGGCTTGATACGATGTATAAAATGGACGAACACTTTGGACATCCTCATAACCAATATAAATGTATCCACATTGCAGGAACCAACGGAAAAGGTTCATCATCCCATACCCTTGCTGCAATCCTGCAGAGCCAGGGCTATAAGGTCGGCCTGTTCACATCTCCACATCTTGTAGATTTCAGAGAACGCATTCGCGTAAATGGTGAGATGGTAAGCGAAGAGTATGTAATCGACTTTGTAGAAAACAACCGGAAATTCTTCGAACTGCTACATCCTTCGTTCTTTGAACTGACCACCATGATGGCATTTCAGTATTTTGCAGAACAAAAGGTAGACTTTGCCGTCATTGAAGTTGGATTGGGAGGAAGACTGGACAGTACCAACATCATCACTCCTATCCTATCCGTTATCACGAACATCAGTTTTGACCACACCCAATTCCTCGGGAATACACTCGGCGAGATTGCAGGCGAAAAGGCGGGTATCATCAAACCTCAGATTCCTGTCGTCATTGGCGAATGGAACGAAGAGACCCAACCTGTGTTCATCAAGAAAGCCTATGAGCAGAATTCTTCTATCCATTTTGCACATGCAACTAACGCAGACATGAACTTTGAACTGAAAGGCAACTATCAGAAAAAGAACTTCTGCACCATATCCGCAGCCGTAGAATGCCTGAAGGAAGAAGGAATAGAAATCAAAGATGAAAACATAAAGAACGGCTTCGAACATGTATGCGAGCTGACAGGCTTACGTGGCAGATGGGAAAAACTCAACGAGCATCCTCTCACCATCTGTGATACGGGACATAACCTTGCCGGATGGGAGTATCTGGAACCTCAGATTGCATCCGCCAAAGCCGATACGAAACATATTGTCTTCGGAATGGTTGACGACAAAGATGTAGAACATGTAATGGGACTATTAGAAAAGTTGCCAAAAGAAAGCACGATTTTCTATTGGACGCAGCCATCAACCAAAAGAGCGATTCCTGTAGACAAATTATACGGATACGCACAAAAGCACGGCTTAAACGGAACATGCTATCAAACTATCGCACAGGCATTTAACAAAGCAAAAGCAAACGCGAAAAAAGATGATTTTATCTTTATTGGCGGATCAAGTTACGTCGTTGCCGATTTGCTATCAGAATCGTTTTAGGATTTTTTAAATCAAAAAGTTCATAAAATATTTGTAATACTCGTTTTTTTTTAGTTACTTTGCAGTACATTACTTAAACCAAAGTAAGGTAACTAAAAAAAATGAGATATTATGAATACAGAACCAGCAAATAAGTGTGGTTTGAAAAGAGAAGATTTTCAGACCACAGTGAATGGCAAGAAGACTGATCTCTTCGTGTTAAGAAACAAGCAAGGCAACGAAGTTGCAGTGACTAACTATGGTGGAGCAGTCGTAGCCATCATGATGCCTGACAAGGATGGCAACTATGCCAACCTCATCCAGGGTCATGACAACATACAGGACGTCATCAACTCACCAGAGCCATTCTTGAGTGTGCTCATCGGTCGTTATGGCAACCGTATTAAAGAAGGCAAGTTCATACTTCACGGCAAGGAGTATCACTTGGCATGCAACAATGGTCGCAACCACCTGCATGGTGGACCTACAGGTTTCCACACCAAAGTTTGGGATGCAACCCGCATGAGTGATAACGCTGTCGTGTTGAAATACACGAGCCCTTATGGTGAAGAAGGCTTCACTGGTGAGTTGACAGTTTGGGTAGCTTACACATTGACCGACAACAATGAATTCGTTATCAAGTATCAGGCTACAACCAACAAGACAACCATCTGCAACCTGACACATCACGCATTCTTCTCAATCCAGGGTATTGCTAATCCTACCCCAACAGTTGACAATATCATCTGTGAGGTAAACGCAAACTACTATCTCCCTATCGATGAGTATTCTATCCCTACAGGTGAGATTTTGAAGGTTGAGGGCACACCATTCGATTTCCGTACACCAAAGCCAATTGGTCAGGACATCAATGCAGACAACGAGCAGATCAAGAATGGTCAGGGCTATGACCACAACTTTGTATTGAACAAGACAGAAGAAGGTGAGTTGAGTTTCGCTGCCCGTATAAAAGACCCTGTAAGCTGCCGTACCATGGAGGTTTATACCACAGAACCAGGTTTGCAGATGTACACAGGTAATTTCCTTGAAGGTATCTCAGGACAGTTTGGTGCAACATTCCCACGTCGCAGTGCTGTCTGCTTCGAGGCACAGAAGTTCCCAGACACTCCAAATCACACCTATTTCCCAAGTTGTAGATTAAATCCGGGTGAAACATACACCCAGAAGACTATCTATAAGTTTGGAATTGACAAATAAATCAGAATAAATCATGGAGCAGGTACTCTAAACAGCACTTGCTCCATTTTCGCGCTTGAATGACAAAATCCATCCAGCGCGACAACAATCTTAAAGAGAAGTCTTAACGTCTTTAAAGAAGAAACAACCTCTTAGAAGAAAAGAGTAACAACCTCTTTACCATAAAAGAGAATCAATAACCTCTTCAAAAAGAGTATAAACAAGCTTTTCGCAAATAATAATAACAAATAACAATATCAACTATCAAAAAAAATGGAAAACCAAAGTAAAAATGGCAATATCATCGCCATTATCACGATGATGTTCCTCTACGCCATGATTTCGTTCGTAACGAATTTGGCTGCTCCTATCGGAGTCATTTGGAAAAATGTATTCGCTGACAGCGGAAGTGCTAACATGATCGGTATGTTGGGTAACGCCATGAACTTCCTGGCTTACCTCTTCATGGGTATCCCTGCAGGTAAGTTGCTCACCAAGATCGGTTACAAGAAGACTGCCCTCACCGGTATCGCTACCGGATTCGTAGGCGTGCTCATCCAGTTCCTTTCCGGTAAGTTCGGTGCCGACATCTCAGGCTTCGCCGTTTACCTCTTCGGTGCGTTCATCTCAGGTTTCGCAGTTTGTATTTTGAATACTGTTGTAAACCCAATGTTGAACCTCATCGGTGGTGGTGGTAACCGCGGTAACCAGTTGAACCTCATCGGTGGTACATTGAACAGTTTATCCGGAACTTTAACCCCAATGCTCGTAGGTGCCCTTATCGGTACAGTTACTGCTAATACCAAAATGGTAGATGTGAATCTCGTACTTTACATTGCCCTTGCCGTATTCGCAGCAGCATTCGTTATCTTGAACTTCATCCCTATCCAGGATCCAGAGATGGGTAAGACTACAGACAAGACTGTATTCGAGCATTCACCATGGGCTTTCCGCCACTTCAACCTCGGCGTTATTGCAATCTTCGTTTATGTAGGTGTTGAGGTAGGCATTCCTGGAACATTGAACTTCTACATTTCTGATACAACAGCAAATGGTGGTGGTTTCATCAATGGTACAGCCTTGGCAAATGCAGCAGCTATCGGTGGTTTCGTTGCAGGTACATACTGGCTTCTGATGCTTGTTGGTCGTCTTTGCTCCAGTTTTATTGCTGACAAGGTATCTAGCCGCATGATGATGATTATCGCCAATGGTGCAGGTATGGTCTTTATCATCCTCGCCGTACTTCTCGGCAAGTCAACAACAGTAGAAATGCCTGTGTTTACAGGTACATCATTCCAGATGGTAACAGTGCCTATCGCTGCCATGTTCCTGGTACTCTGCGGTCTCTGCACTTCTATCATGTGGTCTTCTATCTTCAACCTTGCTACTGAGGGTCTTGGCAAGTATACAGCCCAGGCTTCAGGTATCTTCATGATGATGGTAGTAGGTGGCGGATTGATGCCATTGGTACAGAACTTCATCGCAGACAACGCTGGCTATATGGCCAGCTACATTGTGCCTCTCATCTGTATGGCATACATGTTCTTCTATGCTGTAGCTGGTTGCAAGAACATCAACAAGGATATTCCTGTTGATTAATAACACGAAATAAATTAGTCCTAAGGCATATATAGTCTTGGGGCTAAATCTTATAATAAATCTTTAGTAACAACACAACAAAAACATAACTAATTATGGATATAGAAAAAGTAAGAAGCCGCTTCATCAAGCATTTCGATGGTAAAACAGGTAACATATACATGTCACCTGGTCGTATTAACTTGATTGGCGAGCATACCGATTATAATGGTGGATTTGTTTTCCCAGGTGCAGTAGATAAGGGTATCATGGCAGAAATCCGTCCTAACGGAACAGATACCGTCATGCTCTACTCTATCGACTTGAAGGACCGTGTAGAATTCAAGGTTAATGATCCTGAAGGTCCACGCGCTTCATGGGCACGTTACATCTACGGTGTTTGCCAGGAGATGAAGGCTTTGGGCGTTGACGTGAAGGGTTTCAATGCAGCATTCTATGGTGATGTGCCTCTCGGTGCTGGTATGTCTTCATCAGCTGCTCTTGAAAGCTGTTTTGCTTTTGCTTTGAACGACCTCTTTGGTGACAACAAGGTTTCTAAATGGGATCTTGTTCTTGCAGGTCAGGCTACTGAGCACAAGTATGTAGGTGTTAACTGCGGTATCATGGACCAGTTCGCTTCTGTTTTCGGTAAGGAAGGTAAGTTGATGCGCCTCAATTGCAACAGCCGCGAATTTGAATACTTCCCATTCGAGCCTAAAGGCTATAAACTCTGCCTGGTAAACTCTAAGGTAAAGCACGAGTTGGCAGGTTCTCCATACAACGACCGCCGCAACTCTTGCGAAAATGTCGTTAAGCACATTGCAGCAAAGCACCCAGAAGCAAAGTTCGAAACTCTCCGTGATTGCACATGGGAGCAGTTGGAAGAGGTTCGCGCTGAGATAGGCGAAGAGGATTACAGCCGCGCTCACTACGTATTGGGCGAGAAGGACCGCGTATTGGCTGTCTGCGATGCTCTTGTGAAGGGTGACTACGAGACTGTAGGTCAGAAGATGTACGAGACTCACCACGGCTTGAGCAAGGAATACGAGGTAAGCTGCGAGGAACTCGACTTCTTGACTGAAGTGGCTAAGGAGAATGGTGTTACTGGTAGCCGAATCATGGGTGGAGGCTTTGGTGGCTGCACCATCAACTTGGTAAAGGACGATATCTACGACAAGTTCGTTGAGGACGTTACAGCTAAGTTCACTGCTAAATATGGTCATGCTCCAGAGATTTACCCTGTAATCATCTCTGAGGGTTCTCACAAGGTTTGCTAATATATACATTATATATAATATAAGGAGAGGGTGTGTCATAAGTCTGTGGCGCACCCCTTTTTATTTTTTGCCTTTTCACAGATACGAAATCTTTAAAAAACATTTTTATTTACAACAAAGCCCAAACTTTCACAAGCTCGGGCTTTGCCTTTCCGCAAAAGATTTGTATCTTTGCAGAAAACTTCTTTAAGTATGGCAAAGATACAAATAAAATCTGAAACTCGGCACGAATTGAGCTTTTTTCCTAACTCTTTCGATGATTATGTGCCAAAAGACAGCAAAGTTCGTATGGTGGATCGTATTGTTCGCAGTATGGACATCAACCCTCTCATGGATACCTATGATGGGATTGGTGCTCCTCCTTACAGTCCGAAGATGCTTCTAAGTTTAGTTGTTTTTGCCTATATCAATGGCGTTTATTCCTGTCGTGGCATAGCGGACGCACTTAAATACGATGTTCGCTATATGTGGATTTGTGGAGGTAAGCAATTATCTTTCGCAACAATCAACCGCTTTAGATCCCATCATATGATTAAATGCATCGACTTTTATTTTGATGCAGTCGTCTCCATATTGGCTGAAAAGGGCGTGATTAGTCTGGAGGAACAATATGTTGATGGCACTAAGATAGAGTCGAAAGCAAACAAGTACACGTTTGTATGGAAGAAGACTGTGGAAAAGAACAGGGCTAAGCTCTTGGAAAAGACCTCTGCTGCATTGGCTCAGATAAAAGAACAAATTCGCCTGAATGGCGGGAGTGACATTAAGGAAGAAGACAGCGAGCCAGCCACTTCCGCCAAGGATGTAGAGAGAAGTGCACGTTTGTGTGAGAGGCAAGCTAAGAACCTTCCTAAGGCAAAGCTTACAGGAAGAGAGAAGCAAAAGCTAAATACTCAGATAGATCACTTGTTCAAAGCCTCGGACAAACTGCGCGAGTATGAAAAATCACTGGATATACTGGGCGAGAGAAACAGTTACTCCAAGACTGATCCCGATGCGACCTTCATGCGCCTCAAGGAAGATGCCATGAACAATGGGCAGACAAAGCCTGCCTATAACCTTCAAATTGCGACAGAGAATCAATATTGGACGAATTTCGCCCTTTATCCCAATCCAACAGACACCCTGACCTTCAAGCCTTTTTTGGATAAGTACAAGAAAAGATATGGAAAGCAATCCAAGAGCGTCACCGCAGACTCAGGGTATGGTTCGGAGGAGAACTACGAGTACCTAGAGATGGAAGAGATGATGGGTTATGTAAAGTACAACTGGTTTCACAAGGAACAGCATAAGCCTTTCAAGGAGGATGCCTTCAACCAAGCGAACTTCTACTACAACAGGGATGATGACTATTATGTCTGCCCCATGGGACAACACATGGAACCTTGTGGACAACGGCAAACGAAAAGTGACTCCGGCTATGTGTCTGTCATTACATTATATAGAGCACAACGATGTGATGGATGTCCGCTTGGAAGTCTCTGCAAGAAATCCAAAGGCAACAGAACCATATATGTCAACCATAAACTGAATGCATATAAAAAGGAAGCCTTCCTGCTACTAACGTCTGAAGAGGGCTTGAAACACAGAAGCCAGCGACCGATAGAGCCGGAAGCTGTATTTGGGCAGATGAAGGCAGATATGCATTATAAGCGATTCAGGCATTTCGGAAAGGACAAAGTTTACATGGACATAGGGTTGTTCGGTATAGGATTCAATTTGAAGAAATATTTGGGGATAAAACGATAAAACTCAATTTGGACAGTTTTACCGTCTGGGACAATTATGCCCTTTTGTGAGCTTTGGGGCTGTTTTGTTATCGATAAAACAAGAAAAGTAAAGTTTCTATACAATATAATAAGATTCCCTTTGTGAAGAAAGACTACGATTCAACTAGAAGATACAGAAACACACAAAAAAAAGGGTGCGTCACAGACTTATGACACACCCTCTTTTTTTGTCCCAAATAAGTCAAAAACAGGAGTTTTCATACAAATAGTGTTAAAAAGACACTTTAGAAGAAAAAAAGTTAGGGAAAACTCTTGCAGATTCGAAATAAAATTGTAATTTTACACCCAAAATGAATAGACAATAAAAAACAGCCTAAAAATGAGTACATTTAAGACCCTATTTATGGGAGTTGGTTTTGCGGCTATCGCTACCCTCTCAGCTTGTTCAACAAGCAGCAATGCAAGTCTCACACAATCTGGTTTGAATCCAGCAGATTTCGATTCAACAGTATTGGGCAAGAAGACTGAGTTAGTAACTCTCAAGAATGCAAACGGCATGGAAGTTTGCCTCACCAATTATGGTGGACGTGTCGTTTCCATTTCCGTTCCAGACAAGGACGGAAAGCCAACAGATGTGGTTCTTGGTTACGATAATATCCATCAGTATGCTGACACCCTTAACTCTCCTTCAGATTATGGTTCTTCTGTAGGACGTTATGCCAACCGTATCAAGGATGCTAAACTTTCACTTGCTGGTTCAACATACCAGTTGAAGGCAAATGATAATGGCAACTGCCTGCATGGTGGTGGTGCTACAGGATGGTTGAACCAGGTTTACGACATTACAGAGAAGAACGACTCATCCGTTACCTTCACTATCAATGCGAAGGATGGCGAGAATGGTTTCCCTGGCAACGTAACAGCAACAGCTAAATATACTGTCAAGAGTGACAACACACTCGACATCGAGTTTGGCGCTACAACAGACAAAGAGACCGTTGTCAATATGACCAACCACAGTTACTTCAACTTGAATGGCGATCCATCTAAGGAAGGTTTCGATCAGATAATGTACATCAATGCAGATAAGTTCACACCTGCAGATTCACTTTACATCCCAACTGGTGAAATCAAGAGTGTCGAGGGAACCCCTATGGATTTCCGTAAACCTGCAGAAATCGGCAAGAAGGTTGATTATAACTTTGATCAGATAAAGAATGCCACAGGTTACGACCACAACTGGTGTTTGAACACATATAAGAATGGTAAGGGCGATGACAAAACAGTTTGCGCAAGCCTCTACTCACCAAAGAGCGGTATCCTTCTTGAAGTATTTACCAACGAGCCAGGCATTCAGGTTTACACCGGTAACTTCCAAGGCACGGGTATTGCCTGCAAGCATGGCATCAAGTATCCTAAACACGTAAGCGTTTGCTTCGAGAGCCAGAAATATCCTGATTCTCCAACCAAGATTGCTCAGGGCGTAAAGGATTGGACTGACGCTACATTGAAGCCAGGAGAGAAATACTATTCTCACCTCGCTTACAAATTCAGCGTAAAGAAATAAGGAAAGGCAAAGCTAATGACAACTTGCTTACCGGCGGATAGCAAATCCGCCGGAACGCCTACGGAATAAAGCATCCAATAAAAGAAAAGAATAAACAAATAATAATAAACAAACAATCTTATAGTAATTATGAATTGGAATTCAACAGAATTCGTATGGCTTGATTGGGCTATACTCGCCATTGGTGTTATCGGCGTAATTTGGGCTGTCTGGCACGCAATCGTGAAAGACAGAAAGGCTCAGAAAGGTGAAGACTCTTCTGCCTACCTCTTCGGTAAGGGTGAGCCATGGTATGTAATCGGTATGGCTATCTTTGCTGCCAACATTGGTTCTGAGCACCTCGTTGGTTTGGCTGGTACAGGTGCCAAGAGTGGTGTCGGTATGGCACACTGGGAGATGCAGGGCTGGATGATCCTCATCTTGGGTTGGCTGTTCGTACCTTTCTACCAGTTGCTCATCAACAAGATGGGTAAGATCATCACCATGCCAGACTTCCTAAAGTTCCGCTATACCCAGCGCACAGGTTCATGGCTCTCTATCATCACCCTCGTAGCTTACATCCTTACTAAGGTGAGCGTTACAGCCCTTACAGGTGGTATCTTCTTCGAATATCTTTGGGGCTTGAACTTCTGGGTTGGTGCCATCGGCTTGATCATCCTTACCACCATCTTCACCGTATTCGGTGGTATGAAGGGTGTGATGACATTGTCAACTATCCAGACTCCTATCCTCGTCATCGGTTCTTTCCTCGTACTCTTCCTCGGTCTCTCTACCCTTGGCGGTGGCAGCATCGCTGCTGGTTGGGCCGACATGATGGATTACTGCGGCAAGTTGAACAACGGCTACGGTACAACCCACATGTTCCACTGGGAGGCAGGTGACTCTATGTATCAGGAGTATCCTGGTTTCGTAGTATTCATCGGTGCAACCATCATCGGTTTCTGGTACTGGTGTACTGACCAGCACATCGTTCAGCGTGTATTGGGTCAGGTTCCTGGCGAGAGCAACGTAGAGGTTATGAAGCGTGCCCGCCGCGGTACTATCGCAGCTGGTTTCTTCAAGGTACTCCCTTGCTTCATGTTCCTCATCCCAGGTATGATTGCAGCAGCCTTGGCTCAGAAGGGTGCCATCCAGATGAATGAGACTGATGCAGCCTTCGCCATCATGGTAAAGACCGTTCTTCCTGCAGGTATCAAGGGTATCGTAACCATCGGTTTCATCTGCGCACTCGTTGCTTCATTGGCAGCATTCTTCAATAGCTGTGCTACCCTCTTCACCGAGGACTTCTACAAACCATTGAAGAAGGGAATGTCTGAGGCTCACTACGTACTCGTTGGCCGTATCGCTACCGTAGTAGTTGTGGTTCTGGGTTTCGCATGGTTGCCAATTATGATGAAGATGGATACTTTGTACAACTATCTCCAGGGTATCCAGTCACTCTTGGCGCCAGCCATGGTAGCCGTATTTGCAATGGGTATCTTCTTCAAGAAGATTACTCCAAAGGCAGGTGAATATACCATGATTACAGGTTTCCTCATCGGTATGCTCCGCCTCGTTACCAACGTCATTACTGACACAGGTAAGGCAACAATGGATGGTGCATTCTGGGATTACACCGCATGGTTCTGGCAGACCAACTGGCTCGTATTCGAGTGCTGGTTGCTCGTATTCCTCATCATCTTCATGGTAGTAGTAAGCTGCTTCACCCCAGCTCCAAGCAAGGAGCAGGTAGAGGCAATCACCTTCACATCCGACTTCAAGAAGTCTATCCGTGAGAGCTGGGGTGCCTTCGATATTATCGGTACCCTCGTAGTAATCGGCCTCTGCGCAGCATTCTACGCATACTTCTGGTAAAATTTTATTCACGTCAGGAGTAAGAAGCGAGGAGTCTGGAATTTTCTCAAAGATCAGACAAAACTGTTTCTGTTGAAAAAATCCGCGATCCTCTCTTCTCCTTCTTACTCCTTGATTTTCCTCTCGAAGCTGCTCTATGAAGAGCAAGCAAAAGAACACAACAATACATACATTGAATCATTACATCAAAACAGCAGAAAGACCATGACCCAGTTTTATAATGAATACTCCAAAGTATTAGTATCCGTCGATTGTATCATTTTCGGTTTCGACGGTAGTAACCTCCAGGTACTGATAGGCAAACGCAAGATGGACCCGGGAAGAGGCGAATGGTCACTCTATGGTGGTTTCGTTGGTGCAACAGAAAATCTCGAAGATGCAGCCAACAGAGTCATCCTGGAACTTACTGGAATGAAAAACCTCTATATAAGACAAGTAGGAGCTTTCGGGCGCATCGACCGTGACCCAGGTGAGCGAGTTATCTCTATCGCCTATTGTGCTCTCATCAATGTGAAAGACTATGACGACAGCCTCCGTGTAGAACACGGATTGGAATGGGTTAGTCTGAACGAACTTCCAGAACTTTACTCAGACCACAAACTCATGATCCGCAACGCTATCGCACAGATACGCCGCCGCATCAATCATGAGCCATTAAGCTTCAAACTCCTCCCAGACCTCTTTACGCTGACACAGCTTCAGCATGTATTCGAGGCAGTAATAGGCGAAGAGATTGATAAGCGCAACTTCCGCAAGCGCGTGAAGGATATCGACTTCATCGAGAAGACAGAACTCATCGATAAAGTAAACTCAAAACGAGGTGCCGCCCTCTACCGCTTCAACAAGAAAGCATACGAGGAAGACCCATCGTTCAACTTGAAATAGAATAAACAACTTAAAACAAAAGATATTATGTTAGAAGAATTAAAAGAAAAAGTGTTCAAGGCGAACCTTGATCTCGTTAAGCACAACCTCGTGCTCTTTACATGGGGTAATGTGAGTGGCATCGACCGCGAGAAAGGTCTGGTTGTCATCAAACCATCAGGCGTCGATTATGACACCATGAAGGCTAGCGATATGGTAGTGGTAGACTTGGAAACAGGTAAGGTAGTAGAAGGCGATCTGAATCCATCATCTGATACACCAACCCACCTGGTTCTCTACCGCGCATTCCCAGAGTTGGGTGGCGTAGTTCATACTCACTCTACTTATGCTACCGCTTGGGCACAGGCTGGCTTGGACATCCCTAACATTGGTACAACTCATGCTGATTACTTCCACGATTGCATCCCTTGCACTGATGCGATGACAGAGGATATGATGGCAAAATATGAGCACAACACAGGTGTTGTCATCGTTGACCGTTTCAAGAAAGATAACATCAACCCAGTTCATACTCCTGGCGTATTGGTTAAGAACCATGGTCCTTTTACATGGGGTAAGGATGCAGACCAGGCTGTTTATCACGCAGTAGTAGCTGAACAGGTAGCAAAGATGGCTTTCATCTCATTCTCTGTGAATCCAAACACCACCATGAACCCATTGCTCGTAGAGAAGCACTTCAACCGCAAGCACGGCCCTAACGCTTACTACGGACAGAAAAAGCACTAATCAACAGTGTTTCAAATAAAGATAATAAATCACATAACAATAACAATTAATACAACAAACAATCATGATTAAAGCATTTGAAAATTTAGAGGTATGGTTTGTAACTGGTGCACAGCTTCTTTACGGAGGCGAAACAGTTAAGATAGTTGATGGTCACTCAAAGGACATGGTAGATGGTCTGAACAACAGTGGCATCATCCCAATCAAGGTAGTTTACAAGGGCACAGCTAACTCTTCTGCAGAAGTAGAGGCTGTGATGAAGGCTGCCAACAACGATGAGAAGTGCGTAGGTATCATCACATGGATGCACACCTTCTCTCCAGCTAAGATGTGGATCAAGGGCTTGCAGGCTCTCGAGAAGCCTCTCCTCCACTTCCACACTCAGTACAATGCAGAACTCCCTTGGGATTCTATCGATATGGATTTCATGAACCTCAACCAGTCAGCCCACGGCGACATCGAGTTCGGTCACATCTGCACCCGTATGCGCATCCCTAGAAAGGTAGTTGTAGGTTACTGGAAGAGCGAAGAGGCTCAGAAGCAGATTGCAACATGGGCTCGCGTAGCTGCAGGTGTTGCTGATGCTCACAACGTACGCTGCTTGATGTTCGGTATGAACATGAACAACGTTGCCGTAACAGATGGCGACCGTGTAGAGTTCGAGCAGCGCTTGGGTTACCATGTAGATTACTACCCAGTATCTTCACTCATGGAGTACTACAAGAAGGTTACTGATGCAGAAGCTGATGCTCTCGTTGAGGAGTACAAGAAGGAGTACACCATCAAGATTGATGAGTCTGGCGAGGAAGTATATTGGGAGAAGGTGAAGAACGCAGCTAAGGCTGAAATCGCTCTCCGTCGCGTATTGAAAGATGAGAACGCAGTAGCATTCACAACCAACTTCGATGACCTCGGCGATGCAGACATCGATGATCCAAACTTCTGCGGTTTCGACCAGATTCCTGGTTTGGCTTCACAGCGCCTGATGGCAGAGGGTTATGGTTTCGGTGCTGAGGGTGACTGGAAGACAGCTTGCCTCTACCGCACACTCTGGGTAATGAACCAGGGCTTGGAGAAGGGTTGCTCATTCCTCGAGGACTACACACTCAACTTCGCTGCCGACCGCACATCTAGCCTCCAAAGCCACATGCTCGAGGTATGCCCATTGATTGCTTCAGACAAGCCAAAGCTCGAGGTTCACTTCCTCGGCATCGGTATCCGCAAGCAGCAGACTGCCCGTTTGGTATTCACATCTAAGACTGGTAAGGGTGTTAAGGCAACTGTAGTTGACCTCGGCAATCGTTTCCGTCTCATCGCAAGTGAGGTAGAGTGCATCGAGCCAAAGGCAATGCCTAAGCTCCCTGTAGCTTCAGCTCTCTGGGTTCCACAGCCAACCTTCGAGATTGGTGCAGGTGCTTGGATCCTCGCTGGTGGTACTCACCACAGTGCATTCTCTTACGATATCACTGCTGAGTACTGGGAAGACTTCTGCGAGATTCTCGGTATTGAGTTCGTCAACATCGACAAGAACACAACTATCAGCAGCTTCAAGCAGCAGCTCCGCAACAACGAGATTTACTACATGCTCAACAAGGCGTTGAGATAATTTAAGTGAAGAGTAAAGAACGAAGAGTGAAGAATTCCATTGCTTTTCTCTTTGTTCCTTACATTAAAGAAAGAATCAATAATGAGCGCAAAAACTATTATAGAATCAGGTAAGGCCATTCTCGGTATCGAGTTTGGCTCTACCCGAATCAAGGCTGTCTTGATCGACACCGACAACAACCCTATCGCACAGGGTAGCTTTGAGTGGGAAAACCAGTTGGTTGATGGTCTCTGGACTTACAGCATCGACACAATCTGGAAAGGTTTGCAGGATTGTTATGCCGACCTCCGCAAGAACGTGAAGGCTGAGTACGACTGCGAAATCAAGCAGTTGGCTGCCATCGGTATTTCTGCGATGATGCACGGCTACATGGCTTTCGGCAAGGATGAGAACATTCTCGTTCCTTTCCGCACATGGCGTAACACCAATACAGCCAAGGCTGCAGCTGAACTTTCAGAACTCTTCCACTTCAACATCCCATTGCGTTGGAGTATCTCTCACGTATATCAGGCTATCCTGAATGGTGAGGACCACATCAACAAGATTGACTTCCTTACCACTCTCGCCGGTTATATCCACTGGCAGCTCACAGGCAAGAAGGTTTTGGGCGTAGGCGATGCATCAGGTATGCTCCCTATCGACTCTAACACCAACAACTACGATGCCGAGATGGTAGCTAAGTTCGATAAGCTCATCGAGCCTAAGAACCTGGGCTGGAAGATTCTCGACATTCTCCCTGAGGTACTGAATGCAGGCGAAGATGCTGGTGTATTGACCGAGGAAGGTGCAAAGAAACTCGACCCATCAGGCACACTCCAGGCTGGCACCCCACTCTGTCCTCCAGAAGGTGATGCAGGTACTGGTATGGTAGCTACCAACGCTGTACGTCAGCGCACAGGTAACGTCAGTGCAGGTACATCTTCTTTCTCTATGATTGTATTGGAGAAAGCCTTGAGCAAACCTTACGAAGTCATTGATATGGTAACTACTCCAGACGGCAGCCCTGTAGCAATGGTTCACTGCAACAACTGTACTTCCGACCTCAATGCATGGGTAGGTTTGTTCAAGCAATATCAGGAGTTGCTCGGTGTTCCAGTAGATATGAACGAGGTATTCGGCAAGCTCTACAACCACGCTCTTGAAGGCGATGCTGATTGCGGAGGATTGATTGCTTACAACTATATCTCTGGTGAGCCTGTAACAGGTCTTGCAGAAGGTCGCCCTATGTTCGTACGTTCTGCCAACGACCACTTCAACCTTGCCAACTTCATGCGTGCCAACCTCTATGCTTCAGTAGCTGTACTGAAGATTGGTAACGATGTATTGTTCAAGGACGAGAAGGTACAGGTAGATCGCATCACAGGTCATGGCGGTTTGTTCAAGACCAAGGGTGTAGGTCAGCGCATCCTCGCTGCAGCCATTAACTCCCCTATCTCTGTCATGGAGACAGCAGGCGAAGGTGGTGCATGGGGTATCGCCCTGCTCGCAGGTTATCTCGTTAACAACGAAGAGAAGTTGAGCCTGGCAGATTATCTCGACAAGAAGGTATTTGCAGGCAATACTGGTGTAGAAATTGCACCTACTGCCGAAGACGTAGCCGGTTTTGATAAATATATTGAAACCTACAAGGCTGGTCTTGCTATCGAAAAGGCAGCAGTTGAGAACAAAAAGTAAATAAACGATAAATACGTTTGTGGGGATTCCTCCTCCACAAACGTATTATACTTAAAATCGACAACAATTAATAAGAACAATGATGAAGAAACTTTTCGCTACCACATTGCTTTCAACAGCAGTTGCATTCTCAGTTCAAGCTCAGGATGTAACAGGAACAATCCATGCCAACCAGGGAACACAGAAAATCAATAAAGAGATTTATGGCCAGTTTGCCGAGCATCTCGGAAGTTGTATCTATGGTGGTCTTTGGGTAGGTCCTCATTCTAAGATTCCTAACACTCAGGGCTACCGCAACGACGTGCTCCAAGCCCTCAAGGACCTGAAAGTGCCTGTATTAAGATGGCCTGGAGGATGCTTCGCTGACGAGTATCACTGGATGGATGGTATCGGTCCACGTGAGAAGCGACCAAAGATGCAGAACAACAACTGGGGTGGAACCATTGAGGACAACTCTTTCGGTACACACGAGTTTCTGAATCTCTGCGAGATGTTGGGTTGCGAGCCTTACATCAGCGGTAACGTGGGTTCAGGCACTGTTGAGGAATTAGCAAAGTGGGTGGAATATATGACCAGCGATGGAGATACTCCTATGGCAAAACTCCGCCGACAGAACGGCCGCGACAAGGCTTGGAAGGTAAAATACCTCGGTGTTGGTAACGAGAGTTGGGGCTGCGGTGGCAACATGCGTCCTGAGTATTATTCAGATCTCTTCCGCCGCTACTCTGTTTATTGCCGCAACTATGACGGAAACCAACTCTATAAGATTGCATCTGGAGCGAGCGATTACGATTATAACTGGACTAAGGTATTGATGGACCGTATCGGCAACCGTGCCAACGCCATCTCTCTACATTATTATACAGTAACAGGCTGGACAGGCAGCAAGGGTTCTGCCACCAAGTTCAACAATGAGGATTACTACTGGACCATGGGCAAGGCGCTCGGCATAGAAGATGTCATCAAGAAGCACGAGGCTATCATGGACAAGGCTGATCCAAAGAAGCAGGTAGCCCTCCTCGTTGACGAATGGGGAACCTGGTGGGATGAGGAGCCTGGCACTATCAAGGGCCACCTCTATCAGCAGAACTGTATGCGCGATGCCTTCGTTGCTGCACTCTCGCTGAATGTATTCCACCGCCATACAGAGCGTGTGAAGATGACCAATATCGCACAGATTGTCAACGTACTCCAGTCAATGATCCTGACAGATACAAAGGGAACAGGTCACATGGTTCTGACTCCAACCTATCATGTATTCAACATGTACAAGGACTTCCAGGAGGCAACCTATCTCCCAATGGATGTAAAGTGCGACTCTATGGATGTTCGCGGCGATGATCACGCAAGAGATGGAAGAAAGATTCCACTGGTATCTACTTCAGCTGCCAAGAAGGTAGATGGAACCATTGTGGTTGCTCTTGCCAATGTCAGTCTTGACAAGGCTCAGCAGGTAGAGTTTAATCTGGATGGTGCAGCTGCTCCAAAAACTGTAACAGGACAGATTATTTCCTGCAACAAGGTGAGCGATTACAACGACTTTGCACACCCGGATGTAGTGAAGCCTGCAGTTTTTAAGGATGCAAAAGTAAAGAAAAACACCCTTAAGGTAAAAATTCCTGCAAAATCTATCGTAGTTTTGAAAATAAAATAGTATCTTTGAAGGCAAAAAAAGGAAGTATCCTTCTTTTGAGTAGCCTTCAGAGCTAGAAAAACAAGAATATTTCAGCAGAAATAACAACAATAACAAATATAAAATTATGAACGACATTAAAGTAATGAATCATGCAGCTGATAACATCCGTATCTTGGCTGCTTCAATGGTAGAAAAGGCAAATTCCGGTCACCCAGGTGGTGCTATGGGTGGTTCTGACTTCATCAACGTGCTCTTCTCTGAGTACCTGGTTTATGATCCAGCAGATCCAACATGGACAGGTCGTGACCGTTTCTTCCTCGACCCAGGACACATGAGCCCTATGCTCTATGCTGGTTTGGCTTTGCGTGGTTTCTTCTCTATGGAAGACCTCAAGCAGTTCCGCCAGTGGGGTTCTGTAACTCCTGGTCACCCAGAGCTCGACCTTCAGCGTGGTATCGAGAACTCATCTGGTCCTCTCGGTCAGGGTCATGCCCTCGCAGCTGGTGCAGCTGTTGCAGAGAAGTTCCTCGAGGCTCGTCTGGGTTCAACCATGATGCAGCACAAGATCTACGCATACATCTCTGATGGTGCTGTAGAGGAAGAGATTTCTCAGGGTGTTGGTCGTATCGCCGGTAACCTCGGTCTGAACAATCTCATCATGTTCTACGATTCTAACGACATCCAGCTCTCTACAGAGTGTGGCGTTGTAATGAACGAGGATACAGAGATGAAGTACAAGGCTTGGGGCTGGAATGTCATCAAGATCAACGGTAACGACGTAGCTCAGATTCGTGAGGCGCTCGATGCTGCCCAGAAGGAGCAGGACCGCCCTACCCTCATCATCGGTAAGACCGTAATGGGTAAGGGTGCTCTCCGCGCAGACGGCACAAGCTACGAGGCTTGCATCAATACTCACGGCGCTCCTCTCGGTGGCGACGCTTACGTTAATACCATCAAGCACCTCGGTGGTGATCCTGAGAATCCATTCGTTATCTTCGACGATGTAAAGGAAATCTACGCTAAGCGTGCTGAGGAGTTGAAGAAGATCGTAGCTGAGCGCAAGGCTGCAGAGGCTGAATGGCGCAAGGCTAACCCTGAGAAGGCTGCTCAGATGGATGAGTGGTTCAGCGGCAAGGCTCCTAAGGTAGACTGGAGCAAGGTTGAGCAGAAGGCTGGTTCAGCTACACGTGCAGCATCTGCTGCTTGTCTCGGTGTTTTGGCAGAGCAGGTTCCTAACATGATCTGTGCTTCTGCTGACCTTTCTAACTCTGATAAGACAGACGGTTTCTTGAAGAAAACCAAGAGCATCGTTCGCGGTGACTTCTCAGGTGCATTCTTCCAGGCAGGTGTTGCTGAGTTGACAATGGCTGATATGTGTATCGGTATGATGCTCCACGGTGGTGTTGTTGCAGCAATGGGTACATTCTTCGTATTCTCTGATTATATGAAGCCAGCTGTACGTCTCGCAGCCCTGATGCAGGTTCCAGTGAAGTTCATCTGGACTCACGATGCATTCCGCGTTGGTGAGGATGGACCTACTCACGAGCCAGTTGAACAGGAGGCACAGATCCGCCTCATGGAGAAGTTAAAGAACCACGCAGGTAAGGACAGCGTCCGCGTATTCCGTCCAGCTGATGCTGACGAGACTACAGTTTGCTGGAAGCTCGCTATGGAGAATGTTGAGACTCCTACAGCTTTGATCTTCTCTCGTCAGGGCATCGCTAAGTTGCCAGAGGGTAATGATTACGAGCAGGCTGCCAAGGGTGCTTACATTGTAGCAGGCAGCGACGAGAATCCAGACGTTATCTTGGTAGCTAGCGGTTCTGAGGTTTCTACATTGGAGGCTGGTTGCGAGGCTTTGCGTGCCGACGGCATCAAGGTTCGCGTGGTAAGTGCTCCATCAGAGGGCTTGTTCCGCAGTCAGAGCAAGGAATATCAGGAGAGCGTATTGCCAAAGAACGCTAAGATCTTCGGTATGACTGCCGGTCTTCCTGTAACACTCCAGGGTCTCGTAGGCGCTAATGGTAAGGTTTGGGGTATGGAGAGTTTCGGTTTCTCAGCTCCTTACAAGGTACTTGATGAGAAGCTCGGTTACACAGGCGAGAACGTTTACAAGCAGGTAAAGGCTTTCTTGGCAGAGGCTTAATTAGCATAAACTAAACAGGAGTTGGAAGCTGGAGTTGGAGATTTTGCCGGATGGCAGATTTCCATTTCCGGCATCCGACTCCTTTCACTCTTTTAACATTAACCTTGTGAAGGATAAGGGTTTACACCGGTTTCTTCACTTAAAAACTTAAGTATTATGGAAGTAAAGACAGTTGGTATTGCATGCGATCACGCAGGTTTTCCATTGAAGCAATTTGTATTGGAATATTTGGAAAAGAAGGGTTATCCTGTAAAGGATTATGGTACATACAGCGATGCGAGTGTAGACTATCCTGACTTCGGTCATGCTCTTGCTAAAGGCATTGAGAGCGGCGAAGTATATCCAGGTATCGGCATTTGCGGCAGCGGCGAAGGTATCGCCATGACATTGAATAAGCATCAGGGTGTACGTGCCGGATTGGCATGGTGCAAGGAGATTGCTCATTTGGTTCGTCAGCACAACGATGCCAACGTATTGGTACTTCCAGGTCGTTTTGTAGACAACAAGACCGCCGAGGCTATTCTCGACGAGTTCTTTGCCACAACATTCGAGGGTGGCCGTCACGAGCGTCGCGTCAAGAAGATTCCTGTTCAGCAGTAAAGTTCTGAATGGATAAAAAAGAATTAAGGCTGAGTCATCGCATGATGGCTCAGCCTATTTTTATGGAAAGGCTGACTGTCTTTCAACCTAAGAAATCTTTAAGCCATAACACCATTATCATAGAGATATTCCGGAGCAATATCAGCTCCATTATACCAGAAGATAGTTTGGTCTAGTCCAAATTGAACGAACTTTTTCTTGTCCTTCAATTCTGCAAATGCCGGATATTTCAAAAGAGGCTGCAAATCAACCTTCTTCGCCACTCCGTCATTAAATGTACAAAGAAGAGTATAATCTCCTAAATAATCTACATCTTTAACTGTTAGTATCATATCCTTATTTATTGATGGTCAAAAGCATAAATATAAATCAATATACCTTGTATAACATATACTGCACCCATATATTTCCCTTTTAAAATCGTAAATACGCTTGCAAAGTTACGCTTTTATTTGGAAAGCGCAAAGAAAAATGAGATTATTATTAGTTACATCAATAATGCAAACATTATGCTATCTTAAAATATTTAGACTGTCCAAAGAATATTCTGCCCAAATTATCCTTGATGGAAATAACCAATCCCATAAAAGGATTGTGCTCTACATCAATAACCTGGCCCTCAATCCAATCGGTCAAACCTGTTAAAGAAGGATTTGCCTTCATCATATCTCCTAATTTTGGTTCCATAACTATCCTATTTATTTTGTGCAAAAATACACAGAAGTTTTCAAAATACCAAATATTTTCGGGCAAATCTACAAAAAAGCTGGTATTTCCTTTGATTTTCAGCGGATTATTCGTATTTTTGCATCGTTATAGATATAAATTCTTTATATGCCAGAATCTCCCTCTCCCATCTTCCCCGCAACTCCAAGCAAAGTGCTTTGGCTAGGAACAAATACATCATCAGCATCGCTGACCATGTAGTATTTGGAGCTTTAGCCACAACCAGTTCACTCACTAACCTGGTGGAGGAACAGAAACTACTTGGAATAGAAATACACGCAAGCGTATGATACCAAAGGATAATGCGTAAGATACAATCGCAGAATACGGAAGAAGTTGTCGGAAAAGACAGATGAAGTTGTCGGAAAAGATAGTATAGGTTATCGGAGAAGTTAACTCCGTAGGCCGCACAACAGCTGTTGTGCGCTTGCATAACAGCTGATATGCGATCGCACAACACCTGTTGTGCATGCGTAGACCAGCTGATGGGCGCCTACAGCAAACCAACATTACTCGCTGATGTTTTTATCAATCATTTTGCCACAAAAAACACACTCCTATTTGTTATCTTACCGGAACAACCCTATCTCAAAGAAACAAAAAAAGGATGCCACACTAGGTGACATCCCCCTATGAGAATCAAATACTTATTTGAAGTTCAATCTTTACTTGCTCTCTTCCTCAGCCTTCTTGGTCTCAGGTGCATTAGGACCATAGTAGCCATAGTAAGCCTGGTAACGGGTGTAACCCCAATTAGCCTGAGCCTTCTCTGGATCGAGCTGCTTAGCCTTGTCGAGAACCTTGATAGCCTCCTGGTAAACAACCTTGCGGCCGTTAGGATCCTGCAAGTTACCAGCCTTGCTGTTGTAGCAAGCACCCAGATAAGTAAGAACAACTACGTTATCCTCCTTTGCAGCAAGAGCCTGCTTCAAACACTTGATAGCGTTGTCTGCATCGTTCTTCTGGATATACATCATACCCTTGTTGGCAAGAGCTACAAAGTTGTTAGGGTTCTTTGCAATAGCTGCGTCCAAAAGTTCAGTCTGCTCCTTCTCCATCTTCAATGAAGAGTACATAGAGTTCAAACCATCGAGAACAACCTCATTGGTCTCGTCCTTTGCAAAGATATCCTTGAGCTTGTTAACATAGGCAAGAGAATCCTCGTGAGTCTTCAAGCCGTCCTTCATTACATAGAGCTTGAGGTTGAGGGCATCCTTAGCCTCCTTCTCACTCTTCATGGCGATGTCGCAATACTTCTCGCAACGGGCAGCATCCTTAGCCTGGTATGCATAACGGGCTGCAAAGAGAGCAACCTGACCGATATAGTCCTTCTCGCTATCCTTCTGCTTCTGGTCTACAGAAGCGAAGAGAGGCTCATTGTCTGTATCGAGGAATGCACCCCAATACTTCAATACCTCATCAGCCTTACTGTTCTGGGCTGCTGTCTGACCCGCATTAACGAGCTGAACACGAGCACCCCATACACGGCTAGCGTTGTTGTTAAACTTAGGAGCAACCTTACCCTTAGCGTTAGGAAGCTGGTCGTACTTGTAGCACTCAATAGCATTGATCAATGCATTGTAAGCGCCCTCAGACATAGCAGCCTCGTCAACCGGGTCGTTCTTCTTCATGATCTGATTGGTCTGCTGGATGCTCTGCTGGTCATTGAACTGCTTCATAGCGAGATCAACGAGCTTGTTGTAAGCCTTGGCCTTCTCTGCATCGTTAGCCATCTGACCCAAATTCTGCTTAACCAAAGCCTCAGCCTCGGCATAAGTCTTAGCCTTCATGACTGCCTTGAGAGCGTCACTGTCGCCTGCGAAT
Source organism: Segatella copri (assembly GCF_949820605.1). NCBI lineage: Bacteria > Pseudomonadati > Bacteroidota > Bacteroidia > Bacteroidales > Prevotellaceae > Segatella > Segatella copri. Next base: position 1,366,374 of record NZ_CATKVU010000006.1, read on the forward strand.
GCTGATGTGGCACCTAGTACCATCATTGCAGCTACTAAAAACTTTTTCATTTTTCTTAATGAGTTTAAAAGTTGTTGTTATTTATTTTTTACGCGTCTTTTCTTTTATTTGAAATTTACGTTGCCCGAATCGGTATCCTCAGCTTCAGATGCTTCGTCAGCGAGATGAGCCTCAGCCTCAGCAGCCTCTTCAGCAGTCTTGGCACCTACGGTATCATTCTCTATCTCCTCGCTCTTCTTAGCCCAGGCAGAACGGCTCTCCTCTTCTACAGAAGCCTCGAGGTCAGAACTCATCACCTTGCATACGCTGGCAATGACATCATTCTTCTTGGCAAGGTTGATGAGGCGGACACCCTGGGTAGCACGGCCCATGACACGGCAATCGGCTACGGCAAGACGGATTACGATACCACTCTGGTTGATAATCATGAGGTCGTTATCATCGGTTACGTTCTTGATAGCTACCAGTCGACCGGTCTTATCGGTAATACTCAGTGTTTTCACACCCTTACCGCCTCGCTTGGTAACGCGGTAATCGAGTACGTCAGAACGCTTACCATAACCCTGCTCGCTCACTACCATCACGGTTTCCTTCTCAGGATCGTTGACAACAATCATACCTACTACGGCATCATCACCCTCATCGAGACGCATACCACGAACACCGGTAGATGTACGGCCCATTGTACGAATCTCGTTCTCGTCGAAACGGACAGCACGACCATTGCGGTTGGCAATAATCAGTTCGTTATGCCCGTTTGTCAGACGAACATCTACCACCTCATCGCCCTCTACGATGTTGATAGCAATCACACCGTTGGCACGTGGACGGGAATATGCCTCCAGACAGGTCTTCTTCACGGTACCATTCTTGGTAGCGAAGACTACATAATGGTTGTTGATGAACTCTGCATCATTCAATCCCTTCAAGCGGAGGAATGCATTCACCTGGTCATCGCTCTCGATGTTGAGGAGGTTCTGGATGGCACGGCCCTTGGAGTTGCGGTCGCCCTCAGGAATCTCGTAACACTTCAACCAGTAGCAGCGGCCCTTCTTGGTGAAGAACAGCATGGTCTGGTGCATGGTAGCAGGATAGATATACTCGGTGAAGTCCTTATCACGGGTACGGGCTCCCTTAGAACCTACTCCACCACGAGCCTGCTCACGGAACTCTGACAATGGGGTGCGCTTGATATATCCGAGATGACTCACGGTGATAACCACTGGGTCGTTTGGATAGAAGTCTTCTGGATTGAACTCATGGTCATCTGGTTTAATCATGGTACGACGTGCGTCACCATACTTCTCCTTCACCTCGTTGAGTTCATCCTTCATTACCTTCTTGCAGAGCTCAGGATCGTTCAGAATCTGGTTCAAGTAGTCGATGGTCTTCATCAACTCGTTGAATTCATTGTGCAACTGCTCCAGACGCAAGCCTGTCAACTGGCTGAGGCGCATATCCACGATGGCCTTACTCTGAAGTTCATCGAGTTCGAAACGCTTCTCCAAGTTGCGCTGGGCATCAGATGGAGTCTTGCTGGCTCTGATAATATGTACCACCTCATCAATGTTGTCGCAGGCAATGATCAAGCCCTCGAGAATATGAGCACGCTCCTGAGCCTTCTTCAGTTCGAACTGGGTGCGGCGGATCGTAACATCATGACGATGCTCTACAAAATACTTCACACACTCCTTCAAGCTCAAAAGACGTGGACGGCCATTAACAAGTGCGATGCAATTCACTGAGAATGAACTCTGAAGAGCTGTCAGCTTAAAGAGTTTATTCAGAAGAACATTAGCATTGGCATCACGCTTCACATCAACAACGATACGCATACCCTGACGGCCAGACTCATCGTTTACATTAGCGATGCCATCTACTCTGCCTTCCTTGGCAAGGTCAGCAATAGCCATCACGAGCTGCTCCTTGTTAACACCATAAGGAATCTCGGTGATAACAATCTTGTCATGGTTTTCACTACTTTCAATCTCGGCAGTGGCACGAACCACGATTCTGCCTCGACCCGTTTCGTATGCATCCTTCACACCCTGTATACCATAGATGGTAGCACCAGTTGGGAAGTCAGGAGCAGGGATATACTGCATCAATCCATCGGTGTCGATGTCAGGATTATCGATATATGCACAGCAACCGTCAATTACCTCACCCAGGTTGTGGGTAGGTATATTGGTAGCCATACCTACTGCAATACCGTTACCACCATTTACCAGAAGATTAGGAATCTTGGTAGGCATCACGGTAGGTTCCTGCAGGGTATCATCGAAGTTGTTGGTCATATCAACCGTTTCCTTGTCAAGGTCATCCATGATATGCTCACCCATCTTGGAGAGGCGGCACTCTGTATAACGCATGGCAGCAGGAGAGTCACCATCAACAGAACCGAAGTTACCCTGTCCGTCAATCAAGGTATAACGCATGTTCCACTCCTGTCCCATACGCACCAGAGCGCCGTAAACAGAAAAGTCGCCGTGAGGGTGATACTTACCGAGCACCTCACCAACAACACGCGCACATTTCTTATAAGGTTTGTCACTGGTGTTTCCAATGCCGAGCATACCGTAAAGAATACGGCGGTGCACAGGCTTGAAACCATCGCGTACATCAGGGAGGGCACGAGCCACGATAACAGACATCGAATAATCGATGTAGCTCGACTTCATCTCCTCCTCAATGTTGATCTTCATGATTCTATCATGATCCATTGTCTGATTTTCGTCCATTTCTTATATTAATGTATTATTATTTATTCGTTACTTTCAAAACGCCTGTTTTCCATCCGGAAATCGCGTTTAAGGGCATTTCCTTGCGTTCTAAGCCGTTTTACCCTTTTGAAATTCCCGACAAAGATACAAAAAAAAATGATACTAAAACGCTTTAGAGGCGAAAAATCGCATTATTTTAGCATTATTTGTATTTTAACAATGCAAAAAAGTTGGCATATCATTTGCTATTATTGAAAATAATGTGTACTTTTGCACTGAGATATTAAAAAATATAAGCAAATATGATAAATCCGTTTTCACATATACAGGACATACTGAACAGAAGTAGCAAAGAAGCAGCACGCACCTTGGGAAGAGAAATCAGCGTGGAGCATCTGATGCTGAGTCTGATTAGCCAGAACGACAGCGATGTCAACAAGCTCCTGAAGGGCGCAGACATCAGTCCGATGGCTTTCAGCGGAGTCCTTAACAGCAAACTGGAAAAGCGTGTGGAAGAAACTCCTGCCGATAACGTGAAGGAGAACAGCCACATCCCATTCAGCCAGATAACAGACAGCATTATCAGAGACTCTATCCGCGAGGCAAACAACTACGAGCACTCCAAAATTGTAGAGCCAAGACATCTGCTACTTGCCATCTTGAGAAATGACAAGAACCCTGTAGCCAACTGGCTGAGTCAACTGGGTTTAAGCTACGACCGTGCCATCGAAATGCTCTACCCTACTGACAAGGATGATGAGCAGAAGACAGAAGAGCCGAAGGATTTCAAAATGGAACCACAAACACCAGATTCAGAAACCCCTGATGCTGGCAGGCAGGAAGAAGCAGAGAACCTGGAGATGGCTGGTGGAATAGAAACAGAAGATGACTACAACGAGCAGAACGACATGATGGAAACTGACGAAGAGCCATTCGATATGGAAAAGGATCAGAACCCGATGAGACTGTCTACCCGTTCAAATGGAACTCCGCGCAAAAAGAGCAGCACCCCTACCATCGACAAATTCAGTTTCGACCTGACCAAGGCTGCAGCCGATGGAAAACTGGATCCTGTCGTGGGCAGAGAGAAGGAGATTCAGCGCGTGCTCGAGATTCTGGGTCGCAGAAAGAAGAACAACCCAGTATTAATAGGTGAACCGGGCGTAGGAAAGAGTGCCATCGTAGAAGGACTGGCACAGCTCATCAACAACCAGGAAACATCGCCTATGTTCTTCAACAAGCGTCTGGTTAGTCTCGACCTGACTGCCATCGTTGCAGGAACCAAATTCCGCGGACAGTTTGAAGAGCGCATCAAGAATGTCATCAAGGAACTGGAGGACCATCCGGAGATCATCATCTTCATAGATGAAATTCACACCATGATAGGCGCCGGTTCCGGCGAAGGAAGCATGGATGCCGCCAACATTCTGAAACCAGCCCTGGCAAGAGGTATCATCCAGTGTATCGGTGCCACCACACTCGATGAGTATCGTAAGAGCATTGAGAAGGACGGAGCCTTGGAGCGCCGTTTCCAGAAGGTTATCGTTGAACCGACTACACGCGAAGAGACCCTGCTGATACTGCACAACATCAAGGAACATTACGAGAAGCATCACTGTGTGAGATATACAGACGAGGCTCTCGAGACATGTGTCAAACTGACAGAGCGCTATATCACCGACCGCCACTTCCCAGACAAGGCTATCGACGTGATAGATGAAGTCGGCTCGCGCGTACATATTAATAATGCAAGTGTTCCAGCTCCATATATCAAGCTGGAAAAAGAACTGAAAAAGATAATCAGCAAGAAGCAGCAGGCTGTAGCAAACCAGAACTTCGAGATGGCAGCCTCATGCAGAGATGCCCAGACCAAGATTGAGAAAGAGATTGAGGACATGAAGGCGCAATGGCAGCAGGGAGAGATTGGCGAATATGTTGAGGTGACAGCCGAAGACATTGCCAACGTTATCAGCATGATGACCGGCGTACCGGCCCAACGCATGGCAGAGGGTGAAAGCAAACGTCTGAAAGAGCTGGAACACAACCTGAAGCACAAGGTGATTGCTCAGGATAATGCCATCAACAAGATGGTAAAGACCATTCTGAGGAACCGTGTAGGCTTGCGCGACCCTAACCATCCTATTGGCGTATTCATGTTCCTGGGTCCTACAGGTGTAGGTAAGACCTATCTTGCCCAGAAACTTGCCGAGGAAATGTTTGGTTCGAAAGATTCACTCATCAGAATAGACATGAGCGAATTCTCCGAGAGTTTCAACGCCTCACGTCTGGTAGGTGCACCTCCAGGATACGTAGGCTATAACGAAGGTGGACAGCTGACCGAAAAGGTACGCCGCAAACCATACAGCATCGTATTGCTCGACGAAATCGAGAAAGCCAACAGCAAGGTATTCAACCTGCTCTTACAGGTACTCGACGAAGGCAGACTTACCGATGGCAACGGCCGACTTATCGACTTCCGCAACACCATCATCATCATGACCTCTAATGCAGGAACCCGCCAGCTGAAAGATTTCGGCAGAGGCGTCGGCTTTACTTCTGCAGGTATAAAAGGCGGATTGGCGATGGATGAGAAAGACAAGGAGTATGCCCGCAGCATCGTCCAGAAGAGTCTGAGCAAGCAGTTTGCTCCAGAGTTTCTGAACCGTCTCGATGACATCATCACCTTCGACCAGCTGGATCTCAATGCCATCAAGCGCATTATTGACCTCGACCTGGAAGGACTGGTCAAGAGAATAGAAGACTTGGGATTCCATTTCCAGATTACCGAAAAGGCAAAGGAGATGGTAGCCAAGAAGGGATACGATGTGCAGTTTGGTGCCCGCCCACTCCGCCGCGCCATCCAGACCTACATCGAAGATTCCGTTTGCGAGATGTTACTCGATGGCACAATGAAGCCAGGCGACACCATCTCGGTAGGCAAAAATTCGAAAAAAGAAGAATTGACATTCAAGAAACTATAATCTGAAGAGGGACTATCCACTGGCGATAGTCCCTCTTTTATTATGAACCCGGTATAGCAACCAACTAACTTTAGTTAATAAGAGTTAACTACGAGAAAAGTTTAGGCAATAATTTCTTATTTCAAAAAATATTCATTACCTTTGCATCTGCTTTCGGGCAAAAAGCCATGATGGCTCAGTTGGTAGAGCAACGCATTCGTAATGCGTGGGTCGCGGGTTCGAGTCCCGCTCGTGGCTCTTTCTTGTGAAAGGAGTTAGTATTTTCCTTCGCGAGATTAGCACATCGGTAGTGCACGGGCTTCCCAAGCCTGTGAGGCGGGTTCGACTCCCGTATCTCGCTCAGAACATCAGTAACCCAGGGTTGAACCCTGGGTTTCTTGTTTTTATTAACATCTTTTCAGCCTTCTATAGCAACAAAATCACTTTTTTCGAGTTATTACATAAATATAACTAAGATAATAGAACAATAATGAAGAAACATATCATACTTGTACTGGCGCTCGTCCTGTCTTCAGGACCACTTTTCGCACAGAGTTCTCACATGACCGATGATCAGGTCATGAGCTTTGTGGTGAAAGAACATGAGCGTGGCACAGCCAATTCGCAGATTGTTACCAAACTGATGCAGAAGGGCGTAGACATCTCCCAGATTCGACGTGTACGCAATAAGTATCAGAAGATGTCGCAGCAGAATGAGCTCTACAACACAACCGCTGCAGGAAATGCAGGCAACAAGAGAATGCGGACCAACAATGGTAAGCAAAGAGAAGATTACCAGGACAAGGACAAAGAGAAGCAGGCTTCAACCTATAGCAATTATCGCATCCAGAGCAAGCAGAACGACAGCTACAACTCATCTTATGATGAAACCAACCCAGATTATGATGATTTCAGCAAGGAAATGAACGCCCTGGTACCCGATACAGCTACCATGGTAAAACAGCTGCAGGCTGAGCTCAACCAGAAGCGCAGTAAGGTTTTCGGCCGTGACATCTTCAATAACAAAGACCTCAGTTTCGAGCCAAATATGAACATCGCTACCCCACAGAACTATCGTCTGGGGCCTGGCGATGCCGTCATTATAGATATCTATGGCGCCTCTCAGAAAACCATCGAGAGCACCGTTTCGCCAGATGGTGAAGTAACCATCGAGGGTTATGGACCGGTCAGTGTTTCAGGCTTAACCGTAGCTCAGGCTAATGCCCGCCTGCGCAATACCGTGGGCAGCAGATATCGTTCAAGCCGCATCAAACTCACTGTAGGACAGACCAAGACCATCATGGTAAACGTAATGGGCGAGGTTAAGATTCCGGGCACCTATACCCTCTCAGCCTTCGCTACCGTATTCCATGCACTCTACATGGCTGGCGGAACCAACGATCTGGGTACATTGCGAAACATCAAGGTATACAGACACAACAAACTGGTAACGGTTGTTGATATCTACGACTATATTCTGAACGGCAAACTGACGGGTAATGTCCGCCTTGCCGACAACGATGTCATCGTAGTAGGTCCATACGATTGTCTCGTCACCATCGCCGGAAAGGTAAAGCGCCCGATGATTTACGAAATGAAGAAGAACGAGAGTGTCAATTCCCTTCTGAAGTATTCCGGCGGTTTTACAGGTGATGCCTACAAGAAATCAGTAAGACTGAACCGCAAGACCGGCAGAGAACGTGCCGTATATAATATAGAAGAGTTCGACTTCTCCAGTTTCCGTATCGATGACGGCGACTCAATCAGTGTAGACAGCATCCTGCCACGCTACGCCAACACCGTAGAGGTGAAAGGAGCCGTATTCCGTCCGGGCATGTACAATCTGGGCGAGCAGATCAACAGCGTACGCACCCTGGTAGAGCATGCCGAAGGATTAACAGAGGAAGCCTTCACCAACCGTGCCGTTATGCACCGCATGAAGTCTGACCGCTCACTCGAAGTAGTAAGTGTAGACATTGCCGGCATCATGAACGGCAAGACTCCAGATATTCCATTGAAGGAAAACGATGTTCTCTTCATCCCTACCCGACAGGAAAAGATTGTAGAGCGCACCCTCACCATCCGTGGCGAAGTGCAGTATCCAGGCGTCTATCAATATGCCGACAATGAGACCCTCGAAGACTTCGTTCTTCAGGCAGGCGGCTTGACCGACAAAGCTTCAACCGTTAATGTAATGGTAAGCCGTAGAGTAGCGGATGCCAAGGCTTTACGTCCAGATAGCGTTATCGCCAAGACCTACACCCTATCTCTCAAAGACGGCTTCGTTATCGACGGCACCCCTGGCTTCAAGCTGATGCCATTTGATGAAGTAATGATCCGTCAGAGTCCGGCTTATGTAGAGCAGCAGAACGTATCGATTACCGGTGAAGTGATGTTTGCCGGTCTCTATACATTAGACCGTCGCAACGCCCGCCTGAGTGAACTCTTCAAGAAGGCAGGTGGAGCTACCGACCAGGCATATCTCAAGGGAGCCCGCATCATCCGCAAAGCCAACGAGCAAGAGAAGCAGCGCATGGAGGCAGTATTGAAGATGCAGCGCGAAGAGATGCAGAAGAACCTTCTGCAGCTTGCCGCGAGCAGCAACAATGCCAGTGCCATCTCGCAGACCTCTAAGGATGTAGAGCGTACCAACATAGAGAAGTTCAACGTACCTAGCGAATACCCTGTAGGTATCGACCTTCCAGAAGCACTGGCGAACCCAGGCAGTGATGCCGACATCATCCTGCGAGAGGGCGACCGTCTGGTCATTCCTCAGTACAATGGTACGGTAAAGATCAATGGTGCCGTAATGCTTGCCAATACAGTAGCCTACGAAAAGGGCAAGAAGGCAAGCTACTATATCGATCAGGCAGGTGGTTTTGCCTCAGATGCATTAAAGAGCAAGGCATACATCATCTATATGAATGGTAAGGTAGCCAAGCTCTCGCATGGTGCCAAAGTGCAGCCAGGCAGCGAGATTGTCATCCCAACTAAGCTGAAGCGCAAGATGAGTACCGCCGAAATGATGAGTATGGGAAGCAGCATGAGCAGCATCGCCGCCATGATTGCTACGATTGCCAATATGAGTAAGTAAGTGAAGTATGACGGCACTGAAACTCTTACCAAATGTCCTCATTTCAAAGAATGGATAACAACAATTGAAACTGAAGTATCAAATTCGCTGAAAGAATAGACAATAATTGGTAACAACTGCATAACAGATTCTCATCCAAAAGTTTGGCAGATTCGAAGAAAAGTTGTAATTTTACAAGAAATAACATAAAAATAAAGAAAATGGACTTAAATACATTAATAAATGCTAGATTAGAAATGATGGGCAACGACAGACCATCAAGTTCTTGCAGTACGCATGGTGATACAAGAAAAGAAGCTATTGCACAAGCAATAGAATTTCTCCAGCGCGAATACGAGTCTAATGAACTTGATGAACCATCCGAATATGGCTATCGAGTTAATGTAGAAATCTTTAAGAAAGGCAAGCCGAGATTCTAAAATAGTTTTTTGCCAAAAACTCGGAGAATCTGGGTAATCGTTGTACTTTTGCATAGAAAAATAAAAGTAGATAGAAAAATGAGTGAAAATACAGAATATAGTTATAAAACAGCAGATCAAGCATCCGCTAATCTCGTTCATCTGGTTTCTTTACTAAAAAAGAAACTTTTAGCGATCCTAATATTTACCTTTAGTGTGATGATACTGACTGGCATATACATTTTCAGTCTGCCAAGAACGTGGAAATCAGATACGATACTCTTGCCTGAATCATCAGCAAATTCGGTATCAGGAAATCTTGGGTCAATAGCAGCAATTGCTGGAATAAAAATGAATACAGGTTCAACAGAAGATGCTATCTACCCTGAGTTTTATCCAAAAGTATTAGGATCTACTATATTCCTTACCGAATTGCTCAAACAAGAAATAACCGTATCTCGCCTTCATAAGAAGGTAAGCATCTTTGAGTATTTTGAAAATTGTCAGATTAAACCGTGGTGGGGCAAATTGTTCAATTTAAAGAAGGAAATTATAAAGTCAAATATAAATCCTACACATATATCCAAACAGCAACAGACTATTGTTGATGCTCTATTTGGTTCGTTTTTTTGCAGTGTGGATAAGAAAACAGATATGATTTCGGTAAGCGTAACAACTCTTGATGCAGATGTTTCTGCACAAATTGCAGATTTGATCCGCAAAAGATTGCAAATATACATCACACAGTATCGTACAAACAAATCTCGTAAAGACGTAGAGTATACAAGAAAGATTGTTGCTGAGTCAAGAGCTCAATACATTAAAGCACAACAAAAGTACTCAGCTTATTGCGATGCCAATGAAGATATTGGTCTCATGTCTTTTACACAGGTTAGAGACCGATTGGAGAACGAGATGCAGATGGCATACAACATGTATCAACAATCAGTGCAACAGATGCAACTTGCTCAGGCAAAACTTCAAGAACGAACTCCAATATTCGTTACAATACAACCTGCAGCAATACCATCTAAGCCATCTGGACCAAAACGAATAATAACAATAGCTCTAATGTCGTTTTTAGCCTTTTTCTGTAGTTTTTCCTTCTATATGGTCAAAGATATATTCAATCAAAAAATGGGACATGCAACCAACGAATATTAAACAACAATTTTTAACAAACCGCCAAGATCTGGTTGATACCTTATATCTTATGATGTTACAAGGTATCAACCAGCTACTTCCTATTTTTGTGATGCCGTATCTCATGATAAAACTCGGTGCCACAGGTTATGGTTATGTTGGATTTGCTCTGTCTGTTATACAATACCTGATTATCATTGTTGATTTTGGATTTAATCTCAGTGCAACCAAACATATAGCAATGGTAAAAGATGACTATGCTGAACGGAGTCGTGTTTTTTGGAATGTAATTGCAGCCAAATCAGTATTGTTAACTGTTTCAGCAGTTATACTTGGTACTTTGCTTGTCACTGTACCCACTTTTCAATTCTACTCTAGAGCAATCATCGCTACATTTCCAATGCTACTAGGCTCGGTATTTACATTTATGTGGTTTTTTCAAGGAATAGGTAAAATACGTTTATTTTCTATTATAAACACAATATCTAAGGTTACCCTTCTGCCACTCATATTTATTTTCGTGAAGAGTCCTAATGACTATGTACTAGCAGCATTTCTTCAAGCTGCAGTATTTCTGTTTACTGCAATTATTTCTAATGTATATATAATATACAAACGACTTATAAATTGGGTGCCACCAATATGGACTGGGATACAAAGTGAGCTACATACTAGTTTTCCTCTATTTCTCTCATCGGCTTCAACAAGCATATATACACAACTAATCGTTGTTGTACTCGGCTTCTATTGTACAACTGATATCATTGGCAAATACTCTTCTGCAGAGCGTATCATGCGAGCAGTGTGCTTTCTTGTTTACACCCCACTCAACCAGGTATTCTTTCCAAAGATCAGTTCTGTATCTGCAAAGAATTGCAGTGAGGCACGCCGCTTATTTGGACAAGTACGCATACTTGTATTAATGGTCATGGCAATTGTAGGAGTAGCAATCTGGACTAGTAGTATTTGGCTACCATCAGTACTTGGTGAAGACTACTCCGGTCTTGATATCTATTTGAAAATTTTCGCACTTACTCCATTTGCTATTGGAGTTGGAGGTGTTTATGGGCAAATGGGGCTAATAGCTCTAGGGAACGAGCACACTAGCCATCGTTTTCGTGATGTATATTTCATAGCAGCGATTGCATCAATTTGCATGATGTTAATTTTCATACCTTCCCTTCAAGCCGTTGGCGCTAGTATTGTTGTAACAACAACAGAAGTTGCCGTGGCTATCTTAATGATATATAACTATAAAAAATATATGAAATAATGTTGATTGTAACTTTTCTTTTAGCAATTTTAATAGTAGGCATAGGCTATTATATATCGCATGATATATTTTCGCCATACGTAGCAGTACCAGGTGTATGGGCTATTGCTATACTTATATACTATTTCCTACCAAATACATTTTATCCTATCAAGAATAATTTTCCATTCATTCTTACAGTATGGATTGTAGGATTTGTTGTTGCATCTATCGCATGTGATTATATAGCACCACCAGCCTCAAAAATTTCAAAAGAAATACAGCCGAACCAGAATATTTTATTGGTCTATTCTATCATAACATGTATTTCTATTCCCATAGTTTGTGCAGTAATTATAAAACAAGCATTTATGGAAGATCCAGAAAATATATTTCGATACATGAGAATGATGAGCACTGGTCAAGATGAAAATATAGAGATGCCAAAACTTGGCATATTACTCTATTTTGTATCACTTTCCTTTGTTATGATATTTTTTTCTTTGCTTTATTTCAAAAGTAAAACAATGAAAATCATCATAATTCTACTGAATCTTTTATTGGCAACAGTAACTATGGCAAAAACTTCCTTCTTGGGTGTAATGTTCTCATCGTTATACCTTTGTTTTCAACAAGGAAAAATCAAAGTTAAGCATTTGATTATAGGATTGATAATTTTTATTGGATTTAGTTTCGTATTACAATCTGTGCGTGCCGTTGGAGAAGACATGGAAGCTACTAATTTCCTTGCACTTTATTTATCCAGCAGTATGGTTGCATTCGACTATTATGCAGTTCCATGCTCTTCCCCTATAATAGGCATGCATACATTCCGAATTATCTATGCAATAGGCCATGCTATCGGACTTACAGAAGCTCCAACAGACACGATACTTGAATTTGTATCAATACCAGATATTACCAATACATATACAAATATGTATCCCTTTTATGAAGATTTTGGTACTCCTGGAGTATTTCTATTTTCAATAATATATGGCATCTTTTATGGGTACTTATACAAAAAAAGTAGAACTGGAGGAAAACTAGAATTGATACTCTACGCGATTTTTTTAACATTTGTATTGATGGAATTTATCGGAGAATTTATATTTACAAATTTTTCCATTACGATACAGTATGTATTCTTTGCTTCTTTACCTTTTCTTTTCAGCAAGCAAAAAGGTAATTTGGCTTGAAACTAATTCGGTTTTAAATATTTAATTTTGAAGAAATGAACAACATTGATATTTTGATGGCAACATACAATGGAGCATCTTACATAAGAACTCAAATTCAGTCGTTACAAGCCCAAACTTTGACCGATTGGAAATTATATATTCATGACGATGGTTCTTCTGATGACACCATGAGCATCTTAAAAGAAATGAAAGCAATGGACAGTAGAATCAATATAATTGAGGACGGGATAAGATTTCATGAAAGTGGGCTCAATTTCATGCACCTTCTAAAATTTTCAAAAGCTCCATTCTGTATTTTCTGCGACCAAGATGACATCTGGCTAGAGAACAAACTAGAACTGATGCTTAGATTCATTGAAGCAAAAGATAATACAATACCACAGGCTGTATATTCTAATTCTTATGTATATATACCGGAAACATCTGATATTAGCGGCTATGCTACTCTTTGCTTTCCCAAAAAACTAAAAGATGCATTGTTTCTAAACAGTGGCATACAGGGTTGTGCTCTAATGTTTAACGCAGCTCTGCGAGACATTTGTAAAAATGCACCAGACATAGTAGCAATGCATGATCATGTATTGACAGTTTGTGCTGCTGCCCTAGGAGAATTATCTTATCTCAACAAGAGGCTGATGCTATATCGTAGACACCAATCTACTGTTACTGGACCTACTGCTAAGAAACTGTCAGATAGATACAATTCATTCTTTGATATGGACAAAACAGTTATGTCTCACAAACACTATCAGGCATTAAAAAGTTTGTATCAAAAGTATGAAACGTATATTTCTGATGACAACAAGAAAATATTTTCCGACTATTTCCGTTTTGAAAAAGAATGCCGTATACGAAGATTCTTTCATGTACTTGCAAAAGGCTATAAATTATATGGACGAACTTCTATATTGGCAATAAAAGTTTTATTAAGAAAATTTGTATGAAAATATCAATATTTACACCAACATATAATCGCGCCTATACCTTAGGTGCGCTGTATGAAAGCCTGCGAAAGCAGACTTGTCAAGATTTTGAATGGATTATTGTTGATGATGGCTCTACGGACAATACAGAGGAACTATGCCATAGATTTAATTCTGATTTGTTTCCCATTCACTATTTTAAAACTCAAAACCATGGCAAACATGTTGCCATAAACTTTGGGATACAAAAAGCTCTTGGGGAATGGTTCTTCATTGTTGACAGCGATGACCAGTTACCAGAACACAGTATAGAAAATATCATAAAAGAATCAAAAAAAATTAGTGACAACAAAGATATTGCTGTACTCTGTGGCATGAGATTTTACAAAAATGGAGAACGAGTTGGAGGCAATTTAAATTTCAAAGAAATCGATTGTTCTGCTCTTGATTTTAGATATAAATATCATATTAAAGGCGATGCTGCAGAAGCTATACGTACAACCGTTATTAAGAAATATCCATTTCCTGAATTTGATGATGAGCGATTTTGCCCAGAAGCATTACTGTTTAATCGTATAGCTAGAAAATACAAGACACATTATTTTAATAAAAATGTATACTTGTGTGAATACTTGACTGATGGCCTCTCCGCAAAAATCACCAAGATTAGAATGAATAGTTGGAAAGGAACTTGCTTGTGTTATTCTGAACTTGCAAATAGTTCTGTACCCTTTAAGATCAAGTTGCGTTCATGGCTCAACTTTTGGCGTTTTCATGCCTGTCATAAGTCAGAAGAAGTATATGACAATTTGTTCAAAATACCTCGATGGTCAAAAATCATCAAACCTTTCGGATATATTATTCATATAATGGACTTAAAAATCATCAAATAATTAGAAAACGAGAAATGAATATTATTCATATAATAAACACTCTTGAAATAGGAGGAGCAGAGAGACTATTAGTAGAAACTTTGCCAGAAATCAAACAAATGAAACATGACGTAAAAGTTATCCTACTATATTCGTCAAACAGCAATTTTGAAAAGAAGCTGAAACAAAATGGGATTGAAGTGATTGCTCTCAACCATAAACATGAAGCGTATAATATTTGCCTCATAGCCAAACTCCACCAACTAATAAAAGATGCAGATGTTGTACACTCCCATTTGTTTCCATCACAATACTGGGCTGCACTAGCTCATTGTGGCATCAAAAAAGGAATACTAGTAACTACAGAGCACAGTACATCAAATACACGTGCGAAGTATTGGCTAACTACACAAATTGACAAATGTATATATTGCTTGTATGATGGCATTATCTGTATTTCGGAAGCAACAGCTGATTTTATGCGCAAACGTACACCCCATAAAGTCACTATCAAGGTCATTGAAAATGGCGTTCGATTACCATCTGTCAGCAGTCAAAAAGACTTGAATATTCATCGCAAAGACATTGTTAGCGAATTGTCAGATACCAACTTCGTAATATTACAAGTTGCACGTTTCTCTACGCAAAAGAATCAAGACTGCTTAATTCGCGCCCTGAAATTACTACCAGACAATATTCATATACTATTTGCCGGATATGGGAAACGTGAAGAAGTCTGTCGCCAATTAGCTGAGAAAGAAGGTGTATCTGAACGAACTCATTTTTTAGGTATGCGAGAAGATATTGCACAACTATGGAGTATAGCAGACTTAGGTGTAATGTCATCACACTGGGAAGGTTTTGGCTTGGCTGCAGTGGAAGGTATGGCATACGCCAAACCTGTCATTGCATCAAATGTTCCTGGACTTGCCGAAGTTGTTGGTAACAAACAACTATTATTTTCTCCAAACGACGAGCATGAGCTTGCCGTAAAAATATTGCAGTTTTATAACGATAAGAAAATGCTCAAAGATATTGGAATAAAATGCCAAAAACAGGCTAGTAAATTTGACATCAAGAACATGGCGGCTCAATATGTAGATTTCTACAAACAGTTGCTAAAACAAAAGAAAGATAAACAATAAATCAATTCTAAAGAACATCAAATTATGAAAATTATATTTTGCGATAATACCTTATGGGGATTGGTAAATTTTCGAGGCGAAGTTATAAAACATCTCAAAAGCGAAGGACATGAAGTTGTACTTGTTGCTCCAGAAAAAGAAGACAAACAAATGAGAACTACCATTCCAGATGGTGTGCATTACATTCCAATCAAAATGGAGCGCACTTCTCTGAACCCAATAAAGGACATAAAATACTTTCGTACGATGCTTCATATTTTCCGCAAAGAAAAACCAGATTACATTTTTACATACACCATCAAGCCAAACATATATGGATCAATTGCCGCAAGACTAGCTGGATGTCGCTCTACTGCTATGATGGCTGGGTTAGGATATATTTTCATAAATAACAGTATCGTCCTACGTGCAGCAAGAGTTTTCTATCAATTTGGACTTTCATTTGCAGAACATATAATAGTGCTCAATGACTATAATCGCCGGCTAATTGAACAAAAGCATTTATGTACCCCTAAAAAAATTGTTTTTTTAGAAGGCGGTGAAGGCATCAACATAGACAACTATAAGAAATATAACAATGCCTCTAATGATACAACATTTTTGTTTATCGGCAGAATTTTGTGGGATAAGGGTTATGATGAGTTTACGAAAGCAGCCCGCAAGGTAAAAGTTTTATATCCTAATGTGAACTTTGAGTTATTAGGCTCTCTTGACTCCAAATATCCGAAAAGCGTACCTGAAGAGCGCCTTCGTAAAGACGAAGAAGATGGAATAGTAAAATATATCGGTTTCACACACGATATGGACAAGGTGTTTCAACGAAAAGGCATTGTTATTACTGTGCCGTCATATAGCGAAGGTATGAATCGTGCCCTAATGGAAGCGTGCGCATCAGGCAAGCCTATTATTACTTCAGATATACCAGGCTGTCGTGAAGCTGTGATTGAAGGCAAAAATGGCTTTCTTGTACCTGCCCGCAATGCTGATGCATTAGCGGAAGCCATGCTAAGATTTCTACAACTCTCTCCACAAGAAAAACAGGACTTTTCAGATGAGAGCCGTAAAAAAGCCGAAAACCTATTTGATGTCCAAAGAGTAATAGCTAAATATACAAAGATTATTCATCAGAATGAAGCCCTCATGACAAATAAATAGTCGCCAACGTGAATGAAAATTAATAATATTAGCTTATCTTTGCAGTTGTAAGTGTGTCCTGAGACAGAATGAAATCTAATAAATCTATCCAATATAGCCAATATCAGACTTCATTCTGTCTCAGGACACACATTCTTCTGCAAAGATAGGCGGTTATGATTATACATAAGCAGAACTTTACATCTTTTTGTACCTATTGGTGCGCTATGATGGTACCAATTCATGTTCGATAGATAGAAAATACCAGATCATTAGTCCAAAAATAAATCATTATTTTTACCTAAAAGCATTTTACTTCACTATATTCTTAATAGCATTGCTTACTTGCGAAGACTCCTTATGCAACATTATCGGAAGAATCATACCAAACATCGCATTTCGTACTTCTCGGTTAGGATAACCTAACATATAACTGCTACCTACTACCTTTTTGATTGTAAGATAACCGGACTGATAAAGGAAGAGTTTTGGATCATTCATATTGACATCACTCATTTCCAAATAATCAGAATCAATCAAACAATTGTCCAGCTCAGGAATCTCGTTGATGAATTTACGCAAGACCTTGAGCAACATTTCGTTGGAACCAGAAGCTATCCAATAAGAATTTAGGCGCAGATTAGCCAAGGCATTACATACACTAAAAGGATTGTAAACACCGACGAGACTACGAGAGAAATGATAGCCATCATAGATAGAACTCATTGTATCCATAAGGGCACTCTTCGTGATAGCATAGTTATCTGCCAATTCAGATAGCTGTTCTGAAAAATAGAACTGGATTTCATCTTTAGTCAAACCACATATTGTTGCATACTCATTCCTAAAACTGACATTAGTTAATGTATTAAGCATACTAAACAAACTTATCTGAGTAAACTTAGTAATGCCAGTAATAAAGACGCACTTGATGCAGTAACCATAGTCTTTTAACCCTGTAAAGAAGTTACGATATATCTCACAGCATGCATCATGATGATTGGTTTCATAGGTATGCTGCAAAGGAACATCATACTCATCTACTATAATAGCTATCTGTACTCCCGCCTGTTCGTATGCTCTTTGGATAATACCATTTAAACGATTACCTAAAGACTGCTCATCCGGATTTCTGCCATATATCTTCTCGTATGAAGCCAATACATTGTTCAAATATTCTGTAAGCGTCTGTGCAGAAGAACCACCCAAACTCATACTGAAATAGATTACAGGACGTTTTACCCACTCCGATTCAAGTTCCATAATTTTGAGACCTTCAAAGAGTTCCTTTCTACCCTCAAAATAACATTTAAGGGTAGAGCACAAAAGAGACTTACCGAAACGGCGTGGACGGCTCAGGTAATTGTATTTAGTACCATTAGCCAGTTTCCAAACCATATCAGTCTTATCAGCATAGATATAATGATCTCTACGCATCTCTTCAAAATCCTGTATGCCTAAAGGCAATTTTCTATTCAGTTGCGTCATCTTGTCTCATTTTTCTGCAAATATACTCCTTTTATATGAAACAGCCAAACAATTTTTATGTTTTATACAATATTCACGTACCTTTTCAGTTTATATAATAAAATGAAGATATAAATATGTTAACAGAAATATTACCAATCATAGGAGCATTCATACTGAGCATGACATGTGGTGTATTTTTCATTCCATCAGTGCTGAAATTCTGCAAGAAAAAAAAGTTGTATGATATTCCAACCCTAAGAAAAGTGCATAGCGCACCTATACCACGATTGGGTGGCATTGCATTCATACCAAGCATGATGATTTCTGCTGTGGCTGTATTGCTTATCATAGCTACAAATAATATTCAAGACAAAATCTCTCTCAGTATGTGGAGCGTAGGTTTTATCTTGAGCCTGTCGATTATCTACTCTGTAGGAATCATTGACGATTTAATCGGTCTTAATGCTAAAGTGAAATTTGCCGCTCAAATTCTCGCTGCCAGCATCATGCCTATATGTGGGCTCCAGATTAACGACCTCTATGGTTTGTTTGGTATTTACAAGATACCTTCGAGTATTGGTATTTCTCTCACAATCTTTACATTTGTGTTCATAGATAATGCACTCAATCTGATAGACGGCATTGATGGTTTGGCAACAAGTCTTTCCATCATAGCTCTGCTGGGTTTCTTTTATTGCTTCATACCATACGATTTGATTGCTTATGAAGTAATGATTGCAGGATTGTTAGGCGTTCTGGTTGTATATCTGTATTTTAACATGTATGGGAAAGTAGAAAAAGGAACCAAGATATTCATGGGCGATTCGGGCAGCTTAACGTTGGGATTCTTCTTGGCATTCCTATTTGTCAAAGCAATTGCCGTAAATCCCAATATTATGCCAATGTCTCCAAAACGCGTTCTGATAGCATATAGTCTGCTCATCATACCTACTTTTGATGTCGTACGAGTAGTGTTACATCGCATCAGAAACAGAAAACCAATCTTTGATGCAGACAAAAGCCACATACATCACAAGATATTGGCTATGGGATATAACCAACACTATACGTTATTCTTTATCATCCTACTAACCCTAACTTTCGTTGGCACCAACGTAATACTTGGCAATATGAATATAGGATTAACAGGTATCTTACTTATCGATATAGCCCTCTATACGATGCTACACATCGGTATCAATCAAAAAATCAAACTAAAGAAAAAAGTAGAGAAATGACCATACAAAACAAAACAGAAACCAAGAATAGAAACAACAGAATGGAGCGTTTCGTAAAACGTTCTACAGATATTCTTGTTTCTGTACCTTGTCTCGTTCTATTCTCTCCCCTATTTGTCATTATCTCCTTAGCTATCAAATGGGAAGACGGATTACCAATCATCTACAAGCAAGAACGTATAGGTTTGCACGGGAAACCTTTCAACATCTATAAGTTCAGATCTATGAAGGCTGATGCAGAAAAAGATGGTCCAAATCTACTAGAGATTGAAGGCGACACGCGACTCACACGTGTAGGAAAATTCATAAGAACACACCATTTAGATGAACTTCCACAGTTATGGAATATTCTAAAGGGAGACATGTCGTTGGTCGGTCCCCGCCCGGAACGGAAATACTATATCGACCAAATCATCAAGCATGACCCTCGATATACTTATCTGTATCAGATCCGACCGGGTGCTACTTCTTATGCCACCCTGTATAACGGATATACGGATACGATGCCGAAGATGTTGAGAAGACTGAGTCTTGACCTCTACTACCTGGAACACAGATCCTGGTGGTTTGATGCAAAGATTCTGTTCAAAACTATGATGAACATCCTGTTTGGCAAAATATTCTAATGATGAGCTACTGATGCAATAAAGGGGTGAATACTTGTTCATAGCGATCTTTTAAGTTATTTTATCTCAGCAAACTTTGTAAATAGAAAAGAAAGTTGTATTTTTGCATTTTAAATAGGCAAAAATTATGGCGAATAAATTTATATTGTATCTTGATGAATGCGGAGATCAAAACTTAGCAAGTTTTGACCCACAATTCCCTATATTTACACTTTGTGGTATTGTTGTCTCCGAGGAACAGGACAAAGTGTTGACAGAACGAATCAATGTCCTTAAAAAGGAAATCTGGAACAATATAAATATTATTTTTCATAGTCGGGATATAAGAAAGTGTCAAAATGGATTCGAGGTTTTGTTTGACCTTGATGTCAAAAAACGATTCTTCCAGGGTGTTAATGATATACTTGGAGATAATGGATATGTCGTAGTTTGCTGCTCGATATTAAAAGAACCATATATCAGGCAGTATGGTAAACTGAATGATGTATATGGGTTGTCTTTATCGTATATCATGGAAAGAGTCGTGTTTTATTTAGACTCTCTTGATTTGACTGACATAGAACTTTGTACCATTATCGAAAAACGTGGCAAAAAGGAAGATGCATCCCTTCTTAATTATTATAATCAGCTGTTAGACAGAGGAACATATTGGGTGGATAGTCATCGAATGAAAAAAGTTTTTAAAAAGTTCGACATGAGATGGAAATCTGAAAATATAATTGGACTTCAGATTGCTGACTTGATAGCTTATCCGGTAACTCGACATGTTTTGAATCCTAATGGAGTGAATCTTGCTTTTGATGTACTGAAAAAGAATATCTTCCAATTAAACGGAAAGGTATATGGTATGAAGATTTTCCCAAAAGAACAAGGAAAATAATACAAAAAAAAGAGTCACTGTGAAGTAACCCTTTCCCGACCGGGGACACCCCAATCCTGAATAAAGAAGCCTTTATCCGATTGCAAAGATATGGTAATTCTTTTATATATGCAAATAAATAGATGATTATTTATTGATTTTTTAAAGAATTAACATAAAAATGAAGGTAACAGGTCTGACTCTGTTTGCTCCTGATGTAACTTCTATCTCCATAGCTTGTTTGATCTTAAAGGAGTTAACACTTGTAATTCGCATCGTAAGCCAGTGGATTACGGGGCGTAAGTAACTAACTTTCGCATCGCAAGTAACTGACTTTCGCATCGTAAGCAACTAACTTTCACATCGTAAGTAACCAGCTTCAGTATGACGGATGACACTGGTGACAGTGATTTCTGAAGATTTACTCTCGCGCGGGCAGGCAGGAACTTTCGGCCTGATTTTTCCTGCCTGCCCGCGTGCGAGGCGAAATGTTGAAAAACTAGTGTCATCGTGTCACCCTGTCACCGTGAACACTGAGCTGAGAATGCGCTGTATAGCTCTCTTGCTATGGGCATAATCTCTCCTCTCTCCGCCTCCGTTGGCTTTCGGAAGTAGAGATCCGTACATTACTGTTTTTGTCGCGACGCCTCCAAAGTAGGTAATAAGGTTCTAATCTGTGTCACACGGTGCAAAGATACAAAAAATAGAATAAATGAGAGTTCCCATAGTGGGAACTCTTAAATAATAATTATTGGTTTTTAGAATCTTTTAAACGATAAGGACTGAAAAATAAATTCGATTCTCGAAAGTTGCAGAAGAAATTGGTGCGAACTGTATGGTTGAAACAGGCCAAAGGGCTCAGTTGGGTAATTTCAACCGTACAAATCAAAAGATTTTAGACATCGAACGCTGTGAAAGGGAAAAAGACGGTTTCGTGACATTTTTTCCATTTTACAGCTTTTTATTTAGCATTATTTATATAAAAATCTATTTTCTCGTACAAATAGAAAAGACTCCGCAAAGGGTTTTAGAACTTTTTTTTAAGTTGATGGCAATTTTGTTGCCATTTTATTTTTTTGTTTCATTTTTTTTTAGTACCTTTGCAAACGTTATCCTGAATACAATCTTTTTACCTTAAAGAAAACTAATACCTATTGAATGTAGAGCAGTTGTCTGAGAAGATAGCTGCTCTTGTCTTTTTTATAGCTCCCCATATAATAAATACCGCAAAACATCCGTTTTTATTTATAGAAACAAGTCTTATCACTTGTATAAATCATCACAGAAGAAACAATGGAAACAGAAGTTAAGAAGATTCCTTATCTCGACCTGAAGGCTATCAATGAGCCTTACGAGAAGGAGATAAAGGATGCTATCAACAAGGTGGTCAACAGCGGATGGTATCTGCAAGGCGAAGCCGTAAAAAGGTTTGAGAAATCGTATGCACAGTTTATCGGTACAGAATACTGCATCAGCTGCGCTAACGGGACGGATGCGCTCAAACTGATGCTGATGGGCGAACTGGCTATCGGAAAGTTGCAGAAAGGTGATGAGGTGATTGTGCCTGCCAACACTTATTTCGCTACCGTACTTGCCATCAGCAGCGTAGGACTGACACCTGTATTGGTGGATGCCAATATCGATACATTACAGATAGATGACCAACTGATAGAAGCCCGAATCACACCGAAGACCAAAGCCATCATGATTGTTCATCTCTATGGCAAACTGGCATGGACTCCGAAGATTGCTGAAATCTGCAAGAAGCATCATCTCTTGCTTTTCGAAGACAATGCGCAGGGATTCGGATGCTCCACTACTCTATCTGATTCTTCTGAAAAACCATCGAAAAGAAGATATACCGGAAATCTTTCGGATGCTGCCGCCCACAGTTTTTATCCTAGCAAGAATCTGGGAGCATTGGGAGATGCGGGAGCTGTAACTACCAATAACAGGGAATTGGCGGAAGCCATTATGTCACTACACGAATATGGAAAGATAGAAGACGGCATCTTCAGATACCAGGGCGTCAACTCGCGCATGGATGAGATTCAGGCTGCGGTACTGAATGTGAAACTGCAATATCCTGAGAACGAACAGAAAGCGAGATACAGACAGGTACAGCTATACCTGGAGCATCTGGATGACAGCATCAGGGACAGATGTATCGCTGCGAAACTCATCTCTCCTGCTCATGAAAATGTTTTCCACGTCTTCCCTTTCCTTACCCCGAAACGAGACCAACTGAAAGCTTTCCTGGCTGAGAATGGGGTCGGCACAAAGATTCATTACTTCCGCCCACCCTATCTGCAGCCATGCTATCCGGAAATGAATCATCTGGAATTTCCGATAGCCAAGAGAATAGCTGACGAAGAACTGAGTCTGCCTTGCAACTCATCGCTCAACGATGAAGATATCATCAGAGTAAGCAAACTCATCAACCAGTTCTTGGTTTAAAGGTACTGCACCTTGGCACCGATAGAGAGGCCGAAGACATCCCAGAAACCGGCATTGCCATTACGGTAGAAACGCATAAAGTAGATATCCGTTGTACCCAACTCATAGAAAAACGTGATACTCTTGATACGCTTACGTTTATTGTGCGGAATATCATACTTAAACCGCTCACCCAAGGCTATATTAGGACGGATGCGGGTAGAAAACGGATAGTAGCCGCTTTCATACTTGGTAGGCTGCTTTGTCCAGAAATCATGTCCGAACACCGTATTGAAATACAGGCTGCACTCCAGCGGTTCAAACCACCAGCCCTTACCGATATTGCGACGCCAAGGAATGAAATTCTCCTTGAGCGTCATAGTTAACTTCTCATCGTCAGAACTGAACTTCGGGATGTAGCCAAACAAGAGCTGCGTTTCCCACTGGCGGCGCTTACCATATTCCCATCCGATACCCAGCGAAATGATACCCATATTGCCACAGGTCTGAATGATGCCACTAGTAGGTATCAGCAAATCCCAATGCTTACGGTAGCGCATGACGCGGCGGTCATATCGGGTCAGTTTGCCATCCGCCAACACCAGAGTATCATGAACGATACTATCCTTCTGTTCCAACTCCTCACTTTTCCCGGTAACCTCACCGGCAGCATGAACCTGTACAGAACCTGCAGCAAACAAAGCTCCCAGAATAAATATATGCTTAAAACTCAATAACTTCATAACGATAACCTTTTGGAGTAATGGTGAATATATAGTATTGATGCTTAGCGGCATTGGCCACCTGATAATAGATGGTGCCATCGCCATAAATATCTTCTTGCTTGGTATGATGACCATGACCGCAAAGGCAGAACATCAAACCTGGGAACTGATGCGTATAAAAATTGAAGACCTTAGCTACATTATTATTAAACTGCTCTGAATAAGGGGCAGCATGCATACAGACAATGGTACGCGAAAAGTCATCTGCATCTGCCTTAACCTGCTCTTCCATGAAATCGAAATTAGGTACAGGGCGGGAATAGTCAAACTCTATGGCATTGGTATTGAGACAGACAAACTTTACCTTACCGGCGATGAAACTGAAATCCGGATTACCAAAGATTTTCTGATAAGACTGGTTACCTGTTCCCAAACAGTCATGATTACCCAGCAGAGCCACGAAAGGTATCTTCAACTTCTGAAGATGGTCACGGGTCCACTGAAACTCACGGGTAGCACCAAAGTCGGTAAGGTCTCCACAATGAATCACGAAATCGAGGGAATCACTGCGGCGATTGATATCATTAACCTCACTCTTCAAATCATCCAACCACTGGTGTGAATCGCTGATCATAGCAAAACGGATTGTATCTTTCGATTTTACTGCAGCCTCAATTTTCTGAATATTGGTAACATTCAGATTTCTATCGCCGTTGATTTGCACATCATACGGATGAACATCGAAGACGGTATCGCAGGATGCCACCATACAGAGACAACAGACTGCCAGGATATAGGGAATAATTTTATGCATTTTTGTCTTATTAATCTTTAAAACTCCTTTTTATAACTCAAAATACTACTTTTTCTTCTTTTTCAACCTTGCATAGAAACCTTGCAACCTGCCCGGCTGGCAACCGGCATCGAGCAGTTTCTTCAAATCACGATAGGCTTCGTCTTTTCTTCCAAGCAGAATCAGGATGTCTACATGATTGAAAGCAAAATCCTCATTACCGGCATCCAACTCCATCGCCTTGGCGTAATCAAACTCTGCCAGCTCAAGCATACCCCTCTCCTTCTCCATGCCACCTCTTGCAGCATAAGCCATCGCACTGTCAGGGTATTGCTCTATCAGACTGTTAATGCCATCGTAAGCCTCGGTATAATGCTTATCTTTCTCATTGAGCAAAGCCAGACCGAGTTGCGCCTGAAAGTTGCCAGGAACAAGTACCAGAAGATTCTGATAATCGAGACGCGCAAAGTTATAACGGAGCAACTTCTCATTGACAAAGGCACGATAGAACAAACCGGCGATATTGGTATTGTTCAGAAAGAGTACCTTATCAAGATCATCCTTGGCATATTGCCACTGCTCCAACTGGATATTCCAAGCAGCCTTTTTCAGTCGCAGATCGATACTGTCTGGATGATATGCAAGCACTTCTGTAGCCTTGGAGAGTGAATCGCGCAAGGTTTTATTCTGAGCAGCACATGGCTTGTCGGCATCTACGTTCTGCGCAGATACAGACAAAGAAACCGTCGATGCCAATAATAATGTATAAAAACTTTTCATGGTGCAAAGTTAAGAAGACTTTTGCAAACTGCCAAATAAAAAACTATAAAACTTATTTGAGTTTACAAAAAGAACTAAATTTCAGAAAGACAGGACAACCAACAAGAAAAGCCTTAAGAGAAAGAAACACTCCTCTTAAGGCATTTATCAAGAAAGCATCTGGATAGAAAATTCACCCAGCGCCGAAAAATCCATTTACAGATTAAGCATTCTTAATCCAGTTAACGATCCATGCGCCAACCTCAGTTGTGCCATAGTGAGCACCACCCTCAACCTGAATTTCAGGTGTGCGGACATTGGCATCGAGAGAAGCATCTACAGCCTTGCGAATCAAGGCACCCTCCTCGTTCAAACCGAAGTGCTCCAACAACATAGCTGCAGAAAGAATCTGAGCTACCGGGTTAGCCAGGTTCTTGCCAGCTGCCTGTGGCCATGAACCATGAACAGGCTCGAACAATGGTGTGTGCTCACCGAGAGAGCTGGATGGCTGCAAGCCCATAGAACCGGTGATGCAAGAAGTCTCATCGGTCAGGATATCACCGAAGGTATTCTCTGTAACGATAACATCGAAGAATGTAGGCTCAGTCAATACGCGCATAGAAGCGTTGTCGATGAACATATAATCGGTGTTTACCTCAGGATACTGTGGCTCCATCTCCTTGGCAATCTGACGCCAGAGACGAGAAGATGCCAATACGTTTGCCTTATCTACTACTGTCAAGTGCTTGTTGCGCTTCATGGCAAACTCGAAAGCTACCTTCAGGATGCGCTCAATCTCAGGACGGGTATAGATATCTGTATCGTATGCCTTATCGTTATCCTGATACTTCTCACCGAAGTACATACCGCCAGTTAACTCGCGGATAACTACGAAGTCAGCACCCTTCAGGAGTTCATCCTTCAATGGTGACTTGTGGAGCAGGCAATCGAATGTAGCTACTGGGCGAACATTGGCGAAGAGGCCCAACTTCTTACGCATAGCGAGCAAGCCCTGCTCAGGACGAACCTTGGCTGTAGGGTTGTTGTCGAAACGTGGGTCACCAACGGCTGCGAAGAGTACAGCATCAGCATCCATACAAGTCTTGAAGGTCTCCTCTGGGAATGGATCACCTACCTCGTCGATAGCGTGAGCGCCGCAGATAGCCTCGCTGTAAGTAAACTCGTGGTTGAACTTCTCTGCAATGGCCTGCATAACTGCTACGCCCTGCTTCATAATCTCTGGTCCGATACCATCACCGGCGAGAACTGCAATGTTTAATTTCATCTTATTTGATTTTTTAATTGTTTAATTGTTTATAACCTTCGGAGATAATTCTGTAATCTTCGGAGATATTTTCATAATCTTCGGAGATAATTTCGTAATCTTCGGAGATATTATTCCATATCCAGATTTCGAGGCGAAACAGCCTGTTCGTCGCTCTTATCTGCCTCGTACATATTAATCATCTTCAGCGTTGCCTTGATAGCTGCTTCTGTCTGGTCGGCATCCAAGCCTCGGGTACGCCAGATACGGTCACCTTCACGCCAGGTGATGACTGTCTGAACGAGGGCATCGGTACGGCCACCAGGTGGGATAGTTACCTGATAGTTGTCGAGCTTAGGGAAGGTCTTGCCGAGCTTCACCTTGTAGATATTGCGGAGGGCTTTCACGAAAGCATCATACTGACCATCACCGGAGCTCTGGTCTTCATACTCCTTGCCATCGATTTCTACCTTTACACTGGCTATAGGCTTCAAACCGTATGAGGTTGATACCATGTAACTTACCAGTTTCACCTTATCCTCTGGAGCTCCATGCTTCAACACATCACTCACGATGTATGGCAGGTCGTCCTGGGTTACCAGTTCCTTGCGGTCACCGAGTTCTGTGATTCGCTTGGTCACCGCCTTGGTCTGCTCAGGCGTCAGTTCCAATCCCAGTTCATTGAGGTTCTGCACGATATTCGCCTTGCCAGAGTTCTTACCCAACGCATACTCACGATGTCTGCCGAAACGCTCAGGTACCAGGTCGTTGCAATAAAGCTTGTCCTTGTTGTCACCATCGGCATGCACACCAGCTACCTGGGTAAAGACGTTGTCTCCTACTACCGGAGTATTCGGAGCCACGGCAATGCCACTATATCCTTCAACCAATCGGGAAATATCGTTCAGACGGTCTTCCTTAATATTGGTCTTTGCCTCGAACATATCTTTCAGAATCACCTGAACACTTGCCAATGGTGCATTGCCACAACGCTCACCCAGACCATTCACGGTAACGTGAAGACCCTTGGCGCCGCTCAATACGGCAGCCAGCGAGTTGCTCACAGCCAGATCGTAGTCGTTATGGGCATGGAAGTCGAAGTGAGAATTCGGATAACGGCGCACCATCTGGCGCATATATTCCACACACTGCAATGGGTTCAGAATACCCAAAGTATCAGGAAGCAGGAAGCGCTTGATAGGCAGTTTTACCAACTCATCCATCATCATGAAGAGATAGTCACGGCTGTCGCGCATACCGCTCGACCAGTCCTCCAAGTAGAGATTCACGGTGAATCCCTTGCTCAAAGCATAGTCGATGGTCTGCCTGATATGAGCGAGATGCTCCTCAGGCGACATCTTGAGTTGCTGTGTGCAATGCTTGTAGCTACCCTTAGCCAAGAGGTTGATGACATGACCGCCGCATTCAGCAATCCAATCCACACTCTTGTTGTTATCCACGAATCCCAATACCTCAACGGAATCCAGTTTACCTATAGTCTTAGCATAACGGCAAATTCGAGCGACAGCATCCTTTTCACCTTCTGACACACGCGCTGAAGCCACCTCAATGCGATCTACATTGATGTCGTGCAACAGCATTCTTGCTATCATCAACTTCTCGTGAGGAAGGAAACTGACACCATTGGTCTGCTCGCCGTCGCGCAGCGTGCAGTCCATGATCTCAATCTCCTTGATGCGGGAATTATCTCTCTTTGCGTTAACGTTCATAATTACTTGTTTTTAGCTTCCCAAGCCTCAACCTTGTCGCGGTTCTGAACGAGGAAGTCTACATCGTCCAAACCATTCTCCAAACAGTGTTTCTTGTAGCCGTTGATTTCGAAGTGCTCGCTCTTGCCGGTAGCAAGATTGGTCACGGTCTGATTAGGAAGATCTACCTTCACCTCTGTCTTGTGATCCTTGTCGATGCTCTCGAAGAGTTCTTTCAGGAATTCCTCGCTTACTACTACTGGCAATACGAGGTTATTCAATTCGTTGTTCTTGTGGATATCAGCAAAGAAAGAGCTGATGACTACACGGAAGCCTGCACCTGCGATAGCCCAGGCAGCGTGCTCACGGGAAGAACCGGAACCGAAGTTTTTGCCAGCTACGAGGATGACACCACTGTAAGATGGGTCGTTCATCACGAAGTCTGGCTTTGGAGTTCCGTCGGCATTGTAGCGCCAGTCGCGGAAGAGGTTGTCGCCCATACCCTCCTTATCGATGGCCTTGAGGAAACGGGCTGGGATGATCTGGTCTGTATCTACATTCTCCAAAGGAAGAGGAATGCAGCTTGATGTAATTACATTGAATTTCTGTTTCATAACTGTACTTATCAATTGTACATTATTAATTGTACATTATTAATTTAAAATTACATAAACTCTCTTGGGTTGGTAATCTTACCAGTGATAGCGGCAGCAGCAGCTACGTATGGACTGGCAAGGATGGTGCGGGAACCTGGTCCCTGACGACCCTCGAAGTTACGGTTGGATGTACTTACAGAGTACTTGCCTGCAGGAATCTTATCATCGTTCATTGCCAGGCAGGCAGAGCATCCAGGCTGACGGATTTCGAAGCCGGCAGCCTCAACAATCTTATCAATTCCCTCTTCACGTATTTGTTTATCAACCAACCATGAGCCTGGTACAAGCCAAGCAGTTACGCCATCTGCCTTCTTTTTTCCTTTAACAAGAGAAGCGAAAGCACGGAAGTCTTCAATACGGCCATTGGTACATGCGCCCAAGAATACATAATCGATAGGATGACCCTCGAGTTTCTCACCTGGCTGGAAGCCCATGTAGTTGAGGCTCTTCTTGAAACCAGCCTGCTCTTCCTCCGGAATCTCATCGAGCGTTGGGATGCTTTCGGTGATGCCGATACCCATACCTGGGTTGGTACCGTAGGTGATGCGTGGTTCGATATCCTTTGCCTCGAAAGTCAACTCCTTGTCGAAGACTGCATCATCACCACTCTTCAAGGTCTTCCAGTAAGCCACAGCCTTGTCCCAGTCTTCACCCTTAGGTGCATATTCACGACCCTTGATGTACTCGAATGTTGTCTCATCAGGAGCTACGAAACCACCACGGGCACCCATCTCGATAGAGAGATTACAGAGGGTAAGACGACCTTCCATAGACATATCCTTCACTACATCGCCACTGTACTCAACGAAGTAACCGGTAGCACCTGAAGTAGTGAGCTGGCTCATCAGATAGAGAGCAACGTCCTTGGCAGTAACGCCCTTGCTGAGCTTACCGTTGATGCTGATACGCATAGACTTTGGCTTACTCTGGAGAATACACTGTGAAGCCATCACCATCTCGACCTCAGAAGTACCGATACCGAAAGCTACGGCACCCATTGCACCATGAGTAGAAGTATGAGAGTCGCCGCAGACGATGGTCATACCAGGAAGAGAAAGACCCTTCTCTGGACCTACTACGTGGATGATACCATTATCTTTTGTGTTCATGGCAAAGTGAGTTACGCCGAAATCAGCGGTGTTCTTTGCCAAGGTATCTACCTGCTTCTTTGAGATAGGATCCTCGATTGGCTTATCCTGATCGTGAGTAGGAGTATTGTGGTCAGGCATACAGAAAATCTGGTCTGGACGGAACATCTTGAGTCCGCGTGCTCGCATACCAGCGAATGCCTGAGGTGATGTTACTTCGTGACAGTAGAGACGGTCGATGTAAAGCTGTGTAGGACCGTCCGGAACAATCTGGACAACGTGCTTGTCCCAAATCTTGTCGAATAATGTATTCATAATATCTCTTGTTATATATATATGTTTATCTAATCTTAAACTTGTTGATACAATCGATGTAAGCCTCAACAGAAGCCGTAACGATGTCGGTATCTGCACCGAAGCCATAATATACATGACCATCGTATTCCACCTGCATGTGAACCTTGCCCACATCATCAGAGCCCTTGTCGATAGCCTGGATGGTGAACTCCTTGAGGTTCATCTCCTTGGTGATGACCTTCTTGAGAGCATTGATAGCAGCATCTACCGGACCGTTACCAGATGATGCAGCCTCAAACTTCTGACCTGCAATATCAAGACCGATACTTGCCACGCTCTTCACGCCCTTACCTGTAGTAACCTGCAACCAGTCGAGCTGAACACCATGCTTATCAGCAGAATCAGCACCGGCAAGCATCAAAACATCCTCATCGGTAACTTCCTTCTTCTTGTCAGCCAGTTGGAGGAACTTCTTGTAAATCTTGTCGAGTTTCTCCTCATCATTAATCTCTACACCATTGACATGGAGACGGTACTTCAATGCAGCACGACCAGAACGGGCTGTCAATACGATAGCATTGTCATCCAATCCCACTTCCTTAGGATCAATGATTTCGTAAGTCTGAACATTCTTCAAGACACCATCCTGATGGATACCGGAAGAATGAGCAAATGCATTGCGACCCACGATAGCCTTGTTTGGCTGGACAGGCATATTCATCAGGCTGCTCACCATGCGTGAGGTAGGAATAATCTTGGTGGTATTGATGTTGGTATCAATATTGATATGCTTGTGACACTTCAGAATCATGGCAATCTCTTCGAGCGAAGTATTACCTGCACGCTCACCGATACCATTGATGGTAACCTCAACCTGACGTGCACCATTCAAAACACCCTGCAGGGTATTGGCAGTAGCCATACCGAGGTCGTTATGACAGTGGGTAGAAAGGCGTGCCTTGTCAATGCCATCAACATGCTCCATGAGATACTTGATTTTGTCACCATATTCATCAGGCAGACAATAACCTGTAGTATCAGGAATGTTCACTACAGTAGCACCCGCCTTGACAACAGCCTCTACGACACGAGCCAGATACTCATTATCGGTACGGCCTGCATCCTCAGCATAGAACTCAACGTCCTCAACATACTTTTTAGCATACTTGACAGCAGCTACAGCACGTTCGATGATTTCCTCGCGGGTAGAATTGAACTTATACTTGATATGACTGTCGCTGGTACCGATACCGGTATGGATTCTCTTATGCTTGGCATACTGCAAAGCCTCAGCAGCACAATCAATATCTTTTTCTACGGCACGGGTAAGTGCACAAATAGTAGGCCAGGTTACAGCCTTAGAGATTTCTACCACTGAATTGAAGTCGCCCGGACTTGATATTGGAAATCCAGCCTCAATTACATCCACGCCCAACTGCTCCAGTTGCTTTGCCACCTGAATCTTCTCAACTGTGTTCAACTGACATCCCGGAACCTGTTCGCCATCGCGGAGGGTCGTGTCGAAAATGTATAATCTGTCACTCATATCATTAAAATTTTAAATTTACACCTTATTATATATATAAGAGCTACACATTCAGAACGCACTACGTTTATATAGCAATCCGTGCAGAAGCATCAGATAAAGTAAAAAGCCTTCCCCCACTCCATAGACGGAAGTGTAGAAAGGCTTTTAATATCTTATGCGATGAACTATACGCACACCTTATCACTTCCGCCCACAAACTGCAGTCGAAGTCGAATAATAATGCTTGTAATGTTCAACAATGTTGTTCTCATATCTATCTTATTATGTTATATTCTTAAATTCGCATGCAAAGGTAACACTTTTATTTGATACTAGCAAACAATTTATAACTTTTTTAATAGAAATGATAACAAATTCCTATAATCTTATGGATTTTTTACCTAAAAACGTTAATCCTGTGCAAGAATTTGGCGAAAAAGCCAGTTTTTGAGTGAAAAAAATGACAAACTCTAACCTTAGAAAGGCAGATTCTCTGCAGGCGGCGGTGGTAGCGGACTACCATCCTGCCCTCCGCCATTCATCCTAGAGCCTACAATCTCACCACCTTCTTCGACAGGTGCTGCTGCAGCATCCTGCGGATCCTGGAATCGGGTAAATTCTCCACGGAAGTTCAGGAGAACATCTCCAACAGAGCCCTTACGGTGCTTGGCAATGATAATCTGTGCCATACCATGAAGGTCATTACCCTTTTCATCCTGATAGATGTGATAATATTCCGGGCGGTGAACGAAAAGAACCATATCGGCATCCTGCTCGATGGCACCGGATTCACGGAGGTCACTCAACTGAGGTCGCTTTCCTTCCAAACCCTCACGGTTCTCTACATTACGGGAGAGCTGCGAAAGAGCAAGCACAGGAATATTCAGCTCTTTGGCAATACCTTTGAGCGAACGGGAGATGGTAGATACCTCCTCCTGACGGCTGCCAAACTTCATACCATTGGCATTCATCAGCTGGAGATAGTCAATCATCAACAGTTTAACACCCTTTTCCCTTACCAGTCGGCGCGCCTTGGTACGGAGTTCGAAAACAGAAAGACCAGGCGTATCATCAATATAAATAGGTGCACCTGTAAGTTTTCTCAGTTTTTTATCCAACCGTTCCCATTCTGGCTGTTCCAATTGTCCGTTCAGTATTTTTTTACCCGAAATCTCGCAAACATTCGAGATGAGTCGGTTCACCAACTGAACGTTATTCATTTCCAGAGAGAAGAATCCGATAGGCACATCATAATCTACCGCCACATTCTTGGCAATACTCAATGCAAAGGAAGTCTTACCCATGGCAGGACGACCGGCGATAATCACAAGGTCGGACGGTTGCCAACCTGATGTCATATCATCCAACCCACGATAACCTGTAGGAATACCGGTAAGACCACCCGAGTTCTGAGCAGCGCGCTGCAAGATGGCAACGGCCTCCTTTACAACCGGATCAATCTGTGTATAATCCTGCTTCATATTGTTCTGCGAAAGCTGGAAGAGTTCACCTTCAGCTTTCTGCATCAGTTCATCCACATCCACACCTTCTTCATACGCCATCGTCTCGATGTCGCCGGCATAATGAATCAGCTGGCGCTGCATATATTTCTGCGCCAGGATACGGGCATGCGACTCTACATGGGCAGCCGAAGCCATGCCTGCAGAAATATCCATGAGATATTGTGCTCCTCCCACCTTATCCAGTTCGCCAGTCTTGGCTAACTGATCGGCAAGAGTCATGATGTCCACAGGCCGTTCCTCCATGTTCATCACCTGGATAGCCTGATATATTCTCTTATGACGCGGGTCATAAAAAGTATCCGGCTTGAGCAACTCCGACACCACCGAAAAAGCATCAGAATCTATCATCAAGGCACCCAGTACCGCCTGCTCCACATTCACAGCCTGCGGCTGCAAATGGGCGTAGGTTGGATCTATCTGTACCTTATTCTTATTTTTATTATTCTCCGCCATCTTTATTGTTTTTTCCTTTCCTCGAAAACTTTTTTTGTTATAAATTCCAATTCTATAGGCGCAATACCACGATCATCGAGCCAATCTCCCATCTCGAGCAGACCGAATGCATCTATATCTTCCTTAGGGGAAAAAGCTGCATGACCAGATGCTTCATCCAAAAATCTGATAGCTGCAGTTCCTCCCTTTTTCACGAGAACGCAGAGTCCATAATAGAAAAATTTCATAGCCTCCCATTTGTGGTCTTGTGGCTTGGAAACTCTGTTCACCATCGCAGATAACATTTTCATGAACATGCGTTTCTTATCATCCTTATCCATATCTGTCATGTCAGAATTCAACATTTCCCTGATTTCATTATCATCACTATTTTGCAGATAAGGTTCTATTAAAGCCATTGCATGGTCAATGTTTTTATCGCCTTCCGATTCTGTAAAGAGCAAAGAGAAAGCCAGTCTGCATTCAACCTGTTCTTCCTTAGGATACTGTTCATCCATCTGGAAAGCCCATTCCAAAGCCTCTTTATAATGATGGAATTTCAATAAGAGATCGGTCTTTTTCAGCTTGAGCTTAAATTGCTTACTCTCATCTGCTTCTTCTTTAATCAGGCAATTCAATGATATTAAAGCCGCCGGGTCTTTTATCTCCTCTTCTATTTCTAATTTCAACTCCGTGGCAGCCTTATAAGTTGGGCTTGTATTCTTAATCACATAGAGATGTTCAAGCGCTTCATCATATTTTTCCTCCGATTTGTATGCCAATGCAAGCATCATATGCTCTTCGTCGGTATATTTTTCCAGATTACGCAAAATCTTGCTAACAAAGGCATAGTCACCTCTTTTAGCAGAGAAACGGGCCAGCGACAGGCGATACTTGTCATATTCCGGTTTAGCAAACAGTCCCGTAGTAAAGAAAGGAATCTCCTTCTGCACTTCGAAAGGATTATCAAATGCCTTCCTCATTGGAGAGAGAGTATAGAATCGGTAGAGGTCCTGCACATAGCGATGACGAACCCTGATTGCACGTTTCTTCTTTTCCTCTTCTGAGAGATTCTCTTCATGTTCCATTACCGAATCAAGCAGTGTGACATTTTCAGAATCCTTTGCTTCTGTAGAATCAGTCTCATCCTCTACTGGCTCTTCGGTATTCTGCTCTTTTTCCACCTCATCTTCTTCGTCATAAAAAACAGGACCAGACACCATATTTTCCGGGGTAACATCCAATGATTCAATAAATTCCTTAGATGTATTATTCAATGAAAGAATGATGCTATACAGATCGGTATCACACATAGAGGCGCCTCTCAAGAGATTGTTGATGAAATTGCGATGCTGTTTCATCGTAGCCCGAACATTCTTGAGCGTAGAATTACGGACATAGAAAGGAACAAACCAATTATAGAGTGAATGGAAATGACCGAAGCTCTTCTGGTTGGCAAACTGATGATAATAGACATCAACTCCTATATCTTCTGAATTCAACATATAGTCGAAGGCTCCCTTAAGGGCATCATCAGGATTCTCCCCATCTGCTGAGAAGCAATTAAGTCCCAATTCACCCGTTTGGTCTATCTTTTCGGCCAAATCCTGAGTAAAAGAAGTGAACATGGTCTTCACCACGGAATGCATCATCTCCTTGCTATCCTTTTTACTTGTAAGACATAGACGCATCTGGCGTTGGAGATCAACACAGGCTGCCAAAAATTCATCATCCATGATCAAGCCAGCAGCAGAATCCCAATATTTCTGTTTTTCACCCGAATTGGTTATTGCACAGAAAACGAAACCCACCAAAGCTCGCTGGCGAACACTGCAAGTACTGTCGTCAGACTTGATTAAGCGCATCAAGACTGCAAGTCTAGGGGCATCCATGAATACAGAGCATGACAATGAAACAGCCGAAACTATCATATTGATGGTGTATGGATCGACCAAATCGGAAGCGATGATATCAAGAATATTCTTGACAAAATCCTCATCCCATTCATCAGTTGTCAAAATATAAGAAAACACCATATTGCGATAGGCATTAAGCTGCTCTTGTATCTTTTGTCTTTCCTCGTCTATCTGTTCTTCAGACAAGTCTACCCTCAAATTTAGCATAGCTTCATCTGTAGCAAATTTTTCAAAGGTTTCCTGTACCTCATCAAAACTTGTAAGATTCTGAGCTCTTTTGCAAAGTGCAACAAATGTAGACTCATTAGCCAAAATCCATTCGTGGCGCATTTTACTATAGAGCGTGTCTATATCCATATCCAAATCTGAAGCAAGATCATAAAGTTCCCGATGTTTAAGTTTGCCATCTATATAATCATGATATAAAGCATCATATCTTTGTTCAATTTCCGCTATTCCAGGCAGACATGGCTCCAAACCCACTTCCTGGTCAATTATCTTGCGAATTGCCTCTATTCTGGATATCATAGTGACATTTTCATGCGAAAACTTTGTCCAGCTAAAATCTTCTCTTTTCATAAGCCGCTTATTTTTGTGCTACAGCCAGGTCACGACGTCTTGGTTCCATAGCATGTTCATATTTAAGTTTTGGAAGATTACTGATGGTTTTAGCATCGGCACCCGTATATTTTGTGATGATACTTGCATAATGCTGTACCCCACGACTGTTTATGCTATCAACAGCAATATTATACGCCTTGATAAACTTGGCAACTTGGTCTTTACGGCGCGGCTCTGAAAGTATTTTCTTGCGGAAAGCAACAACACCTAACTGCAAGTTCTTATCTCTGCTGTCAAAGAGTTTTACATGCTGTTCAAGTCGGGCTTTGGTAGCTTGAGGTTCTGGCAGCAACATGGCATCCATCTCGTTGTTAAGCAACATACGCAGACGGATGTTCAAATCGTTGATTTGAACCTTATAAGCATCATATTTAGGCTTACCGCTATCGATTGCTAAAGTAGCCAGATAATCAGTTGCAGAGTAGCGGGTCATTGCCACCATCTTATCTGACAGTTGTTTCAGTTCGGATATACGCGAACGCTTATTGGTGATAAACTGCCAATAGAGATTGGTAGAAATAGGGTACGTCAAAGCAGTACCCCGTTTCTCTATATGATGTGCACGAATCAGATCGGTCACGGCTCCCTCTACGCGCTTGCGCTCGATAGCAGTATCACAATCCATTTGTGCAGTATATCTACGCAAATGTACGTCTACACCTTGCTGCTCGAAGATACTGTCATCACATGCCAGAAAGATTGGCAGGCAGTCCATTGTTGGCATCACCGCAATCTTCAGCGCAGCACGGTCTAGGCTATCCAATCTAGCCTTTTCCTTCTTGCTCAAGCGATGACGTTCTGCTTCCGACTTGCCACATCCTGCAAATCCTATAGCCAGCAAGAGCATCAAGGCTGTAAACGTTTTGAACTTATTCATTATCTATCCTTTAATCATTTGTTATTCTACATAGAGAACCAATCCCTTCAAATATTCACCTTCAGGATGATAAATATTGATAGGATGGTCGGCAGGCTGGTGCAACTGGTGCAAGATGCGAACCTTTCTTCCAGCCTGCGCTGCAGCAGTAAACACAGCATTGCGGAACTGATCCTTCGTAACCACCTGAGAGCAACTGAAGGTAAAAAGGATGCCGCCCTTCTTAATACGCTGCAAGCCCTTTACGTTCAGGCGGGTATAGCCCTTCAACGCATTGCGCAAAGCCGCACGGTGCTTGGCAAAAGCAGGAGGATCAAGAACAATCAGATCATACTGCTGGTCATGTTCATCAAGATACTTGAAGGCATCTTCGCAGAATGCCTCATGGCGTGCATCTCCAGGGAAATTGAGCGCAATATTCTCATTGGTCAATTCTATCGCCTTGGCACTGCTGTCTACGGAGTGAACAGCCTTAGCCTCGCCTCTCATCGCATAAACAGAAAAACCGCCGGTATAGCAGAACATGTTGAGCACGCTCTTACCCTTGGCATAATGCTCGAGAAGCGAACGGTTCTCACGCTGATCTACGAAGAAACCCGTTTTCTGACCACGCAACCAGTCGATATGGAATTTCAGTCCATTCTCTACAGCAACATCGTCAGCATCACCTCCCAGTATAAAGCCATTTTCCTGTCTGAGGTCAGCCTTATATGGTAAGGTTGTCTCACTCTTATAGTAGATATTCTCCAGTGCTTCGCCCATCACCTTCTTCAAGGCTTTGGCTATCTCCATGCGGCAAACATGCATACCCACACTGTGAGCCTGCATGACAGCAGTAGGACCATAGCAGTCGATAACAAGTCCCGGCAAGTTATCACCCTCACCATGAACCAAGCGATAAGTAGTATTGGATGAATTACCGGCAATACCCAAAGCGAGTCTCATTTTATATGCCGAATCCAATCTGGCACACCAGTACTCCTCATCAATCTCAATATCTCTAAAAGAAAGAACACGTACAGCGATAGAACCGATCTGATAATGACCTATAGCAATGAATTCACCACTACGGGTAAACACTCTCACAATGTCGCCCTCCTCTATGTCCTCATCCATTGCCTGGATAGCACCCGAGAAGATCCATGGATGAAAACGCTTGAGCGATTCTTCCTTACCTTTCTTTAAATATACGCTTTTATACATATTTTAATATATGAAGTTTCTTACGATTATCAATTTCTATTCCTTACCACCTTATATCATGCCCTGAGTTCATCGAGCTCGTAATCGCCTGTAGCGGACAAACGCTTGAATTCCTCATACAGATTAATGCAGCACCAGGCATCTGTAGCTGCATAGAGAGCCTGCGATTCCTTCAAATCGCTAGCCTCCCAATTGCTCAACCGTTGCGCCTTGCTGATTTTCTGGTGAAACAGGTTAGCATACAGTTTCTGCAGACTCATGTCTGCGATACCAAAGTTCTTTGCAACATCCTGCAACTCGATAAAGTAGCCAGCCTTAAAAGCAGCTCGCTTATGGAGCTGCAGCAAGTCATCGTGCCAGGAAAGTCCTACTTTTGGCACGGTGGTATCTTCGAGCAAGCGAATGATGGCAGGAGTCATGCCCGTATGATGCAGGCGGAAGAGATAACAAGTATCATGTGTACTCACCTGCAACAACGAAACATGGTAAGCCTGACCACGCTTGAATGATGGACGCGTTTCTGTATCCACACCCAGTATATAATGGCTAAGTAGGTCATTAACAGCCGTTTCTGTATCTTCAGGCTTGTCAACGACTACGATTTTGCCAGGAAACAAAACTCTTGGCAAATTCGTGATTGCCGCCTTGTCGAAACTAGTGAAAATAATCTTCATTATGCTTTTTATTCTTTACAAGTTGCAAAATTAGAAAAAAAAGATGAGAAAAAGAATTGTTTTCTCAATTATTTTCGCTAATTTTGCAGATAAATTATTCAAAAATATATAAAATGGCTAAAAAAAGAACTGAAAAAAAGACCAAAACCTTTAGCGAAGCTATTGGTTTACAGTATATTTTCAACAATACTATCACCGACTTTTTCATAGGATTAGCCTTGGTAGTCATTGCTGTGGTTATCATCATCGCTATGATCTCCTTTCTCAACACAGGAGCCAATGACCAGAGTTTGCTCGAAAATCTTAAGCCGGGCGAATGGACCAACACGGAAAAACAGTTTCAGAACTACTGCGGATCCTGGGGAGCCATTGTATCCTATTGGCTCATTGCCATCAATTTCGGATTTCCAGCCTTCATGCTCCCATTCTTTGTTATTATGGTAGGATTGCAGATGATGCATGCCTACAAGCTGAACCTGTGGAAATGGTTCTTCTGCATGATTGTGGTCATGCTATGGATGTCGGTAACCTTTGCCAAGTTCATCGCACCTATCATGCCAAGCCTCATATTCAATCCGGGCGGAAAGCACGGACTCTTTGTCGTGCAGAATCTAGAGAACATCATGGGTCCTCCAGGACTTACGGCCATTCTTTTCTTCGTGGCGGTAGCATTCCTCACCTATCTCACCACTGAAACCATTACGGTAATCAGAAAAGCACTCAACCCTATCGGTTATATATCAAATAAGGTGAAATTTGAGATTACTAACCATGGAAAGAACAGGAAAGATACGGAAGCTATCGACGAGGCATACGCCAACGCAGCATATGGTGCTGGCACAGAGGATGAGAAAGAAGAATATAAGGAAGAAGAACCTGCCAAAGTCATCGACCTGAATCTGGATCCGGACCAGACTTTCGCAAACCCAGACATACCTTCTACGTCTGTTGAGCCAGAGGCAGACAGACAGGAAGCTACAGGAACAGAAAGTGATACAGAAAAAGATGAAACCATCGCTATAGCCAACGGCACGCAGAACAAGAATATGTCACTCATTGCACGTCAGCGCGAATTCCGTACAAAACGGGCTGAACAGGAAGCATTGGAAAAGCAAGCTGCCGAGGCTGCTGCAGCTTCTGAGCATATAGGTATGGACATCTCTGTAGCCACAGCCGACGAGAAGGCTACAGGCAACACCTTGAGCAATGCAGAAGTACTGAATACTCCGATCAATCCGAAGGAGCCGTTCACCAGATATAAATATCCGGTACTCAACCTTCTGAAGAAGTATGAGGATGACGGCGTATCCATCGATGAGGAAGAGCAGCGCGCCAACAAAAACCGCATCATCGAGGTGCTGGGCAACTTTGGCGTACAGATCAAAACCATCCGTGCTACGGTTGGTCCTACCATCACACTCTACGAAATCCAGCCTGCAGAAGGCGTACGTATCTCTAAGATCAAGAATCTGGAAGATGACATCGCCTTGAGTCTGGCAGCTCTCGGC
This sequence comes from Segatella copri, assembly GCF_949820605.1. Taxonomy (NCBI): domain Bacteria; kingdom Pseudomonadati; phylum Bacteroidota; class Bacteroidia; order Bacteroidales; family Prevotellaceae; genus Segatella; species Segatella copri. The sequence continues at coordinate 1,407,422 of NZ_CATKVU010000006.1, forward strand.
ATCCGTATCATCGCTCCTATCCCAGGTAAGGGAACCATCGGTATTGAGGTACCTAACGCAAAGGCGAACATCGTTAGTATGGAAAGTACTTTAAACTCAAAGAAATTCCAAGAAACCAAGATGGAGTTACCTATCGCTTTGGGTAAGACCATTACCAACGAAGTGTTTATGGTTGATTTGGCAAAGATTCCTCACCTGCTTGTTGCGGGTGCTACCGGACAGGGTAAATCTGTAGGTTTGAATGCCATCATCACCTCTTTATTATACAAGAAACATCCAAACGAACTCAAACTGGTTCTCATCGACCCTAAGAAGGTAGAGTTCAGCGTCTACTCCCGTATTGCCAATAAGTTTATGGCTGCGGTTCCTGACGAGGAAGAACCTATCATAACCGATGTAACCAAGGTGGTTAGAACCCTGAACAGTCTGTGTGTACTGATGGATAGCCGTTACGACTTGCTCAAAAAGGCAGGAGCCCGTAACATAAAAGAATACAACCAGAAGTATATCAACCACAAGTTGAAGTTGACTGATGGACATGAGTATATGCCATACATCGTGGTGATTATAGATGAGTTCGGTGATCTGATCATGACAGCCGGCAAGGAAGTAGAACTTCCTATCGCCCGTATCGCCCAGCTGGCACGTGCCGTGGGTATCCACATGATTATTGCCACCCAGCGTCCTACAACCAGCATCATCACGGGTAATATCAAGGCTAACTTCCCTGGCCGTATCGCCTTTAAGGTTACATCTGCCATCGACTCAAAGACCATTCTTGACCGTACAGGAGCCAACCAGCTGATTGGTCGTGGTGATATGCTCTATCTCTGCGGCAACGAACCTGTACGTGTACAGTGCGCCTTTGTTGATACACCTGAAATCGAGCGCATCAACGAGTATATCTGCGAACAGCCTGGTCCTATCGAACCTATGGAGTTGCCAGAACCAGCTAATGATGAAGGAAGCGCAGGTGGAAGCGGCAGCATCAGTGCCCGCGAACTGGATCCGTTCTTCGAAGAGGCAGCCCATGCGATTGTTCTTTCGCAGCAGGGTTCTACCAGCATGATCCAGCGCCGGTTCAGTATCGGCTATAACCGTGCAGGACGACTGATGGACCAGATGGAAGCTGCAGGCATTGTAGGTGCAGCACAGGGCAGCAAGCCTCGTGAGGTACTGATACAGGATGAAAACCAGCTTAATAATCTGTTAATGGCACTTCGAAACTCTTAATTTTAGTAAAGAACTAAGGGTATGAAAGAAGATAATATTGGAAAAGGTTAAATTATTAAACCCTGAAGCCGTTAAAACGTCTAAGAGAGAAAAGACGTTTTTACGGCTTTATGATAAAGTATGAAATTTTAGAAGATATAATATAACATAGAATTTTAAAAGAAAGGAAAAGATAAAAATGAAAAAGATTTTAGCATTGGCTTTCGTTGCAATGATGAGCATCGGAGCCATGGCGCAGACTGCGCAACAGGTACTTGATAAGACCGCTGCCGTTATTGGCAACAAAGGTGGAGCTAGCGCCAACTTCAAGATGAGCAGTTCTAAGTATGGATCAGCAAGCGGCAGTATTGCCATCAAAGGCAACAAGTTTAACGCCCGTACCCCGCAAGCCATCGTCTGGTTCAACGGCAAGACCCAGTGGACTTATCTAAAGAAAACCAACGAGGTGAATGTCAGCAACCCTACACAGGCTCAGCAGATGTCCATGAACCCTTATACCTTTATTAATATATATAAGACAGGTTATAAGTCAACGCTCAATACAGCAGGCAGTAACTATGTAGTACATCTCGTTGCCGATAACCAGAAACGTTCTGTAGCCGAAATGTATATCACCATCAACAAAAAGACACATATTCCATCAGTTGTCAAGATGCGACAGGGCAATACCTGGAGTACCATCACGGTAAGTAACTTCAGAGCCAAGAGTGTTTCTAACAGCACATTCAATTTCAACAGCAAGGAATGTCCAGGAGCTGAAGTCATCGACCTGAGATAATCGCCTGAAATATCGTATAAAGTTTATTTTCAAATAAGATTCCCCGCCACAACACTCCGGTAGCGTGACGGGGAATTACTTTTTCCAAAAGGGTTCTAGTATCAATAATTTCCAAAAGCAAATCATAGACTCTACCTTTTTAATACAACAAATCTTAAAACAACTATGCAATTGTAAAATATTCAAAAATACTTTGGAATTTTTGCAAAAACATTTGGCGGATACAAAAGAATTGCTTATCTTTGCATCAACAAAATATAAAAACAAGTAATTATGAAGCAGACAGAAGCCTATCAAAGACTCGTGGAAAAAGGTATCCGACCATCACTCCAGCGCATTGCCATTATGGATTGGCTCATCAAGCATCCCACTCATCCAACTATCGAGGATGTGTACAAAGGATTAGCCGACAGCATTCCAACATTGAGCAAGACAACTGTTTACAACACACTCAGAATGTTGAGTGAGCACAATGCAGCTCAGATGATCACAATCGATGAACATCGCGTATGTTATGATGGAAATATTAAAAGCCACGTTCACTTCTATTGCAGGAATTGTGGCAAGGTAATTGACTTTTTCGGCGAACCTGCTCCAACAGTGGAACCAGGAAAGGAAATTGAAGGAAACATCGTATTGGAAGAACAGCTCTACTACAGAGGAATCTGTGCAGAATGCGCTAAAAAAGGCGTAAAGTCACCTCTCACAGAGACTGTTCACTAATTAAAAAAACAATAATTATACAACAACATTTAAAACAAAAGCATTATGAAGAAAAAGTTTATTTGCACCGTTTGCGGTTACATTTACGAAGGTACAGAAGCACCAGAGAAGTGCCCTATCTGCAAGGCTCCAGCCAGCAAGTTCAAAGAGATGGAAGATGCAGTAGATGACGATATGACATTTGCTACCGTTCACGTTCTCGGTCAGGCATTTAAAGATGGCGTTAATGAAGACGTTATCAAGGGTTTGAAGGACCATTTCAATGGTGAGTGTGGCGAGGTAGGTATGTATCTTGCTATGGCACGTCAGGCAGATCGTGAAGGCTATCCTGAAATTGCAGAGGCTTACAAACGTTATGCCTATGAGGAGGCAGATCACGCTTCTCGTTTTGCAGAACTTCTCGGTGAGGTTTTGGGTGATACCAAGAGCAATCTCGAGGCTCGTATTGCAGCAGAGAAGGGTGCTTGTGAGGATAAGTTCCGCATTGCCAAGCTTGCTAAGGAGCAGGGTTCAGATGCTATCCACGATACCGTTCATGAGATGGCTAAGGATGAAGCCCGCCACTGTGCAGGTTTTGCAGGTCTCTACAAGAGATACTTCAAGTAATAGATTTTTAATGACGTAACTTTAAAAATTATAATACGATTATTTAGTATCGTAAGTCAAGAAAACAGGAAAGCCGATTCTTGTATAGTAATATACTTGAATCGGCTTTCTTTATGCGATGATAAATATTGCTACTTTGTTTCAGGAACCAGGAACTTGTCTCCTGTTTGCTTAATAAGTTCCTTGGCTTATTTCTCAGGATACCCAGAACGATCGGTATCTGTTACGAGGGCGGTTTGTCGCCGAGCGGTTGCATCTCTGATACCCGTACGCCAGCCCAGAAGGAGGCGATGAAGTTTCTCATCCTCCGCCTTCACCGTGAGTTTCGGGGCACCAAGACCATTCAGAGTCATCGCGATTTGACGGGCATGCAGAAAGCCTGTCCCTGCTTCGATGCCACGAAGCTTCAGCCTCTGCTGACTTCATAGCATCCTCTATTAAGATACAAGTTCTCCCTATAAGTCAGGCGATAAATCGCCTGACTTATAGGGAGTTTTTTTGTTTTGAAAGTTATTACCTTACTCAGCCTCCCGGTCTTTCAGACGAGAATTTAAAACTATATATCATGTTCCTTATTGGATTCGAACAATAGCTGAAAGAATGCCTGTTGATGCAGAAATGCCATTTATTATCAGAAAGATCATAATTATAAGCACCTTCGCCCTTAACTCCTTCAATCTTTATAGTGTCGATTACTCCCTTTTCCATGTCATCACTTACTGAGAGATCATCCGGAGCGGAAAAGAGGGATGGGATGATATGCAGAAAAGTGAGAAGCAATATTTACATAAGGCTACTGTATAGAAGAACTTCATTAGATGTTTTTCTGAAAAAACTCATTATTTTTCTTGGAGATTTCTGAGAAAAATCGTAAATTTGCCCTCAGATATCAATTATCTCACTATTTTGCCATGGGTAAATATATTAACCCCTTCACCGATTGGGGCTTCAAACGCCTCTTCGGACAAGAATTCAGCAAGGACTTGCTGATTAGTTTCTTGAATGACTTGTTGGTTGACGAAATGCATATCAGGGATGTCACCTTCAAGGATAAAGAGCAACTGGCAGATTCAAAAGATTTGCGTGGTTGCATCTTTGATATTTATTGTGAAACCGATAATGGAAATCATTTCATTGTCGAGATGCAGAACAGATGGGTGCCATTTTTATCAATCGCTCCATCTATTATGCCAGCAAGGCTATTGTCGGGCAGCGTAAAAAAACAATAGAGCAGAAACCTGCTCTCTATCACCTGATGCCCGTCTATGTAGTCTGCCTGATGAACTTCATGCCAAAGGACAATTCGGTGACGAAATTCAGAACCGATGTTGGTCTGTATGAAAAAGGAAGTCAAGATGTCTTTTCCGACAATCTTCACTTCATCTACTTATCTCTTCCTTTCTTTGACAAGAAGGCAGAAGAATGTGAAAGTGATTTTGACAAATGGATTTATGTATTAAAGCATATGGAAGCATTAGAGAGAATGCCGTTTACGGCACAGAAGAAGATTTTCAAGCGACTTGCTGAACTGGCGGATTCCCGCTGCCTGAGTCAGGAGGAGCAAGAGAAATATGATGAGAGCTTGAAGGCTGCCGATGATTACTATGGCGTCTTAATGAGCTATTACATGAATGGAATTGATGAAGGTGTTGCAAAAGGTGAAGCCAAAGGTCTTGCCAATGGACGAGCTGAAGGACGAGCCGAAGGACGAGCTGAAGGATTAGCTGAGGGTGAAAACAAGGCTAATATTGCCACAGCCCAACGCCTTCTTGCTATGGGCTTATCTGCAGATCAGGTATCAGCTGCCACCCAGTTGCCATTAGAGCATATTGAGAAATTGAAAAGCTCATTAGACACCAAGTAAAGTTTGAAGGAGCGATATACAAGTTCTCCCTATAAGCCAGGTGATAAATCGCCTGAACTTATAGGGAGTTTTTTTGTTTTGAAAGGATAGATAACAAGAAATAGGTGGTTTTCGCACAAAATCAAAACCACCTATTTCTTTCATAGGATTTTATTTTGCCAACTGTTTTATCAATACCCTGGATGTTTTATATCCTCCTCCGAAAACGAATTGTATATCAATGTCATTGTTGGAAGTGTTAGGGTTAAGTAAAAGGTGTGTGGTATGTGGAGCAAGTGAGACGATTTCCACTTTTCCCCAAGCTTCATTACATACTGTATATGGAAGTTGCTCAGTCCTATTTGCATCTGTAACTTCAATGAATGCATTTCCTATCTTTATTGACGACAGAAATCCGTTGCTCTTGTTTTTTCCTGTTGCAGTAAATGTAATATCTCCACCGGAATGTGAAACCTCAGCATAATAAGAATTGTCCTTTTGTTGCAAAAGTGTTGCACCTTTAGTTTCAAGACTGACGTTTTCAAATTTCTCATCCTCATTGCCACACGATGCTAAACTCAAGCATATTGTTAGCAAACACATAATTGAAAAAAATATAGATTTCATTTCTTACTCTCATTTTGTTATAATAGAATATTCCAGATTATATTTGTAATTGGAAGTATTTCCAGTTTGAGTGTCTGACGAATCATACATCGTAGCTCCTGCTTTTGTATCAAAAGCGTTACTCAAGTAATAGCCATTTTTGTAGCCACCCCATCCCCAGTTACAATGTACAAAAGTATTTGATTTGCCATCCTTTGAAGCAATTATTGCTCCATCATAAATCCATGCATGACCGCCTTTCCAACCAACACGGATACCAAAAACTTTTTTCTTGCCAGAATTACCTCTTGCATACACAGGATTTCCAGCTTTGATAGCTGAGACTATAGCAGACTCATTATATCCCTTTAAAGAACTAGCCTTTAAACCTCCCCATTTGTTAAACCAATCTATTGCTTTTGATTCTCCTACACTTGTTGATTTTTTGTTGTACTTTGCCCCAAAAGCAATTCCTAAATATCTAACGAGATGAGCGACTTCATTTGCAGATGTGGAACAAGAAGAACTCAACAATTTTCCATCGTGAGAATCACAATCTGAGATTATTTTGTCCCAATGAAGGTCTGAAGAGCCTATTGTTCCATTGTAAGCCCAATTTACATGTCCAATATTTTTAAAATATGACAATATTTGAGCTGTTGCTATAACTGTACATCCAGCGATTCCATTTGGACAATATTGACCATAAACATCCTGTTGTGTCCATTTAGTATGCAATATCGGTGAATATATTGTGTTTACCACATAACCATTAGTTTGCATCGAACGTGTTTGAGCAGAATAGTTTTGAATATCTTCCTTTTCCATATTTATAGCATTATCTATAAATGCCAAGAATCCTTCATCCTTGTCCTCGGAAAGACTATCTACATTAAAACTCCCTTCATCTATTATAGCTAATACAGGAGAGGTTCTCTTGTCTGCGGCAACAAGAGCGAAACCTTGGTTATCTGCAAAATTAATTGCATACATCAATGTATCAATGTCACCTTCTTCAGACATTGAACGTGTTGTAGCATCCATAAAACTATTACGAATAGCTTGTACCTCTCCAATATTCTTGTTGGTTGTACTTCGTGTTAGGGAAGAAGTACCCATCTTGTTCAGAAAACCAACAAGTTCTTCCTTTGCCTCTTCTGGAGAAACCTTAAATGTTTCCACCTGAGTTGATTCAGTTTTTTTTGAATTTGAATCAAACAAATCTTCATTGTTGCTACATGATGCCATCCCGACGACCAATAGTAGCAAAGATAAAATCTTTTTCATTTCTACTTATTACTTTATTTATTGGCTCTTAAATGCCCTTACAAGAAGAGCATTACTACTAATCACGTTGCAAAGATATAATCATTTTTAGTAAATGACAATAGTGCCCAATGTGAAACGGAAATATCACCCTGTGAATCGGCAATATTAGTTTGTTAATTGATATACTGTTTACAGTTGGTACACTCACTTTCTGCGACCGTTGGGAGCAAAACTTCTCCGCCCTCATGGTGGAGCGAGGCGTTTTGGGGTTCCCAAAACATAACCTCGCTCCCTCTCAGAACACGTTAGTTGGAACTACTGCCTTTCAGCTATCCACGTCCAAGGTCGCAGACCTTAATTCTCACAATTTGCGCCAAGCCTCGAAGTCCTCTTCATAAAGGCTTAGGTGGTGGTGCACGATGTTCTCGATGATGCCCGATACGCTCATGCGCCTCCCTCCGAGGATGCGGACGACACGATCAAGACGGTCTCGTACATCGGAACTGACGAAGACTGGCTTGCGGTCGTCAATCCTTGGAACTTGGAGAAAGGTCTGCTGGTACTCCTCTAATGTCGCCTTGCGCTGCTTGCCGCTGATGCGCTTCTGCGGATTCGATGGCGATAGAGCTTCGTTCGTTAGCTCGTCCTCCATACAGGAGGTTGTTGCAGTCACATTCTCTGTCACAACTTCTAAATCGGAGTTCTCCACCTCTTCAAAGAAAGAGCTATGTTCTTGGGCATAGTCTTTACCATAAGTGGATGATTGAAGCGAAGCCACCACCTCCTGTGTCATTTTCTCCTGCTGTTCAGGAGACATTTTCGTTTCTTTTGTTCTTGCCATAGCTTATGCTGTTTTATTTGTTAGTATAGTGGTCACGGTTTGCACCATTGACCGATTGTCGGGTGCAAAGTAAGTGTACTGAGTGCAGCCATGCAACTGATTGGGTGTAACGTGGCAATTTAGTTGTGGCTTGCTTATTTGCATACCGAGATAGTTGTGAGAACTTCAACGTATTTCTCAACTCATCATAGTTCATGTATTCGTTGCAGTCGTGCAAGTTTTTCTTGTTGTTTTTGGCGTTGAAGTCGGCAAACCCCGGCAACATACTGCCACAGAAATTGAAAACACTTGTTTTTAGATTGCCGTGCCTTATCTTTGCACTCACAAAAACGTGGAGCACTGCATATGCGTGGAGCTTTGCGACATATAACATAGTATTAACTTAGAAAAAAGAAAAGTATGGGATTCATCGTATTTGAGGAAGAGGCATTCAACTATCTTGATGCCCAGTTGGAGAACTTCGTGAAGCGCATGGACAGAATCCTTGAGCGCAGTGAGGACAAGACCATGAACAAGTGGCTCGACACGCAGGACGTGTGTCAGACGCTCAACATCTGCCCACGGACAGTGCAGACGCTTCGGGACAACGGAACTTTGGCTTATACGCAAATCAGCCACAAGACCTACTACAAGCCGGAGGACGTGATGGCTATCGTAGCTGTAGTGGAGGACAAGAAAAAGGACATGCGCTTTCGCAAGCGCACAGGTTAGGCTGTCAATATACAACAGCCACTTAATCCAAAGCAGCAAGTAAACCGATTAACGTAAGTATCAACAATAAAATGAGACAACTATGAGCAATGAAGTAATGACAAGAAACAGCGAGTGGATGAACCACATCGTGAACCACCTCAACCGAATGGTTGACAATTTTGAACGTGCCGTGATGAACTACCGCCCCATGCTTGGCGGTGAGCGGTTCATGACGGACAAGGAGCTTTGTGCCAGGCTGCAACTGAGCCGAAGAACCCTGCAGGACTACCGAAACAATGGTATTATCCCGTATATCCAGCTTGGCGGAAAGATACTCTACCGCGAGTCCGACATTCAGAAGATTCTGATGGCTAACTATCGTGAGGCGTACAGAATGAAGGGCTTGTAGGAGAAATACATGTCCTTGATGAGTGGGGTGAAATGAACAAGGCGACAACGTATAACTTACCGAGCGTGGTTGTTATAGGTTGTCGCCTCGTTTTATTGGCTATACCGAGTTGGTCGTGTTTGCCGAGTGTTCTCCCTATGGTCTGTATAAAATCTAATACCATGCTAAAACACTGCGGTGGTTCGCCCAAGTGGCTGGAGGCGCAAAGCCTCCAAGGAACGTTGCTTTATGGCAGGTCTATGCCATTGCATTCTCTGTAAAGATACAGACCAGTTTAGTGCGGCTTGTCTGTCTGCCGATGACGGACTGCATGATGAACTCCCGAAAGGCTCTGCTCTCAATGCTGTCAATACGGAAGGCTACCGCAATGACGAGTTCAAGGCTATACACATCATAGCTGATGCGGACGTTCTTCCTGACATGACGGCGTACACCCTGCTCTTTCAGAATGCCGTCCTTGAATACAGCCTTGACAGCCTTGCGCACATAGTAGCCGAATACATTATACATGTCGGCAATCTCCTGCATGGTCATCCATACTGTATCGGTCGGCATGGATACCGTTCCGCTCTCGCTGATAGTTATAACTCCTCTGTTCATTTCCCGTCCTCCTTATTTTTATTCTGGTCAGTTTCTTTTGTTTCTCTGCGCTGCATCAGCTTGTCCATGTCCTTGGATATCTTGTCATCGGTGACGACGGCATAGACCTGGGTGCTTCGCAGGTTGGAATGCCCCATCATCTTGGCGATGCTTTCCATTGATATGCCCGAAGTAACCATGTTTACTCCGAATGTATGTCTTGCAACGTGTGCGGTAAGGTTCTCATTTATACCCAAAGCCACACCGAGTGAATGAAATTCAAACCACATGGAATCACGTGAAGAAAGAGGGAAAACAGGTTTGCTATCATCCGCTGTATTGTATAGCGACATTATTTGTTCAGCTATCGGATGCAAGGGAATGAACGCTTCGTTGTTGGTCTTTGTTCTTTTCTCACGGATGTATTTTCTACCGTCTGCCGTCATCCCGATATGGTGTGGATACAGGTTACGTAAATCGACATAAGCCAAACCTGTAAGGCTGGAGAAAACAAACATTCTGCGTGCCAACTCTAAAGCCTTATCCTCCATAGGAGTCTCCATAATGAGCAGCAAGTCATTTCTGGATATATGTCTACGCTTTGGTGAGCCTTTCTTTTCATATCCGACATTTTCCAAGGGATTGAATTTCAGCAGACCTCTGTCAACAGCGATATAAACCAAGCGTTGCAGCCAACAAAGATTATGGTTCGTATTGGATGCACTATACCCTTTGCCAATCAAGAACAACTTATAAGATTTGCCAAATTCCTCAGTCAAATCTTCAAATGCAATGTCATTCATTCCTCGTAACCCGATGAACTCTCGCAAGTTTAGCTGCGATGTCTTAGATTGGCGATAAGAAGATGTTGAGTTAATACGGATAGAGCGCAGCCTAAGGCGTTCACGCTCCTCCTCGCCAGTGGCAAGCAATGTCATCGGGATAGTATTTGCATCAACAATAACATTCTTCAGAATCTCGGCGGTAACGATGCCCTTTTCCTTTGTTGCCTGCTCGTAGGCTTCGTCAATTCTTAGTCTGAACGCTTGCAGTTGTCCGTTCACTCTTGCATTCTTGGCTTCACCTTTTTTCGTGTCCCATTCTTCGGGAGCACAGTAAAGACCTGTTGCTATGGCTGACACTTTGCCGTCAATCGTGATACGGCAAAATATAGATGTGGTTCCGTCTGCCTTTACTCTGCCACGGTTGATATAATAAAACTGCTTGTATGTACTTCTCATTGTTATGTTCCTTTCTTTTTTTGTGATAATATTACAGGACAAACTTGAAGTCCTTGTTGGCTTCGATGAACTTGTCCATATCCTCAAATAGCTTTTTCGGGGTGACACGTGCATAGATTTGCGTGGTCTGAATGTTGTTGTGACCAAGCATTTTGCTGATAGTCTCTATTGGAACACCTTCTTCGAGCGTAACGAGCGATGCGAAACTGTGCCGTCCAACATGATAGACCAAATCCATACTTATGCCAGATAGTACTCGGAGACTTTTCATGTTACCTCTCAGCACTCGAAATTCCTGTGGCGGTAAAAGAGTAGGTCTTGTCGGGTCTTTGTATTTCTCCAACATGGCAAGCGCCTCTGGCAGCAGCTTCACACGTGCAAGCATCTTGTTCTTCTTTCTATGGTATTTCAGCCAAAGGCTGCCCTCCTCATCACGAAAGAGGTTTTCTTCCGTGATGGAAACCGTATCGGCATAAGCCGTGCCTGTATAGCAAGCGAAAAGAAAAAGGTCACGGGTCAAAGCCAACGATTTTCTTCGCTCTGGTATTTCGAGGTCACGAATTTTCAGGAAGTCCTCACGTGTCAATGCCTTTGGTGGATTCTCTTTCTTTTGAGGTAGCTTGAAGTGCATGAAATGATAACGCTCGGAGTGTCCTGCCTTGAAAGCTATTCGGCAGGTCTTCTTCAAGATGGCGAGATAGTGGCGGACTGTATCAAGTGCAAGACCTCTCTCGTCCAAGCAAAAGCCCATGTACTCACGGATAAACTGCTCGTCAAGCTCACCGAATGCCACATCGTCAGTTCCATAACGCTTCTTGACGAACAATACCAATGTCAGGCGAGTGTACTGGTAGTTTGGCAGCGTGCCTTTCTTGTAGTCGATGCCGATTCTTGACTCAATGTCCGCAATGATGGCGTCAAGCTGCTTCAACAAGGTCATCTGAGTGTCTGCACTGCATTGAAACAGATCCTTTATCGCCTTTGCGTCAAAATCCGTCTTGCGCTCCACAAGTGACTCGTAGGCTGAGTTTATTGCCAGCAACAGCTTGTCAATCTTGGCGTTCACTTCCACAGCCTCCTTGCTCTTGCCGTCAAGTCTGCTCTCACGTGGATTCCATAACTTTGGCGTACATGACAACTTGCAACCGAACTGCGCCATTGTTCGGTTGAGGGTGATGCGTCCCATGATGGGAGCCTTACCGTTCTTGTCCAATCCGCTCTTTTTGAGGTAGAGCAGCACCTTGAATTTTTCAACTTTCATCTGCTTACTTTTTTAGTTTGCAAAAATAATCAATCAGTAAGCATTCTCCGTCATTGAAAGTTGTGCAGAACAGTGCAACAAACACTGGTGACAAACTATTTGTTTTTCACCTCGTTAGCAGTGTTGGTTTCGGTAACTGACCGCTAACGGTTTGGTAACTGAAATAACTCAATATCCTGCTCGGCTTTGCTTTGCAGACAATTGGCAGAATTATGAAATATTGCTCATTCTCAACCACTTGCAGTTCATTCCTCTCATATTCACTTTCCGTTGCTTTTGCTTAAATTGTGCATAATAACCGACATACCTTTGCCACCCAGGCACTTGCCATGGGAGTAGATATCTATACCATATCGCAACTACTGGGCCATACCCACATCAGCACCACCCAGGTATATGTTCACTCCCTGCTGCAGAAAAAGCAGGAAGCCATCCGGCTGATTGCTGGTATGGCGGCATAAAGAAAAGAATAATAGCAAACATAGTCACCCGCACTTCACTTTTACCTTTGCACTCGGAAACAAGTTTAAACGAATTGGTTAACGGGTGTTAAGGTGAACTATAAAATGCTCTAGAATATCACTATCATTTGACTCAGTCCTTCGCCAAGCCAAATGTTTTCTTGTATCCATTTAATATTAAAATGTTAATAATATGGATAAAGAACTGTATTTTGGCGTAGATGTCTCCAAGAAGACTCTCGACCTTGCTTATTATGATGGTGAAGCCATCGATTGGAAGAATGCCCATATTCAGGTGAGCAATGATGATGCTGGATTCAAAAAGATTGGCTCCTGGGTTGCAAAGGTAGGAAAAGACTTTGCTACCTTTTTGTTCTGTATGGAATATACTGGACTTTATAATCAAAACTTCAGATTATGGCTGGAATCCAAAGAATATATCTATGGTATGGTGGAACCTCGCAAAATGCATCGCTTCGAGCCAGACTTGGATGATGACCAGCGCTCTCTAGACCGTATCAAGACTGATGAACTGGATGCTTTCAGAATAGCAATCTATTGTGAGCAGAACCACAAGAAGATTCTTCGCAATCCCTCCAAACTTCCTTCATCTGTCTATTTCAAGTTGAAGAGATTGCTGGCTGAGCGTAAGCAGAACACCAAACAGTCTGTTCTTTACAAGCAACAGCTTCATGATATCTGCGCATACGACACAGACTTATCCGTTGAACGCAAGAAACTCCTGCTGAAGAACATGCAGGAAAACCAGAAAGCAATAGACAAGGAGATTGACAGCTACATGAATGAAGATACAAGCATCAGAAAGAATTACAATCTGCTGACCTCCATTCCTGGCATTGGTCGCATCATAGCGTTGGAAACCATTGTATTGACGGAAAATTTCACTGCAATCAGCAATCCTCGCAAATATGCCTGTTACATAGGAATAGCCCCTTTTAAAAAGGAATCTGGTACCTCAGTAAGAAAGAAAACGGGTGTTTCCAAGAAAGGCTTTTCTGAAGCCAAGGCAGACTTATCCATAGCTGTCCTTTCCGCCATAAGGAACAATCCTTCAATAAGAGACTATTGGATACGCAAGAGAAAGGAAAAATGCGGTGGCATCGTACTCAATGCCATCAAGTTCAAGCTAGTCCTTCGTATGTTTGCCGTGATAAAGCGTGGAACACCATATGTGGAGACAGATGCATATAAGAACTAAAATGCAGCAAAAGTGAACTATCGCACTTCTTAGAGCATAACTATTTCCCGACTAAGTCTTTTGTCTGCGTTTTTTTCACTACCTTTGCCGGAGCATCTGAAATGGAAGGAACTCCGGACGGGGGTAGTGAACTATTTTGTCTTAGACAAAGACCTTTCCCTGATCTAGTCTCCCCAGCCTGAAATGCCAGGTCAAGTGCCGTTTAGGGAATTAGCCGTGGAAGCTTTTAAAAGATGTGGCTTACCCTGACATAGAGAGCTCCTTCCTGCAAAATGCGGTACAAAGGTATGAAAAATAAATCATTTATCGGCATCGACATCTCAAAAAATGTCATTGACGTATCAATTTTCTGTGAAGAAGCCCCAATTAAGGACTTTTCTCACGATGTATTCAACAATTCCCGCAAGGGATTTGGCGAAATGTGCACATGGCTCAAGAAGAATCATGTGGTTCTCTCGAACTGTCTCTTTGGAATGGAGTTCACCGGCAGCTATTCCATGGAACTGGAGAAGTTTCTTAATGCCAGGAACTATCAGTTCTGCATGCTCTCCACCCATGTGGTAAAGCATTATCCCATGGAACCCAAGGACAAGAGCGACAAGATTGACTCTGCCAAGATTGCAGACTTTCTCTATCGCTATAATGGTACCGAATGTGTCAAGCCTTATAAAATGCCTGACAAGACCATGCAGAGACTCAAGGCACTGATGAATGAGCGTAAGTTCCTGGTGGAACAGCGTACATGCTTCATGAACAGAAGACAGCTGTGCACCACAAAGGAAGATGCCCAGTTATATGATGGCTACATCAAGAAATTCAGCCGTGACATTGATAACATCGAGTTGGAAGAGCAGAAGTTGCTGGCTACAGACGATAGCCTTTTGGCTACTTACAAGAATCTTCTGACAATACCAGGAGTCGGCTTCGTCAATGCCATAAATGTCATTGTCATTACCCGAAACTTTACCGCATTTGAAACAGCAAGGCAATATGCCAGTTATGTCGGCGTGGCACCGCACTCCCACACTTCAGGCACCAGTGTGAGATGGCGTCCCCGACCTTCAGCACGCTGTGATGGTCAGGCGAAAGCGGATCTATCCATGGCGGCCACAGTTGCTGTACAATATGATGCAGAGTTACAATCATTTTATAACCGTAAATTAGGAGGTAAGCAAGATTCAGACACTAAACGCAAGGCATTGAATGCCGTTAAGTTCAAACTTGTTCTCAGAATGTTCGCCATAGGTAAGCAGAACAGAAAATGGGAACCGTTGGATTCAAAGAGCAGCAATGAAAAACTTGCAATATCATAAGTCCGAAACAAGTGAACTATAGCAGTCTGTGCTACTGCCATTTAGAGTCTTGTAAAGACACAAACACGGATAACTAATTAGGAATCTAGCCACACGCTATTAAAAGAACGAGTTCCGTGTTGATTTGTAACAGAAAAATCATTTTTGACCATTTCTGCTACCGATATTTTAGTGCCTGTATGCTTCAAAACGCCTCTTTTATATTTATTAACACAAAAAATTGCTCAAAAATTTGGCTATGTCTTAGGAATCGGGAAAACGACAAGGGTCTATATGCCACGATGAACAGGTGGCATATAGACCCTTCTTACTTTCCGGTATCTTTGATTCTCAAGAATCAAAAAAACTTATTTTTTCTCCTCTGGAACCAGGAACTTATCGCCACTCTGCTTGACAAGCTGCTTGGCAAACTTCTCTGGATAACCAGGACGAACTGGAGTAGCACCCAAACCGTATGGAGTCTTCTTGAAGGTACCATTCTTATCGGTTGGCTTGATAATCATATCATTGTACTTCACCACCATGAACTCGAAAAGCTGGTTCCAGCGAGCCAACATCTGCTGAGCCTTCTCAACACTGTAGTCGTTGAGATACTTCACGGCAGCCTGTGGGTTCTGGGCATAAAGCTCCTGAGCCTTCTTCTCTACACCTGCCTGAGCAGCGAAATAGCTGTTGGTCAAGCTATCACGAACCTCCTTCAAGGTTGGGAACATCAAGCTGTAACGAGGATAAACCATGTTGCTGGTCATATTGCAAACCCAGTAAGCATTCTTCTTACTGAAATGCAAGGCATCAACACCAGGAGTATTATAGCACTCAGGACGCTCGGTCATAGAGCAATATACAGGAGTGAACGCAGCCATGTTGGCATCATCGTTGGCAAACCAGAACACGCCACCAATCTCTCTTGGCAACCATGAACGCATCTGGCTCACGAATACGAAACCACTCTGCTGAGTGCTGACAGGACGCTCGTTGAAATACTGCTTGCCATCCACCTTGTACATCAATGGTGTAGGACGATAAGGCATCTCCCAGATACCACCGCCGATATCAGAACCGTCGGCTACAGAAAGAGGAGTACCCTCGTAATGGTCGCGCATCACATTCTCTACATCCTGTACGCTCACCTTCTTGTTAGGAACCACCCAGAGAGGCATATCCTGCGCATCAGGATTCTTGCCGAGTGCCCAATCCAGATAAGGACTCATATCATAGAAGTGGTTCAGCATCGCCCAGGCACGGGCATCGCAGAAACGGCGACCTGAGAAATCAGGCTTCGCATACGCCATCTTCCAAGAGAAATCAGCATCCTTGCCCTTGAACCAGCCCTTGCTGCGAGCAAAAGATACCACATCCTTGGCATACATCACATTCTTCTTGTCCTTCATATTGAACTTGCCGATGCGGCTCTGGTTGGCATGTGCACAGATGGCATCATCCGGAATGCGGAGTGCTACCCATACTGCACCCTTGGAATCGGCACCCTTACCCATCATCTCCATGATCCAAGCCTCTTTAGGATCGCAGATGGTAAAGGTTTCGCCTTCTGAATTATAACCATAGGTATTGGCGAGGGTGGTCATCACCTTGATAGCCTCGCGTGCCGATTTACTGCGCTGGAGAGCTACATAGATGAGTGAACCGTAGTCCATGATACCGGTAGAATCCACCATCTCCTCACGACCGCCATAGGTAGTCTCGCCGATGGTAACCTGCCATTCATTCATATTGCCAATCACATTATAAGTCTCGGCAGCCTCCGGAATCTCACCATGATATTTATTGGTATCCCAATCGTAAATCTTACGCATCTCGCCCTTGGCGTGCTTAGCCGCAGGATAATGGCAGAGGTACTGGAACATACCATAATCGTCGGCACTGTAAGAACACATCACCGAACCATCTACTGATGCCTTCTTGCCCACGATGAAGTTACTGCAGGCCTCAGCCTCTGAGACACTGCCCAACATAGCCACAGCCATCAGGGCTGAAGCGAAAATCTTATTCATAATAAATATATATCTTTATTTATATTAATCGCAAGCCTTGAAACTCATATCCAAGCCCTTCACACTATGTGTCAAGGCACCAACTGAGATGAAATCAACCCCCTGCTCTGCATAATCGCGGATGGTATCGTAAGTGATACCGCCAGAAGACTCAGTCTCATACTTACCTGCGATGATGTCTACTGCCTTCTTAGTATCAGGCACAGAGAAGTTATCGAGCATGATACGATTTACACCACCATGCTTCAATACCTGGTCAAGTTCATCGAAACTGCGAACCTCGATTTCAATCTTCAGGTCGAGGCCCTTCTCCTTCAGATAAGCATGGCAACGGTCGATAGCATTGTCGATGCCACCGGCGAAATCGATATGGTTATCTTTCAAGAGAATCATATCAAAAAGACCGATACGGTGGTTCATACCACCACCAATCTTTACAGCCTGCTTCTCCAACATGCGAAGACCTGGAGTTGTCTTACGGGTATCAAGGATATGAGTCTTTGTACCCTCAAGACGCTTTACATACTTAGCAGTCATGGTAGCAATGCCACTCATACGCTGCATGATATTGAGCATCAAACGCTCTGTCTGGAGCAAAGAACGGGTCTTACCCTCTACAATCATTGCAATGTCACCCTTCTTAACATGGGTTCCATCCTGAAGCAACACTTCTACCTTCATGGTAGGATCAAAACGGGCAAATACCTTCTTTGCCATTTCAACACCTGCCAACACACCATCTTCCTTGATAAGCAAGTGGCTCTTACCCATGGCGTCTTCTGGGATACAACACAAAGTTGTGTGGTCGCCATCACCGATATCCTCAGCAAATGCCAAGTCTATCAACTTGTCTTCTAATTGATCTACGCTTAACATATTATTAATGTTTATGTTTAATGTTTATTGATTACTTTTCCGTTCCACAGGGCACGGAGGATGCCTTCCTCATCGCGTTCCACCCGGATTTCGCCGCCTAACCATTCGGTCATCGGCAACTCCTCGCGAAACTCGAAGTAGTTCACCACCCTGCCCTCTTGTATTTCTACCACAGCCTGCTGCAATATCGAGCCATCCGGCAATATCACCTGATGGGCTCCGCATCTTCTCATTTCAGCCATATCTTAAACATCCAGACTAATTACTCGTCATCTGAATAGGTTTATCAGGCATAGGAACCGGTGCACTGGTCGGAGGCGCCAAAGCTCCATCCGGACGTGCTGGAACACTCGGACCTGGTATACGGGTCTTACGAGCAGTATCTACTTTTGCCGAATCAGAAGATGCTGCAGAAGAAGAAACCGGTGCTACCTTTTTAGGATGCATACGGATGAGACGAATCTTATTGACAAACATCAGTTTAAGAGTCGTCAAAGAACCGGCATCAGAACTGAAGCCACCCTCACTCAACATAAAGTACCCCTTTATACATTTGACTCCAAGGCTGTCATTATCAGCGAGTTCCACACTATAGTGCTGAGCACTCTGAATATGAATTACAGTCTGTGCCACACTATCGTTCTTGAACTGAACAGCCAGCAAAGCGATACCATCACGCATACCATCCTGGAAGATAAACTGCGATTCGAAATCAAGACGGAACCGGTCACCCTTATGGAAAGCAGTATCAGCTTCAATTTTAAAACTGCGACTGTTGAAGCCCTCATCAGGCGAGAATACCATCGAAGTAGCATCCTTCCAGATATTGGCAGTATCGCCAACAGCAGTAAGATTGTCAAAATCACTATTTCCTGCACTGTTTCCACCCAATGCAACCACCTCTTTATCCAATCTTTCAGCCAAATCCTTATACACATCATGCAGCAATTCTGTATGGCGCATATAATAAACCATCGAACTGTCGAAGTCTGCCGAGGTGACATCATGTTTCTTCAGTACAGCCTCGCGATAAGCCAGACTATTCTTCTCACTACCACCGTCTTCGCTCTGCGCCATAGCAAGAGCGATGTGATAATCGAAGAGAATATCCGTCATCTTTCCTTTAGAGAGCACATCTTTTGGCAGCGAAGGCTTGCAAGAAGCAAAGGCTGCACAAAAGGTTACTATCCAACAGAGATAAAGAAAAGCTTTCTTCATGATTACTTGTCCTCCTTATTTTCTTGAGATTGAGACTTTATCTTTTCTTCAGCAGTTTCAATAAAAGAAGAATCTTTAACCTTCTTCTCCTTATCACCACCTCCGAGAGTTTCCAGTTCTTTTCTACAGAAAAGCAAGAGGGAAATGATGCCGACTGATACACAGGAATCTGCAAAATTGAATACAGGATCGAAGAATGTACCATGCTGTCCACCCCAGAAAGGGAACCATTCAGGCCATGTATAGGTGAAGAACGGAAAGCGGAACATATCAACCACCTTGCCCATGAGCACGGGTGCATACCCCTCGCCGAAAGGCACAAGATAAGATACATAATAAGGTGAAGCACCGGTGAAGATAAGTCCGTAGAAGATTGAATCAATCATATTGCCGATTGCACCCGTCAGAACCAGCGCCACCAAAATGATGTATAACAAGCGATAGGTACCACGCTTAATGATGCGATGCAGATAAATGCTCAACGCACAGATGGCTACCAGGCGCAACAGACTTAGCCAGAACTTGCCGATAAACGACATACCCCAAGCCATTCCGTTGTTCTCAACAAATTCGATATAAAACCAATCAGTAACACGAACAGACTCGCCAAGGCAAAAATGGGTCTTGATGTACACCTTGATAATCTGATCGATAACAAGAAGCACAACCACCATTGCCGTGACGAGCCATCCGTATTTAATTTTACTTGTTTTCTCCATTTATTACTTCTTTCTAGCCTCCTTAGAAGCTACACTCAAAGTGGCATGAGGTACAGCACGCAAACGCTCCTTAGGAATCAACTCGCCTGTTTCGCGGTCAATACCATAGGTCTTGTTCTGGATACGAACCAAAGCTGCTTCCAATCCCTTAATGAACTTCTGCTGACGCTGAGCCATCTGGATGATTTCTTCCTTGCTTTGTGCTTCACTACCCTCCTCAAGAGCCTTGTAGGTTGGTGATGTATCTACCACATCATTACTGTCTGAGTGGTTCAGCTGAGCCATACAATCATGATAAGTCTGCTTTGCCACCTTCAATTTCTCATCAATGATAGCGCGGAACTCCTCGAGTTCCTGATCGCTATAACGTAGTTTTTCGTTAGCCATAGATGTTATCTATTATGTTATTTGTTAATGTTTTTAGGGAATAAGGGCTAGAAAGTTAGAAGCAAGCAGTTTGGAAATGCTCCTAACTTCTAACTCCTAACTCCTAACTATTTAATTCTTCTCTACGAGAATGTTCAACTTAAAGTCATCAAACTCGGTCTCAACACCTGCGTTGTCGCCGATTTCGATGCTGTCTGCCAATACCTGACCCTTGATGTAGTCGGCGAATGCCTCGATGGCTGCGTCAGTCTCCTCATTAGGAGCCACAGTTACGTTGATGCGGTCGGTAATCTCCAGACCAGTCTCCTTGCGGAGGTTCTGGATACGGTTGATCAACTCACGAGCCATTCCCTCCTTCTTCAATTCTGGGGTCAACTCTACCTCAAGCGCTACGGTCAGATTGCCCTCGTTAGATACGAGCCATCCTGGAATATCCTCTGAGATAATCTCCACGTCGGCTACCTCTACCACGGCTTCCTGTCCGTCGATATTCAATGTGATGTTGCCTGCCTTCTCGAAGGCTGCAATCTGGTCCTGATCGAGCGCTGACATCTGGGCAGCAACACCCTTCATCAACTTGCCGAACTTCTTACCCATCACTCTGAAGTTACACTTCACCTTCTTTACGAGAATGCCCTGACCCTCAATGAAGTTAACCTCCTTCACGTTCACCTCGTTCTTCAACAGTCCGGCTACTGCCTCGATGTGTGCCTTCTGTACATCATCTACTGCAGGAATCATGATCTGCTGCAGTGGCTGACGCACCTTGATGTTCACCTTGCGGCGCAATGCCAATACCATAGAAGTAATCTTCTGGGCGATGGCCATACGCTCCTCCAGGTCGGCATCGATAGCAGCTTCATCAGCTACAGGGAACTTGTCGAGGTGTACGCTCTCCAACTCGCCGCCCAAGTCGTGATACAACTCGTCAGCATAGAATGGAGCGAATGGAGCCAACAACTTAGCCACTGTCATCAGGCAGGTATAGAGAGTCTGGTAAGCACTCAGCTTATCCTCGCTCATCTCCTTACCCCAGAAACGTTTACGGTTCAGACGAACGTACCAGTTAGAGAGGTCATCATTGACGAAAGCATCGATGAGACGACCTGCGCGGGTTGGATCATAGCCAGCCAACTCTCTGTCAACGCCCTTGATGAGGGTATTGAGTGAAGAGAGAATCCAGCGGTCAATCTCTGGGCGCTTCTCGAATGGCACCTGAGCAGCCTCTGCATCGAAACCATCTACATTAGCATAGAGGGCGAAGAAGCTGTAGGTATTATATAAGGTACCGAAGAACTTACGACGGGTCTCGTCCACACCATTAGGGTCGAACTTGAGGTTGTCCCAAGGCTCGCTGTTGGTCATCATATAGAAACGAACAGGATCGGCACCATACTTGTCAATCATCTCGAATGGGTTAGTCACGTTACCCACGTGCTTACTCATCTTGTTACCCTTGGCATCGAGAACGAGACCAGAAGAGATTACGTTCTTGAAGGCTACGCTATCGAATACCATGGTAGCGATGGCGTGCAGGGTGAAGAACCATCCACGGGTCTGATCCACGCCCTCGTTGATGAAGTCGGCTGGATAGAACTTAGGAGGAATAGCATATCCCTCATAGGTGCTGTGGATGAGTGCATCGCGGTCTGCCTCTGTGCCACGGGCCATCTCACCCTCGAATGGGTAGTGGAGCTGGGCGTAAGGCATAGAACCTGAATCGAACCAAACGTCGATGAGGTCGCTCTCACGATACATTGGCTTGCCCTCCTCGTTAACCAATACAATCTTGTCAACGTATGGACGGTGGAGGTCAATCTTATCATAGTTTTCCTGACTGTAGTCGCCAGGAACGAAACCATTCTCCCTCAATGGGTTGCTCTGCATGATGCCTGCAGCCACAGACTTCTCGATTTCAGCATACAGCTCCTCCAAGCTGCCGATGCACTTCTCGCCACGGTTCTCGTCACGCCAGATTGGCAATGGAGTACCCCAGAAGCGGGAACGTGAAAGGTTCCAGTCGTTCAGGTTCTCGAGCCAGTTGCCGAAACGGCCTGTACCGGTGCTCTCAGGCTGCCAGTTGATGGTCTTGTTGAGTTCTACCATGCGCTCCTTGCGGGCTGTATCCTTGATAAACCAGCTATCCAATGGATAATAGAGGATAGGCTTGTCGGTACGCCAGCAGTGAGGATAGTTGTGCACGTGCTTCTCGCTCTTGAAAGCCTTGCCCTCCTGCTTCAACTCGTAGCAGAGTACGATGTTCAGGTCTTCAGCCTTCTCAGAAGCCTTCTTGTCCCAAACACCATCCACATTAAACTGTGGGTCGTAGGCATTCTTCACGTAGTCGCCTGCGTGATGAGCGTATGCCTCCTTGTTGACACAAGCGTTCACGAAGTTGTCATCGAGGTCTTCGATGAGATAGAACTTACCCTGGAGGTCAACCATTGGGCGGGTCTCACCCTTCTTATTAATAAGGTAGAGAGCAGGGATATTGGCATCCTTAGCCACCTTGGCATCATCGGCACCGAATGTAGGAGCGATGTGCACGATACCAGTACCGTCATCGGTAGTAACGTAGTCGCCGAGGATTACACGGAAAGCCTCGCTATCCATCTCAACGAACTGATCGCGACCATCCTCTGAAGCGAACACCTTCTCAGGATGAGCAGCAGCATATTCTGTTACGAAAGCCGGTGCGAAGAGATCAACCTTCTCGCATGGCTTTACCCATGGCAGGAGCTGCTCGTAGTGCATGCCTTCGAGGTCTGTACCCTTCATGTGGTCGATAATGCGCCAAGGGCACTGCTTCTTCTCCTTGTCGAATGGAAGGAGATCGCCCTCCTTGCACTCCTGGTCAGCCTTCAGATATGAACCTACCAGCGCCTCAGCCATCACGAGTGTCATAGGCTCGCCATTGTAGAGGTTGTAGGTCTCGATGGCTACATAGTCAATCTTAGGACCCACACAGAGAGCCACGTTTGATGGCAGAGTCCAAGGTGTAGTGGTCCATGCGATGAAGTATGGCTTGCCCCACTTGGTCCACTCTGCCTTAGGATCCTTGATGAGGAACTGGGCTGTGGTGGTGAGGTCCTTAACATCGCGATAGCAGCCAGGCTGGTTCAACTCGTGAGAGCTCAAACCTGTACCTGCGCCTGGAGAATATGGCTGGATGGTGTAACCCTTGTAGAGCAGGCCCTTGTTGTAGAGCTGCTTGAGGAGCCACCAGAGAGTCTCGATATACTTGTTATCGTAGGTGATATAAGGATGATCGAGATCTACGAAGTAACCCATCTTCTCGGTCAACTCGCGCCACTCAGCGGTGAACTTCATCACGTTCTCGCGGCACTTGTGGTTGTAATCCTCGGTAGAGATATACTTCTCTGAAGCCTTGTTGTCGATATCCTTCTTGGTAATGCCGAGTTCCTTCTCGACACCGAGTTCAACAGGGAGTCCGTGGGTATCCCATCCCGCCTTGCGGTGAACCTGGAATCCCTTCATGGTCTTGTATCTGTTGAATGTATCCTTGATACTACGTGCCAACACGTGGTGAATACCCGGGTGGCCATTAGCTGATGGAGGTCCCTCGAAGAAGATAAACTGAGGGCAGCCTTCACGCTCGTCGATAGACTTGTGGAAGATATCGTTTTTCTCCCACGCTGCTAGTACGTCATTGTTTGTCTGAGTAAGATTCAGACCGTTGTGCTCGGCAAATTTCTTAGCCATATTATCTTATATTTTTATATTGTTTTTACTTTTGGGCGCAAAGTTACAAAAAAAAAAGGTTTTACCCAAAATCTTTAATATATTTTCTACTTATATATACAAAAAAGACTCCTAAATGACTGAAAAATTGCTCTTTTCAAGTCATTTAGGAGTACTTAAACCTAAAATAAATGAAATATGATAAACTAAATGTTTCTAAAAGTAATGGCGGCTAACCATTGACTACTTGATAACAAACTTCTTGCCATTGCAGATATACATACCTGGAGCCAGAACGTATTCTGCATCAGAAACCTTGTTTACTTCGGCTACCTTCACACCATTGATAGAGTAAATCTTCAATTTAGCAGGAGCCTTCTGAGCTGCTACGGTCTGGTTGATACCTGTTGAGACACTCTCATTGGTCTTACCGCTGCGGTTATAAACTGCACCGTTGACGAAAGCAAAAGTTTTTGTCTGGTTGACACCATTACCATTATTGTTGAAGATAATCTTAGTAGGAGCACCTGTCAAATCACCATCAAACTTCCACATCCAGACATCCAGACCATTCTTCTTCATGTCAGTCTTGGTACAGCTTACACCTGGCCAGGTACCACCGGTAAAGTTGTCTGCATCATTCCAAGCCCATACGTGGATGTCACTCCATTCTGCAGGAGCGAGGAAGTAAGCGAAGATACCTGTTGGAGTAGGAATAACTACCTCTTTTATCTTGTTGAAGGTTGCAGAACCAGTCTTGGTTTCATTGTCAGTATTGGTTGCGCTCCAAGTTACAGTCTTGCTCTCGCCTTCCATCATGTCAGCACCGAGAGTGAAGGTAGCAGCCTTACCAGGAGTAAGAGCCACCTGCTCGCCATCACCAATCTTATACCAACCGCTCTTGGCATTGTTGCTGAGGGTTGCTGTTACGGAGATAGTCTTCTGGAAGTCACCACCATTAGGACTCAAAGTAACCTTGGCTGCAGTATTGACAGGAGCGTCAATCTTCTTGGCACTTGTACCACCATCATACTCCAAGTAGATATCGCCTGTGATACCTGTGATATCACCAGACTGAGCACCGCTACCATTATTCAAGATGACATTGAAATTCTCTACGCCATCGAAAGAGTGAGTCCAGTATTTAGCACCATCAATCTCCACAGGACCGGCCATTACCTTACCAGGCCATGCGCCTGTCAAGTCTTTGCCGTCTGTACCTGTTGTCCAAGCATGGATGTGAGGAGCATTAGCAGTCTTTACATATACCGTGATAGAAGCATTAGGATCTACCTTGGTGAAGGTCAAGCTACCGCTCTTCACTTTACCGTCCTGGCCCTCTGCGCTCCAATCAATAGTCTTGGTGTCGCCAAAGTTCATACCTTCGCCGATGGTAAGGTTCTCACTCACACCAGGAGTCAAGTTCACCTTATCCTGGCCTTGTATCTGATACCAACCAGACTTAGCGTCTTCAGAGAGAGTAACTGTCATGTTAATAGTCTCAGTGCGGAATGATCCACCTGCCTGTGAGAATGAAACGCTTGCAGGCTGAATAGGAGCCTCATCAATCCAAGTTGTACCAGCCTCTTCATTACCATCATAGGTCTGACCACCCTTATGCTGAGCAGCAGAAGCGTAGATGAAAGCACCATCCTCAATGAGCTTGCCACCAGTCCAGTCTTTCACGAGTACGCGAACCTGACCCTGATTATTAGGAGCATCAACGGTGATAGTAGGACCTGTGTAAGTCTTGCCTGTTACCAAGTCTGTATAAGTACCAGCTGGGCAATCTGTGAAAGTAGCACCACCATTGAGGGCTACGAGTGCATAGCTGTCCTTATAAGCACGCTTGAAAGCGATACCACCATTGGCCTTACAACCATCTGTAGTCCACTGACCCTTACGGAGAGCAGGAACAGCCTGACGAATCTTGTTCAAACGGATGAGGTGCTGAGCCACATCATGATTCAAAGAGGCAGCCACATTACCAGAAGCCTTGTATTCACCGAAGTCTGATGCTTCTACATCACCTGTGATATAACCACCGAAGTAAGCACGACCGGTGTTAGAAAGAGGACCATTAGGACCTTTATCAATTACTACACCACGACGGAAGCCTACCTCAGAACCATAATAGAGACATGGGATTCCACGGAAGGTAAACAAGAGAGAGAGATTCTCAGCCCACTGAGCATCTGTACCACCGAAACGGTTGGTATCGCTTGGACCTGGACTATAGTCATGGCTATCTACATATACCACATTGAAAGTAGCGTCATTATAGCACTCGTCGCCGCTTGCCAAGCTGAAAGCCTGTTGGGCAGTGTTGTAGCTGTAGTGCATAGGGAAGTCAATGACGTTGAATCCGCTTGACTGAGAATAGTCTGGCTCGTGCCATGCACCATTGAGCATCTTGGCATTGTTGCTCTTTGGAGAAGTAGTCTCCTCCAAGCAAAGCAGTTGTGGGCCTACAGGCTCAGAACCCTCAGGAATCACCTGATTATCCCAGTAACTTTTGCTTCCATCCCATTTGTTGAGCAAGGCCTCGTCCGACTTCCAGGTATAGAAGTAGCAAGAGAGGTTTGCCTGACCTCTATAGGTTACATCGTTCATACGTGTACAAACCTCACCATACATAAAGAAAGGTGCCTTGTTCAAGCGCTTGTTCTCGTACTGCTTACCAAGTGCTTCAAATTGAGGGATAAACTCCTTGTTGAATGTCAAGCGGGAGATGTGGCCAGATGTATCAATACGGAAACCATCGACACCCATCTTGATAAACTGTCCATAGCAATCTACGAGATACTTAGCCACGTAGTCGTTCTCTGTGTTGAGATCCACACAGTCACCAGCAATCTGACCCATCCAACGGCTTGGGAAGTCCCAGTTCCAGTTGTTGGCAGTATGGTGCCAATAGTTGTGTATATCGTGGTTATTGCCATCTGTATTCTTCATCAGGGCAAGACGACGCTGATACTGTATCTTTACATTGCCCAAGTAATCGTTGCCCAACTTGCTCTCATCAGGGATCATACAAGCATCAATGTATGCTTGGTTACGAAGATGAGTATCACGGTCGAACATCTTGCAGAGCTTCTCCTCACCGAAGTTACCGGTGTGGTTGAGCACGATGTCAAGAATGATCTTGATACCCTTGTCGTGAGCCTTGTTGATGAGTTCCTGGAACATCACGTCACCACTCTTGCTGCCGTCACCGCTCTGATAGCGGCAGTCAACCTTAGAGAAATCCATGGCATGATAGCCGTGGTAGTCATAACCAGACGCATTCTGAACGACAGGTGTAATCCAGATGGCTGTAAAACCTAAAGCCTTAATGTAGTCGAGCTTGTCGATCACACCCTGGAAGTCACCTCGCCAACAAGGGTCCTTGGTACTCTTCTGCGCTTCCTGGTTATCCCAGCAGAGCACGTTGTTACTTGGATCTCCATCGTAAAAACGGGTGGTGATCATGAAATAGATACTTTCGTCTCGGAAATCAGTACGATTGCTGGTAAACGTGTCTGTAGCCATCGTCTGCATAGAGACCAACATGAGCATAAGAACCGCCCATAATTTTGCGGCAAGTTTTTTCATAATGAAATTGTTAAGTTTAAAATTGAATAGTTGAATAATTACACCGCAAAATTACGAATTCTTTTTATAAATACTATAAAATAATTCACTTTTCTATTGTTTTTTCTGTGCAATCGATTTCGCAATAACAAAGAAAAAGAGGCTGAATTTCGCAAAACGGATGTTTGCAAAAATCAGCCTCATTCAGAGAATATTATGTACATAAACTGCTAACCGAACGGGGACAAACTCACACTACCCGCTTACAGAGCAGGCGAAGTGCTTGTTTAAGTCCCAAAGTAGCGGTAAGTTTATTTGACAACAAACTTCTTGCCATTGCAGATATACATACCTGGAGCCAAAACGTATTCTGCATCAGAAACCTTGTTTACTTCGGCAACCTTCACACCATTGATAGAGTAAATCTTCAACCTAGCAGTCTTCTGAACTGCTGTAGCCTGATTGATACCTGTAACGACTGTATTGGTCTTACCGCTATGGTCGTAAACTGCACCATTGACGAATTCCAAGTCCTTTGTCTGCTGACCATTATTGCCGTTATTGAAGATGATCATGGTAGGAGCACCTGTCAAATCACCATCATACTTCCACATCCAAACATCGAGACCATTCTTCTTCTCACCAGTCTTGGTACAAGCTACACCTGGCCAATGACCTTCGCCACCGGTAAAGTTGTCTGTATCACTCCAAGCCCAGCAATCTACCAGACTCCAGTCTGAAGGAGCGAGGAAGTAAGCGAAGATACCTGTTGGTGTAGGAATAACCACCTCAGCCTTCTTGTTGAAGGTAGCAGTACCAGTCTTAACCTTATCCTCTGCATTAGTTGCGCTCCAAGTTACAGTCTTGCTCTCGCCTTCCATCATGTCAGCACCGAGAGTGAAGGTAACTGGCTTACCTGGAGTCAGACTAACCTGCTCACCGTCGCCAATCTTATACCAACCGCTCTTGGCATTATCGCTGAGGGTTGCGGTTACAATAATAGTCTTCTCGAAGTCACCACCATTAGGACTCAAAGTAACCTTGGCTGCTGTGTTGACAGGAGCATCGAGCGTCTTGACACTTGAACCACCGTCATATTCCAAGTAGATATCGCCAGTAATACCAGTGATGTCACTTGACTGCTTGGCATTACCATTATTCAGAATCACATTGAAGCTCTCTACTCCATCGAAAGTCTTGTACCAGTAGTTGACACCACCAATCTCTTCAGGACCATCCATGGTCTTACCGTGCCATTTACCTGTCAACTCTTTAGTTGGAGTGCCAGGAACCCAAGCATAGATAGTTGGAGCATTGTCTGCCTTTACATATACGGTGATAGATGCGTTAGGATCCACCTTGGTGAAGGATACAGAACCATTCTTCTCACTCTTGTCGTTCTTAGCATACCATGTTACAGTCTTGGTCTGCTTGAAGTTCATGTCTTCACCGATAGTGAATGTCTTGGTCTCGCCTGGAATCAACTCAACCTTGTCCTGACCTTCTACCTGAAACCAACCAGAAGTTGCCTTACCGCTAAGGCTTACCTCTACAGTAACAGTATTGGTGCGGAAAGTACCACCATTCTGAGAGAACTTCAAACCAAACTCATTAGTCTGTGGCTCAACCCATGTTGTACCATCTTCCTCATGACCATCATAAGCCTGATCAGCCTCTGACTTAGACTTAGGAGTCTCATTATAGATGAAAGGACCATCCTCACCTATCTGACCGCCCTTCCAGTCCTTCACGAGAACACGGAGCTGACCCTGAGTAGCAGGAGCGTCAACGGTGATAGTAGAACCAGTGTATGTTTTGCCTGTTACCACGTCGGTATAAGTACCATCAGGGCAATCTGTGAATGTTGCACCACCATTGATGGCTACGAGTGCATAGCTGTCATTCTTATAAGCACGCTTGAAGGCGATACCGCCATCAGCAGGAGTACAACCCTCGTCGGTCCACTGACCCTTACGCAAAGCAGGAACGGCCTGACGAATCTTGTTCAGACGGATGAGGTGCTGAGCGACATCATGATTCAATGTTGCAGCCACATTGCCTGTAGCCTTGTAGTCACCGAAATCAGATGCATTTACATC
Source organism: Segatella copri (assembly GCF_949820605.1). NCBI lineage: Bacteria > Pseudomonadati > Bacteroidota > Bacteroidia > Bacteroidales > Prevotellaceae > Segatella > Segatella copri. The sequence goes on from NZ_CATKVU010000006.1 coordinate 1,437,083, forward strand.
ACCAGTGATATAACCACCGAAGTAAGCACGACCAGTTTCAGAGAGAGGACCGTGAGGACCATTGTCAATCAAGACATTGCGACGGAAACCTATCTCAGAACCATAATAGAGACATGGAATACCACGGAAGGTGAACATCAGAGAGAGATTCTCTGCCCACTGAGCGTCAGAGCCGCCAAAACGACGTGTGTCGCTGGTTTGCTGAGGACCATAGTCGTGACTATCTACATATACTACATTATAGGTAGCATCATTATATTTCTGGTCACCGGTCTTTGCCAAACCGTATGCGGCGGCAGCATTACCGAAGTTGTAGTGCAATGGGAAGTCAATCACATTGAAACCGCTTGCCTGAGAATAGTCTGGCTCATGCCACTTACCATTCACCATAAAGGTATTGTCACTTGTTGGTGTTGGGTCCTTGTCTAACTCACAGAGAGCCATCTGATGATCATCCACACCAGTACCGCCATTGGCTTTATCAAAGAGTACCTGTGTATCCCAGTAAGACTGGCTGCCATCCCATTTGTCGAGCAAGGTCTTTGGAGCCTGCCATGTGTAATAATAGCAAGAGAGGTTCTCCTGACCACGATATGTAATCTCACTGTAACGGGCGCAAACCTCACCATACATGAAGAAAGGAGCCTTGTTCAATCGCTTGTCCTCATACTGCTTACCAAGAGCTGCAAACTGAGGAATGAACTGCTTGCAAAAGGTAAGACGTGAGATGTGACCGGATGTATCGATACGGAATCCATCGACACCCATCTTGATAAAGCTGCCATAGCACTTCACGAGATAGTCTGCTACGTAGTCGTTCTCGGTGTTCAGATCGACGCAGTCGCCTGCAATCTGAGCCCACCAGCGATTAGGATAATCCCAGTTGAAGTCACCAAAGTGGTGCCAGTAGTTGTGAACATCCTCGTTCTTACCACGAGTATTCTTCATCAAGCCAAGACGACGCTGATACTGCTCATAAGCGACACTTGTAAGGTAGTCGGAACCCAACTTCTCCTCATTAGGAATCATACAGGCATCGATGAGTGCCTGAGTAGCCAAGTCGGTATCACGGTCGAACTCCTTGCAGAGTGTCTGCTCACCGAAGTTACCGGTGTGGTTGAGCACGATGTCGAGGATAATCTTAATACCCTTGGCGTGTGCCTTGTCGATGAGTTCCTGGAACATGGCATCACCGTCCTTGCTGCCATCGCTGCTCTGATAACGGCAATCTACATGCTGGAAATCCATGGCATGATAACCGTGGTAGTCGTAACCGGATGCATTCTGCACGACTGGTGTAATCCAGATGGCTGTAAAACCGAGTGCCTTAATGTAGTCGAGTTTGTCGATGACACCCTGGAAGTCACCTCGCCAGCAAGGGTCTTTTGTTTTGATCTGTTCTTCCTGGTTATCCCAGCAGAGCACATTGTTTCCTGTGTCACCATCATAGAAACGCGTGGTCATCATAAAATAGATACTTTCGTCTCGGAAGTCAGTACGATTGCTAGTAAACGTGTCTGTAGCCATCGTCTGCATAGAGACCAACATGAGCATTAAAACTGTCCATAATTTTGCGGCAAGTTTCTTCATAATGAAATTGTTAAGTTAAAATTGAATAGTTGAATTATCTGCCGCAAAATTACAAACTATTTCTAGCCGCCCAACAAGATATTTCACTTTTCTGCTGATATTTTTGTGCAATCGATTTCACAAATATTAAGAAAAAGAGGCTGGATTCTGTAAACCAAATATTTACAAAATCCAGCCCCTTTAAGAGTATATAATTAATATAACGGGCGCGCCAGAAAACAGAAAGAATATTGTACTTTTGGCTTGTCCAAAATCAAATTCAGAGGTTTTCAGCCTCTTGCAACCAGATGGCTGAAGCTGCATCACTAGGCATACGCCAGTCGCCACGAGGACTGAGGCTTACGCTACCTACTTTCGGACCGTCTGGCAGACAGCTGCGCTTGAACTGCTGATTGAAGAAACGGCGCACGAAGGTCTTCAGCCACTTTTTGATAGTCTCCTCATCATAGCTGTCAGGATCATTATCACTGATCTTTACACGCTCCAGTTCGGAATCAATAAATGCCTTCTTTGCCAACATGTAAATCTTGGAAGGACGGAAACCGTAACGCAGGAAATAGTAGAGGAAGAAATCATGCAGTTCGTATGGTCCCACCAAATCTTCCGTCTTCTGCTTGATATTTCCATTCTCATCTGCCGGAATCAACTCTGGACTGATAGGAGTATCGATGATATCACGAAGAGTGATGCGGCTCTGTTCGTCTACCCCACTCTCTGCTACATGATTTACGAGATGTCGGATCAGGGTCTTAGGAATGCTGGCATTCACGCCATACATGCTCATGTGGTCACCATTATAGGTAGCCCATCCTAATGCCAACTCTGAAAGGTCGCCGGTACCGATAACCATACCACCCATCTTATTGGCTAAATCCATCAGAATCTGGGTACGTTCACGAGCCTGGGAATTCTCGTAAGTCACATCATGCACACCGGCATCCTGACCGATGTCCTCAAAGTGCTGGGTTACAGCCTTGGCGATGCTGATTTCCTTAATGGTAATACCAAGACTCTGCATCAGCGAGATAGCATTATTGTAGGTTCTGTCTGTGGTTCCGAATCCCGGCATAGTGACACCTACGATACCCTTTCGGTTCATTTTGAGTTTATCAAAAGCTTTTACACAAACGAGTAAGGCCAGCGTAGAATCCAAACCACCGCTAATACCGATTACTACGGTCTTGGCATGGGTATGAACGATACGCTTGGCCAGTCCCATAAGTTGGATATTGAAAATTTCCTCGCAAGAGGCATTCATATCGCTGCTGGTAGGAATAAACGGATGAGGATTCACCTCACGTTCCAACACAAAATCGCGCTCATTTTCGGTTGGATCGGCTTCGATATTACGGATATTGAACTGACCGCCGAGAACAGAATACTTAATATTGCGCTGGGCATTTACATAAGTAGAATTCGTACGACGCTCAGAGCGGAGTTTCTCTACATCTATCTGTGAGATAACCATCTGCGGTTCAATAGAGAAACGTTCACTCTGTGAAAGTAAAACTCCATTCTCATAAATCAGGGCATTTCCACCATAAACCACATCCTGCGTACTCTCACCGAATCCGCAGGAACTATAGATATATCCGGTCATGGTACGGGCACTCTGCTGGCTGAGCAGACTCTTCAGATAATGATGTTTTCCGATAAGTTCGTCGCTTGCAGAAAGATTGAAAATCAGGTCTGCTCCTGCTAGTGCCAGTTTGTTGCTAGGAGGAGCCGGAGCCCATACATCTTCGCAGATTTCCACACCAAACTGTACGCCATCGAAAGTTTGAAAAATCTGAACATCAGGCGTCAGTTTCACCTTATGTCCGGCATAACGGACTTCGCAATCTCTCAGATCCTGAGCCGAGGCAAACCAGCGTTTCTCGTAAAACTCGCTGTAGTTTGGAAGATATGTCTTCGGTACAATACCGAGAATCTGTCCATGCTGGATAACGATACCACAATTGAGCAACAAGTCGCCCGCTATCACCGGCGCACCCACGATAGAGATGATATCGAGTTTGCGTGTGAAATCGAGCAACATCATCACCGCCTGCTCAGATGATTCGAGAAGCATCTGCTGACGGAAGAGATCCTGACAGGAATAGCCCGTAATAGAGAGTTCCGGAAATGTAATGATCTCTACACCCTTTCCCTCAGCCAGCGCTATCTGTTCCTCTATCTGCTGGGTATTGAAAATGACATCCCCCACCTTTACGGCAGGGATGGCACTGGCTACCTTAATAAATCCGTACTTCATAATAAATTACTTTATTGTTACCTGTGTAGCACCATAGCCATACTCCTGGAAAGAAGCATCCTGATAAGTGCAACTCTTATAGCGATAGTTCAACTCATGAATGAGAGTCTGGCGCAACACACCTTCGCCCTTTCCATGAATAAAGATAATTTTCTGTCCCTTCTTTTTCTTATATTCCTCCATGGTCTTCTTAAAGATATCCATCTGATAATGAAGAATATCTGCAGAATTCATTCCAGCAGTTGTTTCAAGTACTTCATCCGCATGAAGATCTATCACAAGGGTGCCATCATCCTTCTTGCTCTTCTTCTTGCTGGTGTTGGCGACAACCTTCTCATCCTTATACATCTGCTCTTTCAGACGCTTGGAATCGATAACCAACGGACGGGCTATTTCATCGTTCTCTACAATCGTAAAGAGATAGGCTGGAGTCTCGAAGAAATCGTTCTCCTCGAAAAGATGAAGTTTGTAGAATTTCACGGGATCGAGACGGAACTGAACATCTGTTGCCGGCTTCAGGAGAAATGGCTTGTCCTTCTTGTAAGCTATCATCTGGATGGCGATATGTTCCATCTCGTTCAGAGCCTCACGACCGAATTCCTCGATGAAGAGTTTGGTGTTCGGTTCTATTTCTCCCTCTGCCTTCAGAGTCCATGCATTTCCCTCAGCCACGAGATAGGTATAGTGGAGATAGTAGTTGCTGTCATTCACCATATAGGTCTCGAAACGGGTATTGGTTACGTCCTTGATATTGATAGGTACAAAGGCGAGATAAGCACTGAGTTTGTTGCCACCCGTACGTTCCTCAACCGGTTTCACAAAGGTTATCTCACGGTCGGCAGCATCATATTCCTCTACATCCATATCCACGTCATCGTGATCATTCAAGATGGCCTTGATACTCCGGCTGTCCTGATGCAGTTCGGTATTGGCATGCTCCTCAGCCTTCTGCTGCGCATCCATCTTAGCCGAAATCATCTTGCCCATGGAGTATTCATCCTGCTCCACCACAACCACCTCGTTGATAGGCATCGGAATCTCAAAACCATCCTCATCCTCAACGAGCACAATATTTTTACCTTGGAAGCCGGCAACCTTTCCGCCACCCACTTCGCTCAAGAATCTGACTTTATCTCCTTTTTTCATAATCTATTAATAATTTGTAATTGCAAAGATACAAAAGATATTGCAAAACAGGGCTTATTTTAATATTTTTAATGCTACTGATAAAAATAATCCTGTAAAAGATGCACCATGTTAGATATTTTTCCGTATCTTTGCAAAGAAAAAGAAATAGTAACGAACCCTTTAAACTGAAAAGTTATGATTACATTTCCTTGCGCCAAGATCAATCTTGGTTTAAATATAGTTAGCAAGCGGAAAGATGGATACCACAATCTTGAAACGGTGTTCTACCCTATTCCGCTGACCGATGCACTTGAAATCAAACTCATGGGCGATGAATTCCCTAGCGATGTTCCTTGTGATCTGAAGATTACAGGTAACGCAGTGGATTGCGATGAACAGAACAATCTCGTTGTAAAAGCTTATAATCTCCTGGCTGCCGACTTCAGGATTCCACGCATCCATGCTCACCTGGTGAAGCGTATTCCTTCGCAGGCTGGTTTGGGTGGCGGTTCTGCCGATGCAGCCTTCATGATCCGTTTGCTTGACGAGCGTTTCCGCCTCAATATCGGTAATCCGGAGATGGAAAGATACGCTGCCAAGCTGGGCGCAGACTGTGCCTACTTCATTTCTGCTGACCCCGAAGATGGTGACACTGCTTGCTATGCAGAAGGCATCGGCGAAGAACTGATGCCGGTAAGTGGTCCTGGCGATAATCTGAGGGGCTATCATCTGGTTGTGGTGAAGCGCGATGACATTGCCGTCAGCACCAAAGAGGCTTATGCAGCCATCACCCCACAGGCACCAGCCAAATGTTGCCGCGACATTGTACGCCAGCCTATCGAGACTTGGAAAGAGGAACTTGTCAACGATTTTGAGGCACCTATCTTCAAGATGCACCCGGAACTGGCAGAAATCAAACAGAAGCTGTACAACCTGGGTGCCGTATATGCAGCGATGAGTGGTAGCGGAAGTGCCATCTTCGGTATCTTCAAGCATAAACCTGCAAATATAGAGGAACAGTTCGAAGGAATGTTCTGTAAAATAATGAAACTTTAATTTAGTTAATTGTTTACTCAAAATATAATGAACGAAGAAACACATCAGAAACTGATGACTATCAAGCGAAGCTTCCGCTTGCTGATGAACGGTCCGGGATCGCAATCTATGCGCGATAAGGGACTGGGATATAAACTGAATTGGGGCGTACCATTCTATGAACTGAAAAAGATGGCTGAGGAATATGGTAAAGACTATGACCTCGCCATCGAACTGTGGAAGGAAGATATCCGGGAGTGCAAGATTCTGGCTACACTCATCATGCCTGCCGACAAGATGCTTCCTGAAATCACAGATTTATGGATGGAACAGGTACAGAGTCAGGAGATGGCAGAGATGCTTGCCTTCAACCTTTTGCAGCACGTAGATTATGCGCCTGTCATCGCCTACCAGTGGATAGCAAGTGACAAGCCGCTCTATGAGATTGCCGGTTTCCAGCTCCTTGCCCGTCTCTTTGCCAATGGGAAAGAGCCTAACGAGCGTGGCATCAACGAATTCCTGGATCAGGCTGCCACGGCATTGCAGGGTGACAACATGGGAATAAAACATGCTGCCTCTAATGCGGTTCTCCGTTTCTGCGACTTCGGTGAAGATTTCGAACAAATCGCAAGAGGCGCACTCAAGGGAATCTACGAGATATAAAGGTTCACCAGATGCGGTCAGAAACAGGCCACGACCCTACTAAAAATACGTCCCGACGTAGCATTTGCTGCGTCCCGACATACAAAAAAATACGTCCCGATGCAGCAAATGCTACGTCGGGACGTATTTTTATGGCTATTTTCGTCATTACATGAAATACTTCTGGTATTCGTTTTCGAAGTTCGGAGTGAAAACACCTTTGCCGATGTTTTCGCTGATTTCATCCTTGGTCCAGAATCTGCCACCGGCCAATTCTTCCTGGCTCGGTTTCACCTCGCCATCATATACACAGCGATGTACATAAACCAGTTCCTTTTCTCGCTGACTCTCAAAGACATAATGCCCCAGAGATTCCGGTTCAAAATCGGTGATACCCAATTCTTCCCTTACCTCGCGATGCAATGCCTGACTCACACTTTCGCCTAAATCTACATGACCGCCGCAGGCTGTATCCCATTTATCCGGCTGGATATCCTTCCAGGCTGGACGATGCTGCAGATACAGATCACCCCGGCTGTTGAATACATGCAGATGAACAACCGGATGCAAGATCTTGCTTCCGTCATGGGCATGACCGCGGGTTACAGCACCCAGGATGTTGCCCATTTCATCTACTATCGGAAATTCCTCGTTCTTATTATCTATCATCGTTTCTCTTATTACAAAGTTCCGTATTCATCAGAGTAGCGCAACATCTGGTCGACATAGCTCTCCTCGTAATCCAATACCACGTCTGTAATTTCGCCTTCTTCATCCATCTCCAGCGTCATCTTCGGATTGATAAATCCCTTGTATGGAGCGAGATTCAGTTTCTTGTATCTTGCCAGTATCTCGCGATGCAATTCCGGATCAATATTCACGGCATACTTCTCAACCAACAGGCGGGCAGCCTCGAAATCGCCCTCGCTCTTGATGCGCTGAATTTCAGCAAGCAACTCGCCGAAGAGATGGCGGAGCTTGGCATAATCATTAATCTTCACATAAGTCTTCGTCGTAATGATATTGCCCTCACTGTCCTTCAAAGCATCCTCGGCAGAAGCATAGTTCATATCCATCTTCACCAGTTCCACAGCACCCTCGGCATGTTCCATCACCCACCAGGCTATCAGCGCACGGTTGCGCATGTGGGCTTCCTCTATCTTGTCGCCTTCCTTGATGCGGATGGTCTGGGTGAGCAGACCGTTCATCAGATAACCGTAATACTGAGCCTTGTATGCCTCATCATTCGGAGTCAAACCCAGTTCTACCAATTTATGGTCGGCTACATAATAGAGTCCGAAAAGATCGGCTCTCGCCTCTTCTATCGTACTGCCATACGCCTTCAGTGCATCAGGGTCGGTACCAGGCAAAAGCTGTCCGCTACCATGTCCCAGACACTCATGCAGGTCGGTATGCAAATCATCTGTAATATCCTCGTACTGATTCATCAGACTGATGGTATCCTCGTCAATAACGAATTCATCACGGAAACCATTGCCTTGAGCTGCCTTGTTATATGCCTCGGTCAGGTTACCGATGGTCACACTCTTAGAACCATATTCCTGACGAATCCAGTTGGCATTCGGAAGATTGATGCCGATGGCAGAAGCTGGATACTCTTCGCCACCCAACATCGCCGCACAGATGACATTGGCTGTAACACCCTTCACCTCCGGCTTGCGGAAACGTGGGTCTACAGGTGAATGGTCCTCAAACCACTGGGCATTCTGACTGATGGTCTGGGTGCGCTTCGTTGCTTCAAGATCCTTATATTCTACGATGCCTTCCCAAGTACCTTTCAGTCCGAGCGGATCGCCATACACTTCGATAAATCCGTTGATGAAATCAATCATTCCCTCGTGCTGCTGCACCCAGGCAATGCTGTAACGGTCGAAATCCTTGAGATCGCCTGTACGGTAATACTTCACCAGGAGATCGATGAGATGTTTCTGTTCCTCATTTTCTGCATATTTCTGAGCACGGAGCAACCAGGAAACAATCTCCTTGATAGCTGCGCCATAGAGGCCGTCTTCTGTCCATTTCAGCTCCACCAGTTCACCATTACGCTTGGTCAGTTTAGAGTTCAGTCCATACGAAGGTGCCTGTTCGTTGCCTTCTTCCTTCATCCTGGCATAGAAACGTTCTACTTCTGCCTGAGAAACATTCTCATAGAAATTGCAGGCTGAAGTCTGCACCAGATCCTCGCCATCCGTCTGATTCACGCGCTTAGGCATGACTTCCGGATTGAAGATGACAGGCACCAGAATGCCCAACAGATCTTCCTTGCTCTGTCCCTTGGAAAGAGGCAGATATTCATCGGCAATCGCCCCAACCATCTCATAGAAAGATTCCTCTGAAAATCCTGGCACAAACTTTTCACATCCATAGTGATGATGGATGCCGCTGGCAAACCAGACACGCTTCAGATAAACTTCGAAAGCCTTGAAATCTTCGCTTTCTCGATTACCCTCGTAATGACGGTATACAGCCTCCAGGGTTTTACGGATACGCAGGTTGTATTTGCCCTGCTGGTCGAAGGTGATATCACGTCCCAAGAGGGTTGCCTTCGACAAGCAATAAATATAAATTTTCTGTGTGAGCGACAGGTTTTCGAAACCCTTCAGCTCATAACGGAGCATCTGGATATCGGCAAATCGCTCTTGAGTGTTTACATTACATTTTGCCATTTTTATCTGTTTTTACCATGCAAAAGTAACACATTTTTTTCACATATCAAACTTTTTCTCCTGTTTTTCGCTCTTTGCAAAGTTTTTTACTTGAAATATGCACTTTTTCTTGGAGAAAACTTTTATTTATGCAAATTATTCATTACCTTTGCATGAAAAACAAAACAAAAACATGCCGGTAAAGGCATAAATCATAAAACGGCAATCATGCAGATAAATGAGATATTAAAAAGCTATTTTGGATACGATTCCTTTCGCCCCAACCAGGAAGCGATTATCAGAGAGGTAATGCAGGGACACGACTGTCTGGTTCTCATGCCGACTGGTGGTGGAAAGAGTCTGTGCTACCAGGTTCCCGCATTAGCGATGGAAGGTACCGCTGTGGTCATTTCACCGCTCATCAGTCTGATGCACGACCAGGTGGAGGCGCTCAAGGCAAACGGTATCCCGGCAGAAGCACTGAACAGCGGAAACGACACGACCGATGAACTCATCATCCGCCGCCGATGCGAGAAGGGAGAACTGAAACTCCTTTATGTTTCGCCCGAAAAACTCATCAGCGAGATACCTTATTTATTCAGCAACATCAAGATTTCGCTCTTTGCCGTTGACGAGGCCCACTGCATCAGCCAGTGGGGACACGATTTCCGTCCGGAGTATTCGCAACTCGGTATGCTGCACGAGAATTTCCGCAATGTCCCGGTGATGGCGCTCACAGCCACAGCCGACAAGATAACACGCGAAGATATCATACGCCAGCTTCATCTCAATGGGCAGACGTTCGTAAGCAGTTTCGACCGCCCCAACCTCTCCCTCACCGTAAGACAGGAGAGCACCAAAAAGGCAAAGCTCCAATACATCACCCGCTTCATCAGTAATCATCCGGAAGAAGCGGGCATCATCTACTGTCTCTCACGCAAGAACACCGAAATGGTGGCACAGGAGCTTATCGATCTGGGTATCAATGCCGCAGCCTATCACGCCGGAATGACTGCCCAGACCAGAGCATCAGTACAGGAGCGGTTCAAGATGGACCAGATTCAGGTGGTATGTGCTACCATCGCTTTCGGAATGGGCATCGACAAGAGTAATGTGCGCTGGGTAATCCACTATAATATGCCTAAAAGCATAGAGAGTTTCTATCAGGAAATAGGTAGAGCCGGAAGAGATGGAGCACCATCAGATACTGTGCTGTTCTATTCGATGGCCGACATCATCACCCTCCGTTCTTTCTGTGAAGAAAGCGGACAGCGTGATGTGAACATGGAGAAACTGCGCCGCATGGAGGAATATGCCGAATCGAGAGTATGCCGACGACGCATTCTGCTGAATTATTTTGGCGAGACATCATCCTGCAACTGCGGCAACTGTGATGTTTGCAAGAATCCTCCACGCACCTTCGACGGCACCATCAGAGCCCAGAAAGCCCTGAGTGCCGTGGTCCGTTCGGGTGAGCATATTGCAGTAGGTACCTGCATCGAGATTCTGAGAGGCATGCATTCTTCTGCCGTTGTGAAAAACAAATACAACGAGATGAAAACCTTCGGTGTGGGCAGGGATACAACATCTAAGGACTGGAATGCTTATCTGCTGCAGATGCTGCAGATGGGATTCTTCGAGATTGCCTACAACAACCACAACTACATGAAAGTTACCGATTTAGGCTGGAAAGTACTGAAGGGAGAACACCATGTTTCGCTGGCTTATATCGAAAAAGATGATAAAGCCACCCGCCCACAGAAAACAGTACGCAACAGGAAGGGCGCCATCGCCCAGCCGGGAAATCTCATTCCTGAGGTGCATGCCGAACGTGTCATCTTCCAGGAAGACTCGAAAGGCGTGGAAGACAAAGGGCTCTTTGTACACCTCAGAAAGATACGCAAGAACCTTGCCGACGAACAGGGTTATCCTCCATATATCGTACTCAGCGACAAGAGTCTTCATGAACTCGCAAGAATGAAACCTACCACCAAGAATGCCATGAGCCTAATCAGTGGTATCGGAGAATTCAAGCTCAATAAATATGGCGATACCTTCATCAAGGCTATTAGGAAATATACAGGACTATAACAGAAATTTTCTGCATTTTCAGCTTGTCTTGCCTCAAGATACAATTCTGTCTTAAGATACAATCTTCCATTCCAGGCTGTTCACCTCGTCCTTCACCGAAAAGTTCAAGCCAATCTTCACCACCTTCTTGCCACTCATCTTGAAGGCGTCGGCATAGTGCTTTGCGTCTATCTGGGCGAGAGCCTCCTCGGCACTCTTGTTGAACTTCAGTTCCATCACGTAGATGGTATCATTCGTCTCCATCATAATATCGATTCTGCCCTTCGCTGTATGAGGTTCCACTAGGATGCTATAGTTGGTAAGCAGGGCAAACATGATGTAGAGCGTCTGCTGCCAATGCCCCTCGTGGTGGGTGTTGTCGCAGTAAGGCACCGTCTCCAGGAAGTCGTTCAGCAGGCAGAAAGCGGCATCCATATCCCCCTTCTTTACAAAGACCGACATCTTGGCGATGGTCGTGTTAGCCTTCGCTGACTTGTCCATCAGATAATGAGGCAAGAGACTACCATATAGCCCCACCCTTATCTCCTGGTTAGGCAATGCCAACAGATACAACTTTGTCGGTTTGTCATATCCCTTGATGGTGACATATCCACTCTGATAGAGCAAAGGTACGATGGTGGTCATCGTTTCTGTGGGGGCATCAAAGTCCTTCTTGCCCACCTCTATGGCCTCGCCAAGGTCTGCAGGCAAAAAATCATACTTTCTCATCATGTTGATTAGATAAGTAGGAGTGCCCGAGCCAAACCAGTAATCATCCATTCTGCCATCGGCAAAGCAATTGAGCAGACTGTAAGGATTGAAGACATCAGGAGATGGCCAAGTGAAGTGATAACCATCATAATGGTCTTTCAGCTCCTGGACGGTCTCCTCCCTGCTCAGTTCCAGATGCCCGGCAAGAGCGTTGATGTCATCGCTCATCTGGGTCAACATTTCCTCCTTGGTGATGCCGCAGATGCCGGCGTAAGGCTCATCCATGCTCACATTCTTGATGTTGTTCAGCTCGCTGAAGATGCTGAGCTGCGAGAACTTCGTGATACCCGTAAGGAACACGAAACGGAGCAATGGCTCGCAATCTTTCAAGGGACTGTAGAAATTGCGCATCGTATTGCGCAAGACATCGAGTTTTTCCTTCTCATGCGCCACATCCAGCAGCGGAGCGTCATATTCATCGATGAGCACCACAGCCTGCTTGCCAGTCTTTGCAGTAACTGTTCTTATCAAGTTGAGCAAACGAACGTTTGGGGCTGGAGAATTATAATCCACTCCAAACCTATCCTCATTTTCCTTCAATATATATAAGAGGTATTGATCCAGCTGTTCCTTCTCCATATGTTTGCCTCCAGCAAGGCTGAAGTGCAGCACGGGATATTCATTCCACTCTTTCTCCAGCTCCTCAATGGCAAGCCCCTTGAACAGTTCCTTCTTGCCTTCGAAATAACTCTTGAAGGTGGAAACCAGCAGCGACTTGCCGAAACGGCGTGGTCGGTTCAAGAAGAAATACTTTCCATCGGTATGTGTCATACGATAGACGTATTCCGTCTTATCTACATAGAACATATCCTCCTTGCGGATCCGTTCAAATGTCTGAATTCCTATAGGATATAATTTTCTTGCCATAACCAAATGCTATCTAATGAAATCTATTTCAGTTTGTCTTGCCTCAAAAAGTCAGGCTGACCAGACTTCAAACAGATTAATTCACAATTATACTTTCTGCGGAAATCAACTTTCGCTCTTTCAACAACAGACCTTCCTGTGTTTGCAGGAATTTTATTTGCAACAATCCTAGCTTTCGTCCATTTCGTTCTGTTTCGAGCAAATAGGGGAAAAGATAATGTTGCATCAAGCTGTTTCACAGCATGAGCCACATCAGAACCTTTCAGTTCAACAAACACACTTACTCTTTCATCCGTATCGGTTGTTGCAACAATAAGCTTGTCACACTTGTCCTTATCTGCACCTTTTATAATGTTATCATCTACTTGATAAGCCACACAATCCATCGGAGGAACAAAGTTCAGCAAATAAACTGTCGAACGCTCCTTCAGACTGATTTTCGGACATTTTCTAACTTCCTTTTCAGCCAGATAACCTGCCAAAAAATTATTATTCATTGCCATATATCATCTCATCAAGTTCAGAAGATAATTCAGATATTTCATCAGAAAGAGAATCAAGATAATCACCCATGATAAAATGGTATTCATCATCCACGATATTCTCCATTTTTCCTTCATCCGTCATGCAGTATGCCGAATACCATGAAATCGGGATTGCATATTCCAACATATCCCCCATTTTCTCATCCAGCATTTTTTCCTTAGCCATCGCAGCCTTCATCAGCACATTCAGAGAAGTCAGCACATACGGACTATGTGTGGTCATAACCACATAACTATTTGTCCCCGACTGCTCATAAGCCTTCTTGATATTTTTCACAATCTCCTTCACCATCGCAAACTGCGACTTCGGGAACAGATTTTCCTCTAGCTCCTCAATATACAGCTGGGCGAATTTATATCTATACATCTTAGTTCCCTTAATCACATCATCCGCACTGATTTCCTTATTCTCATCATCAAGCACAATCTTTGCCACCAGACTCGTTAAATCAGTAAGGCTCGACTTAGGAATCTTCCCCACCTGTCCGGTCACATAATCCACAAGTACAGCCAAAGGCAAAGCCGACTGGATACCGCTGGAAGCATAAACAGGCGCTATCGTTCTGCCCGCTTTCTCCAACACGATTCTGTCAGTATCCGTAACATTATCATAATAATATTTCATATTATCATCAAAGGGAATCCTCAGCGGATGCTTGATATCATATTTCTTCTTCGCCTCCTGGTATTCCAGGAGATAATTAAAGATCGAATCATAATCAGAGGAGCGATACACCTTATCAATGTTCTGGATAGCCGAAACCAGATTGCGCTCCGAAGGAATAAAACTCAGTTTCGCATTATAGCGCTCAGTTTTGAAATTCGCTTTCTTTCTGATTTTCACATTCGCCTTCACGCCATTCATCTCGATGGTAAGGCAATCACCATCATAAAAGATATAAGAATCGGCAATAAAGAAAGCATCATCGAAACGATGAAACTTCTTCAGTTCTTTCAGGAAGCGGCCATAATGAGTATATTTCTTCAGCAGATTCTCGCCATCAAGCATGATTCGCTTTTCTATCCAGCGACAGAAGCACAATATTTTCATAAAGGTACTTTTTCCCGAAGACTGTTTACCCACAATAAGCATTACGGCAGACAAAGCGATGTCTCCCGTATCAACAATTGGGCCTATATTTTTAATTCTTACCTTAGGCATATCTATAATAATGAATGTTCAAATGCAAAGTTACGCAATAAAACTCAAAAATGCACTTCTTACTTTATCTTTTTATATATTTTTACACATTACACCCATATAACCTTTTCCCCATAAAGCACCACTCCCCCCACACAAACGCAAAATTCCCGGCCCAGAGATTCCATAGAATCTCCGAGCCGGGAATAGCATATATTTAAATATAGAGGATTAAATATCCATTTCCGCCCTCCTGGTGTGCAGGATGACATCTAGGATAAGATGGAACACAATCCATACCACGATGTCGATGCCCAGGATATACGTGATGTTCACGTGGCCGATCATCAGGAAGTTGAGCAGGATGAACATCAGCGAGAGCACGCAGATAGCCACCATCACCTGTCTCACCCTCAGTCCGCACCTCAGCAGCTTATGGTGGATATGGTTCTTGTCCGGCAAAAACGGGTTCTTCTTGTTTCTCAACCGGTGACCCACCACTCTCACCACGTCGAGCAGCGGCACTAGCATGGTAGTAAACGCCAGTACCATGTTATAGTCGCTCACGGCACGGGGATGCACATCCACCGTACTCAGGTGAATCATCAGGAAACTGATGATATATCCCAGCGAGAGCGATCCCGAATCACCCATGAAGAGCTTCCTGCCCCTCATCTCGTTTCCAAACACATTATAATACCAGAATGGGATGATCACACCCAGTGCCGAGATACAGAGCAGGGCATAGGAGTACAGTCCCAGCCAGATATGCAGCCCCGCCAGAGCCACCAGCGAGATGGCACAGAGCCCCGAAGCCAGACCGTCGATACCGTCAATCAGATTGATGGCATTGGTAACATACACCACGATGAGCACGGTAAACGGCATGCCGAACCATGGTGAAACCTGATACACCCCGAAGAGTCCGTCGAGCGACTTGATCCATACGCCCGAAGCCACGAGCAGGCTTGCCGCCAATATCTGCACCAGGAACTTCTTCTTATACCCCACTCCGAGGAGATCATCGGCAAGCCCCACAAGAAAGAGCATCATGCTACCCACCAGCAGGGCGAGGTATTCATAGGGAGCCTCCCCCTGCATGCCCCCACTCTTCAGACCCATCAGATGATGTACCAGCACCAGACCACCCATGGTAATCAGCATCACGGGGAAGAACGACAGACCGCCCAGCCTTGGTATCGGAGCATGATGCACCTTTCTCTTATCAGGCATATCAAACAATCTCTTCTTATGAGAGATAAGCAGAATGTTAGGCAACACGATATTGGCAATGATTATCGCCACGATAAAGGCACCCAGCAAATAAAAATAAATTGGCTGAATCATATATCTATACTATTATTTTTTAGCATTTACTTTTTAATATTTCACCTATTTTATATAGATAGCGTAATCCCAGCAGGAAGATGTTAGAATACACACCGTTCTTTTTAAGCGCTTTCAGGTGGTCACGCATGATGCGCTTATGGCTCTCTAATCCAGAGCTAGAAGCGCCACCGGTACGCATGGTAACAAAGTCTTTAGAGATATAATGCGTTTTGATTTTGTTTACAAAGATAAGTCTAAGCAGATTTTCAAAGTCGGCAGCCACCCGATAGTTTTCAGCATCAAAGGCACCGAATTTTTCATACACTTCTTTACGGCAATAGAACGAAGGATGTGCAGGCATGAATCCCAGTCTCATCATCCATTTTCTGAAAGGCTTGGAACTATAGTATCTTACGCATTTCGTCAGATCATCATCGTCCACATAGTGTATGTCGCCATACACGGCATCCACCTTTTCTTTCTCCAGAGTCCATGCGATACAAGCCAATGCATCATCCGAAGTATAGAAGTCGTCCGAGTTAAGAATACCGATTACCTCCCCCGTAGCCATCCTGATACCCTTGTTCATGGCATCATAGATTCCCTTATCGGGTTCGCTGATATATCTCATTCTCCCCTCAAACAGAGGTTCCATCTTCTTTACCACCTCCAGGGTATTATCCTTAGAAGCTCCATCCACGACCAGCAATTCATAGTCGTGATAGGTTTGGGCGAGCACACTCTTCAGCGTATCGCCCACCGTCTTCCCGCTATTATACGTAGCGGTAATGATAGAGATTTTCATTGTTTTTTGTGATTATGTTAATATGCTAAATATCTATGTGATAATTATCTCTCAAGTATCTTTTTATCTTCTCTTTATCATTTCCACACGCCTTCTTAACCTCGAAGATTTTGGCATCTACCAATGTTCGATACCACCAGCCCTGCAGAAAGTCCCATAAGAATCCCTCTTTACCATCACGCCATCCTCCTTTCACGATATAGCGATATATAAAGTAGCCAAAAGCTCTCCAGAATAGTGGCATCTTGGCATACTTCGCTTTCTGTGCACGCTTTTTCTCTACTTCCTCGCCATGATCTTTCTCCAACTTACTTGTATCTGATAGATGATATTCTGCATCTAGCAGGATAGCAGCTTCACGTGATGCATAGTTCTCGTGCTTGATGGTAAACTGACCGATTGTCAGACGATTGTCATCCACAAACTGATGTTTCATTTCGATGGTTTTACCATCCAAGACTGAGAGATGCTCATCCATGATACGCTTGTCATAACGAGCCTTACCTGTTCGAAAGATTCTCACGATTCTGATACCATTCACAATACCATGATGAAGTATTTTTCCGCAATAAGCGCGCGCGAGAGAGAGAGAGAGGGCTGAGACGCCCTCGTCCATTATTGGGAGTTTTTCATTGAGTTCTGCAATGAGATCAGGCATGAGATACTCATCAGCATCAAGTCTGAGAATCCATTTTGTATTGATAGACACATTATCTATCAACCAGTTAAATTGTTCTGCCTGATTCCCTGGCCACTCATGTTGTATCACTTCCGCCCCCATTTCTTTGGCTATTTCGCAGGTTTTATCTTTTGAAAAGCAATCCACGACAATGATTCTTTTAGCAAATTGCTTCACATTCTCTAAACATCTGTGAATATGCATTTCCTCGTTATACGTGAGGATTATAGCTGTAATGTCTAGCATGATATTTAATCTTTCATTATTCTTTTCTTGATAAACTTAGCAGGATTACCACCAACAACAGTCCATGGTTCAACATCTTTATAGACTGATGCAGTAGCACCCACTACAGCATAAGTACCAATATGAACTCCAGGAGCCACAAAAGCTTTAGCAGCAATCCAAGCATAATCATCTATGATGATTTCCTTCCAAAAGAGTTTGTTATCTTTATACTCATAGTGATGGCTAGCAGTACAAAGATACGAATACTGGGAAATAACCACTTTATTACCCAAAATAATCCTACCAGGATTATAGATGATTGCATGAGGACCTATACAGGTTCTACAACCTATCACCAAATTCCAAGGTGCCCAGATAACAGCACTTGCATGCACAACACTACCCTCTCCTATTTGCGCCCCCCAACAACGCAACAGGAAGTTACGCCAATGTTTGAGATATGGTAAAGCAAAAGGTCTGAATAATAGAACATATACGATGTTCCACAACATGCGATGTATTTTATTTTTCAGCGTAAGGGTGTCTTTATATTTTTCAAACACCTTCTGAGGTTCTTTTTTTATTTGATCCATTTCGCCAGTGATTTAACATGAGATAGAATAGTGGGGGGGGTGATTTTTTTTATCGTATAAAGCACTATTTCTTTCTTCGTATATTTGAAATATTTTGCAGTTAATTGTTCCCAAGTCAATTGCTTCCACTCTCTTCTGAAAGCCTCTCTTCTAGGAGATGGAACTGCAGGTTTATAATATTGTGTATTACTAAATGAAGCCTCCTCGTAACTACGTAATTCATAAACCAATTGATCTTTAATATTTTCAAATAACAACTTTGCCTTATCTGAATTTAAAGCAAGCATTGATATACCTTTTGTACGTTCAGCATTCTGGCGAAAAGGTTTAACCTTTCCTAATCCCCAAAAGTCAGCAACAGTAAAATCAGCATATCTTTGTTCTCCATTTGAAGAACACTTGAAACAATTACTTCTTAAAAATATATTATGTTGGAACCCTATAAAGTAACCATTATTCTCTTTCTCCAATTTAACGTCACCACGATGCTTGAAAGTAGCCATCGTATAATACCCAATCTCCTGACCGTCTTTTCTCTTATGTCTAGGAATGTAATCTATTAGCTTATCTTGAAATTTCAGCTCCAACCAATTCACATATTTCATAAATACACCTTGTCCAGGTACACCATGGCAGACCAAATCTACGGTATAAAGATTAGGGTAATCTTTTTTCAAGAAAGAGCGTAATCCTTTAACATGACACCCCGTTCCTGTAAATAACACCCAATCACCATTATCCAATTCTCGTTTGATTTTTCTAAAACAATCTTTTACATAACTCTGTACATACTTAGACTTCTGTAGCCTTTTAAGTTCATTGAGGGTACTAGCTTCCTGGTAACATACCGACATATCTTCATCATAAGCAGCACCCCAAACATGCCCACCTTTTTGAATAATCGCATAAGACAAAGCATAAGCAGCACCGCCAGAAGTGCTTTCCTTCCTAATTTCAGATTCTTTCAACCAACAACAATAAACATCAGGCTTTCCATATCGTAAGATAGAATTATGCTTTAATTCAGGGCAAGTTCTTTCACAAAGCCCACATCCTATACAAAACTCAGACGACAGCTGCGGATGCAATTCTCCACATTCATCTTCTACCATTTGGATAGCGTGTTTCGGACATACATTAAAGCAAGCCGAACAAGCAGTACATTGCTCAGGCTCACATAATTGAGGTAATCTTTTATTCTCCATCGATAGCATTCTTTAAAAAATCAACAGACAGCATTCTCTGTTCATTCAACAGTTTGTTAACACGAGAATAGTCTATCATTTCATTTAATAATGGGTATGGCGAATTCTCTTTTATCATTCTGTCCTCCAATTCTAACATACCCAACAGACTTTGCTGCCTGGAATTATTATTTTTTCTATTAGGAATAACTGTATAAAATGGTTTCGAGAAATTAATAGAAAATGCCGTACCATGAAAGGAATTAGTAACCACCCAAGAAGCTTTACCGAATAATTCCAGGAATTCTGCAGGACCAGCATCAAGTATATTTTCTATCATATCATCTCGATCTTCACGAGCTGCATTTTTACATATTCTCACCACTTTCAGATTTTTCTCTTGAGCTATATGCTTTGCTAGCTCTGCGATATATGGACAAGGAGTCAATTCATATACTAAAACATACTTATCATCTCCATTGTATATTTTACTAGCAACAGCATCCCAATCCGTATGGTTTAGCAACAATGTTGGATCTAATACCCATTGAGCTTTTTTACCAGTTAGATGTTCTACCATACCAACTGCGTTTTTTTCTCTTACACTAATTGCATCAAAATCATTCAGGACCTTTGTATAAAATGGCTTAGCTATTGCCGGAATCTCAGAAACACCAAAACTAGAAGCATAAGAAACTCGCTTTTTACCTTTAGGAGCAAAAGTCAAGAAGTATGGTTCTAATGATGAATATATTCCAGGATTCCATACCTGATCACTACCCACCATATAAATATCGTAATCAAGCCTAGCACCATACAATTCATCAATAGTTTGATAAGTACTTGACAAAGAAGTATTTAACTGATGAAACGAATCAAACCGTTTTTTTCTTCTTTGTGCAGCATCACTAGCCCTACAACTTTTCAAGCGTGCTAAAAGGGGATAAAAATATTCTTTAGCTTTCTTTAAAAGTCCAACAGGAAACAAAGGTTTAGACATCTTTGTTTTCTTAAAATCAGGGTTTTTATAAAAGAGATAATCAATAATCTCAGCCTTCCACCCCATCTTCTTCAAGATGGCTTGGGTGGCATAGGCCTGGAGCTCGGCACCATAGTTGTTCACTTTCAGAATGGTGATAACTCCAATTTTCTTAGTTCTTTGTTGGGTAGATCCATTTTCTTTCATCCCGCAATCCTCCACTCATTATGGAGCATTGCATCGACGGTCCATGGACCGTGGGGTAAACTATAGAGAATTACCCCCTCCTTATTAGTAATATTCATTTTTCTCATTTTTAAGTATTTAGCAGGATTGCCACCCACGACAGTCCATGGTTCTATATTCTTGAAAACACTAAATATTAAAAGACTTTCTCCATCACCGAGGCCAGTTTTCTCTGTCCCCTAGCATTGATATGGATATCGTCACGATAGTCGTCGAGGATGAATCCGCAGTCTATGTCTTTGATGAGCTTCACCCCGTTCTTCTTGCACCAGGCGATAATCTCCTGACCCTGCTCATTATACTTGCCCACCTGCATCTCGGGCTTCTCGGCATGCAGGAACACAACGAGGGGAATGCGTGCGCTGTCGGCCATTTGCTTCAGCTCATCGAAACCGGGGTTAAACTTCTTTCCGATCTTATGGATGCCCACGTGGGCCAGCACCTTCTGGTCTGGATCCAGATTCTCCTTCGTCTGCTTGAAGAACTTGCGGATATAGCGAGGGTAGATATATCGGCACACCACCTCCACGATGGCGCAGCAATACTGCCTGTCGGGGTAGCTCTCATGTACCCGCACCACGGGTCCGAAGTCAATATTGTCGTGGGCATCGTGTCTGCTCACCAGCAGAAACATCCCCTTGGCATCGAAGAGACCATAGTGGCGCAGGTAGGCGGCGCAGTTGTCTGGTCCCCAGCTACCCACCGACACATTGAGCATCTGAATGCCTGTTTCGGCAGAGAAAATAGAGGTAGCCAAGCTGTCCTGCTCGGTCTGCACGCCCCATTTATAACGGAGTCGCCCAGTCCCAACACATGCTTCTTGATGGAATCCACCTCCTCGCTCCTCATGCCATAACGGTTAAAGTAAAAATTGTTGCCCAACCTCCTTCCGCTCTGCTCGGGCACAGTCATATATTCCCATTCGCTACTCGCCGCATAGAGCGGCATATTTCCAAATCCCCACGCTGTTCTCAGAACAATCTCCAGGACCACGAGGAGGACCAAACTACCCCCCATAAATCAAGAATCTATGGTATTTCTTCATTATTCAATGTCTGTATTTTTTCGATTATTCATACACGAACCCAGGTTTTTCACCACCGTTCAGCAGCCAAGAATAGAGTTGTTTCATTTGTTTGGCTACAGCTTCTATTGCATATTTTTCCATCACCAATCGTTTGCCTCTTTCTCCCATTTCATGAAGTTCTTCTGCTGACAAATCTAAAGCCTTATCAACAGCTGAAGTTATTTCTTTTTGAGAATAGTTAACCCACCAACCACAATGAAAGTCGGCAAGATCTTTCCATGGTGCCCCCTTTGTTGCAATACAAGGAATTCCACGTACTAAGCCCTCTACAATTACATTTCCAAAGTTTTCGAACTCACTTGGCATAGCCAGTACAGAAATACTTGATAATGTATCTTCTTTTTCCGTACCAGAGATGAAGCCAGTAAACCTCACATTATCAAGTTTGAGGCGATTACATTCATCTTTTAAAAATTGAAAATATTGCTCATCCCCGCCACCAATTATAACAAGTTCTGCTCCAGTAGTTTTATTCTTCAAAGCATCCCAAGCATAAATTAAGCTCTCAATATTCTTTCGCTTTGACACTCTTCCTAAATAACCCAATCTAAAGACCTTATCTTTCTTTTCAGGATGCTTCTCAATCTTAACAGGATTAGGTATTACAGCAATAGGTGAAGTAACGCCAATATCACGACAATAATTCATTTCATCCTCACAAGTTACATGGACACAAGCTGCTTGATTTAAATCTTTAAGAAGTCGAAGTTTCAACGATAGTTTTTTAAACCAAGTCTTACCATTCATGATGGCTTGTGGATAAAGCATACCTCTTGGCGTAATAATGTAAGGTTTATGCTTCTCACGGGCTACATCCACTAATGCGTAGGTATTATATTGCCAAACACCTTGAGCTTGATAGATATCAAACTCTCCGCACTCTCTAATGGATTGCTTATAAGAAGGTGAATAACCTATGACTGGTACACATGAACGCTTTGCAAAATGCATAGGCACATCTGTTCCTATCAATTTTCCATTATTACCAAACTCAAAACCCAACAATTCGGTTTTAACGCCAATAGCATTTAAACCTTTCATCGTATGATATGTACTAAATGCCGGTCCTCCAGCATTCACGTTTAATGTACCAGTGTATAATATTCTCATTAGTCTTACAATCTAATAACAAGCGGTGTTTTCCCACCTTTATTCTTATTCAATTCATCTACTTGTTTTATCACAATGTCACAATCATTCAAATTAGGAACAACTGCTTGAAGCTTTTTTAGAACACTATTGAAATCATTTTCATCAAGATGTCTTAAAGCTACTAATAAAATCTCAAGTGAATTTCCTTTCACTAACAATTGATGCGAAATCAATCCTTCAAGATGTTCTACACAAGCTTCAATTAGCATCGCAAAGAAAGAGACCCCATTATCAAGAGTTACTATATCAGTAGGTCGCCCCAAGATAGTGTTAATATTCAATATAGAATCTAGGTTTTCACCTTCTGGAACGTCCAAATAGTCACCTATATCATAACGTATAAGAGGAAAATAATTCTTAGACAACTTTGTTACAAGATTTCTAATTTTACCATTACTATCTTTTTTCCCTTGCAGCAAATGGGACGTCCAAAATGTTTTATAGCAATTACAATCATTTACTGTATAAGCCATAACACCACATTCGACACTGCCATACTCCATACATAAAGGACAACTAAAGAAATCTCGAATTTCTTCTTTTTCCTTATATGAAAGAGGACCAGCTGTACACAAAACAAGTTTAGGATGATTTTTTACCCCTATTTTTTTATTACAACGAACAAAAGAAAGAACACTACTAGAATATCCTATAACAAAAGCAGGTTTGAATTTTTCATATTTCTTCAATGCAGCCATCATTGCTGACTCAGATGTATCATAAGCTGAAATTCGTTTATATCCAAGAATTATATCTTTAACACGTCGAATTATTATATTCTTGATACGAGTCAACCCTTTACCATAAAGATGATGATGCCCCCAAATTAGGAATGTTTTATCATCTGGCAATATTCCGTTAGCAGCCCTACCAATCCACATATTAGATTGCGTTTCCTCATCATGCCAAACAGGCAGATTTAAAGGAACTCCCGTAGAACCAGAAGTTATAACTTTCCCCGTAGGAGGAACATCTCTCTTTACATACTTTATTTCTTCTAAAATATCTTTTTTGGTAAGTACAGGCCAATTATCAAGTTCTGAAAGAGAAGATATAAAATCCGGTAGTTTGTATCTATACTTCCATTCTTTATAGATTTTTACATTATGAAAAGCATCATTCCATACCTCATTAAACTTTTCAACTTGATACTTCTCTATAGCTAGATTTTTTTCAAATAAGCAAGCCGCTTTTTTGAGAATTTTAGCATAGGTAGTATGCAATAATATATAGGAAAGATTTACTAACATTAGCATTAATAATTAACATAAAAATTGATACGAAATTAAATAATCTTACCCTTTAACTTTGCATTATAATACCAGGTATACTTTTTACACGTAAATACTTTTATTATAGCATTTAAAGTAGTCATAAACTTATTATGAATCAAAGGGTGTTTAGATTCTAACAATCTTGTTTGTTGAATTTTCTTGGGATTGGTAGTTTTAGCATTAAATCCTTCATCCGTTGTTTTAGAACCTTTATGTATTCTAAAAGCATAAAAGAAATAATGTAACCTTTCAAACTTATAGCCCATATCCATAAATTGATACCATAAATCAGTATCCATGGCATAATACAATTCTAAATCAAATTTATTACTACTTTCAAACAAGGATCGATGATAAATTGAAGTTGGTGCATTGACTTCCGGTCCAACATATTTTATAAAAATATTCTTCCAACATGTACCATAATTAACAAATTGAATCTTTCGATTAATATCGATAAAAATCGTATCAAAAGTAAGCCATTTACATTTTGGATGTTTGTCTAAATATTCACCAGCAGCTTTCAAAGCACCTGGTAAAAGTAAATCATCAGCATTTAGCCAAAAGAAAAAATCACCTTTTGCATGAGCAAATCCCTTATTAAAAGCGTCGCTCTGTCCTTTATCTTTCTCAGAACACCACCACGCAAATTTATCCTTATATTCTAACAAAATCTGTTTACTTTCATCAGAACTATCTGCATCAACCATAATTACCTCAAAATCGGTATAATTTTGTGAAAATACAGATTCTAGACACTGTTTTAATAGCGTACCGCTATTAAAATTTGCAATAACAATACTAAACTTCATTTCCTTGATCTTTATTCATTTTGGTTAAACTAATACTATAAATTACTAACATTATACTTAGGCCATAACCAATTCTTCCTCCAAACGGAGAAAAAAATATATCCCAAAGCATATTTAAACAGGAATATAAAGTAACAGCTAATAAAGAATTACTAGCATCACTCAACATTCCCTTTAATGCCATAACAGTCAATTTAATTATATATATCCAAAAAGGAACAGTAAAAATCCCATATACTATCCACCAATCAAGAATAGTAGAGTGTCCCATAAGACTCTTATTTGAAGAAATCGAAATATTCATAAACTGAGCGTATTCCCGTCTTATTTCTTCGTTATCAGCAACTTCTTTTCCAGAATCTTTTAGACCACCTAATGGATGATGGGATAAAGCAATAATTCCACGCATTGACCATGAACGCGAACTGGCAATACCTCCTTTTTTCTTTTCTTGCACTTCATATTTCCATTTACCATATTCACCTAAAGCACCAGACTTTGCCATATAGCCATATCCTTTATATGTCATTAATAATACTAAGGCAAGCATACACCCCCAGGAAGCAATTTTACCTACAGAAACACTTATATTATTTTTATCTACATAATAAATCAAATATAAAAAGAAATCATGAATAACTAGCATCAAACATAAATGTCTTGAATTTCCCATCAAGCATAAAAGCGCTAATATGAGATTCAATAAAAATAACAACTTTATATTTCGACAATAATAATATGCATTTACAACATAAGCTAAATAACAGATTGTATATGCATAGAAATCATCCTGAAATTGTTGAAAATCATCTCCTCTTTGACCTACAACATAGTCAGAAAATTGCACGAAAAACAGATTCACAATTATATTTGACAATCCATAACCTAAGGTAAAAGGGACTATTCCATGTTGGTCGTTTATTAACATATCCCTAAAAAAGAAAAAGGAAAATGGAAGCAATATTATTGTTCCAACATATTTAACTATTTCTATATCAGAAGACCCATTTAGCAAACTTGAAATCAAAGCTGAAGTAATCGCTAATCCTAAAAATATTAGAACTTTTCTAAGTTTATCATCAATAATAGATTTTCCAAATGATATACGACCACTTAAGGCCAACCATGCAACGTATAGAATAATTAAAATCTCTCCAAAAGATATTATTCCAAATACTCTTGTTAAAAAGAAGGATAATAATCCTACCAGGAAATAAAATACATTCAGTACTTTCATAATTATTTATTCCAAATACCAAAAGAAGAATTATTTAAAATTTTATTTAATTGAATAAAGCCAAAAAACGCTTGAACGGCATAGACAAAACCAAGCACAAACAAAACACCTAAGATGCCATGCAATTCACAAAGATAACTCATCAAAGGTATTGAGAACAAAGCACAACACACATATACTAGCATTTGAAGAAAGACTTTTCCTGTTCCATTAATAAGAATCATTAATAAATTAGAGAAAGATAGAATTAATATGTATATACACATACCTAATGCAACACTTGAAGGAACACTTACTTTACCAGAGAGCCAAATATCAAAAACATAGGGATATAAAATATACATCAACACCATTACAGGTACGGCGAACAAAAAAACTTTAAGTAATTTTTTATATGTCTTTGCCATCCAACTAAAATCTTTTTTTGCATAAGCATCTGTATATGCAGCCCAAAATGGAGACAACAATATATTAAAGAACATCTGAAAAACCGAAAAGTATTTATATGTCACATTATAAATAGTTACAGAATCTGCACCTTGCTGGCGAGATAAGATTACATTAGTAATCTGGAATATCAACAACATACATATCTGTATTACAAAGAATTTAAGTCCTAGCCATAAAATATTATTACAAAGTTTAAAATTTACAAATTTAACATTAGGACTATATTCCCTATATTTTGTTCTATAAAGATAAACAGAAAACAACATTAGAATAAAACAAGGTGTTCCTACTAAAGCCAAACATACATTAAGCATATTAGGATAAGTATAATGTGTCAGCAACACAATAACAAGCAATGAACAACCTTGTCCAATCGTAGTAATAAAAGAACTAAATGCATTTTTTTGATCAGCAGACAATAATGCAGTTAAAACTCCTAATACAAATTGTAAACCGACAAATATTAACAGAACACTTACAACTCTTCGCAATAAATCTTCATATATAGAAGACAAATTGAGAAATTTTGCCCAGTCAATATATGAATTCAAACATTCTGTCAATATTATCACAACCGAGAAAATAATTAACATCATTGCATAAGTAGTACTAACATACTGTCTAGATAAGCTATGTTTACCAATAGCTTTAGTCTCGGCAAAACGATTTTTAAAACCATTAACTAAACCTATATCAAAATATGAAATCCATGCTACAATTGAACTTACAGTCAACCACACACCATATTGCTCGGAATCCAAATAACCGATTGTAGCAGGAACCAATAACAACGAAATTAAAATAGCAAATGCTTTGTTGACAAACGCACCTATTATATTTTTCTTAACAACAAGAGTTCTTTTTTCTCCATTCATAATACTTCTTTTGGCTATAATATTAGATGTAGATCTCAAATAGAAGGAATTTTAACAATTTCTACTTACAAATATTTTGGGGAGGATTTAAACAACGAACTACAAATAACTTATTCTTATTAAAAGCAAAAAAATAAAACACAATAACTTTATTTTAAAAGCATCCTGAGCAATAAGTCTGAATATAATCCAGCCTCAAAGCTACAGGATGCTGTGTGGGTGATTACATAGCACCCACTCTACTAAGCTACTTCTCTTTTTGTATATAATTAATGTTCACTGAATTAATCATCTAATTGCAATTGCCAATATGGAACAACTACAAAAGGAAGGCGTGCTTTCGACCTGCAATCTAGATATATCTCAGGATGCTGTCGATTATGCGTTTTATTCGAGAGTGTAAACTAAACTGTGTCAAGCTACAATAAAAGTAGTTTAACACAGTTTTTATATTATGGACAACTTAGAAATTGATTACAAGAAAGCAGCTCAGCAGTTGCGTAGTGGTGAAGCCTTATTTGGCAAGGACGGAGCATTAGCTCCATTGTTAGAGCGTATTCTCAACTCAGCTCTCGAAGGTGAGATGGACGCTCATTTAAGTGAAGAGGAACGCTCTTCCGGCAACCGTCGTAATGGTAAGATGAGTAAGAAGGTTCAAACAAAATATGGTGAGGTCACTATAGAGACTCCTCGTGACCGAGACGGAACTTTCCAACCTGAGACCGTAAAGAAGCGTGAGACTATTCTTGCCAATGGCATGGCAGACCAGATTATTGAGATGTACGCCATGGGCACCAGCACACGTGACATCAGCAGCTACTTTGAGCGTGAGTTCAACACAACTCTATCAGCCGATACAATCAGCTCTATAACAGACCGTGTATTACCCGAAATCACCGCCTGGAAGTCTCGCATGCTCGATCCTGTATATGCCATTTGCTGGCTTGATGCTATCCATTATAAGGTAAAGGATGAGAATGGCAGAGCTGTCACACGAGCCATTTACAACATTCTTGGTATCAACAAGGAAGGCCAAAAAGAACTGTTAGGTATGTATGTGTCTAAGAGTGAAGGAGCTAACTTCTGGCTAGAAGTTCTTACGGATCTTCAGAACCGTGGTGTTCGAGACATCTTGATTTGTTGTATTGATGGTCTCAAAGGCTTCCCGGATGCCATCCAAAGCGTATTTCCTGAGAGTTCTGTGCAGCTCTGTATTGTCCATCAGATACGCAATTCTATCAAGTATGTTGGCAGTAAGCATCAAAAGGAGTTTATCAAGGATTTAAGAACAGTATATGGTGCAGTAAACAAAGACTCCGCTGCTGCTAATTTAGACCTGTTAGAGTCTAAGTGGGGAGAGATGTACCCAATTGTCATCAAGTCATGGCGTGACAATTGGGAACGTCTGACAGAGTATTTCCAATATACTCCAACCATCCGTAAACTCATTTATACGACCAATACGGTTGAGGGGTATCACAGACAGGTAAGAAAGGTCACAAAGACTAAAGGGGTCTTTCCTACGGATAATTCTTTGGAGAAGCTTGTGTACTTAGCTTACCGCAACATCCGTAAGAAATGGACTATGCCACTGGCAAATTGGGGACAAATTTCTCAACAAATGGCAATAAAATTTGGAGATAGATTTAAAATTATGTAACTTTGCAGCCGAAAAGGCTGAGGGTGTGTCATAAGTCTGTGACACACCCTTTTTTTTGTGTGTTTCTGTATCTTCTAGTTGAATCGTAGTCTTTCTTCACAAAGGGAATCTTATTATATTGTATAGAAACTTTACTTTTCTTGTTTTATCGATAACAAAACAGCCCCAAAGCTCACAAAAGGGCATAGTTATCCCTGACGATAAAAAAAACAAAATTGAGTTTTATCGTTTTATACCCAAATATTTCTTCAAATTGAATCCCATTCCGAACAATCCTAGATCCATGTAAACCTTGTCCATTCCAAAATGCCTGAATCGCTTATAATGCATATCTGCCTTCATCTGCCCAAATACAGCTTCCGGCTCTATCGGTCGCTGGCTTCTGTGTTTCAAGCCCTCTTGAGACGTTAGTAGCAGGAAGGCTTCCTTTTTATATGCATTCAGTTTATGGTTGACATATATGGTTCTGTTGCCTTTGGATTTCTTGCAGAGACTTCCAAGCGGACATCCATCACATCGTTGTGCTCTATATAATGTAATGACAGACACATAGCCGGAGTCACTTTTCGTTTGCCGTTGTCCACAAGGTTCCATGTGTTGTCCCATGGGGCAGACATAATAGTCATCATCCCTGTTGTAGTAGAAGTTCGCTTGGTTGAAGGCATCCTCCTTGAAAGGCTTATGCTGTTCCTTGTGAAACCAGTTGTACTTTACATAACCCATCATCTCTTCCATCTCTAGGTACTCGTAGTTCTCCTCCGAGCCATACCCTGAGTCTGCGGTGACGCTCTTGGATTGCTTTCCATATCTTTTCTTGTACTTATCCAAAAAAGGCTTGAAGGTCAGGGTGTCTGTTGGATTGGGATAAAGGGCGAAATTCGTCCAATATTGATTCTCTGTCGCAATTTGAAGGTTATAGGCAGGCTTTGTCTGCCCATTGTTCATGGCATCTTCCTTGAGGCGCATGAAGGTCGCATCGGGATCAGTCTTGGAGTAACTGTTTCTCTCGCCCAGTATATCCAGTGATTTTTCATACTCGCACAGTTTGTCCGAGGCTTTGAACAAGTGATCTATCTGAGTATTTAGCTTTTGCTTCTCTCTTCCTGTAAGCTTTGCCTTAGGAAGGTTCTTCACTTGCCTCTCACACAAACGTGCACTTCTCTCTACATCCTTGGCGAAAGTGGCTGGCTCGCTGTCTTCTTCCCTAATGTCACTCCCGCCATTCAGGCGAATTTGTTCTTTTATCTGAGCCAATGCAGCAGAGGTCTTTTCCAAGAGCTTAGCTCTGTTCTTTTCCACAGTCTTCTTCCATACAAACGTGTACTTGTTTGCTTTCGACTCTATCTTAGTACCATCAACATATTGTTCCTCCAGACTAATCACGCCCTTTTCAGCCAATATGGAGACGACTGCATCAAAATAAAAGTCGATGCATTTAATCATATGATTGGATCTAAAGCGGTTGATTGTTGCGAAAGATAATTGCTTACCTCCACAAATCCACATATAGCGAACATCGTATTTAAGTGCGTCCGCTATGCCACGACAGGAATAAACGCCATTGATATAGGCAAAAACAACTAAACTTAGAAGCATCTTCGGACTGTAAGGAGGAGCACCAATCCCATCATAGGTATCCATGAGAGGGTTGATGTCCATACTGCGAACAATACGATCCACCATACGAACTTTGCTGTCTTTTGGCACATAATCATCGAAAGAGTTAGGAAAAAAGCTCAATTCGTGCCGAGTTTCAGATTTTATTTGTATCTTTCCTCTATAAAACGAAAATGATTTCCCTCGCACAAGGTAACTAAAACAAGAGAGTTTGCCTTTTCTTCGTAAATAAAGGCGCATGTCTCCCTTGCACTTGCTTATATAGCAAATGCGATTATCAGTATACTTTCCTCTTCGAGTTTTACTCATACTGACTTCCATAGCCTCCCATGACATTAAGTTAATTTGCAAACGAGGTCTAAACCCATCACAAAGATAATAGCTTTATCATGGAAGGTATATCATGGTCATCCGTTGTTGGCGGATTCTTCACGATCTGGTTTGAAGTCGACATAGTCTGTCTTGTCATGTAAGACATGCCATACGGCGACAAGTAACTTTCTCGCCACAGCAACAATCACCTTCATTTTGTTCTTTCTTCTCACAATTGTTTGGTGATACGAGAATCTACTGAAGAAACAGTCTTTCTGACGACTGGCAGCCCAGGCACATTGAATGATGGTGTTGCGGAGGTAGACATTGCCATGGGTAATTTTACGAGACTTGATTTTCTTGTTGGACTCGTCATTTCTTGGTCTCAGTCCACTCCAGGAAGCAAGGTGGTTTGCCGTTTCGAACTTACTCATATCCGTTCCGATCTCTGCGATCAATGATGTTGCGGCACGTTCCTTGATTCCGGGAATTTTCTGCAAGCGTTCGAGTTCCTCTGGAAAATGCTTCTCGCATATCTCCAACATTCTCTGCTGACATTCGTTTCTGTGGCTCTCGGCGATGCCAATCTCCTCATGGAGTTGGCGCAGTACATCTATTTCTGCCTGGGAGACAACGCCTGTCAATGAGGCTAATATCGTCTCCGCACCATGACGATTGATAATGCGACCATGAACAAGCTTCATCAGCTCGTTTGGATTTGTGACACCTTCCGAGAGCCTGCGCACGACATCGCGGTAACTCTTACACTCGATGTTGGATACATAATTGCTCAAGCGGATATTGCAACGTTGGAGTACGCCGTCCACCTTGGAAACCTTACGGACAATCTCCGCATTGAGGTCAAAGATTCGGCGATCGTACTGGCGAAGCTGTTGAATAATCTCTGGAGGAACGAAACTTCCCCTAACCAATTCCTTCAATGTACATTCTGCTATCCACTGGGCATCCTTGATATCACTCTTATGACCTGGAAGTTGCTTGATGAAATAAGGATTTACCAGACGCAGAGTAAAATGAGGAGAAAGCACACGCCATATTGGTATCCAATAGATACTGGTACTCTCCATACAAACCTCAAAAACATGATGCTTTTGGAGCAATTTCCGCATTTCTTCCAGCTGAAATGTTAAAACACCGAAAACTTGCTCAAATAATTCACCATCACTGTGCAAAATACAAAGAAAAATACTATCTTTGTGCACGTCAAGACCACATACTGCTTTCATAAGCCTACATTTTTGAAGTTAAAAAATCAGTTAACGAACACTGCTTCAAAGATAATAAATATTTTTGTGACTCAGAGCACGTTAGTAGGATTTTTTGCAGTTGTGGTCTTGATTTCTCGAAAAACAAGGCTAATTTCGCACAATTCGAGGGAAATCATTGAAGTTTTTTATTATACTGGCTTATAATTCAGAAATTTTATCTAAATTTGCCATACTTTAAGAAGTTTTCTGCAAAAATACAAATCTTTTGCGGAAAGGCAAAGCCCGAGCTTGTGAAAGTTTGGGCTTTGTTGTAAATAAAAATGTTTTTTAAAGATTTCGTATCTGTGAAAAGGCAAAAAATAAAAAGGGGTGCGTCACAGACTTATGACACACCCTCGTGGGAATGAAAGTTAAGAACAAGCCTTGACACAGTTTAAATTACACCCCCTTTTATTCACCACCATACCTGCTGCCTCTGCGTGAATTTCATCAATGGTCGCATAATAAGAATTATTATTAGTATGTTGTAATGTTTCAAATTCTTCTTTTTTTCTTTTGGCAGCAGCCAATAACTCATGACTATAAACTCCACCATCACGAGAATTTTCATCAGCGGTTTCACCATAAGAATTAGAGAAATAAACCACCTGCATTGTTGTAGGAGTAGCCTCTATCAAGTTATTATACGTCTCTCGACATAAGTCTGCATAAACACTATTTCGTGCAACTTCACTAGTACTAAACATGCGTAGATCTGCAATACGACCACCTTCCTGCAAATGATATATAGCTCTACAACTATCAGCTATCACTAAACAGCGGCTTTGAGCAACTGCTCCCAACAAATCATTAAGATTTAAATAATTATCTGGTCGAACTTCAAAATTGATCTGTTTATGCTGGTCTGTAAAACCATGACCACAATATACTATTAAATAGAAATCTATCGGTTTCTCATCTACTCTTGCATTAAGGTCATTTATCCGAAGGATATCTAAATCAAAATCATTATTCTCAAAAACCAGAATTTCGTCATCCTTCCATGCTCCACCTTCTGGAGACTTGAAGAAATTCAGAAAATTATCTTTATCTATGTGAACACCACGAAGAGGAGTATTTCCTCCGCCATCACTTATAATTAAATATAGTTTGCGTCTCATAATCATTACTTTTTTTCTTCTGTTACATTTGACGTAAATGACTCTATGATAGAAGGTACAAATCGCTCATTAAAACCAGCAATAAAACCAACTATACAATGATATGCCCACGGGTTTGAAACTGTAATATCTTTTAAAACTAATCCTGTATCAATAAACAATATGGCTACAAAAGCAAAGATACCACCACAAAACAAGCGGGCAAAAGCCTCCAAATAATGAATCTTCTTAGAAGCCAG
This sequence comes from Segatella copri, assembly GCF_949820605.1. Classification (NCBI taxonomy): domain Bacteria; kingdom Pseudomonadati; phylum Bacteroidota; class Bacteroidia; order Bacteroidales; family Prevotellaceae; genus Segatella; species Segatella copri. The sequence goes on from NZ_CATKVU010000006.1 coordinate 1,470,939, forward strand.
ACCTGTCAGATTCATTTTTCCAAACCTTGACCAAATGGAAACATAAGAACCAAGAACACCAAGTTCTAACCCGACTATTTGTTTATCGGAAAACAAGTTACAAATGCAACCTGCTATTAAAGACATAATAACAATTGTCGTCGATACGCTTAAAATAATGTATCTACTCTGTTCTTTGTTTCTTGCTTTTAGGAAAAGCAAAGCTTGATCAATGCATGACTGAACTGAATCGAAATTTCCATATAAGGCACTCTCATAACCAGCTCCTAGCATTATCTTGAACTTTATGATGTTTTTCTCACTCAGATTCAAACATGGTGAAGCTTGTGCTATATCTAGATTGGCTAGCCATTTGTTTCTCTCCTGGTTTAATTCTTCATTTCCATCTAAAGGATCTTTCTTCATGATCCAATCTATATCATTATCTAGATCAATGTAAATTAGTATTTTGGCATTCTCATCCTCACAATGATAAATCAAATACTTATCTACAATGCCATCAAATGCTTGACGATATTTTTTCTGATATTCATCTTTAGGAGGATAAAGCTCTTCAGGATCTTTCTTATCAAACCACATACCATATAATCTTTATGACTTAGCTTAGTCTCTTCTAAATATATCTCGTGTATATACCTTATCTTGTACATCATCCAAACAAGCATCATAGCGATTGGCAATGATGGCTTGGCTCTGTGCCTTGAATGCAGCCATATCATTTACTACTTTGCTTCCGAAGAAGGTACTGCCATTCTCCAATGTTGGCTCGTAGATGATAACCTCAGCACCCTTTGCCTTGATTCGCTTCATTATACCCTGGATGGCAGACTGGCGGAAGTTATCACTGTTACTCTTCATCGTCAAGCGATAAACTCCTATCACACACTTATGTTCCTTACCTGCATCATAGCTATTGGCATCGGCATAGCTGTAATAACCAGCCTTTCTGAGCACGGCATCGGCAATATAGTCTTTTCTTGTACGGTTACTCTCTACAATTGCCTCTATCAGGTTCTCTGGTACATCGGCATAGTTTGCCAGAAGCTGCTTGGTATCCTTTGGCAGGCAATAACCACCATAGCCGAAACTTGGGTTGTTATAATGCGTTCCGATACGTGGGTCAAGACCTATGCCATCAATGATTGCTTTGGTATCCAAGCCCTTGACTTCTGCGTATGTATCCAATTCATTGAAGTAGCTTACTCTTAGGGCAAGATAGGTATTGGCGAAGAGCTTGACGGCTTCTGCTTCCTTCATGCCCATAAAGAGTGTATCGATATTTTCCTTAATGGCTCCTTCCTGGAGCAAAGCGGCAAACGTCTTGGCTGCTTCTTTCAACTTTTCTACATCAGTAACCTTCAAGATTGCCTCGTTCTCATCTCTAAACTCAGGGCGTTCTATCAACTTTGGATAACCTACTATAATACGGCTTGGATAAAGATTATCATAGAGTGCCTTGCTCTCTCGGAGGAACTCCGGAGAGAAAAGGAGATTGAATTGCTTCACTCCTTTCTTGGCATACTTCTGATAGAGGCTTCGAGTGTAACCTACTGGGATGGTACTCTTGATTACCATCACTGCATCGGGATTTACCTCCAGCACCAAGTCGATAACTTCTTCTACATGAGTGGTATCGAAGAAGTTCTTCACTGGGTCGTAGTTCGTTGGTGCTGCAATAACTACGAAGTCTGCATTTTTATAAGCAGACTTGCCGTCCAATGTGGCAGTGAGATGCAGAGGTTTCTCTGCCAGATATTTTTCGATATACTCATCCTGTATCGGTGATATATGATGATTCAGTTTATCTACTTTCTCGGGAATTACATCTACTGCAGTTACCTCATGATGTTGGGATAAAAGCGTAGCAATACTGAGTCCTACGTAACCGGTTCCGGCTACGGCAATTTTTAATTGATTAAAATTACGCATTGTTTTAAGTTTTTGAATAATAAGCATCCTGAGCCTCTTTCGGTGGGTCAGTTTCCGAAAGAGAGCTGTAGGATGCCTTGTAGGTGGAGTATGTAGTGCCCACACTACCAAGCTACTTTTCGCTAGTGTTGATTTGCTGGGGCAATTGAATTCTTCCCTGTAGGAGGTGCGGCATCTCCTAGTCTCTCCGGAAGATATCTCGTGTATATACCTTATCTTGTACATCATCCAAACAAGCATCATAGCGGTTGGCGATAATCGCCTGGCTCTGAGACTTGAAAGCATCCATATCATTCACCACCTTGCTACCAAAAAAGGTGGTACCGTCCTCCAATGTAGGCTCGTAGATAATCACCTCTGCACCCTTTGCCTTGATTCGCTTCATGATGCCCTGGATGGCAGACTGGCGGAAGTTATCGCTGTTGCTCTTCATCATGGATTACTACATTTGTATTTATTCTGAGAGTGCTGCCAGTCTTTTCATCAACCTACCAAGCTCCGAGAAAGTATAATCCCTACCTTCCTTTTGTACTTCATCCATAGAACGAGAGGCATTAGCAATAGCTTTTTCAAGGCTTCCCCCGTTGCGTTCAAAGTAGGAGTGTAAGCCTTTGGATTTGTTGAAGAAGGAGATGGTTTTCCTGTATTCCACACATTGGTTCAAATCCTTGAGCAATGGTTCTTGCGTATCGTATGGACGTGATGTGTATCGAAAATAGTAGAGAAAGAACAGTTCCGTACAGCGGTGGGTCTCAAAGAACTCAACCTTGCAGTATATGCCTTTCTTGGGTTTATTGATGGGCTTGGCATATTTTGCCTTTAATCTTTGATATTGGGAACGCTCTGGTTCTACATCTTTCGTGTCCATATCAATTATGCAGAATATGTGGTTGTATCCCATCGCCACCCCCTCAGATATTTTCAAATCAAGTTCCTTGATACTTGTATGCTTGGGATAGTCTGGCTTGATAGTCAAGCGTTTGAATACATCGCATAAGGATTTGAAATAGAAAAATTCCGTAGGTCCTTCACCCAAGATAAGTGCTGTTTGTCGTAACTTGCCCATATCAATCCTCCAGATTTATAAAGATACTACCTAATTCGGGCTTTGCCCCCAAACGTCCGATGCGATAAGAATTATAAAGAGACAGATTCTTGTGCAACCCGAAAGAATCGCCACGAGAATACTCGGAAGATGCGGTCTCTTTATTTTTCTCCACAAACCACACAACGCCTCTATTCTCATTGATAAGGTCTTGAGAAAGCAGGGTCGTTTCTTGACTGGTGATAATCAACTGCGATTTTTCGGAGTTAAAGATAAAGACATTGAGATAGTAGTATAACAGGTCATTATGTAAATCCTCACCTAATTCATCAAGATAATACACATGAGAAGCTGTTATCATATCATATAATGCCTCTAAAATACGTATATATTTTTGAGTACCCTTTGACTGCAATCTGAGCGGAATGTCAAAATCTCCATTTGTAGAGTGATTGACAAATGCCACGGAATCGGAGGTGGATTGAAGCAGAGCTACTTTCATATCTTCTGGAATATTTTCCATGAGGATACGTTGACGGAACTCATTAGGCACCAACCGATCTTCTACGATAGGCTTATACTCCAAGATGTTCAAATCTGCCTTTTGAAGCATGATGTTGTAGAACTTACGCTTTTTAGAATTTGCATAAGCATCCTTTAGGATTTCCACGATCCCCTTTTCGCCGTCACCGTCAACATCGTGATAGTTCTCCATAATCCAGCCATGAAGAATATTGAATGGATCAATATCTTCTTTCAAGGCAGCTTTCCTACAAACAGACAAAACACTATGATTATTCAAGGTGTTCTCACGGATGCTCTCTTGCGTTTTTACCAGCAGCCTGAGACTTGGACCAAACTTGATCTCAGCCTGCACGTTATCTCCTACAAATGTGCGTTCATAAAACAACGACTTTGATTTGTTAGGATAATAATAAAGTGCTTCGCTCAATATGTACTTGTCATTGAATGCTACATCATAGTCGTATCGGACACCATTGGCATAAAACGAAACGTGCATTTCGGTTGGATCATCCTTGGTGAGCATGAAAGGAATGCTTCCATTTATTCTTTGAGTAGCATCTGATTTGGGTAGAATTAACAAACGAAATACTTCATTCAATGCAATCAGCATATTTGATTTTCCGGAAGCATTTGAGCCATACAGAATTCCTAACTTGTACAAGAAAGTTCCTTCGGCTATCTCTGTAACAAGTTCCGAAGAAGACTCCTTTGCCAAGAAATTCAACTCCTGTTTATCTCGAATAGAAAGATAATTTTTTACCCAGAAATCTCTTATCATAATATCTATATATATTAATATAATTATTGTAATTTGATTGCAAAAATACAAATTGTTTTTTTTATTTGCAAGAATCAACCTATATTTTTTGTAAACATACTACATTTTAACCATAATTTAACACATATAGTTCTCTGCGGCACCTCCTAATCCCGTTGGAAGATATCTCGTGTATATACCTTCTCTTTCACATCATCGAGCGAGGGGTCATAGCGGTTGGCAATAATCGCCTGACTCTGTGACTTGAATGCTGCCATATCATTTACTACTCTGCTGCCAAAGAAGGTTGTACCATCTTCCAATGTAGGCTCATAGATAATCACCTCTGCACCCTTTGCCTTGATACGTTTCATGATGCCTTGGATGGCAGACTGGCGGAAGTTATCACTGTGGCTCTTCATCGTCAAGCGATAAACTCCTATCACACAAGCGTGCTCCTTGCTTGCATCATAACTATTGTCATCGGCATAGCCATAATATCCAGCCTTCTTCAGCACGGCATCGGCAATATAGTCTTTTCTTGTACGGTTACTCTCTACAATTGCCTCTATCAGGTTCTCTGGTACATCGGCATAGTTTGCCAGAAGCTGCTTGGTATCCTTTGGCAGGCAATAACCGCCATAGCCGAAACTTGGGTTGTTGTAATGGGTGCCGATACGTGGGTCAAGGCCTATGCCATCAATGATTGCCTTGGTATCCAAGCCCTTGACTTCGGCGTATGTATCCAATTCATTGAAGTAACTTACTCTTAGGGCAAGATAGGTATTGGCGAAGAGCTTGACGGCTTCTGCTTCCTTCATGCCCATAAAGAGTGTATCGATATTTTCCTTAATGGCTCCTTCCTGAAGCAAAGCGGCAAAAGTTTTGGCTGCTTCTTTCAACTTTTCTACATCAGTAACCTTCAAGATTGCCTCATTTTCTTCTGCGAACTCAGGACGATCTAGCAGCTTAGGATAGCCTACGATGATACGGCTTGGATAGAGATTATCATAGAGTGCCTTGCTCTCTCGGAGGAACTCTGGGGAGAAAAGGAGATTGAATTGCTTCACTCCCTTCTGGGCATACTTCTGATATAGGCTTCGGGTGTAACCTACTGGGATGGTACTCTTGATTACCATCACTGCATCGGGATTTACCTCCAATACCAAGTCAATAACTTCTTCTACATGAGTGGTATCGAAGAAGTTCTTCACTGGGTCGTAGTTCGTTGGTGCTGCAATGACTACGAAGTCGGCATCTTTGTAAGCTGACTTGCCATCCAAGGTAGCTGTAAGATGCAGAGGCTTCTCTGCCAGATACTTCTCGATATACTCATCTTGTATCGGTGATATATGATGATTCAGTTTATCTACTTTCTCGGGAATTACATCTACTGCTGTTACCTCATGGTGTTGGGATAAAAGCGTAGCAATACTAAGTCCTACGTAACCGGTTCCGGCTACGGCAATTTTTAATTGATTAAAATTACGCATAGTTTTAAGTTCTTGAATAATAGCATCCTGAGCCTTGGTTGGAATTACTTTTTGCCGAGAGCTACAGGATGCGTTGTGGGTGATTATGTAGCGCCCACACTACTAAGCTACTTTTCGTTTTATATATTTTTTTGTTATTTCTAACAATATAATTGTTTCGTATCGGAAATGAAGGACATAGAGTCCCTGCCAGATAAGAATTGCTTTGAGGGTATTCTTATCTGGATATTGATTGAGTAAAATTAGTTTTGAAATTGTTTTTTTCTACCTCACCGTAGAGGTCCCACAGATCTCACAGATGAACACAGATTTTCCTGCTACAATCATTATCCACAGATGAGACCGTTCGGTCAGATGACATTATTTCGTATGATGCTCTATAAAGCGAGTAATCATTGATGATACCGTTTGGGGCGATTGCTTCTCATGAGCTACAGCCATTATTGTAATCTGATTTGCAAACTGAATATAATATACAACATTAGGATGAATCGTTAAATGTCGTACGGTATAACTGTCTGTCGAGTATTTTTTATCAAAAGAACCACTTTCTGGAAATACATACAGGCTATTAACCTTTTTCACTATTCGCTCTAAAGATTTATTAGCTATACGTTCTCCAAAATTATCAGCAACATACTGACCTATATCTTTCAATTGCTGCTTTGCCAATGTTGACCAGGTGATTTTTATTTCCACCCCAATTCCTCCTTCACGACATTCAAAATTTCTGAATGAGGAATCGTTTTCTGAGACAAAGACTCCTTATAGGCGAAATCGGCAGCGGCTTTCATTGCTGTTTCGTCTAAGTTATCGATAAATGATTGCATCTTCTTATCGTCACATTTTTCTTCTTGTAAAGATAACTCTATAAGTTCGGCAAGATTGCTTCTATCTTCCCAACTCAATTTCTTTATCTCATTCCAAAATGGAACAACTGTATTATTTCTTTCAACAGAATTTGTCATATACATAATCAAATCCTCCCTATTTTATTGTTTACATGCTGCAAATATAAGGGAAATATCTGAAATAGCCAAGGGATTTCTGGTTTTTAACACATCATTCGTCACCACTTATATACAGAAGGATATTTTACTTGGACAAAGCTGAAATTATGCCCAATAACGGAAATCTCCTTGGCTAATGTTCGACTATTCGCAGAGGGAGTCCTCATAAACGCCAACATATTTCTAGCGGCATCTCCACGCAGAGGAGTTACGTCAGGAGCATAATAATCTCTCCAACCAAACAGGCAGATTTTCTCTGGAAAAGTCAATATGTAATGAGCCATCAATGGATCTAACAATAATCGTTCCAAGGATTTCCTCATCTGTGAAGAAGCCTTGGCTCGCTTGCCCAAAGGATACTTGCCATCATTGGGATTGACATACTTCTCTTCGGAGCAAGTCAAATCACAAAAGGCAATTTTGTTATGCTCGTCCGTTGCATCGACCAATAAGTAATCGCACCTATCCCTCATCGCAGCTACAGTATTATCAAATTGATTGACATACTTCTCAAAATCCACAATGGCTACAGGACAGGCAGATGTATCCAGTCTCAAATTAACCCTGTCACATTGAGCACGATGTGGACGATGTCCTTGACAATCATCACAAGCCTTGGAGTCTGATAATTCGACAAGCCCTCTATGGATAGCCATATCTACAACCACCCCATGGATATCCAAGTCATACTCCTGAGGATAATGCACTTGCAACAATCGTTCTATCAACACTTCGTCTCTCATCTGCTCAACTCGTTAAACTCATTATATATGGCAGACATCATCTCTGTCAAGTCGTATGTATCAACCAGGGCTTTTCCTTCCTCATCCGTTGCCATGAGAGTTTGAGCATTTCCATCGTATATTCTATATACTGCCAAATTCTCAGGCTCAACTCTCGCACGATCCGCAGCCGTTTGACGAATCAAAACGTTCAAGTAGTTCAAGATATAAGGACTATGTGTAGCCATTATAATTCCCATCTTACGGTCATTGGAAGAAGCTGCATTAACTGTCTTCACCAAATCATCTATTAAGCGGCACTGAGCATCAGGAAAAAGACTAAGTTCAGGCTCCTCTAAATGAATATGCACATACTTTGGTAAATCAGCCAGTTCGATAACCGGAGAAAACTTTGTCAACAATTCGTTATCATAAAGGTAGTCAAGCACAGACCTACGGAAAGCCTCCTTAAAGGAATAATCCTTGGCAAAATGCTGCACGATGACGGAAAGAGGGGTGGATGTTTGGATACCAGATGAAGCCTGGGTAAGCTCTATTGGAGCATAGGCATCGTCAACAGGCATAACAGTCAACTTCACAGGACGCCCCTTAGGATGTTTCACGGAAAGTTTCAGTCCCAAATAAGAGAGATCATATTCCTTGTCATCCTTCACCGCCTGGGCAAAGTCATTCATAGTCTCATGAAAATAAAATCCCAACGACGCATTCTTATTCGTCAAAGCATTAGCCGACCATGAAGGGATGACATTTCTATTCTCCGAGACAAAAGACTCTTTCCAAAAGGTCAAATCTTCTTCTCTTATCTCTGGCAAGAGCGTACGCTTGATCTTGGAATTGCCATACTCTATGCTATACACATTACCAGAATCTGCATGCACCTCATATCGTATATATGAATTACTCTGAAAGAAAGCCACAAGATTAGTTGTCTTTAGCAAAGACTCAAAGCGTATTCTGAAAGGAGAGTTTGTTATTTTCGAATGCTTTAGAAATGATCGAATATTAGCTCGCTTATATAGATAGCGCATCAGGACAAGTACCTTCATCAGTGTACTTTTTCCGATGGCAGACTCACCTATAAGAACTGTAAGAGGCAGAATCTCCAACTGTTCAATATGGCGAAGCGGTCCAACATTGTGTATGGTAATATATTCCTTCATATACTTTTTCTGATTGTATTCACTAAAAAAACATTTTTATGGCTGCAAAAATACACTTTTTTATTGAAACGACCAAGCAAAAGAAGAAAAAAGACAGAACAAGTCTAAAGAATCCGTGAAATCCGTGTACGAAAATCATTTCTCTCGCCCATCGGCTCCACCTTATTAATAATCGTTTTTAGCGTATTCTTACCTGGATATTGATTGAGTAAAACTTGTCTGAATTTGATTTTTATGAATGGGTGTGCTCGCAGAAAAGGTCCCACAGATCTCACAGATGTACACAGATTTGAGAGACCTGCTCGGTCTGGGAAAAGTCACGCAGATTGCGCAGATGACGCAGATTTTCCTTCTACTATTCTTATCCGCAGATGAGACCTATTCGGTCAGATTTTCACAGACTTTTACGATCACTTCTTCTCGTTTGTATGTTTGGGTGGGTGTGAAGGGGGTGTATAAGAACTTTTGTATATACATCGTGCGCAAAAGATAAAGAGAAAGGGTATCAGATAGTTATGCCTTCTTTTTAACACTCTTTTCACGCTAAAGTTCATATATCCCCTTCACACTTCACGCTTTGTTTGCTAATCTAAAAATCGCTCATTTCGGCGACAATGGTTCCAGCAACCCGTCAATCAGACGAAGCAGCTCGTCTCTGTGAGCCTCGCCCACCAACGACTCCATCCAACGTATCGCGCCCCAGTAGTCGTCGATGGAAACATCACGGTCCATCGCCTCCAGACTCTTGGTGTACGCATCAGACAGCCGGAACTCCTTGCGGATGGCTGACTTGGTGGAAGCCCAATGCTTCTCCTCCTCAGTAAGACCACCTTCAAAACGATCTTCCTTCAGTTCTTCACGCATAGCCCAGAACACGTTGTGGACTAAAAGATTAAAACACTTGTGGACAGAAATCATGCCCGTCTGTAGTCGTAGGAATCCTTGATTCCCATGACTTCACTTCTGATTTTTTTGAAAAACATTTTAAATAAATTTATGTTATGTTCCAAAATCGGAACTTTTTGATTTCAATGCCAAATTTTATGCTTAGCTTTGCAGCGGAATCTATATGATTCAATTTTAAAACAACTTATAATCATTTGCTTAAAAATGACAAAAACAGAACAAGAACAAAGACAAGAAATGGTATTACCATCTTTCTTCTATGCTATCGCCTCCAGCGAAAGCAGACAACTCATCAGTCTTGATGAACTGCAGCGAATCATCACCCTCGACGCCATGACCCAGGCGCGTACCGAAGACTACCGCAAGAACATGCGCATCAGCAGCGAGCTCGCTCATCAAACCAAGGTGATGATGCCAGGCATCACTACCTCCGTGCTCATGGACGGACGGGGCAAGGAACTGCGCAACGTGGTGAAGACCACCCAGATGATCGCCGTGGACATCGACAAGATTCCTGCAGAAAAGATGAAGGAGGTCGTACAGAAGGCGGACGCCGACCCTCATACCATGATGAGGTTCATCACCGTGAGCCAACGGGGTCTGCGCATCATCTCCAGATACCTGCCCATAGATGACGACGAGGTGACCGCACTGGAACTTTTCGATGTGATCATACGCAAGGCGATGAGCTATTACAGTAAGTTGCTAGGCGTGCCTGCCGACGAGCAATGCGTAGACATCACCCGGATGTGCGGACTCGCCCACGACCCTACCGCCTACTTTCATTGGGACGCAGAGCCTTTCGGCTTGGACACCCACGACCTGAAGGCGCTCTACACCAAGAAGGCCAACGAAGCGAAATATGCCAAACGTGCCAGCAAGCGCAAGCGAAACAGCCAGAAGATGGTGGCACTTGGCAAGGGGGTTCCCACGATGGACGAGGCAGCGCAGCACATACTGAACCTACTCGACACGTGGGGCTACAAGTTTGAGAGCGGTGTCCACAACGAGTATGTGCTCCACTTCGGCAAGGTGTGCGTGCGCTATGGCATAGACAAGGAAGAGGCAATGACCTACGCCAAGAGCAACTTCAGCTCCGACTATCCCGATGCTGACAGCGTGATGAAATCATGCTACAAGCACACCGAGAAACTAGGCACCTGGCACTTCTACCGCAAAGGCGAGGGCTTCTCGGGTAAGGCGACTGTCAAGGTAATCAAGCAGTGGCTCTCGATGAGATACGAGTTTCACCACAATGAGGTGACGGGATTTCACGAGGTGCTGAGTCGCGATATAATCAAAGGCAAATACCATAAGTGGACCCGCATCGACGACAACATAGAGAACACCATCTGGACCCAGATGGACGAGATGGGACTCGAAGTGACCGCCATCAAGCTGCACGCCATCATCAACAGCGACTTCAGCGAGCCTTGGGATCCCTTCGACGAATATCTCAGGAGTCTGCCCAAATGGGACGGAAAGACCGACTACATCAACGAGCTTGCCAACCGGGTAACCATCAACTATTGCCCTGGCTACCACCACTCGCAGGAAGAGTTCAGATACTTCTTCAAGAAATGGCTCGTATCGATGGTGGTGGCATGGGTATCACCAAGAGTGGTGAGCCAGACCATCCTGATATTCATCGGGAGGGGTGGCATCAACAAAACCACATTCTTCTATTATATCCTGCCACCATGCCTGCGCCAGTACTTCATCAACGAGTCAACCGCCAACTATACCGACAAGGACTTCATGGAGGCTTTCTCAAGCAAGGCACTAATATGCCTCGACGAGCTGGAGTCTACCTTCGGCAAGGGGCTGAGCGCCCTCAAGAGCAACGTCACCAAGCTGGTGTTCTCCATCCGCCGCCCCTACGACAAGTATCGTTCGGAACTGCTGCACCGTGGTGCCCTCTGCGGCACCAGCAACAGCATACAGATCATCACCGACGAGGAGAACCGCCGCTACTCACCATGGTTCGTAGACAATATCGAGAGCCCTAGGGAGACACCCATCGACTACCAGCACGTCTATTCCCAGGCTGTAGCTCTGGGACAAGAGGTAACTAATCGGGTGAAGAACCAGGAAGAGGGATGGGTATACTGGCTCACCACCGTCGACATAGACGTGATGAGGGAGCACAACGGCATGTTCATGGTTTCCAACTTCATGGAAGACCAGATACTGCGCTTCTACAAGGTGCCGAAATCAGACACCGACCCTCAATATGTAAAGTTCCGCTATTCATCGGAAATCATGGAGCGCATAGGCGGAAGTCCTGCCCTGAGCCGCAACATGAGTCACCAAAATCTGAGTGCCGTGATGCAGCGACTGGGCTTCAAGAAGGTACACCGCGCCAAAGGTAACGGATGGCTCGTGATAGAGAAGAATCCGGGAGAAATCAACACCGAGGCGATCTGCAGCCCAAACGAATGCGCAGAAACGTACTTGAAACCGTACAGAACCATAGCTACGGATAGCCAGAATGGTTCTGACCAACAATAAGCAGCATTCTGGCAAGTGCTAACCAGCATTGCCAGCAACGCTAAGTATCATCAAGAGAAACGCTAAGTATTATTACCGCGATTCATAAAAGTCAAATTTATATGAAAATCAAGATATACAAAAAATTCGAGCTTGCCAAGCTCTACTTTCCGGAGCAGTCGAAACACGTGGCACTAAACCACCTGATGCGAATGGTAAACCACTGTCCGCCTCTGCTTGAAGCCTTGCGAAGAGAGGGCTACGAACGGTTGGCGAAGACCTTCACCATGCGCCAGACGCTGCTCATCTATGAGTATCTGGGCGAGCCATAATACTGAGTTTTCCAGTTTTATGCCCCATCGTATCCCTATCTCACCCCTATCGTACAGAAGCCTCTTATGAAAGTCGTATCTTTGCAACCGTAAACAAGAAACAAGCACTGCGCAGCGCTTTAATACATGAAACACGAACCATAAAACAATTTATTAGCCTTATGATTGAGTACGATTTAAAGAAGAACAACAACAAGAAGAACGTGAAGGCTTATGGCAAGTACTACGCCAAGCCCCACATTAGTGAAACTGTAGATCTCGATGAGCTCGCCGACCACATGCATGGTCACAACTCTCCATTCTCAGCCGGGACCATCAAGGGCATCCTCATCGATGCCGTGACCCACATCAAGGAGCTCCTGCTCATGGGCAAGAATGTAAAGCTCGACAACCTCGCCATCTTCTACATCAGCATCAAGAACAAGATGGGTGTAGAGAAAGCCGACGACTTCACCGTATCTAAGAACATCGAAGGAGTAAGAATGAAAGCCCGCGCCACGGGCGACTTCCGCTCTGTGAATCTCAACCTCGACGCCAACTTGAAGAAGTATGGTGCTAAGAAAAAGAAGTCTTCGACCACCACCGACTCTGGCTCCACCACTGACCCGGGCAGCGATTCGGGCTCCACCACAGCCCCAGGCAGCGATTCGGGTGACTCAGGACTTGAGTAACCGAGGATTGCGAATCCCCTTAACAAGTTTTTAAAATCAATTGACCGAAAATGACACAAGATCGATTTCCGATGACGATTGGCAGCGAGGAGGCGCTCAATGAGCATCTCCTGCTCGCCTACACAGAGAACGGCGAGATGATGGACTCACCTCTGAGCGTCCGTTTTCTCGTAATTCATTGCTCGGCAACACGTGCCGACCGTAACTACACCGACAAGCAACTGATGCGCGACCACAAGAAGCGTGGATTCCGCACCGTGGGCTACCACTTCTATGTCCACAAGGACGGAAGCATCACGCAGTTCAGAAAGCTTCTGGAGGTGGGCTCACATGCCCGCCCATACAACCGCTGCTCCATCGGCATCTGTTACGAGGGCGGGCTGGATGACGAGGGTCGTCCTGCCGACACCCTTACCCGTGCCCAGTATGACGCAATGTGGAATCTGCTGCGCAAGCTCAAGATCACGTTCCCACAGGCTAAGATAGTGGGTCATCGTGACTTGCCGGGCACCACCCCGAAGGCATGCCCTTGCTTCGATGCAGCGAAAAAATTTCCACTTTAATGCTTATGTTAAATGTTGAGTGTTGAATGTTGAGTGTTGAATTTTTAATTTTAATTTGAAATATGAAGAAAGAAACCATCAAGAAGGTGATCAATTTCATCATCACCGTACTTACCGCCGTAGCTAGCGCATTCTGCGTACAGAGCTGCCAGTAAAATTCCCAGTAATCAAACCTTAACCTTAAGTTCTAATTCTACCAGTATTGCCAGAAGATGCTGAGGCGGTGCATGTCGGAGCCCACCATGTCGTACATATCTTGCTTCATGAGCCACTTGCATCGTTTCTGCACCTTCTTGCCATACTGCCCATCTATCGAGAACGCATTTCGCTGGAACTTTATGCCCATCAACTTGAGCTTCTCGTAATCGCACTTCTCCATATAGAGGTAGCGCTCAGGATGGGCAAGCACGGGCGTGTAGCCCTTGTTCTTGATGCGCTCCAGGAGGGCATGAAAATTCATCGGGGCAGAGAAGATGCTAGTCTCCACCAACAGGAGCTTGCCATCCTCGCCCAGCGGCAACAGGTCGTTTGCCTTCAGGCGCTTTTCGAAGAGCGCATCTAGCATATTTTCGGCTGCGAGATGCAGCCGGAGCATTTTTCTGTCAGCAGGGTTTCGCTCGGCGAAGTCCTGCTGATATTGTTTCTGGAAGTTTGCAAATACTTGGCGCAAATGGGTGGTCTCGTTGGGTACGTCTTCCATAATATGAGGCGTAAGCCAGACATCCCTCATGCCTGCGCCTTCGTAAAGGCACAACATTTCCAACGACTTCTTTACCTCTTGAAATCCGTCGTCCACGCCGGGCAGGATGTGGCAGTGCCAGTCGATGCCGCCGGGGAGTCTCTCTGATGGTGCTTTCTTGCCTGCCGTCGGATTGCAAATCCAACGGAACGCCTCACGGAATATATTCATATTTTTCTATTCTTTTATCCAATTTTCTACTTTCCTATTTTTGCCCCCCCATTCTTGTCGGAGCCGTAGTGGTAGCCGTAGCCATAGTGATAGCCATAGCGATAGTAGTGGCCGTAGCGGCCGCCCTGAGCCTTGGTTCCGTTCAGAATGAGCGACATATTCTTGAATTTCTTGTCCTTGTAGAGCTGCTCAATGTCGCCCAGCATACTGCGCTGCATCAAGCCCGAGCGTACCACGAAGATGGTGCGGTCGGCAAGTTTCTCTATAATCTGGGTATCTGCCACGATTTCCACTGGTGGACAGTCGATGAACACATAATCGTACTCACCCCTCACCTGCTTGATCATCTTCTCCAGACGCTCGGTGAAGAGGAGCTCCGTAGGGTTAGGCGGCATGGTACCGATAAGCAGCACGTCGAAATCCTTCACCAGTCCATGCTCCTCGCCATGGCAGATGATGCCCTCCAGGTCATCGGTCCTGCCGTTGAGATAGTCGCTGAGTCCCTCGCCAGGGCTGCCCACGAGCATGGATGCGGAACCATGGCGGAGGTCACCATCGATGACGAGCACCCGTTTCTTCTTGATGGCGAGCGACATGGCGATGTTGCCTGCCAAGTGACTCTTGCCCGAGCCTGGGTTGAAAGACGTAAGGATGATGACGTTCTGCTCGGGATGGGTGCCTACCATAAACTCCATGTTTGTGCGCAGCACGCGGAACGCCTCGTTCACGATGTCGCGCTTGCCTGCCTTCACCACAATCTGTCGCGTCTCCTTCGGCTTCTTCCAGAACTGGATGCGCTGCAGAAGAGTTGGTCTGTTCTTACGACTGATGCTGTATGGTATCTCACCGAGGAATGGTATGGTGATGTTCTTGAGGTCGTTTCTGCCCCTCACCGTCGTGTTCATGTTCTCACGGATAAAGATGACTACCACAGGTATCAGGAATCCTAGAACGAAAGCCACGAGGATGATGTTGCGGCGCACAGGCTGCACGGGCTTGATGTCGCCCGTAGGAGGGGTGATGATGCGCGTGTTGTAGGCGGTGAAAGCCTTGGAAAGCTCGTTTTCCTCTCTCTTCTGCAAGAGGAAGAGGTAGAGCGCCTCCTTCACCTTCTGCTGGCGACCCACTGTTTGCAGGTACTTTGCCTGGCTAGGGTTGCTGGCTATCTGGCTGGTGGTCTGCGCCTCGTTTGCCTGCAGGTTGCCAAGCTGCGAGTTGAGTGTCACCACGAAGTTGTCGATACTGGTTACGATGCTATGGCGCATGGAGGCGAGGCTCTGGTCATAGTCTGCCACCAATGGGTTCTGCTCGCTGGAGTTAGCCACCAGGTTGTTGCGCTCCAGCTGCTGCTTGTTGTATTCGGTAATCTGCTGCTCGATACCCGGGCTGTCGATGCCGATATTGGCTGGCAGGAGCTGGTTCTTGCCCACCTTGCCAGTCAGGAAGTCGCGCAGGTAACGTGCCATGGAGAGGCGTGAGTTCAGCTCGAGTATCTGCTTGTCTACGTCGCCGCTCTTCTGCATATATTGCTGTGCGGCGGTCTCTACGTCGGGCAGCAGATTGCGGCTCTTGAACGAGGAGATGTCCTTGTCTACGTCGCCCAGTTCTCGCTCGATGACACCCAGGCGCTCGGTGATGAAATGGGAGGTGGAAACGGTCATCTGGTTCTTGTCCTCCATCCAGTTCTTGCGGTATACGGAGATGATGGTGTTCAGCACGTCCTCGGCGCGCTGGGTGAGCTGGTCCCTATAGGTCAGGTCGATGACTGTTGCCTTCTCCTCGCTGATGCTTGCCGAGAGCGACGCCTTGATATGGTCGGTCATGGCATAGAGGTTGGTGCGAGTCACATGCAGTTTCCTGCTCTCATATCCATTGACGAAGGCTGAATAGCCCGGTGCCTGGTCTACGCATACATAGCCCATCGCCGTGCGGACGGTCTGGCCCAGCTTGCCCTGTACCTCCTCGTCCGATTCCACTTCGTTTCCAGCCTTGTCGGTACCACTCACATGTACGATGGAAAACTGGTTGCCATGCTTTACCTCTACATCCAAATTGGCGCTCTGCATATCGTTCAAGCCATAGAAATGAACGGTTACAGGCAGCGTTCTGCCATAGAGAGCCACAGGATGGAAGGTACCGTCTTCACTGTAGTTTACGTCGAGTTTGAGCTGCTTGCCTGCCTCCAGCAAGACGGCTGGCGACTGAATGGCAATCAACTCGTTGTTGACGTTCGACTTGCCTCCCGAGAGTCCCATGTCGGAGAACATACTGGCCACATCGCTGTTGATGCTCTGGCTCTTGCCGTCTTCCTTGATGAGGATGGATGCCGTGCGCTGATAGACACCCGGCGTGGAGAGGAGGTAATAAGTGGCTATGCCCAGGGTGACGACGAGCGAGATGACAAACCATCGCCAGCGCACAAGGCACAGATACATTAAGTCTTGCAGACGAATAAAGTCTTCTGCCTGCTGGGGGCGACGACCCGGAGCATTCTGCATCGTCGCTTGATTATTCTGAATCATTGAATTTGAATGTTGAATGTTGAATGTTGAGTGTTCACTCAACTCTTACATTATTTCTTGATAAGTACCGCCACGCTGGTGGCAAGTGAGGCAAGGCTAATCCAGAAGCCCGTGCTCCTGACATTGTTGCCATTGACCGTGCTCTGGCGAGCCTTGGTCTCGTTGGGGCTGATGTAAACCACGTCGTTCTGCTGCAGGTAATATACCGGACTGTTGAACACGCTGTTTCCCGAGCAGAGATTAATCTTGTATATCTTCTGGTGGCCGTTTTCCTGGCGCAACACCATCACGTCTTCACGGGTGCCATAGATGGTCAGGTCGCCCGCCTTGCTAAGGGCATCGAGAATAGTCACTTTCTCGTCCTCGATTTCATACTGTCCAGGGCGTGCCACCTCACCAATCACCGAATAGTGGAGATTTGTCAGGCTGACGGTCACCACGGGATCCTTCACCAAGTTGCGGTCCACCAGAACTTTCTTGATTTCCTCGGCAATCTGCTCTCGGGTACGACCTGCCACATGCAGGGTGCCCAGCACAGGAAAGTCGATGTTGCCCTTGCTGTCTACCGTATAATAATAGGCATCCTTGGCGATGGACGACGTAGAGTAACTGGTGGTGGTTCCCGTAAGGTTGAAGAGCTGTGTGATCTGTGGATCCTTGCTCTTCACGCCGATGTAGAGTTTATCTGTTGGTTTGGCGGTGATTACCGCACTTTTCAGATTGATCAGCGTGTCAGGATTTTGGTTAAAATCCTGGAAATAAGCTATTTGTTGTGGGGTTCCACAAGCTGACAGGACAAGAAGTCCCGTACAAAAAGCTCCAGAAAGCAATGATTTACGATATTTCATATGATTTTATATTTTTTCTAGAAAACATCTTGGTATATAGGTGGTGGCGACGGCACAGATTCCCTCTATCGTGACGATGAGCCGATGGTCGCCATTGAT
The DNA here is from genome assembly GCF_949820605.1 of Segatella copri. Lineage (NCBI taxonomy): Bacteria > Pseudomonadati > Bacteroidota > Bacteroidia > Bacteroidales > Prevotellaceae > Segatella > Segatella copri. Next base: position 1,488,942 of record NZ_CATKVU010000006.1, read on the forward strand.
ACGCTTGATTTCGCCCTCCAGACCTTTGAACCTGCCGTCGATGACCCTGACACGTTCACCTTTCTTCCAGTTGAAGGCTCCATCCTCGAAATACTCCAGCCCCTCCTGATCGCCCGACGACACCATCATGAACATCTGCATCTGTCGCTTGGGAATGGCGATGGGCTGTGGATCGAAGTCCACCAGCTGGCGATATAGCCTTGCCTTGCCACACAGTTCCCGCTCCAGGCATAGCGCCTGTCGCTTGTTGCTGCGCATGAAGAAAAGCGAGGGTATGAGTGGGCGCTCCACCACAATCTTCTTGCCTTGGCTGTTTACATGTCTCTCTTTTACGAAGGGGGCGTAATATTCCATCACATCGCCCATCATATCTTCGGGGAATGTGTCTTTCATCTGGTCAGAATCCTTAAGCACGTTGTTGAACAGGTTGAACAAGTCTCGGCAAAGCGCCACTTTGTTCATGAACACGCGCATGGCATACCATAATGCCTCTGTCTCGGCTGGTTCGCCAAGAGTCTCGGCTTGTATGCTTAGAGAATGATTGATATCTTTTATTGAATTGTCCATTCTTTCATTTTAAGTATTCTTATATAGACACATTTTCTCTTCCCCCTTGTGTCGAAACGAGTCGTCACAAGCAGCAAGGAGATTAAGACAGTATACTTCTCGTAAAGCTTCTGTCGTTCGGAGCAACCCTGATCCAGGCGATGCTGTACCCGCAATCCCATTTGGGTAACTAAACCTCATATTTCCTGGTTTAGTTCTCAAACGCGCCGCAAAGTTAACAAAAAAAAAAAAACGAAAGAATGTTAGCACAACTTTAGCTAAAATTAGTTTTTTTAGCCATTTTCTTAATATACGTTAATTTCACTATTTTATTTGCATACAAAACATAAAATCGGGATAAATCTCTTTCTATAAGTGATTTACCCCGATTAAACATTATACAGATGGAAGGAAACTTAGTTGTTTACGCTACCTCCCACAATATCAAGCAATTCATTGGTAATGGCCTGTTGACGACTCTTGTTGTACTGCAAGTTGAGTTCGCGCAAGAGTTCATCGGCATTATCCGTAGCGGTCTGCATGGCCACCATTCTGGCGGCATGCTCACTCGCCTGGCTATCCAGCAACGCTGTATAAATCATCAGACGAAGCTGCTTAGGAATCAAGACTCCCAAAACAGTCTCCAAGTCTGGCTCTACAATGAAGTCATCATTCAGAGGTTTTGCCTCAGAACTCTGGCGTCCGTCAGCTTCAGCCTGCTTTTGGCGCAGATATTCCTGAGCCTTTGCCGTAGCCACATTAGAGGTAAGGTCACGATCGTTGTCCACTCCTATTGCCTCAGTGCTGAGATCAATAGGCAAGAAAGTCTTGCGGGTCAGAATCTGTGAACCGGCACTCTTAAAGTGATGATAAATCATCTCCACCTTATCGAGCTCACCAGCAGCATACTGCTTGGCAAGTGAATGGGCGATATCTGCACAGGCGCTGGCATGAGGATGATCGGCAAGATCATTAAAGTTACCGCCAATCTTCAAACCCAGTTTCTGTGCCTTCTCTGCCACTTTTCGTCCGATAGGATACACCGTGATGTCGTCAATGCCTTGAGCCTTATACTCGTCCACCGCATGCATCATCATCTTGATAACGTTGGAATTGAATCCACCACACAAGCTGCTGTTAGAACTGTATACCACAAGAGCTACACGCTTGGTCTCCTTGTGCTCCAACTGCAACGGATGGTCGACATTCGGAGTACTTACCAGGAAACTCTTGAGGATATGTTCCAGCATATTTCCATAAGGCAGCATATTCTGGATAGCTACCTGAGCATGATGCAACTTACTGGAAGCCACCATCTTCATCGCACTCGTAATCTTACGGGTACTGTTAACGCTGGCTATGCGAGTTTTAATCTCTTTTAATGACGGCATAGGCTATTACGCTTTATATTGTCCTGCAACATTAGCCATGGTCTCCTCGACTGCCTTAATGGCATCGTCGGTGAGTTTACCATCGCCCAAAGTCTCAATCACATCAGCGTGCTGGCTGCGCATTGCATCGAGGAATAGATCCTGACAGTCGCGAACCTTATCCATTGGCACGTCGTGCATCAATCCGTGAACACCACAGTAGAGAATAGCTACCTGCTCGCCTACCGGCATTGGGCGGTACTGAGGCTGAACCAGCAACTGGTCGTTCTTACGGCCACGGTCCAGAGTCATCGCTGTTACGGCATCCATATCGCTAGAGAACTTAGAGAAGGCCTCCAGCTCACGATACTGAGCCATATCAATCTTCAGTGTACCAGCCACCTTCTTCATACTCTTGATCTGGGCAGAACCACCTACACGAGATACGGAGATACCTACGTTGATAGCCGGACGGAAGCCCTGGTTGAAGAGGTCGGTCTCAAGGAAAATCTGACCGTCGGTGATGGAAATCACGTTGGTTGGGATGTATGCTGATACGTCACCTGCCTGTGTTTCGATGATAGGGAGGGCTGTCAAAGAACCACCACCCTTAACGTGACCCTTCATGCACTCTGGAAGGTCGTTCATCTGCTCGGCTACTTCCTGCTGGTCGTTGATACGAGCGGCACGCTCCAACAGACGAGAGTGGAGATAGAAGACATCACCAGGGTAAGCCTCACGTCCGGATGGACGGCGGAGGATCAGAGATACCTCACGGTAAGCCACAGCCTGCTTACTCAAGTCATCGTATACTACGAGAGCTGAGTAACCGCGGTCGCGGAAGTACTCGCCGATAGCTGCACCGGCAAATGGTGCGTAATACTGCATGGCTGCAGGATCGGCAGCGGTAGCACTTACGATGATGGTATATGGCAGGGCGCCATGCTCCTTGAGGTTCTGTACCAATGCTGCAACGGTAGATGCTTTCTGACCGATAGCTACATAGATACAATATACTGGCTTGCCAGCCTCATAGAAACTCTTCTGGTTGATGATGGTATCCACTGCGATGGCAGTCTTACCGGTCTGACGGTCACCGATGATCAACTCACGCTGTCCACGACCGATAGGAATCATAGAGTCTACCGCCTTCAAACCAGTCTGAAGAGGTTCCTTTACTGGCTGACGATAGATTACACCAGGTGCCTTACGATCCAAAGGCATCTCGAAAGAATCGGTGAGGTCGATGTCACCCAGACCATCAATAGCCTGACCCAGAGGGTTTACGACACGTCCGAGGAAGTTGTCGTTTACGCGGATAGAAGCAATACGGTGTGTACGCTTCACGCTCTGTCCCTCCTTGATGCCAGCTGTAGGACCTAAGAGGACACAACCTACATTGTCTTCCTCCAAGTTCATGACGATAGCCATGGTTCCGTTCTCAAACTCAAGAAGTTCATTAGCCTCGGCATTGCGCAGACCATAGATACGAGCCACGCCATCGCTGACGGTAAGCACGGTACCCACCTCGTCAAACTGCTGAGAGCCATTAACCTCCTGGAGCTGCTGCTGAAGAACCTCAGACACCTCACTTGGTTTAATTTTATCTGACATTTTGTTATTTACTTTAATTAATTTTACTTTTTGAGCTGTGTCAGAATGTTGTTGAGCTTAGTCTTCACGCTCGCATCCATTCTGTAAGTATCATACTCAAGGATGAAACCACCAATCAGTTCAGGGTTCACCTCGGTCTTGAACTCCACAGTACCTTTCGTTCTCTGCTCCACCATCTTGCGCATCTTGTCCTCAGTAGAGGCGTCAACGGCAGTGGCGGTGATCAGCTTACCGCGGATGATGTTCTTCTGTTTCCTGTAAAGAGTGATATACGAAGCAGCCATGAATTGCAGGGTGCTCTCCCTATCCTCTTTCAAGACGAGAGCGATAAACTTCTTGCTCAGTTCCGTAGGCTCCTTGCCCAGGGCTGTGATGAGAAGTGCCTCTTTCTTGTCTTTGGAAAGCATAGGGTTGTCTATCGTAAATCTCAGTTCAGGCACGTCGATGTAGCTCTTAAAGAGCGTCTGCATCTCCTGGTAGACCTGATCTTCGAGCTTCATGCCGAGTGCAGCCTTGATGAGGGCACGGGCATAACGCACCGATATTACACCTATATCCATAAGCTTTACTATTTGTTGTCAGAAGAAACCTCGTCCAGCAGTCGATTTATCATATCCATCTGTGCCTTGTCGTCAGAGAGCTTAGCCTTGAGCACCTTCTCTGCAATCTGAACAGAGAGTTCGGCTACCTGGCCTCGGATTTCACGAATGGCGTTCTGCTTCTCGGTCTCAATCTGCTTCTTGGCATCAGAGAGGAGACGTGCGCCTTCTTCGCGTGCTTTATCCTGTGCTTTCTCTACAATGGCATCGCGGGTTTCGGCAGCCTCCTTGAGGAGGGCAGCCTGCTTCTCGCGAACTTCCTGCAAGATGGATTCACCTTCTTTTTGGATATTGGCAAGCTTCTCGTTGGCTTCGTGAGCCTTCTTCAGACTTTCATCGATGAAAGCCTTGCGTCCGTTCACCATCTTAATGATGGCTGGGAATCCAGCCTTCCAAAGAATGATGAAGACGATGATGAAGACCAGCGTCATCCAGAAGAGCAAACCGCTATCCGGAATTAATAAATCCATATATACTGGTTAAAGTTTTACTTAAACGTTTTATTTTAACTAACTCTAGAATCATCTCTATCATGCCCCGGAAAGACATCAGGCTGATGCCTGAGACTTTCTTTAATCGGGGCAGATGATAGTGACAGATGAGATGATTACATAACGATTGCCAGGATGGCGATGATGACAGCGAAGAACGCAACACCCTCAACCAACGCAGCTGCGATAATCATAGAAGAACGGAGGTCGCCCATCTTCTCTGGCTGACGAGCCATAGCGTCCATAGCCTGGCCACCAATGCGACCGATACCAATACCTGCGCCAATAGCGGCCAAACCTGCACCTACTGCGGCACCCAACTTTGCAATCTCTGCTGCTAATAAAAGTGATAACATAATCTTAATAATTTAAGTTGTTTATATTTTCTTTGTTTATTATCTGAATGAAATTAGATCCGTAATCTATAATCTATAAACTACTTCACTACCTCTGGCTCAGCCTCATGAGACTTTACATGAGCCAGCGAGATGAATACTGCACTCAGCATGGTGAATACCAATGCCTGAATGTAGCTTACCAATACTTCGAGGAGCATCATAAAGGCGCTCATCGCAACACTTACTATTGTCATACCCGTACCTGCCACATAGTTGGCGATAGCATTCTCACTGATGTTGAACATGATGAAAATGATAGCCGCAAACGAAAGTGCGATGGCGTGACCCGCCATCATGTTGGCGAAGAGTCGGATAATCAGAGCCAGCGGTTTCGTAAAGATTCCGAAGAGCTCGATGAATGGCATCAGTGGCACAGGGACCTTCAACCAGGTTGGTACCTCAGGCCAGAAAATATCCTTCCAGTATTCCTTGGTACCGGTGAAGTTGGTAATCAGGAATGTCGTTACACCGAAGAATACGGTGCAGGCGATATTACCCGTCAGGTTACCACCACCTGGAGGGAATGGTACGATACCCATGATGTTCGCCACGAAGATAAAGAAGAAGCAAGTAAGCAACCATGGTGCGTACTTTGGCGCCTCCTTACCCAGGGTGGCCTCAATTACATCGGTATATACCGACATGATGAACATGTGCATCAGTCCCACAAATCCCTTTGGTGCAGGGTCATCCACCTTGTGCTTCCTGCACCAGCGGGCTGGTATCAGGACACAGAGCAACAGGATGATAGCATCGATGAAGAGCACGCAAACGGTCTTCGTGATGGAGATGTCAAGCGGACGAACCTCCTGGCCTCCCACCTTCTCTACTATCTTGTTGGGATTCGCCTGCGCATCAGCGTTCTTGATCACCAGGTTGAAAGGTCCTGGACGGTCTCCATTGGCATCCTTCTCTTCCGAGAATTCGCTGCTGCAGAACACGTGCCAGCCCGAAGTGGTGTTAACGATGATTGGCAGATGAATCACTACGGGATGATCTCCCACCTTGGTGATATGCCATTCATAAGAATCCTTGATATGACCCCACAATATCTCTTTCACATCGATGTTCTCCTTAGCCGATACCTGCAGAGGTGCCAGCGTGAAGAGCAGCATCGCCATCAAGAGGAATTGCTTGAGATGTTTCATATTCTTTAATTCTTACTTTTGTTTATTAATTATTTGTTTCAGAACCGCTTATGAAAGACGGTTCTTTTTCTCTACCCGAGCGAAGTAGATGCAGTCGAACACGAGAAGTACGACATAGAAAAGGGCGAAGATGGCGGTAAAGCCCAGAATGTTCTGCTTGTCGCATACCAGCACATAGATGAGGAACACCAGTACTCCGGCCATCATCTTCAGCATCATGGCTGCCAGATAGAACTTGGCGAGATTGGCTGGCGATGACTTTGCAACAGCCTTCCATGCTTCACCATAAGCAGTACTTGCAACGAGTGAGAATATCGCACTCACTACCAGCGGGTTAACAACCTGGGCTATCATATCATCGCATTGAGCAGATAATCTGCAGGCAAAGAGCACGGCAAGAGCCACTGCTGCTGTAAGCCACAAAGAAATCTGCTTATACCTGATACTCGCCTGTCTGATAGTCTGCAAGCGCAACTTTTCGTCTTTTTCCATTATCTAATAATTAATCACTAAAAATTAATCACTTATCTAAACTTCTACGCAAAGGCTTACTTCGTTTTTCTTACATTCCACGAATCCGCCCTTGATGTTCATTACCTGCTTGCCTTCCTTGGTAGTGTATTCCACCTTGCCCACTTCGAGCGAAGAGATGATAGGCGCGTGATCCTTGAGAATCTCGAACGAGCCGAGGGTTCCCGGAACCAGTACGCTCTCTACCTCACCCTGGAAGACTACTTTCTCAGGAGATACTATCTTTAGCTGTAACATAAGCCGTGGATTTAAAGATTACGCCTGTGCTGCTGCGAGCAACTGCTTAGCTTTCTCCTTGGCATCCTCGATAGTACCTACGTTGAGGAATGCCTGCTCTGGCAGGTCATCTACCTCACCGTCGAGGATGGCGTTGAAGCCCCTGATAGTCTCTTCGATAGGAACCATCACACCCTTCAAACCGGTAAACTGCTCTGCTACGGTGAATGGCTGGCTCAGGAAACGCTGTACACGGCGTGCACGGTTCACGGTCAACTTATCCTCATCAGAGAGCTCATCCATACCGAGGATGGCGATGATATCCTGCAACTCGTTATAACGCTGCAACAACTGCTTTACTCGCTGTGCACAATCGTAGTGCGCCTTGCCCACAATCAGCGGGTCGAGGATACGAGAGGTAGAACCCAGCGGGTCTACGGCAGGATAGATACCGAGAGATGCAATCTTACGGGAAAGCTCAGTGGTAGCATCCAGGTGAGTAAAGGTGGTAGCTGGAGCAGGGTCGGTCAAGTCATCGGCAGGCACATAAACGGCCTGTACAGAGGTGATGGAACCATTCTTGGTAGAAGTGATTCGCTCCTGCATGGCACCCATCTCAGAAGCCAGCGTTGGCTGATAACCTACGGCTGATGGCATACGACCCAACAGCGCAGATACCTCAGAACCAGCCTGGGTGAAACGGAAGATGTTATCGATGAAGAACATGATATCTGCTGCCTCACCATTCTTACCTCCGTGATCACGGAACTCCTCAGCTACGGTCAAACCAGAGAGAGCTACAGAAGCACGTGCCCCAGGTGGCTCATTCATCTGACCATATACCAGAGTAGCCTGACTCTTGGCAAGTTCCTCAGGATCGACAAGTGAGAGATCCCACTTACCTTCTTCCATCGCTTTACGGAACTTCTCGCCATACTTGATAACACCAGACTCGAGCATGTCTCGAATCAAGTCGTTACCCTCACGGGTACGCTCACCTACTCCGGCAAATACAGAGTAACCGTTGTGTCCCTTGGCAATGTTGTTGATCAACTCCATGATAAGCACCGTCTTACCTACACCGGCACCACCGAAAAGACCAATCTTACCACCCTTCATGTAAGGCTCGAGCAGGTCGATCACCTTAATACCGGTAGCAAGCATCTCCTTGTGAGTAGAAAGTTCGTCAAACTTCGGAGCCTCACGGTGGATAGGATAAGCACCTTTCATGTCCAATTCATTCATACCATCAATAGGCTGTCCGATGACATTCATCATACGACCCTTGATCTGCTCTCCGGCTGGCATCTGGATTGGGTTACCTGTAGGGATAACCTCCAAGCCGCGCTGCAAACCGTCAGTATTATCCATAGCGACACAGCGAACTGTATCCTCACCGATGTGCTGCTGCACCTCGATGACAAGCTCGCGTCCGTCTGGACGTTTTACCTTCAGAGCTTCATAAATTTTAGGAAGCACCTTCTCTGGATTCTCGCCCTTTGTATCGAAGTAAACGTCGATAACAGGACCGATAATCTGAGAGATACGTCCGTTAATTTGTGACATAAGCTTATTAGTTTAAAAATTATATATATTTACATTATTCTTGACTGCAAAAGTAACAACAATTTATGGAAACCACAAATTAATTAAAAGTTTTATTCGGCTTTTATACCTTATTAAACCATTTTTAGTTCCCTTTAAACCATTTTCCTATGCAAAAGCAAGAAGTCAGGAGTCCAAACTCCACTCTTCTTACCCTTATCTCTATAAATTAGATACTCAACTCATCCAAAACCTTGATCAGTTTACGGTCGAATGGCTTATCTGAGCGGATGGCTTCAGAAAGCGGAACGTATACCACCTCGTTATTGCGTACACCAATCATCACATTGCGCTGTCCCTGCATGATAGCCTCGATGGCACCACAACCGGTACGGCTCGCAAGAATACGGTCACGGGCTGATGGACGGCCGCCACGCTGCAAGTGACCCAGGATAGATACACGTACATCAAACTCAGGGAACTCCTTGCGCACACGGTCGGCATAATAAAGAGCACCGCACTTAGGACTCTCTGACACGATGACGATACAACTCTTCTTAGACTTACGGATACCACGCTCCATGAATTGAGCCAACTGGTCTACATCGGTAGAATCCTCTGGTATGATGGCTGCCTCTGCTCCACTGGCGATAGCTGAGTTCTGAGCCAGGAAACCAGCATCACGGCCCATCACCTCGATAAAGAAGATACGCTCGTGGCTCTGCGCAGTATCACGGATGCGGTCTACACATTCTACGATAGTATTCATCGTAGTATCATAACCAATCGTATTGTCTGTACCAAAAAGGTCATTATCAATTGTTCCAGGCAATCCGATGCAGCATACATCAAACTCACGTGCGAAATTCATCGCACCTGTCAGCGAACCGTTACCGCCAATCACGACAAGCGCATCTATTTCCTCTTTCTGAATCGTTTCAAATGCCTTCTGACGACCTTCCTCGGTCATGAATTCCTTAGAACGGGCTGTCTTCAGCATCGTACCACCTGTGCCGATGATACCGCTTACATTCTCTGTAGAAAAGGTTTTAATTTCATCATTGATGAGACCATCGTAACCACGATAGATACCTTTCACAGTGAAACCGTTGTAGATAGCCGAACGGGTAACCGCACGGATAGCAGCATTCATACCTGGAGCATCTCCTCCAGATGTTAAAATTCCAATAGTCTTAATCTTTGCCATAACTATACCTTATTATATTATATATATTTTTTTAATGTTAGTTTATTATCCTCTCAGGATGATGTTTTTCATCCATTACCCCTACATATACAGTAGGTATCCAAGGGTATACCGCTTGCTTTGTTTGGACTTATCGATTTAAATAATTAGGTTTGCGGCACCAGCCACCAGAATATGGGAAAGCCAAAGGATAGCAAGTCCGATGACGCCACCCACCAAAGCTTTCCAGCCAATATTGCGGAAATACCATCCCATGTGCATACGTTCCATCTTCATCAGGGCAAGACCGCTGATTGTACCGATACCAAGAACGTTACCACCAGCCATTACGCAATATGCAATCATCTGCCAGTAGATACCATTGGTATGATAATCAGTAAGCATGCTGAATGAAGGATCATTCACATTTGGCAGATCATGAAGGGAGAAAAAGTTCATGGCTGTAGCAAAGTTGTCAAGTACAGTACTGATGATACCAGCCAAGACGCCATGCAACAGCACGCCAGGACGCTTATCATCCATACCGACAGAGTTGAGAAGAGTAGCAAAATCGTCAAAAGCGCCGGTCTCCTTCACCACTCCGATGGCAAGCATGATACCCATCACGAAGAGAATCATCTGGACGACTCCGTATTGGAACACTCTAGGAGTGCGACGGTCAGCCATCGCATCCATATTCATGAGTTTACGGTTGAATATCTCGTTCACAATCCAAAGTACGCCCAATACGCAGAGCGCACCGAGGAAAGGACTTAATTTCGTAATATTATGGAAGGTAGGGATAAACCACAATCCACCGATGCCCACAAAGAGCATCAGCAAGCGCTGCCATACATTGAGACGGGTATCATCCCCGCGGTATGGCATAGCAATCCATTCTGTCTCTACTCTTTCAGGCAGCATGCGCTGCATCATCAACAACGGAATGAGCCAGGCTGCAAGACATGGCAGCAGAAGCGACAGGAAATAATGAGTAGCCGTTACAGCACCCATATTCCACATCACCAGTCCTTCCGGATTTCCGATAACGGTAAGAGCTCCGCCACAGTTGGCAGAAAGAAGAATGGCACCTCCATACACCATGCGCTGACGACGGTTTGGAATTACCCCATGCATCATCGTAAGCATCATCACTGTTGTAGTAAGATTATCGAGATTTGCCGAAATAACAAAGGTTACGGCAGCGAGAATCCATAGCATTTTCTTGGCGCTTCGGGTACGTAACAACTGGCGTATGAAATCGAAGCAACCATTGTTATTGAGAATTTCAACTATCGTCATAGTAGCAAGCAGGAAGAGTACGATTTCTGCTGCTCTACCCACATAAGGAAGGAAGATGTTACGAGCAATAAAATACTTCACCGTTGTACTGGTGGATTCTATCTCGTTCCACATTCCGAGATTCAGATAGCGCGAATAATCAGAAGAGTGTTCACTGGTCACGAAGTCCATACCGAAACAGATATAGAGGACCCATCCTACCGTTCCAGCAAAGATGGCTACGGCAGCACGGTTCACCTTGGTAATATTCTCGGTTGCAATGAGAATATATGCCAGTATCAGTATGGCAAGGATGACTAGTGTCATATCATTTATTTTATTATATTCATTACATTTTGAACGCAAAGGTAACAATTATTTTGTAATCGCCAACATTTCGGTATTTTTTTTTAATGAATTTAACTCATTTTTCATACAAATGAAAATTTCGTCCGTTTTTTTCTTTCGCCATTATTTTTCATCCCTCTTCATTTTTATCATAGAATTAGATGAAAACACGGATAACAGAGAAGAACATCACAGGAAGAAATATCGAGGAGGAAGTTATCAGAATATTGAAAGGTTGAGCTCATATATATAATGTATTTCCCCGAAGAAATCCACCAAAAACAGTGATTTTAGTTAAATATTACTAACGAAAAGAAGAAAATCAAGAGTAAATGCCTGTAACTCAAAGAAAATGAGTAATTTTGCGCCCGATTTATACAATTCACATAAAGTCAAACTTTATTAATTTTAATTTTTTAATTATTTTTTATGTCAGATTTAAAGAACGTAAAGCCATTGGACGACTTCAATTGGGATGAGTTTGAGAATGGCACAAGCGCAAACGTCAGCAAAACAGACCTCGAGAAGGCCTATGACGAAACTCTTAACAAGGTAACAGAACACCAGGTTGTAGAGGGTACAGTAATCTCTGTAGACAAGAAAGAGGTTATCGTAAACATCGGTTACAAGAGCGATGGTATTATCCCTGCTTCTGAATTCCGTTACAACCCAGACCTCAAGGTAGGCGACAAGGTTGAGGTTTATGTAGAGAACCAGGAGGACGTAAAGGGCCAGTTGGTACTCTCTCACAAGAAGGCTCGCCTCAGCAAGTCTTGGGAGCGTGTTAATGCAGCTCTCGAGAACGAGGAAGTTATCCAGGGTTACATCAAGTGCCGCACTAAGGGCGGTATGATCGTTGACGTTTTCGGTATCGAAGCTTTCTTGCCAGGAAGCCAGATCGACGTTCACCCTATACGCGACTACGACGTATTCGTAGGCAAGACAATGGAGTTCAAGGTTGTAAAGATCAACCAGGAGTTCCGCAATGTCGTTGTATCTCACAAGGCTCTCATCGAGCAGGAGCTCGAGCAGCAGCGCAAGGAGATCATCGGCAAACTCGAGAAGGGTCAGATTCTCGAGGGTACCGTTAAGAACATCACTACTTACGGTGTATTCGTTGACCTCGGCGGTGTTGACGGTTTGATCCACATCACAGACCTCTCTTGGGGCCGTGTAAGCGATCCACACGAGGTTGTATCTCTCGACCAGAAGATCAACGTTGTAATCCTCGACTTCGATGAGGAGAAGAAGCGTATTGCTCTCGGTTTGAAGCAGCTCACTCCACATCCATGGGATGCACTTGATCCAAACCTCAAGGTAGGTGACCACGTGAAGGGTAAGGTAGTGGTTATGGCTGACTACGGTGCATTCGTTGAGATTGCTCCAGGTGTAGAGGGCTTGATCCACGTATCTGAGATGTCTTGGAGCCAGCACTTGCGTTCTGCTCAGGACTTCATGAAGGTAGGTGACGAGGTAGAGGCAGTTATCCTGACTCTCGACCGCGCTGAGCGCAAGATGAGCCTTGGTATCAAGCAGCTCAAGGAAGATCCATGGGAGGCTATCGAGACTAAGTATCCTGTTGGCAGCAAGCACACTGCTAAGGTTCGCAACTTCACTAACTTCGGTATCTTCGTAGAGCTCGAGGAAGGTGTTGATGGTTTGATTCACATCTCTGACCTCTCTTGGACTAAGAAGGTTAAGCACCCATCTGAGTTCACTTCTGTAGGCGCTTCTATCGACGTAGTAGTTCTCGAAATCGATAAGGAGAACCGTCGCTTGAGCCTCGGCCACAAGCAGTTGGAGAAGAACCCATGGGATGAGTATGAGGCAATCTACACTCCAGGTTCTGTTCACCAGGGTACTATCACTGAGTTGATGGACAAGGGTGCTGTTGTAGCTCTCGCTGAGGGTGGTGAAGGTTTCGCTACTCCTAAGCACCTCACTAAGGAGGACGGCACAATGGCTAAGAAGGGCGAGACTCTCGACTTCAAGGTTATCGAGTTCGTTAAGGAGACAAAGCGCATCATCCTCTCTCACTCTCGTACATTCGAGGAGGGTAACGAGCCAGTTGCTAAGCCAACTCACAAGCGTGCAAACGGCGGTCGCAAGAATAACAACGAGACAGCTATGATCAACAACGTTGCTGCTAGCACATCACTCGGTGATATCGATGCACTCGCTAAGTTGAAGGCTCAGATGGAGGGCAAGGCTTAATCTTAAACAGATCAGGCTTTTGCTATTCATTAGCTAAATAACATTCAGGGGACTGAAATTTCAGTAATGAGATATCAGTTCCCTTTTTTATTATGTGTATAAAAAAAATAAACTATCGGGCACTATTTGCCAACTTCAGTAAACTCATCTCGACTAATTCACGTTCTAAAACCACTAATTCATGGTATTTTTCTATAAAAACATGTCGAAAAACACAAAAACCTTTGGTGGTTTAAAGTTTTCTGTTTATCTTTGCACCGATAAAAATAATTAATTACATAAGCTAGAGAAATCATTCTCTCAATAACTATCAGAAAAGAAAGAGAAGCGATTCTCCAGATTACAAAAGAAAAAGAAAGTTCAAGATATGAAACAGTCAAGATTCATAGTAGCCGCTCTATCAATGAGTTGCATCACTACCCTCTCTTCTTGCTTCAAGGAAGAACCGCTCAATGCCGAATGCGACATCGAGCAGGCCTTCATCCCCAACAGCGGCAACTGGGAAGAATGCTTCCTCAAAGCCACAGATACCCTACAGAACGTGATGCCTACAGAAAATGAAATCTGCTTCCTCGTAAAAAAGGGAACCGATCTCTCGCACTTCGCACCGAAATTCCAGATTACCCCAGGTGCTACCCTATCGCCTGCCAACGGTTCGGTGCAGGATTTCACCAACGGGCAAGTAACCTACACCGTTACTTCCGAGGATGGCAACTGGAAACGGCAGTACAGAGTGGGATTCATCTTCCCGCCCGTGGTTTACGAAGTGATGAAGTACGACTTCGAAAACTATTTCCTCAACGAAAACAAGCCTGTTCATAAATATTATGTCTGGAGCGACAAGAACGACGACGGTACGCTTGCCAACAACTGGGCTACGGGAAATCCGGGCTTCTTTATGAGCCGAAGCTCTGCCAAGCCAGACCAATATCCAACGGTGCCTGTGGAGCAAGGATACGACGGTGCCTGCGTGAAGCTCACCACCAGCGATACCGACCAGTTTGGCGCAACGGCCAAGATGCCTATCGCTGCAGGCAACCTCTTCATCGGAAAGTTCGACGCCGGTCAGGCACTGAAGGATGCCATGAAGACCACCCAGTTTGGCGTACCCGTAAGTTTCAAGCCTACCAAATTCAGCGGCTACTACCGATACAAGCGTGGCGATGTGTTCACAGACCGCCAGAAGAAGGTGGTGGAAGGCAAGAAAGACTACGGCACCATCTATGCCGTGTTCTACGACAACCACGACACCGATGGCAACAGCATCGTGCTCTATGGCGACAACGTGCAGACCAGCCCTCAGGTGGTGGCAATCGCCAAAGTGCCAGACATCGATGACACACCCGAGTGGACCCATTTCGACATCGACTTCGTTTATAAGAAGGAGGTGGATGCCCAGAAACTCAGAAACATGGGCTACAGCTTGGCCATCGTCTGCTCATCGAGCGTAGAAGGCGCCTCGTTCATGGGAGCCATCGGAAGTACATTGTGGGTGGATCAGTTCCGCATCGCCTGCGAAAAGGAATAAATGATTCTGCCAAAGAAGATTCAATGAGAAGATTCTTACAAAGAAGATTCATTAAGAAGAGATTGAGAAGATTTTAAAAAAGAAGACAAGACAATGAAAAAGTCATTCATCATATCAGCCGCAATCCTATCCCTCTGCTCTGCTGAGGCATGGGGACAGAATCTAGGAGAACTGCTCCACAAATTCACCTACCAGGCACGCATCGGCTACAACTTGGGTGGCACTGCCCCTATCGGCATGCCTGCCACCATCCGCACCCTCCACAGCTACACGCTGCAGCCTAACCTGCTGCTCGGCATCGACGCCCACTATCCCCTGGACAACAAGTGGGGACTGATGTTCGGCCTGCACTTCGAAGGCAAGGGCATGAAGATTGATGCGGGCGTAAAGAACTACCACATGACCATGGTGAAAGGTGGTGAGCAGCTGGATGGCGTGTTCACGGGCAACGTTATAACAAAGGTTGACCAGAGCCTCGCAACTATCCCAGTGCAAGCCACTTACGACGTTACAGAGAAGGTTCGCCTGAAGCTGGGTCCTTACTTTTCCTACGTCACCTCGCATAAGTTTGAGGGCAGTGCCTACGACGGTTATCTGCGCCAGGGAGACCCTACGGGACCCAAGGTAGAACTGGGACATGAGGACGGAGAGCGTGGCGAATACGACTTCTCAAGCGATATGCGCAACTGGCAGTTTGGCATCGATGTGGGTGCCGACTGGTATTTCTCGAAGCGCTGGGGAGCCTATGTGGGCCTTACCTGGGGCTTATCAGAGGTATTCAAGAAAGACTTCCACGTGATAGAGCAATCGATGTATCCTATCTATGGTACCATCGGATTGAGCTATCAGCTGAAATAGGAAATCTGCTCCAGAATATCTTATATATAATAATGTATAGGAGAGAAAAATCAATTATATCATAATAAAAGAAAGGAAAACTTATGAAGAAAATTTTTACTTTAGTAGCAGCAGCACTCTGCTCTATGTCGATGATGGCAAAGGACTACACCTGCCCTCTCGTGGTTAACATGATGGGAACGGACATGCCTGTGGGCGACATCAAGGTGAGCGTGGATGAGCAGAAAGACGGCAAATACACCATGAGCCTGCTCAACTTCAAGATGAACGAATTCATGCAGATTGGTAACATCGTTATCAAGGATGTAGAGGCTACCAAGTGTGGCAACGTGATCATGCTCAATGCAGCAAGGGATATCCAGATAACCAAGGGTGACGATGAGAACGTAGAATGGATGGGACCAGGTCTCGGCAACGTGAACATCCTCCTGAAGGGTGAACTGAAGGGCGATAATTTCAACGCCTGCCTCAATATTCCATTGGCTGGCAACATGATTGTTGGCGTAAAACTCGGCAAGAATTGCAACGAAATGGGTCAGTTGCCAAACGCCGGTTTCGAGAATTTCCACGAGGCATCCTATAGCAGTGCCAAGAGCAAGGAGCCTAACGGATGGCACTCTTTCATGAGCTCTACGGGCAGCATGGCAAGTATGGTTTCAGCAGCTGTACATACCTATGCATCTTCTGAGGTGCGCGAGAACGCAACAGAAGACAACAAGCAGTGTGTAAAGATTGTTTCTACTCCAGTGAAGGTGGGTTCAATTGTTGCAGCTTCTGCCAACGGTACCATCACCACCGGTCGTCTGAAGGCTGGCAGCATGACTGCATCAAGCAAGGACAACTGCTCATTCCTGGATTTCAGCTCTACAGATGTGGATGCCAACGGCGATCCATTCTATGCAGTGCTCAACAACAAGCCTGATGCCATGAAGGTTTGGGTGAAGTTCAAGGCTGGCGACGGCAACAAGAATCCTAAGGCTACCATCAGTGCCCTCTTGACCAACGGCAACATGGTTCAGGACCCGGAGGACGACAAGTATGCAGCCAACATCATCGCCCGTGCCAACAACTCTTCTATCGAGAGCAAGGACGAGTGGCAGGAGATTACCATCCCATTTACATACGACAATGCTGAGGAAATGCCTAAGGCAGCCCTGGTTACCATGTCAACCTGCGCTGTGCCTAGCGGCGGCAGCAAGAGCGAGACCAATCCAGACGTTTTGTATGTAGACGATGTAGAGATGGTTTACAATGCTGATGTGAAGAAGGTTACCATGGATGGTGAGGACATAACAAACAAGTTTGATGAAGCCGGAGGATTGGAGTTTGAAGGCTACAATAAGGAATTGGATATCAACAACTTCCAATTGGAGGCCATCGGAGCCGGAGCCTATGTTACGAAGAAGATTACAACCGATGGTTTTGATACCTACGTTAGCTTTACTGTCACATCCAACGACTTGAAGAACTGCGTAACCCGCACCATCACCCTGAAAAACTATACCACTAGCATCAAGAACGTTGAGACCCTCACCCTGCCAAACGGCGTGAAGGCTATCTACAACATGGCTGGTCAGCAGGTTACAGACATGCAAAGTGGCCAAGTTTACATCGTAAAGTACACCAATGGCGAGAGCAAGAAGATGATTAAGAAATAATTAATCAAGAAATAATTGATCAAGAAATAAAACTATAGATAAAAGGCATGCGCCCCACTCCGGGACGCATGTTTTTTTATATATGCAGACTGCGAGAATGAGATATGCGTAACTGCTCAAGAACGGAAGCTAGAGAAAATAAAATACAGGAAGTGGAGAAAACAAAAATCCCCAGCCATCAAATGAATGATAGCTGGGGATTCAATCTTTTCAAAATCTAGAGGCTAAACTCCCTATGTGTTATCACTAACACGATAAAAAATTTAGCGTCGGATTTACTTCACCTTTGCAACGATAGCCTTGAAAGCCTCAGGGTTGTTTACAGCGAGGTCAGCGAGAACCTTACGGTTAATCTCGATACCAGCCTTGTGAAGAGCACCCATCAACTGGCTGTAGCTCATACCATCGAGGCGAGCAGCAGCGTTGATACGCTGAATCCACAATGCGCGGAATGTGCGCTTCTTGTTACGACGATCGCGATAAGCGTAGGTAAGACCCTTCTCCCAAGTGTTCTTAGCTACTGTCCATACATTCTTGCGAGCTCCATAGTAACCCTTAGTGAGCTTCAAGATTCTTGTTCTTTTTGCTTTTGATGCAACGTGATTTACTGATCTTGGCATAATTTTTTTTCTTTAAAAGTTCGACTAAAAAGTTAATAATTAACGGAGGCAGAGCAAGTCGCGAACCTGCTTCAAGTTTGAACGGTCTACGAGAGTCTCACCAAGGAGATTTCTCTTCTGCTTCTTTGTCTTCTTAGTCAAGATGTGACTGTGAAAAGCGTGATGACGCTTAATCTTACCTGTACCGGTGAAACGGAATCTCTTCTTTGCGCCGGAATTAGTCTTTACTTTTGGCATTTTTACTTTTAATTTTAAATTGTTATTTATTATAGCGATGGCAACGCATATACCAGGGCGTTACGCATCTTTTTTCTTAATTCTCTGTTCCTTCTGCGAGTTTCTTCAGGCTATCGCCGCCTTTAGCATTGGCGAGCAAGCCATTCTTCTCAGCATTAGCAGCGCGCTCTGCATCTGCAGCAGCCTTAGCTTCAGCCTCTCGCTTCTCACGGTCCATCTTCTGCTGACTCTTCTTTGCAGTACCAGCCTTCTTAGGACTCATGTAGAGGAACATCTTCTTACCTTCAAGCTTTGGCATCTGCTCCACCTTTCCGTACTCTTCCAAATCATTGGCGAAACGGAGAAGAAGAACCTCACCCTGCTCCTTGAAGAGAATAGAGCGACCACGGAAGAAAACGTATGCACGAACCTTGTTACCCTCGTTGAGGAACTCCATAGCGTGCTTGAGCTTGAACTGATAGTCGTGCTCATCAGTCTGAGGTCCGAAACGGATTTCCTTGGTCTCCACCTTTACCTGCTTCTGCTTCATTTCCTTTGCATGCTTCTTCTGCTGGTAAAGGAATTTAGAATAGTCAACTATACGGCAAACTGGTGGTTGCGCATTAGGAGATATCTCGACTAAGTCAAGCTCTTGCTGACGTGCCAACTCCAACGCCTTACGTGCTGGCATCACTTCTGCTCCACCATCACTCACTACTCTCACGTCGCGTGCACGAATCTGGTCGTTTACGCGGTACTGATTTTTCATTTTGTCATTTTTCATTAACTATTCGATATATTCTTTTTTGTCTTTTTGATTAAACGGCTGCAAAGTTACGATTATTTTGTGAAACCACCAAATTTTCAGTGGGTTATTTTAAAAAAATCCGCAGATTTCCAAAGAAACCTGCGGATTTATATCTCATTTTTACTCTTCAGCGGCCTTCAATTGCTCTGCAACCTCGGCATTGATGCGCTGAGCGAACTCTTCCATGCTCATGGTAGCCTGTTCGCCACCACCCTGCTTACGCATAGATACCAAGCCCTCGGCACTCTCCTTCTCACCTACGATAACCATGTAAGGAACACGCTTCAACTCGTTGTCACGAATCTTGCGGCCAATCTTCTCGTTACGGTCATCAACCAAAGCACGAACACCCTGCTTGTCGAAGTACTGACGTACCTTCTGGGCATAATCGTTGAACTTTTCAGAGATAGGAAGAATTGCAACCTGGTCTGGAGTCAACCACAATGGGAAGTGACCGGCGGTATGCTCGATGAGAACGGCTGTGAATCGCTCCAATGAACCGAATGGTGCACGGTGAATCATCACAGGAGTCTTCTTAGAGTTATCCTCTGCTGTATACTCCAGCTTGAAACGCTCTGGCAAGTTGTAATCCACCTGGATGGTACCCAACTGCCAACGACGACCGATGGCATCCTTTACCATGAAGTCGAGCTTAGGACCATAGAAGGCAGCCTCGCCAACCTCCTCGCGTGTCTCAAGACCCTTCTCCTTGCAAGCCTCGCGGATAGCGTTCTCGCTCTCTTCCCAAATCTCATCAGTACCGATATACTTCTCTGTATCCTTAGGATCGCGGAGAGAAATCTGTGCCTCGTAGTTTTCGAAACCGAAGATCTTGAATACCTTCAGGATTACGTCAATTACATTCTCGAATTCCGACTTCACCTGATCTGAACGAACGAAGATGTGAGCATCATCCTGAGTAAATGTACGAACACGAGTCAAACCATGGAGCTCACCGCTTTTCTCATAGCGGAATACAGTACCGAACTCTGCAATACGCAAAGGAAGATCCTTGTAAGAACGAGGCTTACGAGCGTAGACCTCGCAGTGGTGAGGACAGTTCATTGGCTTCAGCATATACTCCTCATCCTCCTCTGGAGTATGGATAGGCTGGAATGCATCCTTGCCATAGTGAGCATAGTGACCAGATGTAACATAAAGACTCTTGCCACCGATACCTGGGCAGATAACCTCCTGATAGTTGTAAGGCTTCAAGAGAGAACGGAGCAACTCCTGCAGACGCAGGCGGAGCTGTGTACCCTTTGGCAACCAGATAGGAAGACCCTTACCTACACGCTCTGAGAACATGAAGAGTTCCATCTCCTTACCGATCTTACGGTGGTCACGCTTCTTAGCCTCTTCGAGAATTACCAAGTACTCATCGAGCATCTTCTTCTTAGGGAAGCTGATACCGTAGATACGGGTCATCTGCTCGCGCTTGGCATCACCGCGCCAGAAAGCACCAGCCACACTTGTAATCTTCACTGCCTTGATAAGGCCAGTGTTCATCAAGTGAGGACCACGGCAAAGGTCGGTGAAATTGCCCTGGGTATATGTGGTGATGGTACCATCCTCCAAGTCCTGCTCAATATGCTCGCACTTGTAAGTCTGACCGTCAGCCTTGAACTCAGCGAGAGCATCAGCCTTAGACACCTCCTTGCGAACCACAGGTTCGTTCTTTTTGGCAAGTTCCATCATCTTAGCCTCGATCTTGGCGAAATCATTCTCTGAAATCACCTGACCCTCGGCTGGCATTACGTCGTAGAAGAAACCACTCTCTACGGCTGGACCGAAACCGAACTGGATGCCTGGGTAAAGCTCCTGAAGAGCTTCAGCCAACAAGTGGGCAGATGTATGCCAGAATGTGTGCTTACCCTGCTCATCCTCAAACTTGTAGAGTTCTACATTTGCATCCTCATTGATAGGACGATTCAACTCTACTGTCTCACCATTAACACCGCAAGATACAACGTTGCGAGCGAGAGCCGGTGAGATGCTCTCGGCGATTTGTAAGCCAGTTACGCCCTGTTCATACTCACGAACAGATCCGTCTGGGAATGTGATTTTTACCATAACAACTTAGTATTTTTATTAAATCGCCTGCAAAAGTACGATTTCTTTTTGTAACAAGCGAATAAAAATGCATTTATTTTGCTAAACTTTGCTAATACCCCTTTATATTAAGGGCTTTTAAGACGAAAATGCTGACATATTGAAGTTTTCATCTGCTATTCTACCCATATTTCGTAACACTTTGTAAAATTCAGATACATTTTTAGCCAATAAGTTTTGGAGAAACAAATATTTTCATTATCTTTGCATCCGATAACGTGACAAAATGTAAAGAAACAAAGAAAATGGCAAAACCAAAGATTCTCATCATCTATACCGGTGGTACCATCGGTATGGGAAAGGACCCGATGACAGGTGTATTGGAACCCCTTGATTTTAATCACCTCGTTTCTTCCATGCCCGAATTCAAGCTCATTCAGGCAGAAATCGATGTACGAAAATTCGACCCACCTATCGATTCCAGCGACATGGATCCAATGCGCTGGGCAGAAATCGTAAGCATGATATCCAACAACTACAACGACTATGACGGATTCGTAATTCTTCATGGCACCGATACAATGGCTTACACTTCATCCGCCTTGTCCTTTATGCTTGAGAATCTGACCAAGCCTGTAATATTGACAGGTAGCCAGTTGCCTATCGGTGAATTGCGAACCGACGGCAAAGAGAATCTGATGACAGCCATAGAGATTGCTTCTGCCAAGAATGCCGAAGGACGCCCGATGGTGCCCGAGGTATGCATCTTCTTCAACGGCAAGCTGATTCGCGGTAACCGTGCCATCAAGATCAATGCCGAGGGATTTCATGCTTTCGAATCATTCAACTATCCTCACCTCTGCGATGTAGGAATCAATTTCCAATATCACGACCATCATATTCTTAAGCCGGATTACAGAAAGCCAATGGTTCCACATCTGAAGCTCGATCCAAACGTCATCGTGTTCAGTCTCTTCCCAGGTATCCAGGATAACATTGTGCGCCACGTGATGGAATCACCAGACCTCCGCGGCATCGTGATGCGCACTTTCGGTTCGGGCAACGCTCCTCACACGCCATGGATCATGCGTCTTCTGGATCAGGCTGCCCATCGCGGAGTAAACATCGTGAATATCAGCCAATGTCTTACGGGCAGTGTAGAGATGGAACGCTACGGAGCCGGCTTCCAGTTGAAAACTGCTCATGTGATAAGCGGATACGATTCTACTGTAGAGGCTATGGTCACCAAGATGATGTATCTGCAGGGAAGATATGCAGACAACAAAAAGGTAAGAGAAAAACTGACTGAATCTCTGGCTGGTGAAATATCTATATAATATAAGGTGAAATCTTCATCCATATAATGAAGCAATAAAGTAAATGACAGTCTCCCGATAGTGTATACGATAAAACTACAGATTGGCAAACTGTCATTTACTCGCTCATTATAAGTCATTTAGCGAAACAAAGAAAATTACCCTACAAAAACGAATAGTATTGCAGGAAATATGCAGGAAACATTTAACGTAGGTTAAATATCGATAGTTTTTTGGCAAAAAAACTTGTTGCGTTTCATTTTTTGTGTAACTTTGCAGCGTAGAAAAAAAAAGATCAGTATCCTTAATAGATACCAATCCGTAATATAATTAATAAATCAACAAAACCTACAAATTATGAACATTAACAAGGTAAAGAAGTATGGTGAGTTCGTAGAAATTGCGGCTCCTGTAGAAAGAACAACAGCTGAAGAGTATCCAACAGTATTAGGTGGAGAAATTTGGTACAACTAAGAACTTCCTGCTAAGGATTCCTATCCTTTGTATCAGATAGTTTTCCTTTAGCAGAACAGAAGCAAAAGGCTATTTTTATTTGATTCAGAACATCTTATAATTTTTAGCAGACACATTATTAGCTCAATGATAAAGGCTCAATCCTCGAATAAAACCGGGAACTGAGCCTTTATTGTGTTTATATCTTGTCAACGAGATATACGGAATCGTAGATTAGTGCTTACCGCAGCAACCGCCCTCTCCGTGCTCGTGATGATGCTCGTGCTTGATACCACCCTCTACAGCCTGATGCTGGTCGCGGAGCAGATCGTTCACGGTCTTCACTGGGTTGAAGGTACCGAGAGGAACCTCTACGAATACTGTATTCCAGTCACTCATCGCACCATTCCAGAGACCTGGCAACTCGAGTGCCTTCAAATCCTTACCATTTTTACTCTTGCTGGAGATGAAACCGGTAGATGGATCAACGAACTTAGGAAGATCGAAGGCATTGCCCTGGTAGTCCCTGGTAGCGCAAACGAGATCTACTGGGTTGAAGTGAGTACCCTCGGTGAACATCTTCATATACTCCTCGTTATTCTTGTCAATCTGAGAGCTCTCCAAAATCTGAAGGCTTACAGTGCCATCCTGATTATAGGTAAGGAATGGACCACCACCAGGCTCGCCCACGTTCTTAACGACACCGCAGACACGCATAGGGCGGTTCAACTTCTTACGCAGATAGATAACCAGCTCGGCATCCTCCAGCTCCTTGATATCAGCCTTGCGGCAGCAGAGGTCGCGCTGAACGAAGCGGATAATCTCCTCCAGCTTCTCATGGTTGTACTGACCAGAATCCAAGACCTTCAGATAATCGAAAGCCTGCTTCTGCAGAGTAACCAATACACCTGCAATCACCTGCTTCCAGGTAACAGTCTCAGGCTTCAGGCGATCAGGAACCACATTGTCAATATTCTTGATGAATACCACATCAGCATCAATTTCGTTGAGGTTCTCGATGAGTGCACCATGACCGCCCGGACGGAACAGCAATGATCCATCCTCGTTACGGAAAGGAGTATTGTCTGGATTGGCAGCGATAGTATCGGTGCTAGGCTTCTGCTCTGAGAATGAGATGTTGTACTTGATGCCGTAGCGCTGTGCATACTTATCTGCCTTCTCGGCTACCATCTGCTTGAAGAGTTCCAGGTGGTCGTGAGAAACGGTGAAGTGAACATTTGCCTCGCCGTTGCTGCTTGCATAGAGCGCAGCCTCAACCAGGTGCTCCTCCATTGGAGTGCGAACCTCATCCTCATACTCGTGGAACTGGAGTAATCCCTTAGGCAACTGACCGTAGTTCAATCCCTCTGGCTTGAGGAGATTAGCCACGATAGCCTTGTAATCACCCTTCTTGATAAGGCACATGATGCCCTTCTCGTTGTTTACATGGCACTTGTCGCAGAGTGCCTTGCGGAAAGCAAACTTCTTGATATTCTCGAAGAATTGTTTTTCGAAGTCAGTAGTAGGAACATCGTATGGAGCATCGAGGAAAGCAAACATGTTCTTGAACATGCGGCTTGCCGCACCTGAAGCAGGTACAAACTTCACAATCTTGTGACCCTCAGCCTTGTAGTCGTTCCACGCCTTCTCGTAGTTCTCTACTTCCTGAGCTGTAGGAGCCATGATACCCTTACCGATGGCAGCCGCGCCCTCAAGTTTGAGGAAAGGGAAGCCATTCTTGATTTGTTCCAACTGATGTTCAATCTGCTGCTCGGAGATACCGCGAGCAGAGATTTGGGTTAGATCTTGCTGATTCATAATACCATATTTATGTTAAATTTACACTATATGTGCTACAAAGATACTAGTTTTTTCTGATAATCAGAAATATTTCCGCTTTTTTTTGTACCTTTGCATTGAAAATTTAACGAAGTAGGCGTTTTTTAACGCCGAATCGCCATTGTTTGTCAAATTTAAATGGAATATTGCGACATGGTTAGTAAATTAGCAAAAGAGCACGACAGAAGAACGTTGCTATCAACGTATTTGTACGGAGTATCAAACTTATTCATTAGTGGAACCGGAATTGGAGGTTTTTCCCCCTTGGTTACCGGCGAAACTATTGGCATTTACAATATCCTCTTCTTAGTACTGGGCATTGCCTCAGCACTCTTCCTTGCCTATAGTGCTAACAGAGTGATGAAGTATAACGATAAAAAATAATAATTATGGAGTTAATAACAATATTTATGGGGCTGAGTGCCGTAATTAGCGCCAGCTTCGCCATCTGGCTCAACACAAAATCAGGTCAGAAGTGGATAGACAGTTTATAACATATAATATAAGTATTATGGAAGGATTTGCTTTAGTAATGTGTATAGGAGCTGTTATTGGTATGAGCTTAGCCATTTGGAGCTACACCAAATCTGGACAGAAATGGATAGACGAGCTATAATGACTCAATAAATATATCATCAGCAGGAGGGAACGACAATGAACGAAACACCTTTTAAATTCACATCCGAAGAAAAGGAACAGACACTCCAAATCCTGGAGCACCTGAGAACTGCCGTAGGCGATACATTCAAGCCAGGCGACGAGCAGCATCTGCGTGAAGACATACAGCATGCCTTCATAAACCATCAGATTAAACGCAATGTCTTCGGAATGAATCCAATACTCGCTGCCCTGCAAACCGCAGAAATCGCAGTAAACGAAATCGGTTTGAAACGAGATGGCATCATCGCCATCCTGATGCAGACCAGCGTCATCGATGGCTATCAGACCATCGAAGAGATACAGAAGAAATACGGAGATAGCGTAGCCCACATCATCAGTGGTCTGCTTCGCATCCACGATTTATATAAGCGCAACCCTATCATCGAGAGCGAGAACTTCAGGAATCTGCTTATCTCATTCTCTGAGGATATGCGCGTCATCCTCATCATGATTGCCGACCGCGTGAATGTGATGAGACAGATACGTGATACCGAACAGAAAGAGGCAAAGCATGAAGTAAGCGAAGAGGCAAGCTACCTCTATGCCCCACTCGCACACAAACTGGGACTCTACAAACTGAAGAGCGAACTGGAAGACCTAAGTCTGAAGTATCTCGAGCACGACGCCTACTATATGATAAAGGACAAACTGAACGCCACCAAGGCTTCGCGCGATGCCTATATCGCCCGCTTCATCCAGCCAATCCAGGAGAAGCTCAATGCTGCCGGTCTGAAATATCACATGAAAGGCCGCACCAAGAGTATCCACTCCATCTGGCAGAAGATGAAAAAGCAGAAGTGCGCCTTCGAGGGTGTATACGATCTCTTTGCCATCCGTATTATCCTCGATGCACCAAGAGAGAAAGAGTATATGCAGTGCTGGCAGACCTTTGCCCTCATCACCGACATGTATCAGCCAAACCCAAAGCGTATGCGCGACTGGCTCAGCGTGCCTAAGAGCAACGGTTATGAAAGTCTGCATACCACTGTGCTGGGTCCTGAAAACAAATGGGTAGAGGTACAGATCAGAACCGAGCGCATGGACGATATTGCAGAGCACGGACTCGCTGCCCACTGGCGCTACAAGGGTATCAAGCAGGGAGAAGGCGGTATCGACGAATGGCTTGCCAATATCCGTTCTGCCCTCGAAAACAATGACGACCTGCAGCTGATGGACCAGTTTACCACCGACCTGAAGGAAGATGAAGTATACGTGTTCACTCCAAAGGGCGACCTGCTGAACTTCCAGAAGGGAGCTACAGTACTCGACTTTGCCTACTATATCCACTCCCGCATCGGCAATACCTGTGTGGGCGGAAAGATTAACGGAAGAGCCGTCACCTTCCGACAGGAACTCCATTCGGGAGATCAGGTAGAAATCCTCACACAGAGCAACCAGAAGCCACGCCGCGAATGGCTCAACATCGTGCAGACATCTAAGGCTAAAGCCAAGATTCGTCTAGCACTGAAGGAAACCCAGAAGAAGGACGGCCTCTATGCCAAGGAACTTCTGGAGCGCCGATTCAAGAACAGGAAACTGGAAATTGATGAGAGCATCATGGCGCGCATCATCAAGAAGATGGGATATAAGGAGAACTCAGACTTCTATAAGGATGTAGCCGAGGAGAAAATCGACGTGAACAGCATCATCGAGAGATACATCGAGGAGCGCGACCATGACTTGAACCTTGCCAATACCAACAAGACTGCAGAAAGTGCAGAGAATTTCGAGTTTGAGAATCCTACCGAGGAACTGATGAAGCAGAGCGACGATGTGCTGGTTATCGATGAGCACCTCAAGGGCATCGATTTCGAACTGGCTCATTGCTGCCACCCTATCTACGGCGACCCAATCTTCGGATTCGTTACCATCAGCAAGGGCATCAAGGTTCATCGCATGGATTGTCCTAACGCCAAGGAACTGCGCCGCCGTTTCGGTTACCGCATCGTGAAGGCGAAATGGAGCGGCAAGGGAACATCCAAGTATGCCATCACGCTCCGCATTATCGGAAACGACGATATCGGTATCGTGAGCAACATCACCAACATCATTTCCAAGGAAGACAAACTCATCATGCGAGGCATCAACATCTCTTCCAAGGATGGTCTCTTCTCTGGCAATGTTACCGTAATGATTGATGATGCCGGCAAAACTGATGCACTCATCAAGAAACTGAGCGCCGTGAAGGGCGTTAAGCAGGTAACGAGAATATAAAACCGGAATACAGAAATACATAAAAAAATCCCGCAGATTTTCTCTGCGGGATTTTTTATTATTTCGACTTATTCAAGCGCTTGATCACAGAATAAGCATCATACAAACCAAGTTCTCCTGCCTTTGAAAGATCCTGGATGGCAGTCTGCTTATTGCCACTCTTGGCTCGTGCTATACCTCTATTATAATAAGCCTCTGCAAGGCGGTTATCAATTCTCAAGGCAATGGTATAATCATCTATTGCCTTTGAAAGTTCGTTTCTGCCTGCATGAAGATTACCTCTATTATAATAGATGTAAGCATTGTTACTGTTCAGGCGGATGGCATCACTGAAATCAGCCTCAGCAGAATGGATGTTCAGAACACCCTTGCCCTCAGCCTTGTTAAATTCATCCATCTCAGCCTGGCAGACAGCACGCTGCCAGTAAGCCAAAGAGTTCTTGTCATCGAGCGAGATATAATAGGTGAAATCACTGATGGCAGCCTCAAAATCACGAAGTACACTATGAGCGATGGCCCTGCGCATCAGGAGACGTTTTCTAGTTTCATTATCGCTCGCCACACTCAACTCTGCCGAAAGTTTATCAATCATCGAGAATATCTTCATAGAACCATTCTCATCGAGCTGCTCCTTACTGCAAACGATATAAACCTTGTCTGCCTTGGTATGCTGATTGAGCGCATCAACCTCCTTGTCATAAGCCTGAACTCCATTTACATTCTGATTGTTTGGGAAATAAGAGAGCTGATACATCGGCAGGAAGGCGGTTTCTACCTGACGGTTCTGAACCTTACCACGATACTCGCTCTTATAGTTGTGTTCATACTTCGGTTCGTCATCTACTACCAGCGAAGCAAACTTATTCGGGTCAACCTCAGAGCGCTTACGCATCTCCTTCTTGGTCTTTGCGCTCCATCTCGGCTGGATTCCGATATGCTTGTTCATCTGCGCCTTGAAGATACGGAATTCATCCATCTCTGCCTTGGCTGTCATGCCCAGGCGTCGGTAACAGCTGGCACGGTTAGACAAACCGGTCCAGAAGTTAGGGAACTGGTTGATAACCATAGTATAATCCTTGATGGCTGCTCTCAGATTACCGGTCTTGTCATGCAATAGAGCTCGGTTGAAGATAGCCATGAAGTTCTGGGGTTCCATCTTGATAATGAAGTCGAAATCGGTGATAGCACGGTTATCATCACCCAACTGTACACGCATCAGTCCTCTATTATAATGAGCCAGGAAATTGTTCGGATCCAGCTCAAGGGCATTGTCATAATCGCTCATCGCCCCCCTGAGGTTATTCAGATTGATACGCGCCAAAGCACGGTTAATGTAACTGTTCACATTGTTAGGTTTGAAATGCAGACTCTTGGTCAGCGCCTCATCAGCCGTTTTCCATTCCTTTCTAGCCAACGCCATATAGGCACGCGTAGTCCAGGCATCCCCATCATACGGATTGATCTGCAGACTCTTGTCTAGCCATTTCTCAGCCTGCACGGTATCTTTCTGATGCAGATACACTTCAGCCTTGAGCGAATAAGCATTCGACCAGTCTTTCCATTTTCCCACGATGGTATCCAGTTCCTGCTGCGCCGCCTCATACTTTTTGTTTTCCATCTGGCAGATAGCCCGGTTGAACCAGTAATTTCGGTTGCGCGGTTCCAGTCTGATAGCCTCATTATAGTCAGCTATCGCATCATCAAACCTGTTTTGTCTGATGCGACAGATGGCTCTCAAGTCATAAATATCATTGATATAGGGATTGAGATGCAACGCCTCGCTGGCATCACTTTCGGCACCCGTAAAGTCATCCAGATTAAATTTTGCCACACTGCGGTAATACCAAGGCTCATACAGATAAGGCTTGGCACCGATAGCCAGATTAAAATACTTGATTGAAAGGACGAAATCCTCATAATACAATGCACTCCGACCGGCCGTAACAAGTCGGTCTACACGATATTGGGCAGAAGTCGACATGGCGCCCATTACCATAAAAAGAACTAAGAGAATCTTCTTCATCTGTTCGTAACTCTCTGAAATAAAACCTATTGAATGTAGAATAAAAAATATAGTAAGCCCAATCGTCACGATTACCATGAAGCTTACTATATTTTCGGAAGAACTATCGACGTATCTTAGTACGATAGGCAGCACGGAAATTGCCCTTGATGATACTCTTGAGCTTTCCTGCTATCATGTTCTTGCGAAGAGGAGACACACGGTCAACAAACATTGTACCCTCCAAATGGTCGAATTCATGCTGCATCACGCGAGCCAGATATCCCCCTATCCACTCATCATGTTCATTAAAATCCTCATCCATATACTTTACATGGATGCGTGTAGGACGAACCACATTCTCATTGATACCAGGGATAGAAAGACATCCCTCTTCAGAAGTGTCGGTATTTTCCTCATCGCGCTCTAGGATATGAGCATTGATGAAAGCATGACGGAATCCCTTGTACTCGGGCATATCCTCGCTGAGCACATCCAGGTCGATAACCACCAGGCGGATAGGCAAGCCAATCTGAGGCGCAGCCAATCCGATGCCGTTGCTGGAATCAAGGGTTTCATACATATTATTAATCAACACCTTGAGATCTGGATAATCAGGGGTAATATCTTCAGCCACCTTTCTCAGCACTGGCTGACCATAAATATAAATCGGTAAAATCATTATCTTCTTGATTGCAAATAATCCTGTAATATGATGGTAGCACTTATCTCGTCTACCAATCCTTTATTTTCTTTTCTCACCTTCTTCTTTACACCCCCATCTATCATGGCTCTATGTGCCAGGACTGATGTAAATCTCTCGTCATAATATTCAATTGGAATTTCAGGATGAGCCTTTCGCCAACGGTTGTAGAAGTTTTCTACTCTTGCCAGGTTTTCACTTGGCTGCCCGTTAGGTTGCATCGGTTTTCCGATAACAATGCGCTCCACCGGTTCTTTCTGAATATAAGTTTCGATATAAGTGAAAAGTTCATGTGTAGAAACTGTGGCCAACCCATTGGCAATAATCTGCAATGGGTCGGTCACAGCCAGTCCGGTACGTTTTTTACCGTAATCTATAGATAAAATTCGCATTAATCTACGGATATCTTATCCTTAATATAATATCAGATTACTTCTTAAGGAGTAACCAAGCATCAGGATACTTACCAGCGCGAAGCTGATTGCGGCTCTTGACAGCAGCAGCCTTATCAGCAAATGTAGAAGCTACCACGCGGTACATGTTACGCTCTTTGTTCAGGGCAATCTGAGAATCGTAGCCAGCGCTCTTCAATGTACTAGCCAATCCCTCAGCGTTAGCCTTGAGAGAGAAAGAACCAACTACTACGCTATAGCTTGACAAGCCAGAACCAGAGATGAGAGAAACATCCTCAGAACGAACAGTAGCATTATCAACCTCTGTCTGCTCATCAGAAGGAGCCTGAGTCTCGAGAGGAGCTACAACTGGTTCCTGAGCAACAGGAGCCTGAGCTGCCTGCTGTTCCTGCTGCTGAGCCTTCTCATATGCCTTCTTGTATGCACTTTCCTTAGATGTACCACAACTTGCGAGCGCCAAAACTGCGCACATTCCCATGCTTAATACTGTAATTTTCTTCATAATTCTTATTCGTTTTATTGTTTATTATTGTTGTTCATTCAATATAAATTTCGCGTTATGCGTTTTTTACTCTGCGAAAATACAAAAAAATGCCCGAAAAACGAAGAATATGCCGCCTAAAGTTTGTTAAATAAGGCTATTAAAACATTTTTAATGAAAAATTAAGGCTAAAAGGCTTGTTTTTTAAAGAGAATTTAGTATATTTGCATTGTCAAATGAAAATGACAAGAAGATAATCGTTTAACGTTTAAAATTTATAGCATATGAAAACATTAGGTTACATTGGTGCTTTCCTCGGCGGTGCTATCGCCGGTACAGCACTCGGTTTGATTTTCGCTCCTGAGAAGGGTGAGGATACACGTAGTAAGATTGCAGGTGCAGTAGACGATTTCTGCAAAAAGCACGACATCAAGTTGAGCCGTAAGGACGTTGATGATCTGGTTGACGACATCAAGGACGCAGCTCCTGAGGTTTAATCATCACCTATCATGATGTTCTCGAACGATAAAAATGTAGAAACTATCGGGCAGCTCATTGAGGTGCTTAAACATTACATCGGGCTTCAGAGCGAATATCTGAAGCTCGATGTTGTGGATAAGGTGGTACGCCTGCTTACCGTCATTACCATGACGGTGGTACTCCTGGGCTTACTTACGCTTACCCTCATTTACCTATCCTTTGGCGCTGCTTTTGCATTGGCAGACTTAATAGGTAGTCTGACTTTCGGATTCTGCATTGTTGCTGCAGTATACCTATTTATATTAATATTATTTGTAATTTTCCGCCATAAGTGGATCGAGAGACCATTGGTCAGATTTCTGGCAAGCCTCTTGATGGAAAAATAACCTCCTTTTCGCAACATGACAAATCATTCAGAAATCACAGAATATAATTCCTTAAACGATATCCGACTCAAAAAAGAGACGATACGCAAGGAAATTGATGCCGATGATGCCAAGATTCAGACTTTATGGAACTCGCTTTTCACAAAACCTGAAATCCTGTCACGCAATGCGAGTCCTAGCAAGCGACTGCAGAGTTTGCTGCAGGTGGGAGCAGGAGCATTCGACGGTGCACTGTTGGCTTGGAAACTTTACCGGAGATTCAAACCTCGGAAGAGATGAACCATATACCGTTTTGGAGAAAGGAAAGATGCCTTGGAAAAAGGTATTTTTTAGTCATCCCAAAGGGGATAAAAACAAAAAAGGGTCGCCGCTGCGACCCCAATACCTTGTTAACCTTAAATCTAATACTATGAAAAACACACATGCAAATATAGAAATAATCTATGATACTCGCAAATTTTTCTTAGCAAAAGATCTATTATTTTAATTTAATTAACTTTTATCAACCTGTTTTTAAGCCTTTTTTAGTAAAAGCTCATCTATTTTCTACATATATCTCCATTCCATCGAAGCCAAATTCAAAGCCTTCGGGCAGCCTTTTATTCGCCTCATCGTGAAAACCTATCTGATGAGTCACATGGATAAAATAAGTATGTTTTGCTCCTATCCTGCGCGACACCTCAATAGCATCAGATACAAGCTGATGGCTGTGATGTGTTTTCTCAAATCTGAGTGCGTTAATTACGAGTGTTTCCACACCATCCAAATAAGCATATTCTTCATCACCCATAGATTTCATATCAGTAATATAGGCAAACCTACCAAACCGATAGCCGAGAATAGGCATCTTATCGTGCATCACACGGATAGGAACAAACTCAATGTCTCCTATCTCATAAAGCTCATGCGGATGAATGGTATGCAATTTGAGTTTAGGAGCTCCCGGATAGAGTTTTTCTGCATTCCTCGGAAAGCAGTAAGGCATCGTATGAGGCAGCCCCGCAGTAACGATTTCATCGCCATAGATATTGATATCACCAAAGATACAGAAAGGGCGCAAATCATCAATACCACCAACATGGTCGTAATGGATATGCGTAACCAGGACGCCATCTATCTTTCTGAAAGGCACACGCAACAACTGCTGTCGGATATCAGGTCCGGCATCTATCAGAATACGGGTATTCTCCGTTTCTATCATTGCCGCACTACGCAATCTTTTATCATGCGGATCCGTACTTCGGCACACTTCACAGTTACACCCCAGCGAAGGAACCCCGCCCGATGTGCCTGTACCTAATAAAGTTACCTTCATTAATTATCAAATATTTTTCTGAAAACAAACGAATTCTTCACTTAACATTCACCTCCGGATGAATCTCTATACCAAACTTCTGCTTCACATCCTCCTGGATGGTCTCACAGAGTTTTACGATTTCCTCGCCCGTAGCGCCGCCACGATTCACTAGCACCAGTGCCTGCTTATCATGCACACCGGCCCGTCCCAGACTCTTTCCCTTCCAGCCACACTGATCAATCATCCAGCCAGCCGGAATCTTTTCATGAGATTCATCGATTGTATAATGAGGCATACCCGGATAAAGAGCAGCCAGTTCTTCGTACTTAGCCTTCTCTACAATAGGATTCATAAAGAAACTGCCTGCATTACCCAACACCTTAGGATCAGGCAATTTTGCCTCTCTAATTTCTATGATGACATCACGAAGCTGCTGGGCTGTAGGCTCAGCAATACGCTTAGCCTCGAGCGCAGAACGGATATTACCATAATCCAGATCCGGACAGAAGGTCTTCTGCAAACGGTAAATCACATGCGTCACCAGATACTTATCCTTCCACTCATGCTTAAATTTACTCTGACGGTAACTATACTCGCAGTCAGCATTATCAAACACCACTACTCTGCCCGTAGCTATCTCAACCGCTTCCACCTTATATATAATATCCTTAGCTTCCACACCATAGGCACCGATATTCTGAATCGCACTGGCACCTACTTCACCCGGAATAATACTCAGATTCTCCGCTCCATGATAGCCATGCTCTACGGCATAAGCTACCACATCATCAAACACCTCGCCACTACCACAGGAAAGGAACACCCAATCCGGATTGCACAAAGCATCATCCCCCTCTGCAGCTGTCAAAGTCTTGTTGTCAAGAACCTCAATACCCATAATAGCCGAATGGAGTACTGTACCTGCATAATCACCGGTCAGCAAGAGATTGCTACCACCGCCCAAAATGAGCAGTGGCTGATCTGCCTCTGTCAGCAAGCCCACTATCTGTCGGGCTTCCTCAACCGATTCATACTCCAGAAATCTGCTGCATTTGGCATCGATGCCAAACGTATTGTGAGCCAAAAGGCTGTAGTTACGAATATCCTTCATATCTGGTTAAAACTATTACTACTAACTAAAAAGCTACATATTCAGTTTGATCAGTTCCCATTTTCCTCCAATCTTTTTGAAAGTAAGAGAGGTTTCCATACCATTGGCAATACCACGGATCACGAAGATTTTCTGGTTGCTCTCGGTATATTTCTGACCATAGATTATATTGTAAATCATGCCGTGAGGCAGTACTGGCGCAAAGGCAGGCCATGTTTCCGGTTCTATATCGCCTGTCATCGTACTGAAATCATCATCAGGATCAGGACCGGTAAACTTCACCGGATTATGGATGTGGCGAGCCTGGAAAGCGGTATCAGTTGCAAAATGGCCGTAAAACTTCAGGAAACTGGCATTATTATTCTGATACATAGGCTTGTAGCAGATGCTAGTCATCATCCACTGGCCATTGATGCGATTAAACACGAACTGCTGAACTGTCTTTTTACTATAGAACACCTTTTCTATTACTACATGATCGATAGTAGTATCCTTCATCAGTTTCATCTGTTTCTGATTATCAAAGATCAGCGTGTAATAATCCTGGCGCATGAAGAAATGCTCCATCTTCCAATGATTTTTTTCTATCTTCTTGGTCAGTTTCTTACCGTGATATACCGGCAGCGGGAAGACAATACGACTTTTCTGCAACTTTCTGTTAGCTGCAAAATTAAACACGAAATCATCAAAAAGCTCGTCAGCCGCCTTTGGCATCGGAGTCTCCTCTATCAGCTGTTCTGTAGAGTCCATCGCTTGGGTGTCGGCAATCACCGTATCAGATGAAGCCGAATCAATGGCAGGCGCAGGCTTCTTGTCTGTGCATCCCACAGACGTGAAACAAACGATGGTAAGCACCGCCATTAACACCGTTAATAAACAGAGTTTTTTCATAAACCTATTAAATTTCTCAAATTTTCCATGCAAAAGTACAACTTTCTTTTGAATTATTTCATCTTTTAAGCAAAAAATGTTATCTTTGCAGTCAAAAAAGATAAAAATATAGATATGTTATTAGAAAAAATAGACGAACTCTTGAAAGAAGTGAGCACTTTGACTGCCCAAAACGCAGAAGAAGTAGAGCAGCTTCGAATCAAGTATCTGAGCAAAAAGGGCGAGATTAACGCCCTTATGGCCGACTTCCGCACAGTGCCAGCCGACCAGAAGAAAGAGGTTGGTGTAAAAATCAACGAACTGAAGAACGCAGCCCTTGAGAAGATCAACGGACTGAAGGAGCAGATGGAAGAAGCTGAGGCATCAAGCGATGATATCGACTTGACCCGTACCGCCTACCCTGTAGCACTCGGTACCCGCCATCCACTCACCGTGGTGAAGAATCAGATTATCGACATTTTCGCTCGCATGGGCTTTACTCTTTTCCAGGGTCCTGAGGTAGATGACGACAAGCACGTATTTACGATGCTCAACTTTGCTGCCGACCACCCAGCCCGCGATATGCAGGACACCTTTTTTATAGAGAAGACCAACAGCGACGACGTTACCAAAAATGTGCTTCTCCGCAGCCATACATCTAACGACGAGGCTCACTATATGGAAACCCATGAGCCACCTATCCGTGTGCTCTGCCCAGGCCGCGTTTACCGTAACGAGGCTATCAGCGCCCGCGCTCACTGTTTCTTCCATCAGGTAGAAGGTCTCTATGTAGATAAGAACGTAAGTTTCACCGACCTCAAGCAGGTGCTCCTTACCTTTGCCCGTGAGATGTTTGGTGCAGATACCAAGATTCGTCTCCGTCCTAGCTACTTCCCATTTACAGAACCTAGTGCCGAGATGGATATCTCCTGCAACATCTGTGGCGGTAAGGGTTGCAACTTCTGCAAGCATACCGGATGGGTTGAGATTTTAGGTTGCGGTATGGTTGACCCTCATGATCTTGAGGCTTGCGGTATCGACAGCAATGTCTATACGGGTTATGCCTTCGGTATGGGTGTTGAGCGTATCACCAACTTGAAATATCGCGTGAGCGACCTTCGTCTCTTCTCTGAGAACGATACTCGTTTCTTGCGCGAGTTTGAGTCTGCGAAGTAAAAGATTCTCAACATATAAATTAATTTATGACTATGAAGAAAAATTTAACTAAACCTGTCATCGCAGTCCTGTTGGGCGCCTTGACATTCAGTTCTTGCATCGGCTCATTTGGTCTGACAAATTCCGTACTTGACTGGAACAAGAGAGCAACAGACAACAAGTTTGTAAACGAGATTATCTTCGTGCTTATCTCTCCAGCTTACGCAGTATGTTCATTTGCAGACCTTCTCGTTATCAACTCTATCGAGTTCTGGACAGGCGACAAGGTGATTGGCCAGGTAGGAACTACTAAGGACGTAATGGGTAAGGATGGTCGCATGTATGCCATCAAGACATTGAAGAATGGCTACGAGATTACTGACCCAGATGGTGAGAAATCATATTTTGTGTTCGACAAGAAGCACAAGAGTTGGTCATACAGCAAGGATGGCGATATCCGTGAGCTTTTCAGCTTCAACGAGGATGGCAGCATCCAGGCTTGCTTGCCAAGTGGCGAGAAGATCAACGTCCCAGCAGATGCCAATGGTTTATACCAGGTTCGCATGGCTATGAATGATGGTTTGTTCTATGCATTCAACAAGTAAATAATCATAACAATTCCAGCCCGATAAAAGTCTCTTTTTATCGGGCTTTTTCATGATCCTCTTTCTCTTTTCCTAAGCAAGTTCATAGTTCTCCGTTTCCAACCAAACTCTCCTTAAAATGTCCAAATGCAAAAAAGTGTTTAATACAAAACAAGAAAGTGCCTTCACCACCCTTCACCCGTAACTCTCTGACCATCAAAAGAATCGCCAAAAAGGTGAAGGGTGAAGGTTTGAAAACTCTTTTTTATATATACGCGTGAAGGGTAAGGGTAAAAACCGAAAAAAAGACCCTAGGGTCAAAAATCGGAAAAACCCTAAAATAAAGAATATAATATAAAGATTAAAAATACACCCTTCACCTTCACCTCCCAAAAATCACATCCAAAATTCTGTTCTGCATGCAACAGAAAATCATCTGCAGCAATCTGTGCCGGGATATATAATCAGGAGAAAAATCTCTTTCGGAGATATCATTTTATCTTTCGGAAATATCATTTTATCCTTCGGAGATAATTTTCTATTCTTCGGAAATATTTCTTCGAATTGCAAGATAAGGCATAAAAATATAATTTTCGCCTACTTTATTTCCCGAATCCACACAATTGTCACAAATCGCATAGTTATGAAACAGAAAAGAATGTATCTTTGCAGCATCAATCATAAAGGTTGATGTAGTTATGGTCTCGTCATGACTGCCAAATCGGGCTGACGCAAATGCATTACAACCAGTGACATTCATCAAAACTTGCAACCATCTACAATATTTTTCAGTTTTTCTCGTTAATAAAAGTATGAAAAATAGATTATTGATACTCACAATATGCCTCATCGCAACCATAAAGATGATGGCGCAGGAGTTTACCCTTCACGGCAAAGTGGTAGACGAGAACAATCAGCCACTGGAGTTTGCCATCGTTTCGGTGGCTAGCCAGGGAAAGACTGCCGTTACTTCGCTCAAGGGAGACTATAGCCTCAAACTGCATTCTGCAGACAGCGTGGTAGTCAAATTCTCATATATCGGCTTCAAGACAAAAACAAAAGTGCTGAGAAGACCGCGAGGAAAACAAACCCTGCAGGTGGTACTTCGCGAAGCATCCACCACCCTCGATGAGGTGAATATCAAGGGAGAGAAAATACAGTCGGACCAGATACAGGAGCTGAAGACTAAGGACATGAAGATGACGCCATCTGCCAACGGAAATGGGGTGGAAAGTCTGGTTCAGCAACAGGCTGGCGTGAGTACCCATAACGAACTCTCTTCGCAATACAATGTACGTGGCGGTGCCTTCGATGAGAACTCAGTATACATCAACAACGTAGAAGTATTCCGCCCATTCCTGGTTCGCAGCGGACAGCAGGAAGGCCTCTCCGTCATCAACCCTTATATGGTAGATAAAATCGGTTTCTCAACCGGAGGATATGCTGCCAAATACGGAGACAAGATGAGTTCGGCTCTCGACATCACCTACAAAACCCTGAAAGCAAAAAGCAAGAAGCCGGTGGTTGAAGGCAGCCTGGCTGCCAGTCTGCTGGGTGCTGATGCATACATAGGTCTGGGAACCCAGAAGCTTTCATGGCTCAACAGCGTGCGCTACAAAACCACCTCTTACCTGCTCGGTTCGATGGAAACCAAAGGCGAATACAAGCCAAACTATCTGGACTATCAGACCTATCTGAGTTACCAGCCCAACAAACGCTGGAAACTAGACTTCATAGGCTACATCTCTGATAATCACTACAACTTCGAACCGGAAGACCGGGAAACGAAGTTCGGAACAATGGAAAACGTAAAGAGCTTCAGAGTATATTTTGACGGTCAGGAGAAAGACCGCTTCCTCACCTACTTCGGTACACTCGGCATTACCCGCCAGTTTACAGCCAACACCAGTCTCTCGCTTCTGGGCAGTGCTTTCTATACCAAGGAACAGGAGAAATATGACATTCAGGGTCAATATTGGCTCGATGAGACCGAAACCTCAGAAAACCTGGGTGTAGGTACCTATTTCGAACATGCCCGAAACTATCTTACGGCTCGCGTGATGAGTGCCAAACTGATGCTCAAGCACAAGGTGAAGAAACATCAGATGGAAGCGGCAGTAAGTCTGAAGCGTGAACATATCGAGGAGAATTCTGTAGAATATGAGATGCGTGATTCCGCAGGATACAGTATTCCTCACAATGGCAAAGACCTCTATATGGTTTATTCACTGAAGGCTCGCAACGAACTGAATGCCAACCGAATGGAAGCTTACATCCAGGACACCTACCGTTTTTCGGGAGGAACAGCCGACAGTACCGGTAATGGACAGACACATTACACCCTGAACTATGGTATCAGAATGAGTCATTGGAATTTCAACAGAGAAACCATCGTGAGTCCTCGTCTGTCGCTCGCCATCATACCAGCCAACCACGAAAATACCACTCTCCGTTTTGCGGCAGGTCTGTATTATCAGGCTCCATTCTTCAAGGAATTGAGAGATACATCTACGGTGAACGGCATAACCATCGCATCGCTGAACGAGAAAATCAAGAGTCAGCGAAGCATCCACTTCATCGCCGGCTACGACTATAGGTTCAAGCTAGGAGACCAACGCTATAAATTCTCTGCCGAAGCCTATTACAAGGCTTTGAGCAATCTGGTTCCTTATTCTGTAAGTAACGTGAAGGTAGTTTATTACGGACAGAACGAATGCAGCGGTCATGCGGCAGGACTCGACTTCAAACTCTACGGAGAATTTGTTCCGGGTACCGATTCCTGGCTCAGTCTTTCGCTCATGGATACAAAGATGAAACTGGGTGGCAAGAGCATCCCTTTGCCTACCGACCAGCGTTATGCGGTAAACCTCTTCTTCACCGATTATTTCCCGGGCAGCAAGAAGTGGCGCATGTCTTTGAAACTCGCCTTTGCCGATGGTCTTCCTTTTGCAGCACCCCACAGAGAGCTGGAGACCAACAGTTTCCGTGCCACCGCCTATCGCCGTGCAGATATCGGTATGAGTTATCAGCTGCTCGACAACAGCCGCCGGGAGAAGAAGACCTTCCTGAAGAATGTGATGTTGGGGGTAGATTGTCTCAACCTCTTCGGCATAGACAACGTAAACAGCTATTACTGGGTGACAGATGTAACCAGTCAGCAATACGCCGTACCTAATTATCTTACCGGCAGACAGCTCAATGCCCGCATTCTTTTGGAATTTTAGGACCAAATAATAGTGATTTTTCACATTATTCTAAATATTTAACCGTAGATAGTTCGCTATCTGCGGTTTTTTTCGTATCTTTGCGCCCGAATTATGCGATGACGGTTCGTCCGCTCATTCCATGGATTCAGGAAACCATTCTATAAAGAATAAAGAAATAATACATAATAATCAATTATGAGCAAACAAGTAGAAAAGATTAAGGAGCTGATCGCTAAGCGCGAACAGGCTCGTCTTGGCGGTGGCGAGAAGGCCATCGAGAAGCAGCATGCACGTGGCAAATATACCGCTCGTGAGCGTATCGAAATGTTGGTAGATGCCGGCAGTTTCGAGGAGTATGATATGTTCAAGTTGCATCGTTGCACTAACTTTGGCATGGAGAAGAAGCAGTACCTCGGTGATGGTGTTGTAGCTGGTAGCGCTACTATAGCCGGCCGTCTGGTTTACGTATATGCTCAGGACTTCACCGTAAATGGTGGTTCACTCTCTGAGACTATGGCACAGAAGATCTGCAAGGTAATGGATATGGCTATGACTATGGGTGCACCTGTTATCTGCATGAATGACTCAGGTGGTGCTCGTATTCAGGAAGGTATCTGCGCCCTCGCTGGTTATGGTGAGATTTTCGAGCGCAACATCCTCGCTTCTGGTGTCATCCCACAGATTTCTGCTATCATGGGCCCTTGCGCCGGTGGTGCCGTTTACTCTCCAGGTTTGACCGACTTCATCATCATGAAGGAGCAGACTTCTTACATGTTCCTGACTGGTCCTAAGGTTGTC
This sequence comes from Segatella copri, assembly GCF_949820605.1. Lineage (NCBI taxonomy): Bacteria > Pseudomonadati > Bacteroidota > Bacteroidia > Bacteroidales > Prevotellaceae > Segatella > Segatella copri. The sequence goes on from NZ_CATKVU010000006.1 coordinate 1,530,137, forward strand.
AAGACCGTAACTGGTGAGGACATCGATGCAGAGCACCTCGGTGGTGCATCTGTTCACGCAACCAAGAGTGGTGTAACCCACTTCGCTGCTAAGACTGAGGAAGAGGCTATCGAGATGATCAAGAGCCTGCTCTCTTACATCCCTAGCAACAATACAGAAGAAGCTCCACGCGTAGAGTGCACAGACCCTATCGACCGCATGGACGATACTCTGAACGAGATTATCCCAGACGATCCAAACCAGGCATACGATATGTATAAGGTGATTGGTGCAGTAACCGATAACGGAGAGTTCTTCGAGGTTCAGCCTAAGTTCGCCAAGAACATCATCACAGGTTTCGCCCGCTTCAATGGTCAGAGCGTTGGTATCGTAGCCAACCAGCCAGCAGCTTACGCAGGTGTACTCGATGTAAACGCTAGCCGCAAGGCAGCCCGCTTCGTTCGTTTCTGCGATGCCTTCAATATTCCTATCGTATCTCTCGTTGACGTACCAGGATTCTTGCCAGGTACAGGTCAGGAGTACAATGCTGTCATCCTCCACGGTGCACAGTTGCTCTACGCTTACGGCGAGGCTACCGTGCCAAAGATTACTATCACATTGCGTAAGAGCTATGGTGGTAGCCACATCGTGATGGGTTGCAAGCAGTTGCGTGCCGACTTGAACTTCGCTTGGCCATCTTCAGAGATTGCCGTAATGGGTGCCAGCGGTGCCGTTGCCGTTCTCTGTGGTAAGGAAGCCAAGGCTAAGAAGGAAGCTGGCGAGGATGTAAAGGCATTCCTGGCTGAAAAGGAGCAGGAGTATACTGACAAGTTTGCTAATCCATATCAGGCAGCTCAGTATGGTTACATCGATGATGTCATCGAGCCACGTAACACCCGTTTCCGCATCTGCCGTGGTTTGGCTCAGCTCGCTACCAAGCGTCAGAGCTTGCCAGCTAAGAAGCATGGCTGTATGCCAATGTAATATAGAAATGTTGAATGTTGAGTGTAGAATGTTGAGTTATATACAGACTCAACATAACAGAAGGGCGCAAGCCTAATTCAACACTCAACAATCAACACTCAAAATTAAAGTAAAAACGAATGGATAAGAATATTTATGCTGCGATTGCCATGGCACTCTATGAGTATCAGGGCAATAACGTACACGACAAGGAGCCTGGCATCATCACTATCAAGCCACGTCAGACGATGTGGAACGCCAAGTTCTTGAGTTTAACAGCTAAACCATAATGTAATAGAAATGAAAGAGTTTAAATATACAATTGACGGAAAAGAATACAAGGTTCAGATTGACGCTGTTGAGGGTAACATCGCAAGCGTGAACGTGAATGGCGAAGCTTACAAGGTTGAAATGGAACAGGAGGCTGAGCCAGAGAAGAAAAAGGTTGTGCTCGGTCAGCCAGCTGCAGCATCTGATGATGCTGAGGCTACTCCAGCTGCCAACGTAAATACAGCCAATGCTGTAAAGGCTCCTCTCCCTGGTACTATCACCAGCATCGAGGTAGCTGTTGGTCAGGAGGTAAAGGCAGGTGATACTGTTGTCGTTCTCGAGGCTATGAAGATGCAGAACAACATCGAGGCTGAGAAGGATGGTAAGGTTACTGCTATCTGCGTAAAACCTGGACAGGCTGTGCTCGAAGAGGATGCACTCGTAGTTATCGAGTAAATCAAGAATTTGAGAATGAGAGAATTATACTTCCTGATTCGGGAATTTATAAAGAATATCAAAGGTCGCAAGCTGTTAATTGTTTGCGACCTTTTTCTATACTGCTGTATGAGCATAAACTGCTATACAAAGTAATTTTTTTACTAAAGAAAAAAGACATAAAGTACAATAAAATGATAGATTTAACAGAAGAACAGATAGAAAGATACAGCCGCCACATCCTCCTTCAGGATGTAGGCCTCGAGGGACAGGAAAAGCTCCTCAATGCCAAGGTACTCATCGTGGGTGCTGGAGGATTGGGGTCCCCAGTTGCCCTCTACCTCGCTGCAGCTGGCGTGGGACATATCGGTATCGTGGATGCCGATGTGGTTGACCTCAGTAACCTGCAACGCCAGGTTATCCATCAGACCAAAGACTTGAATACTCCTAAGGTGGAAAGCGCCAAGGAGAAGATGATTGCCATCAATCCTGATGTAGAGGTGACAACATATCATACTTTCCTCGCCTCAGACAATGCCGAGGAAATCATCAAGCCATGGGATTTCATCATCGATTGCACCGATAACTTCCCGGTGAAGTTCCTCATCAATGATGCCTGTGTGCGACTGGGCAAGGCATTCTCGCATGGCGGCATCCTGAGATTCCAGGGGCAGACCTTCACCCATCTGCCAGGCACGGCTTGTTACCGTTGTTTCTTCAAGGAGCCACCTCCAGCAGGCACTGTTCCTACCAGTAGCCAGGCAGGAGTCCTTGGTGCCATCGCTGGTATGCTCGGAACCATCCAGGCTGCCGAGGCGTTGAAGTACTTCCTCGGTGTGGGCGAACTGCTCACCGACCGATTGCTCACCTTTGATGCCAAGACGATGAACTTCCGCACCATCAAGGTAAAGAAGCGTGCATCCTGTGAAATCTGCGGCGACCACCCTACCATCGATCATCTCATCGACTACGAGCAGGCTGCGTGTGATTTGAAACACCACTAAGATTTAGTGATTATTTTCGAATAAACACATATAACAAAAAGCAAAGTCACAATACCCAGCTCTATCAGCTAGGTATTGTGACTTTTTTTCAGAACCGTCCCCAAGCCCAACAAAGAACAAAAACCTTGATTATAAGATACTTTAAAAACATTTCTCCCATTTTTCTTGCATGATTCAGATAATAATCGTATTTTTGCAGCAGATAAAATACGCAAGCTTATGAAAGAGAAAAGATATCCTATTGGCTGGCATCCGGCTAATGAAGAAGAAGCCATGGCTAGGATTGAAGCTATTGAGGCGGAGTATGAAAGGACAGGTGTTAGCTATAATGAAGAAGAGTTTTTCAATAAACTAAATGAAGAACGAACATGGTCAAATGCAGATGACTTTGAAAAAGAACTAACGGCACAAGACCCGTGGCTAGAAGATTGGAAACGTTCTATCAGTATAGAAGATTTTAGAAAGAACTGCAAGAATAAACTGAATAAGCTTTTTCCGTAACTTTCCTCCCGTATTCCTTGCACTATTTTTGCAGCGACATAAATAACAATATAATTAATAGGAGGAACAGAATTATGGCACTAGCAATAAAAGCAATACCAACACTCTATGGTGAGGAAGCTAGTCGTTTCCAAGAAATGGCAGACGAAACAGAGCGCAAATATGATAATACCCCATGGCACTCATGCCATGGGGTATCATTATTATTGAAGGTGAGGCTTTTTAGTCTGCCCAAATGCTGCCACTTGCATCGCGATAGTCACTAACCGATCCTTCGCTATAATCCTCTTCCTTTGCTTTCAATATTTCAGAGCCCGCGAGGATAGATATAGTCTCCATTTGGTAGACATTCAGTTCTGGCTTTATATATTCTTTCTTTTTCATAATTCTCAGTTCTTTTTATTTGATGATAACTTTCATTGTCTTGCTGCCACGCTTCACGATGTTGATGCCCTTCTGAGGAGCGCTGAGGCGATTGCCCTGCAGGTCATAATATACAGCCTTATCGTCTGCAATGGTGTTGAGGCTGTCGATGGCTGTTGTGTTGTCACCGATGGCGATGCTGAACATCTTAGCACCAGCAGATGATGAAGTGTTGTCTACCATGTAAGCACGGAAAGGCTTGCTGCCCACCTGTGTTGTGCTTGTGTTCTCCAACAGCTTGGTAGGGTTCATCAGTTTGTCGCCCTTCACGATGTAGCAGTTGTTGTCAGCAACCTTGTCGAACACCTTCTTTGTATAGAGACCCTGGAGCAGATAGCTACCATCAGCAGCAGATACTACCTTTTGCGCAATCTCCTTGTTGGCTTCAGAGATGCTGAAAGTGGTCTCACCATTGTTCATCTTGATGATAACAGGAGTGCCTGCTGTGATGCTTGTCTCAATCTCTTCGAGCTGAATGGTGCTTGTGCTCTCGTTAGCCGAAAGCAGTTTGAAGGCACGGAAGTTCTTATCTGCAAGCGACACCTCGAAAGGCAAGCAGAGCGTTGCCCATGTGGTGCCTTCCTTCATTTCACGGCTATAAGATGCAGCCTTGGCTGAGAACGGTTCGTAAGCCACAAAGTCCTTTTCATCGTCAAGAGCAAGACTCGCTGCTGTAAGAGTTTCTCCTGATGCCCCAATCTTTTCGTCGCCATTCTTACCTACCAGCTTGCTGAAGTAGCCAGTCTTGTAGTTGGCATATTTGTAGTTGGTCTTGCTACCGTCATAGCCGTTGAGTTTTTCGCAACCATAGAACATATCATTACCATGAGTAACCTAGTTCGTAACAAACTTATCGCTGGCGTAGATGGTTGTGAGAGCGTGGCAGAGCAGGAACATATCCTGCATATTCGTCACCTTCTCTGTGTTGAATTTAGTGAGGTCGAGAGATTTGAGAGACTCGCAGTAATCGAACATACTTTCCATATTCGTCACTTTCGCTGTGTTAAGATACTCAATGCCTTCTATTGTGGTCAGATTACTGCAATTAAAGAACCACACATTACAGCTCGTTGGTCTTGCATTGGCAAACGAAGCATCGAAGACTACCTTCTTTATCTTAGATGCTTGTTGATACCAACCAGGATAATTTTCCCCCACATTAAGGTCATAAGCACCTTCGGGCTTGACTCCCTTGTAGCTGAATGTAAGAGTTCCAGTAACACCGTCAAACATGGCATACCCACATCCAGGAGTAAAGTAACCAGTCGTGCAGTTGGCATAGTTGTGATCTGTCTTGCTATTAGTATAGTCTTTGAGTTTTTTGCAGCCAGCAAACATATTAGCTCCATTACTTACGTTTGTTGTGACAAATTTGTCACCAACATAGATGGTTGTAAGATTAGAGCAATCTATGAACATAGCACTCATATCTTCTACGTTCTGAGTATCGAAGTTAGTGAGGTCGAGTGAGGTAAGCTCAGAGCACCCCCAGAACATACAGCACATATCTGTCACGTTCTGAGTATTGAAGTTAGAGAGGTCGAGCGAGCCAATACCTTTACAGGCATTGAACATACCTCTCATACTTGTCACGTTCCGAGTATCGAAGTTAGAGAGGTCGAGCGAGGGAAGATTAGAGTAGCCAGAGAACATCCAGTCCATGTTGGTTACTTTTTCAGTATTAAGATATTCAATACCTACAATTTGTGCCAAGTTATTAAAAGCCCAGAACCATTTATAACAACTCGTTGGCCTTGCATTAGCAAACGAGGCATCAAAGACTACCTTTTCGATATTGGCTCGTTGTTTCTCCCACGCAGGGGAATTAGTGCCTTCGTTCAAGTCATAAGCTCCTTCGGGCTTGGAAGGACCATATCTGAATGTAAGCGTTCTTGTGCTTCCGTCAAACACGGCGTAACCCTTATATAAAAGGCTGGCATAACTAACCTCTTGAGTGGCATTTGCGTCGCTAAAGTATTTGTGGCATACATTACACAGCCAGTGTTCCTTTATCGCATCTGTAGCTTCATGGTGAGTGAGTGTATGCTTCTTTAGCTCATCAGTCTTATATTTTTTTACTGTTGAGTGGCAAATAGAGCATTTGTATGTGGTATAGCCATGCTCGGTGCAAGTAGTTTCCACAGTTTTTATTGCATTGCCAAGGGCAGACGAGCCATCGGCATTTGTGTGCGTACAAGTTTGGAGTTTGAGTTCAAATTCGCATACCTGCAACACGTCTCCGCTATGAGTAGCCGATATTTCCCATTTGAAATATTTGTAAGATTTACCTCCCCCGCAGGTGAAGTCGTAAGAAGTATAGTTCACATCCTGAAGCTTCGTATCGTTGTTCACCTCCTGAATGAGCGTCCATTCTCCATCTTTGCCTTCATTGTTTCCATAGAGTTTCCACGACTTAGGGTTACGGCCATTCCAATTGGAGTTGTCGTTACCAGTTGTGATGGTGTAGCCCACAGGAATTCCTGCCTTGCTAGCTTCGAAGATGACATAGGCACTGCCATAGAAATTGCAGCACCACTTGGTGGAATTGCCTTCTTTCTTTTGGCCATCAAAGAGTTTATGGTAACTTTCTGCATCAGATATGCCCAAAGGATTACCCTCTAAGGCTGTGAAGGTTACTGTGTTGTCATAATCTGTCTGCGCCACCATACTGGTAGGCACAAGCAACAACATGAACAACATCAATGGGAACAGAGCGATCCTTCGGAACCTACCTCCCCCATTGTTAATACGGTCGGCATGCGATCCATTGAATTGATTGGTAATTTTTTTCATAAATTAATATTATAATTGTTATTTAAATTTGTCTGCTTATTGTTAAGTTCACTCCAGAAAATACAAGAGGTTTATTAAGAAGATAAATATGGATGCCCCCCCGATGATAATCAGGGCTAACTCTATCCTTGGTATAGTTTCTATATTTCCTTCATGTTGCAAATATAGTGAATTTCTCCGAAAGAGGGTGCAGCTTTCCCCTGTTCAAATCTTTATCAATCTGAAGCTCATTTATCTGCTGGCGCAAAGCTTGCAAATCTATTTTCTTTGCCATATCGGTGTCTCCTAGCTCTACAAAATATACTCCACCGATTCCTTAAGCAGAGAAGATTGTTCGTGTTTGTAATGGCTATAATAAAAAGAAAAGCGTAGGAATCATATTACTCGCATTACCCTTGCCTATTGAGGTCCTAGGAAAACCTTTGGCAACAAGAATAAGAAGCAACAGAAACCTACGCCAAACTTGCATATATAATAGCACAGGATGTACCCTATCCAAACGAATGGAAAGGGCACACCTATGCCTGTGTACATACACACATAAAGCGAAGGCGCCTACCGCTGTCTTCATCTGAATGCCTCTTTTGAAATTTCCTAGGTTTCAATAGGTCAGAAGAAAACGTAGTACACGTCTTTCTTAATTATGATAGGCCAAGCCATGGACTTTTACTTAGCCGGCGACTCATCGCCAGCCATCCACAGCAAGACGGTTGCAAAAGTACGAAAAAGAATTGGCTTCACAAAATTTTAGGTCTTTTTTCTTGCATATCTCATTTACTTTTCTTATCTTTGCCACCAAATTAATAACAATAACATTAAAAAGGAGGTTATTATGCAAGCAACAAAGAACAATTCAAAGGAGGAAACCATCAGAAAGTTTAAACAACTCCTAAAACATAAAGAGGAGATGCTCGAAAGAGCAAAACAATATGATGGCATTGACATTTATGCTAAATTTGCAAACGCATGAAAGAATTGTCTCTACATCACATTAACAGCAAATCACCTTATCGAGTTATATGCTCAGATAAGGGTGATTATCTGTTTGCAACAGACAAGGGGATTAACTATACCATTTCTTTTACGGAAGAGTTTCCTCTTGGCGGTTGTATGAGCTATCAATTTTGCATACACAATGACAATAAAATCCATGGCTCATACGATAATAAAATAAGCACAACGATTATTGCCATCATTGAGGAGTTCTTCCTTCAAAACTTGAACGTCTTACTATATATTTGCGACACAAGTGACAACCGTGAAGAAGTTAGAAACCGTTTATTTATAAGATGGTTCAAGGAATATGCAGACCCACAAAAGTATACCATCCAGTCTGCTAACACAACCATTGAAGGTCAAGGATTCTACTCTTCTATCATTGTAGAAAACAGAAATCCACTATTAGATGAAATCAAAGCTGATTTCGAAAAGTCGGCAAATGATTTAAAAGAGAAATAGTTTCTTGCAAATTCCAAATAAAATTGGTTATAAAGCAGCATATATTCAAGGCTTTTGCCCTTACAGGGCGCAAGGTTACAACACCCTAATACCCAGGGTGTTGCCCTGGGCTAGGAGCTTTTGCCCTTTCAGGGCGCGTGGGGTAAAACTTGCGAAAGTTCAATTATCTAAAGAAAAATCTTTTTTCTCTAAACTAATATCACTATTGCCACACTTTCTGATAACGCTCTGGTATTTAGCGTTTTAAGCGTGGCAATGAGGGCATTTTTTATTATCACCTATTGCCACCTATTGCCACACTCCTGTTTTTTATTCTTTTCTCTTCACCCAAACCTTATGGCTGCCACGACCTAACGAATCTATCGGCGAAGTCTTGTCATTTGTCAGCTCCTTCAGTTCCATAGAGGCAGCAGTACGGCTCAGGTTGTTGATGGAGGCATAATCGCCTAGGGTGAGGACTCCGTTCTTCTCTATCACCTCCAGGGCACGGGCGATGCGCTCTTCCCTGGAATAGAGCTGCTTACGGATAACCTTTACACCACCCATATCACGCTCCAGGTCACGGTCGGTTTCACGCTTCACATCCTTGATAAACTCAGGAGACGCCTTGAAGTTGATGTCCTTCACGCCCACCTTGCGGTACGTCATCTTATCATCTGGATTCAGAATTTCCCTAGGCTTCTCATCCTCGAAAGCGAGAGAGAGGGAGAAGGTGCCGAAACCTTCCAGATTCACGTTGTACCCCATGGAGAGCATGTCTGTCAGCATATCAACCACATCGGTCAATACAGCCTCCGTGGTACTTTCCGAAATACCGCGATGGTAGTTCTGCATCATCTTGACGAACTCTTTTCTGGATAGTGTACGGTTGGTCACCATCTTGGGATAAACTCTGCGCTTGCCTTCATCACGCAAATCATTCAACTCTTGCAACTTGTACTTAGCCATATCTGTTTCCTTTCTTATTAAGATTGTTATCACTCCTTATTGCAGCAGCCTTTGCATCCTATAGTATTTATGATCATACCTAAGAAGAAAAGACCACAAACCTAGGAAGAAAAGTATTTTATCCTAGGAGAAATCTCCGTTCACCGACGCTGAATGTCCGTTCAACGTCGCTGAACGGCGGTTCAACGTCGGTGAATGGCGGTTCAACGTCGGTGAACGAAGATTTCTACCTTGCAAAGATACAACTTTATCAGATATAAAACAAGACTTTTCCTGAATATCTTTACTTTTCCGGCCATAATTCTTCGTTTTTTGAGCTTATTTCTTTGCGTATCCCAAATAATTGTGTTAACTTTGTAGTCAGATTGCAAACCAAAGGCCAAAGGATTGCAAACCAAAGGTCAAAGGATTGCAAACCAAAGGCTAAAGGATTGCAAGCCAAAGACAAAGAAAAAGACTAAGATTAGACATTCTTATGAGTATGAAGATATTAGCAACCAGCGACTGGCACCTGGGCAACCTGTTTCACGGCAACGACCGTCTGCCGGAACACAAGCATTTCCTGAAATGGCTCCTGGAACAAATCGCTGAACAAAAGCCCGATGCTCTCCTCATCGCAGGAGACATCTTTGATAACGGAAATCCATCGGCAGCGGCACAGACCGTTTATTACGAGTTTCTTGCCGATGCTACCCAACTGTGCCCGAACATGCAGGTCATCATTACCGCCGGCAACCACGATTCCGCCAGCCGACTGGAGGCTCCCCGTCCGCTACTCACCCGATACCACGTGGAAATAAGAGGAAACGTAAGGAAAATCTGGCAGCAGGGAGAAAGCGAGGACGATGATAAGACCGGCGGACATTGGATCTATTCCTTCGATGACCTCATCATCCCCGTAACCAACGAGGCAGGAGAAGAAGTCATCATACTCGCCGTACCTTTCCTAAGAAGCGATGTGGTGCAGAACGCCAGTTACTCGCAGGGAGTCAACGACTTTCTGAGAGAACTGACGGCTGAGGCTCGAAAGAAATACCCGGGCAGGAAATGCATCATGATGGCACACATGTACGCCAAGGGTTCGGATATCGCCAAAAAGGATGCGAGCGAGAAAATCATCATCGGCGGACAGGAGGAAGTGGACCTGGAAGGATGGAACGACCATCCCGACTATATGACTTGCGGACACATCCACAAACGGCAACATATCTGGAACACCGACTGGGCAAGATATACGGGAAGTATCCTCCCGATGTCGTTTGCCGAGAAAGACTACACTCACGGCATCGACCTCATCACCATAGAACACGGAGAAGAGGAGGAAGGAAAGGAAACCGGCAAGAGTAAGGAATGGAAAGTAGATTTCCTGGAATACAAGCCTCAGCACGCCCTCCGCATCCTGCCCGAAGATGAGGAAGAACTGACCTTCAAGAAATGGCAGAAGCTCATCAATTCAGAACTCTCGGAGAGAACTGACGGCGAACTGAGCGACCATTTCGACTACGTGATGCTGAAAGTGAAACAGGAGAAACTGACCAGCGATGACATCAAGGAACTGGAGAAACTCGTCAACGAAAAGGATGCCGTGCTCTGCAAAATCCAGCGCATCATCCCGCAACTGGACCTCTCCACCATCCAGGGTTCCCAGCACATCACCAGCATAGAAGACATCATCAACCGTCCTCCGCTCGACACGCTGAAAGAAGCCTTCGCCATCAGACACAACGCCCCGATGAACGAAAGACAGGAGAAAATGTTATCCGATTTATTAACGACATCATCATTATGAAATTCCTACAACTCGAAATACTCAACCTCGCTTCGCTTGACAAACAGGGAGGCGAGGTCATCAACTTTGAAGAAGGTGCCTTAGGCGAGAGCACCATCTTCAGCATCGTAGGTCCGACGGGAAGTGGCAAGTCTACCCTACTCGACGCCATCTGTCTGGCTCTCTACAACCGCGCCCCTCGCTATCCCAGAAAGAAAGGAGACAAGAACCAGAACATCGAGATTTTCGGAGCTGCCGATGCCAGCGAAAGTAACCGTCTGGCTCCTACCGACAGCCGAAACATCCTGACACGTGGCAAGAAGGAAGGCTACAGCAAACTCACCTTCCTTGCCAACAACGGCAGCATCTACCGCGCAGAATGGCACGTCAGATTCCAGAGAGTGCGCTACGAGAACGCCAAGACTGCGCTTTATAAAATCACGAGAAACAGCGAAGAGATAACGGAGGAAACTGCCGACTGGAACGAGCTGCCGAACATCATCGGACTCGACTACGACCAGTTTCTCCGTACCGTACTCATCGCCCAAGGCTCGTTTGCCAACTTCCTGACGGCGAAGGAAAACGAGCGGTACGAACTCCTGGAAAAACTCATCGGATGCGAGGAAACTTATACGAACATCGCTACTGAAATCAAGAAGGCGAAAGACCAGGCGACGGATGCCTATAACCAGATGGCAGCATCGGTGGAAGCCGTAAAACAGAACCTGCTGAACGATGAAGAACTTGCCCAACTGAAGGAGGAAATCGCCCGGTTGGAAAAGGCTGAGAAGGAACTCGACAGCCAGTTGCAAGCCATTTCGAAAGACCTGCAATGGTTTGAGGAAAACGATAAGCAAATCAAGCAAATCACTATCTGCCAAACAGATATGGAGCAAGCAGCAGATGCCATTAAAGCGATGCAAGCCCAGATTCTCCGTCTGCAGTTGCACGATGAAGTACAGCCTGCCGTCAACCAGCTGCAGGAAGTAGAGCGACAGACGCAAAGCATCCACGAGCAGGAAGAAAACATTCTGAAAGCGGAAGGAAACATCAAAAGTCAAGAGTCTGCCATCGACGAAAGCGAGAAAACTCTCGCCAGTCTGAAGGAAGCAGTCAGCAAGGCACAGGAACAGCTGGAAAAGGCGCAGCCGGTCATCGCTGAAGCAAGAGCGCTGAAAACCAAAATGGAAGCGGCTATGCCGAATCTGAAAGAAAAGAAAGAGGCATTGGAGTTGGCTCAGAAAGAGAATCAAACTGCCCTGAAAGACGTGGAGGAAAACGCCCGAAACATCCAAAAATGGGAAGCAGAAACGGAGAAAGCAAACCTCGCCCTCAAAGCGACACAGGAAGAGATTGCCAAGCAGAAACAGGTTCTTCACGAAGCGACGCAAGCCGCTGAACAGGCTTGGGAGACGGAAAGAAATAAGACTGCCGGACAGAATATAGAGGAACTGCAGAACAGCAAGACTGTAGCCGACAGGAAACTGCAGGATGTCCAGCAAGCCATCAAGGTTGTGGCTCATCTCGATGTTGCCACAACAGAAAAGCAGAAGAATGAGGAGCGCATCCTGGTCTTGGGCAAGAGAAACGCAGAGATAGATGAAGCGCTGGGCAAGTTGACCATCGAGGCGCTGACCCAAGAGTCCCTGACGCTGAGAAATGCCTATACCCTCATGGTGAGCGAGAAATGGGAGATTCATCGTGCCAACCTGACCGAAGGCAAACCTTGTCCGCTCTGTGGCAGCACGACCCATCCTTATCATACCGACAACAGGCAGTTTGAGGAAGCCACCACGGAACTCTCGCAACTTCTGAAAGCCAAGGAGGATCTACTGAAACTGCAGCAGAAAGAGGAGAAGGATCTTTCCGGCGAAAGAAAACAGAACGACGGCGAAGTACAGACGCTCCAGAAACAACAGGAAAAGCTCTCGGGAGAAATCGCAACTTACGAAGAGGAATGGAAGGCGCTCATCGCCCAGTATCCAAAGATTCCGAAGGCAGAGGCAGAACTGAAATCGCTCTTGCCTATCTATGAAAACAAGGCGAAAGATGCGAGCAGCAAACTGAGCCTCTTTAACAAGATTCAGAAAGAGATAGAACGGCTGACCCAACTCAAGGATAAGGCTGTGAAGGATGAAGCTGCGTATGAAAGCAAGGCTTCTACAATACTGAACGAAGTCCAGGAAACTGCATCAACCTGCGCCACAAAACTGGCTGAGCAGAAAGCACTTACCATCAACCTCATCTCACAGCAAAAGAGCAAGGAGGAGGCTTACGTGAAAGCCCTTCAGACATGGAATAGCGCCAAGAAGGAAATGGAGGAATGGCAGGAGAAATATAAGCAGATTCTGAATGGCGAAGAACCAGATGCGGCAGAACAAAGACTGACAGCAGCAAAGGATGAGGCAACGAAAGCAGCTGATACTCAGAACGAGAATATTAACAAACTGAAGGCTGAACTCGCCAACAGTAAAGGTTCGCATCAAACCATGCTGTCTCAGAACAAGACAACAAAGGAGACTCTGCAGACGAAGGAAAAGGAACTCGACCTTTGGATTGAGGAATACAATAAGCAGCTTGAAGAAAAGAGCAACGAAGGAAAAGACTCCGAGGAGACTGATTCTAAAGAAAAAGGCATCGAGAAAAGAAGTATCGAACCAAGCCTTATCGACCGAAATACCATCCGGGAGATGCTTCACTCTGTCGAAGACTGGAATGCTATCCGACGGGAAAAGGACGAAAAGGAGAAAGCCGTGGCTTCAACTACCGCCCTTTACCAGAGCGCAGAAAAGGCGCATCAACAGCACTTGGAACATCAGCCTGCACAAAGCCGTGATGCTCTCCTAGCCATTCAGCAGGAGTATCAGGAGAGAAGCCAGCGCAACGAACTGATTGCTGCCAACGCCAGAATGCAGAACCATCAGGAAGCCGTGAAGCAGTTGGGTGACAAGGCTGAGGCTCTGCAACTCGTAACACAGGAAAAGGACGACTGGACAGCCATTACGGATGCCATCGGAGCAGACGGCAAAACGCTGCGCAAGATAGCCCAATGCTATACGCTCAGTTTCCTGATAGCGCACGCCAACCAGGAAATCAGAAAGTTCAACAGCCGTTACGAACTGCAGCAGGTAAAGCATTCGCTGGGCATCAGAGTCATCGACCACGACCGTGCCGACGATATCCGAGACACCACCTCCCTATCAGGTGGCGAAACCTTTATCGTAAGTCTGGGTCTCGCCTTGGGCTTGTCGGCATTGTCCTCCCGCAACATCTCCTTCGAGAACCTGTTCATCGACGAAGGCTTCGGAACCCTCGACCCCGATACCTTAGCCACCGTCATCGACTCCCTCGCCATGCTGCAAAGTTCGCAAGGCAAGAAGGTGGGCGTCATCAGTCATACCGACACGATGAGCGAGCGCATCACCACCCAGATAAGGATTATCAAGAATGGCAACTCCGGCAGCAGCCATATCGAGATCTATCCTTAACCCATCTTAATTATACCTTCATAAAATAGTAATTACACCATTATATATAGGGTACACATACATTATCCATCGTGAACAGGGCATCACCATCTATGTGGCTTACCGCTATTTCGCCACACCGAAACGCAAGTTTATCGTCACAAAACAAATATGCGTTCCTACGGATTCATCTATCCACAGGAACGCATATTCTTTATGATTATCATACGAGATTATCATTCTTTATACAATTCTATATCATCATACGATATTTAAACCTTATTTCCCTCTTTAGGGAAAACCACGGTTGGCTGGAAGGTCTTAGCCTCCTCAAAGTCCATCAGGGCATAAGCGATGATGATGACGGTATCGCCCACCTGCACCTTGCGGGCTGCAGCACCGTTCAGGCAGATACAACCGCTGCCACGCTCACCCTTGATAATATAGGTCTCCAAGCGCTCACCATTGTTGTTGTCTACAATCTGAACCTTCTCGCCTGCAATCAGATTAGCAGCGTCCATCAAGTCCTCATCGATGGTGATGCTACCCATATAATTCAGGTTAGCCTCAGTTACGGTCACACAATGGAGCTTACTCTTCAATACTTCTATCTGCATTGTTCTGTTATTACTTGATCTGTTACGGATTAAACTTAATAAAGAATATCTATCGAGGAATTATCCCTTATACTTGATATGGTCGATGAGACGGATAGGAGTCTTACCGCAATAAACGGTGATGCAACCTACCACGTATGCACTATCCTCCCATGAAGAAACATCCTGCAGGCTGTCGCCATCCACAATCTGGAAATACTCTACCTCCAGACCCTCTACAGCATTGATGTCGGCAACCACCTTATCGTGAGTTTCCTGTACGGTATGAGTCTTGGCATACTCCACACTCTCCTTCAGGGCCTTATAGATGTTTGGCGCAATGGCACGCTCATCAGGAGCCAGCAAAGTATTACGGCTGCTCTTAGCCAAACCATCCTCATCACGGATGATAGGACACTCTACAATCTGCACATCGCTGTTGATGTACTTCACGAGCTGCTTGATGACAGCAATCTGCTGCCAATCCTTCTCACCGAAATAAGCACGGGTTGGTCGAACGATATAGAAAAGACGGCTCACTACCTGACATACACCATTGAAATGACCCGGGCGCTTGGCACCCTCCATCACGGTAGAAACAGGTGGAAACTCAAAGTGGCGTGTATCTGGTGTAGGATACATCTCCTTCACCGATGGTGCAAACACATAGTCAGCACCACAAGCCTCCAAGAGCTTGCAGTCAGCATCGAGGGTACGAGGATAGCGATCCAAGTCACCCTGATCATTAAACTGTGTAGGATTCAGGAACACAGAAACTACAGTCACGCCATTTTCCTTCACACTGCGCTTAACAAGAGAGGCGTGACCCTCATGCAGCGCACCCATAGTTGGCACAAGGCCGATTTTCTTTCCCTCCTTACGACACATGAAGAGTTCGTTCTGGAGGTCAACAATCTTATTGAATACTTTCATCGTCATAATCTGTTTTCGGGTGCAAAATAACAACTTTTTTCTCAAATGAGAAAGAAAAAACCTAAAAATATGCGAATTATTGCCGAAAATAATGAATTTCGGAGAAAAAATGCCCCTATTTGAAGTTTTTTTTGTACCTTTGCACGTAATTCGTAAGAATAAAATTTAAATTTTATGGCAAAAAAAGTATTATTTATCAATCAGGAGATCGACCCATACGTAGCCGAGTCTCACATGTCAATCATGGGACGCGAACTGCCTCAGAAGATGCAGGAAGCAGGTTTTGAGATCCGCACCTTCATGCCTAAGTGGGGCACCATCAACGAGCGTCGCGGACAATTGCACGAGGTCATTCGCCTGTCTGGTATGAACCTTATCATAGATGATACAGACCATCCGCTGATCATCAAGGTTGCATCTATACCAACAACACGACAGCAGATTTATTTCATCGATAATGACGACTATTTCAAGAGCCGCCAGATGGGCACCGATGAAAACGGAAAGGAATATGCCGACAACGGAGAAAGAGCTATCTTCTTTGCACGTGGCGTATTGGAAACCGTAAAGAAGCTCCGCTGGCAGCCTGACGTAATCGTCTGCCAGGGTTGGGCTAGCGCAGTAGTGCCATTCTATGTAAAGACTGCCTACAGCGAAGAGCCTTCATTTGCAGAATCAAAGGTAATTACCGCTCTCTATACCAATGAACTCAAGGGTGAACTGGGTACCAACTTCAAACGTTGCGTTGCCTTCCGCGATGCCAAGTCTGAACTGCTCGACGACTATCAGGACGACTTCGACTTCATTGAGCTCGGCAAACTCGCCATCGACTATAGCGACGGTGTGGTAGAAGGTGAAGAAGAAGCTACCCAGATTCTCTTTGATTATGCGAAGGAGAAGAACAAGCCTGTACTGACTTATCCGGGAGAAGATATCCAGGAGCCATACGCAGACTTCATCAACAAGGTTTGTCCTGACGCAGAATAAAATTCCGACAACAGAGACACATACATACAAGGATAATGAAAATTTTAAGACTCTTAACAGTATTAGTTATAGCAGCGCTTACTTTCGCTGCATGTGATGATACCACCGAGGGAATCGGTGGTAGCATCACTAATAAGATAGACAACATTAACATTTCTAACTCAGCGTTCAATGTTACCACAAAGTCTATAGTAGCAGATTCCGTATTGAGCCGCAACAACACGGGGCTCATCGGAAAGATGAAAGACCCAGAAACTGGCAACTATGTAAAGGGCGACTACATGACCCAGTTGGGCGTATTGCCTACTTTCTCTGTAGATACACTAGATATCAAGAAGGCAAACAATGGTTCTATCGAAGCCGACTCATGCTACCTCCTGGTTTCTTACAACGCCAGCTACGGTGATACCATCGCCCCAATGAAGGTGACAGCCTATGAGATGACCGAGCCGATGAGAGAGGATCAGGAATATTACTCTAATTATGATGCCTTCAAGAACGGCTGGGTAAACGAAAACAACCAGCATTGGAGCAGTAATTACAACTTGAGCAATACATCAGATGTCAAGAACTTCAAGATTTACTTGAATAAGAAGTACAAAAAAGATGGTAAGACATACAAGAACTATGGTTCTTACATCATGCAAACATACGCAGAACATCCTGAGTACTTCAAGACCAACTTCAAGTTCCTGCACAATGTCTGCCCTGGCTTCTACATCAAGAATGTAGGTGGTACGGGTAACATGGCTAAGATTTGGAATACAGAGCTTATCTTCTACTGGAAAAAGACCATCAAGGCAAAGGACGGCGTTACTGACAGTACTGGAATCGGATACAACCGTTTTGATGGTACAGAAGAGGTATTGCAGCTCAACAAGATTGAGAATGATACCGAGAACTTGAAGAAGTTGGCAAGTCAGGAGGACTGGACTTACCTCAAGTCGCCTGCCGGTATCTTCACCGAGGTTACCCTCCCTATCGAAGACATCATGAAGGGACATGAGAAGGATACGCTCAACACAGCTACCATCTCTTTCCCACGACTCAACAATGAAAACGAAGACAACCCATACAACTTTGCTACACCAAGCACCATCCTGATGGTTCAGAAAGACAGTTTGCAGTCGTTCTTCGAAAAGAGCAAGTTGGCAGATAGCCGTACTTCTTATACCACAAGATACAGCAGTACAGGTACTTATAAGAATGCCTATACATTCCAGAATATCGCCAACCTGGTTTCTGCCATGTATAAGAACAAGGGCAAGAGCGAAAACTGGGATAAGGTTGTACTGGTTCCAGTAAGTATCATCACGGTTACACAGGGCCATACTACTGTCATCACCAAGATAAATCACGATATGGCGCTCGCTTCTACCCGACTGAAAAGAGGTGTAATAACCACCGACAGCAACGGCAAGGAGACAAGTCCTATACAGATAAAGGTGATTTACAGTAAGTTTAAAGAAAAAGAATAAGCATTCATAACGCAAAGTAAAAAAGGAAACGAAACATGGCAGATAATTTTTTGGAGCGTCATCGCGAAGAATACGAGATACGTAAGGCTGCATGGCTCAAGAAGAAGAAACTATTCATGAAGTCAGGCAAGAAACAGAAGCCCCAGACACAGATGCCACGTCCTGAAGACGAAGCGTTATAAACACGAAAAAATATTCAGAATCCTGAGAAAGAGGGTGTATCATAAAGCATTTGAATGTTTATGATACACCCTTTTTACTTTGCCGGTTAATCCTTAAAAACCGCCGCATAAGTACGATAAAAGCCATTTAATACAAAATAAAGCAAAATTAATTTGGAGTTTACCCATTTTTTTTATATCTTTGCATTGTAAATTAAAAGTATTTTATATTAAACAGACAAAAAGCAATAAAATAAAAATAATCAAGATATTAGTAGAGATACTGATCTATGGGTTTAACTTTTCTAAGAACTTGCATTTAAGGATACAAGATATTTGCAGGATACAAGTTACTTGCAATATATGAGATACTTGGTTTATGTTTATAGATAATGGAGAAATTACTCTCATAAAGAATTTGTTTTTAAGTTTAAACAAAAATGCTAAAGTTAGATGTTAGTAATTATAAGTCCCCGTAGTGACCGTGAGGCTACTGTGGGGACGCTTTTTCAATTTATAGTATATAGAAACAAAAAGGGCAAGACCAGAGATGGCCTTGCCCAATCTATTTTTATAACTCTTTATCAATATTATAAGATTCTACCTGTAAGGGAGAACTTCAAAACAGGATAAACCTATAAATATAAACATCAGACTACTGAACTTAATCTACTACCGTAAACTTGGCATATTTCAGCAGAAGCTGTTTGGTGCCAGAATGAACGAACTCCACCGTAGCCTTCGTATTCTCACCAGTACCTTCAATCTTCAATACCGTTCCCCGTCCAAAACGCTGATGTTCAATCTTCATTCCCTCCTGCAAACCACAAGAAGAACTGCCTGAAGCTGTAGAAGAAGAAACTGATGCTGCAGAAGATCCAGTACCGCGAGAAGCAGGATGAGAAGAATGCGTCTCCATGTAACGCTTAGCTGCATTCAGCGCTCTAACAGACTTGAAATTACCTTCAGAGAGAGATGAGCGTCCGGAAACAGACGAGCGTCCAGAAGTACGTGAAGTCTCCGGTTCATCATCAAAGAGAGAAGGCTTAGGATCTGCTACAAACTGCGATGCTACCGGTTTAGAATTCTGATACCTGCTACTGTATCTAGGCTGCTCAGCATCCCCCCACGGTCTGCGAGGACGTTGCGCTCTCGCCCACTCCGGCTGGTCAGACATCGAATCAGCTCTGGAGCCAAACATCGAACCAGACCTTGAACCAAGCCTTGAGTCAGACATAGAGCCAAACAAGCTTCCACCAGCCTCATCCAGGCAATCAATCAACTTGCCGTCAATCTCATCGATAAACCGACTCGGATTATCAAACTCCATCTTGCCATATCGCCAGCGGTTCTTGGCGTTCGTCAGGATACAATGTTTCTCAGCTCGAGTAATGGCAACGTAAAGCAATCTCCGTTCCTCCTCCAGTTCTCGGAGCGAAGCAGCAGAAAGCGGACTTGGGAAGATATTCTCTTCCAATCCTACCACGAAAACCGTAGGAAACTCCAGACCCTTGGCAGCATGAACCGTCATCAGAGAAACACGAGGTTCATCCTTATCACCATCGCTGTCAGCATCGGTAAGCAGCGCCACATCCTGCAGATAATCCTGCAGGAAGAGTTCATCAAATCTACCCTCTTCACGGCGTTCCTCCACAAAAGCAGACATACCGCTCAAGAATTCCTCCAGGTTCTCCTGACGTGCCAGATCATCGGCATCCTTGCCCGACATGATATCCTGACTGATACCACTCTCCTTGATAATGGCATCACCCAATTCATAGACATCCGTAGTTTGAGCCCGTTCGATAAACGAAGAAATCAGCAATCTGAAGGTTTCCAGCTTGTTCATCGTACCCTTGTTAACCGCCAGTCCATACCGCTCAGGAGCACCGATTACCTCCCAGAAACTCACCTGGTTCTGATGGGCACAGTCAGCAATCTTCAGCACCGTAGTAGCCCCTATTCCTCGTGCCGGATAGTTGATGATACGCTTGATAGCCTCTTCATCATCCGGATTCGCCACCAGACGGAAATAGGCTATGATGTCCTTGATTTCCTTGCGCTGGTAGAAACTCAGTCCGCCATAAATGCGATAAGGAATACCCTGCTTTCTGAACTCCTCCTCGAAGCTGCGGCTCTGGGCATTGGTGCGGTAGAGAATGGCAAAATCACTATACTGGCAGCCATCCTCGCGCCGGATACGCTTCACGTCCTTCGCCACAATCGCCGCCTCTTCCTTGTCGCTGTAGGCAGGCTTATACTGAATCTTCTCCCCCTTCGCATTCTCGCTGAATACATCCTTAGGAATCTGGTTGCGGTTATGCTTGATCAGACTGTTAGCCGCCTCAACGATAGTCTGGGTAGAGCGGTAGTTCTGCTCCAGTTTGAAGAGACGCGTGCCCTGAAACTGGCGCTGATAGTTGAGAATATTATCGATATTGGCACCACGGAAACTATAGATGCTCTGCGAGTCATCACCCACGGCACAAACACGCTGCTTCTCCTGACAGAGTTGCATGACGATAGACATCTGAACGTGATTGGTATCCTGATACTCATCCACCAGGACATAATCGAAGCGGGCAGCATATTTGTGGCGAATATCCTCATGCTCCCTGAAGAGCTGATAGGTAAGCGTCAGCAAATCATCGAAATCCATGGCATTGGCCTGCTTGCAGCGCTGCACGTAAGCCACGAAAATCTTACCAACCTCAGGCATCTGCGCACGCTTGTTCTGCTCGAAGATAGCCGCATCGCTCTCATAAGCCGCAGCACTCATCAGGTTGTTCTTCGCCATCGAAATCTTGGCATGAACGGCAGCAGGTTTATACTTCTTATCATCCAGCCCCATCTCCTTCACTATCGCCTTGATCAGCGAGCGCGAGTCACTTTCGTCATAAATGGTAAAGTTGTTGTTGAAGCCGATATGCTCAGCCTCCGCTCTCAGGATTCGGGAGAAGATGCTGTGGAAGGTACCCATATAGAGATGCTGGGCGAGATCATTTCCCACCAGTTTTCCGATACGTTCCTTCATCTCCCTTGCCGCCTTATTGGTAAAGGTGAGCGCCATGATGCTCCAGGGTTTCATGCCCTGGCTCAGGAGATAAGCTATCTTATAAGTAAGTACACGCGTCTTACCCGAACCTGCACCGGCTATCACCAGCGAAGGTCCGTCAATATATTCTACCGCAGCACGCTGCGCTTCGTTCAAGTCGTTCAGTAAATCCATTAATCAATATTTACCAGATTTTTCATTCTTCACTCTTCATTCTTCACTTCCCCCTATATCCTCCCACAGCCGTGCCCGGGTCGAAATCTTCGCCCTCACGAGGGAAGGTAGGGATAAATCTCATCTGATGTTCTATCTGTCGCTGGCGCTTCTTCATATAAGCGCTAGGATGCAGCGAACTGAATTTGCGCGGATTAGGAAGCGTGGCTGCTATCAGCGCACACTCGCCACGAAACAGATCTTTCGCTTTCTTGTCGAAATGATATTCTGCAACCGCATCCACACCATAGATACCCGGTCCCATCTCAATGCTGTTGAGATAAACCTCCATGATGCGCTGCTTGCTCCACATCATTTCGATGAGGAAGGTAAAGTAGACTTCAAATCCCTTGCGGGTCCATGAACGGCCAGGCCACAGAAAGACATTCTTAGCAGTCTGCTGACTGATGGTACTGGCTCCATGCACCTTTCCACCACGGGCATTATTCTTCGCCGCACTCTCGATGGCATTGAAGTCGAAACCGTGATGCTTCAGGAATCTCGCATCTTCGCTCGCCATCACTGCCACTGGCATATGAGGCGAGATCTTATCCAAAGAAACCCAATGATGATGCAGGGTAATACTCTCACCATCAGCTACTTGCTGAAAGCATCGGATAATCATCAGAGGAGTGACATATACAGGAATGAACCTATATGCCACTACAGCAAGAATGGTGGTACTGAAAAACAGCACCACCACCCATTTTACTATATTCTTGATTTTCTTCAAAATCATCTATTTAGTTTTTTCCCTTCCGGGAGCATGAAAGTTATTACTTCAATGTACCATTGTTGGCTGCGTTAACCATAGCCTGGCTAGCATACATATAGACCTCTACACGACGGTTCTGGGCACAAGCAGCAGTAGTATTAACAACAGGGTTAGCAGAACCCAAACCCTGAACATTCTTTACCTGACGGCTGGTAACACCGCAAGAAGCAAGATAGTTGTAAACTGCCTCAGCACGCTTCTGGCTCAATGGCAAGTTGATACCATCATTACCTGTAGCATCTGTATAACCCTGGATAGAAACCTCACAGTCGGTATTGTTCTTCAATACACCGGCAAACTGAGCCAAATCAGTCTTTGCGCTGCTGCTGAGAGTAGAACCGTTAGTCGGGAAGAGGATACCAGAAGCAAATGTTACCTTAACGGCAGACAAGCCATTGGCATCTTTTACAGTCTCAACCTGTGCATTCTTCACCTGTTCAGCCTCAGCCTTCACCTTATCCATGTGCTTTCCGATGAGGTTACCAGCACCGCCACCAACAGCTGCACCGATAGCAGCACCTACAAGAGCACCTGTACCACGATGGCTATTGTTGAGCAATCCACCAACGAGAGCACCCAGAGCTGCACCTGAACCGGCACCTACAGCTGTACCTGTCTTCTGATTGGTTCCACAACTTGAGAAAAGCAAGCACAAAGAGAGGCCTGCAACTGCAAAATTAGTCTTTTTCATTTTAAAATCTCCTATATTTATGTTATTTAATTGCAAAGATAACTCTTTTTTCTCCATAATGGAGAGTTTTCTAATATTTTTTTGTATTTTTGCATGCAAATTTAAGGGTATTTGTCGAAATAGAGCTAGGAAATCACCTATTTGGGGGGTGGAAAATCCCTAAAAGTAGAATTTCGGACACCTGCAGACAGGTGAACTGCCGGCTGCAGATGATGAAGGGGCTCATGCTTATACCTTAATATATAAATAACAGAAGAAATAAAAAACAAAATAAATAGAAAAAAGCAATATGGCTAAAGAACTCAAGAATTTAACCAAGCGCGCTGACAACTACAGTCAGTGGTACAATGATTTGGTAGTAAAGGCTGATCTCGCTGAGTTGTCACCAGTTCGTGGTTGTATGATTATCAAACCATACGGTTACGCTATCTGGGAGAAGATGCAGCAGCAGCTCGACAAGATGTTTAAGCAGACAGGTGTACAGAACGCATACTTCCCTCTCCTCATCCCGAAGAGTTTCTTCTCTCGTGAGGCTGAGCACGTGGCAGGTTTCGCCAAGGAGTGTGCCGTAGTTACCCACTACCGTCTCCGTTCTACAGAGGATGGCAAAGAGGTTGAGGTTGATCCTAACGCAAAGCTCGATGAGGAGCTTATCATCCGTCCTACTTCTGAGACCATCATCTGGAACACCTATAAGAACTGGATTCATTCATGGCGTGATCTTCCTATCCTCTGCAACCAGTGGTGTAACGTAATGCGTTGGGAGATGCGTACCCGTCCGTTCCTCCGTACTTCTGAGTTCCTCTGGCAGGAGGGTCATACTGCTCATGCCACTAAGGAAGAGGCTGAGACAAAGGCTCAGGAGATGCTCAAGGTTTACGCTGATTTTGCAGAGAACTACATGGGCGTTCCTGTATTGCAGGGTGTGAAGAGTGAGACTGAGCGTTTCGCCGGTGCCCTGAACACTTATACCATCGAGGCAATGATGCAGGATGGCAAGGCTCTCCAGAGCGGTACTTCTCACTTCCTGGGTCAGAACTTCGCCAAGAGTTTCGATGTTACATACTTGAACAAGGAGAACAAGCCTGAGTATGTATGGGCTACTTCATGGGGTGTTTCTACCCGACTGATGGGTGCCCTCATCATGGTTCACAGCGATGACAACGGTCTCGTATTGCCTCCAAAGCTGGCTCCTATCCAGGTGGTTATCGTTCCTATCAACAAGGGCGACGAGCAGTTGGCTCAGATTACTGCTAAGTTGCAGCCTGTCATCAACCAGCTCCGCGAGTTGGGCATCACCGTGAAGTATGATGACAACCCTGCCAAGCGTCCTGGCTTCAAGTTCGCTGACTATGAGTTGAAGGGTGTTCCTGTACGTCTCGCTATGGGTGGCCGTGACTTGGAGAACAACACCATCGAAATCATGCGCCGTGATACCTTGGAGAAGGAGAACGTAAGCTTCGACGGTATCGTTGAGCGCGTAAAGAATATGTTGGAAGACATCCAGAAGAATATCTTCGAGAAGGCTCGTGCTTACCGTGATGCTCACGTTTATGAATGCGACAACTACGAGGAGTTCAAGGAGCGTGTGAAGAACGGTGGTTTCTTCCTCTGCCATTGGGACGGTACAGCCGAGACCGAGGCTAAGATTAAGGAAGAGACTCAGGCTACCATCCGTTGCGTGCCTTTCGCTTACGAGCAGACTCCAGGTGTAGATATGGTAAGCGGCAAGCCAGCCGTAGCCCGTGTCATCATCGCAAGAAGCTATTAATCATCCCCGGTGTCGGGAGTTTATCCTGACACCATAATATATTTAATATGAGGCAGTTGATACTATACATTCTTTTTCTGGTGTCCATGGTCTTCTCAGGCTATGGAGAGGTATCTGCTGCCTCTATTTCTTTTACTCCCGAGGATTCTTATACCGAATATGCAAGCCATAAGAAAGATGGTTTGACAAAGGTTGAGTATGACAAGAGCCAGCCTGAGGCACAGCTTGAAAACGCCTCACAGCTTGCTTACCGCATCTGTAGCAGCCGTCCGCAGCGCTTATTGCCAAGTGGCAACATGCACAACAGTCAGACTGCCAGTAGATTACTTACAAATAGAATCCGTTATTTATCATCCCTTTTATCAGCTATAGAAGGTGGCATGGAGCCTTTCCGACAGGAAACTGCCCCAATCCACTTTGATGTCGCCAGCAAGTATTATATCATTTGCCTGCGACGTCTGCTCTGTTAGTGCTTATTCTTTTTTCTTTTTAAAATTTCATATAGGTTTATCGCATCTTTTCTAAGATTTGCGATAAGACTGGTTACACCCCTATTCAAAACAAAAAACAGTTCAATATATATTATTTTTCAAGAATTAAGAATAAGCAAATAACAGTATAAAATTATGGCAAAGATTAATCATTTAGAGATGGGTGCTGATGTTTTGGCACTCCAGGATGTACAGGTAAAGAAAGGTTTCATGGGTTTGACAGTCAAGCTCATCTATCAACCTACCAACAGCGTGATTAAGATAAAAGAGAAGGAATATTCTGCAGAGGATGGAAGAAAGCTTGAGAACATCCTCAGCGCAGCCCCAAAGGATGTAGAAACAGCAATCAGCAACTTCCCTGTTTCTGCCATCAGCATGGGTAATATGAAGTTACAGGCTTGCATCTCTGACGACCACCAGTTTGTTGCCACACAGCTCCTTGCCTTCAAGGATTTCGGTTACAAGCCGGTTACAGAGATGAAGACCTATACAGGAAAGACAGCCGAGGCTTTCGCTCAGTTGTTTTAGTTATATCACAGTTTCGGGACAGAGGACAGAACAATTCCTCTGTCCCTTTTCTTTTATAGTTTATGCCACGATTTGGATTTCTCAGTAAACTATTAACATTAGCATCGAACTTATCAAACACTTTTCTTGCTGTTATAGAACCATATTCTGTTTCTACAAGATCTAAAACATCGTTCAATTGTCTTGAAGCAAGCAATGACCATTCTATTCCCATCCTCGTTCCGCTTTTATACGACTCATTAATTCTGAATGGGAAATGGTATTACCATTTTCATGATCCTTTAATGCCATCTCCACACTAGCTGCCAAGGCTTCACGAGGAATCTCGTTCACAAAAGCTTCTATCTCATCAGACTCAGGAACGACATAAGGATTTACCTTATCCATTGTTGTATAAAGCAATGTGATAAGCTCATTCTTGTCATCGTCACTCCAGTTTTTCACTTCATTCCAAACAGGAGTCGATGTTATATTGCTATGATCTGATAGTTTCATAATCATCTCTATTTTAAAACCTTTCTGCAAAAATACGGTAATTATCTGATAATTCAAAGAATATTCGATATTTTAACACAAAAATGTATCACAAAGTATTTGCTTAACAGAAGAGGACAAACAAAGAATGGCGAAACCAGCAGACTGTCAGCCTACTCATTTCGCCACTTACATATTTATTTATCTCGCAAAAAGATGAATTAGTCTTCATCAGCAAACTCATCAAGAGTATATGCGCTGCTGCCATCGAAGCAGTGGGTACATACCTGGCACTTTGGAAGACCGATAGCCTCTACCAGCTGCTCGATGGTGTTGAACTTCAGGGAAGTCAAGCCCAACTGGCTGGCAATCTCATCTACCATTCTCTGATACTCAGGAGAACCGGTGGTAGCGTATTTCTCAAGATTCTTGTTGGCATCGCCCTCAAACTTCTCGATGATACGACGGGTAATCAGCTCCATATCACTCTTTGAAGAAGTGAAGTTGATGAACGGACAACCATATACCAATGGAGGACATGCAATACGCATGTGACACTCCTTCAAGCCAGCCTGGTCGAAAAGCACCTTCACGTTGTCGCGAAGCTGGGTACCACGCACGATACTGTCATCACAGAACAATACACGCTTGCCCTTAAGCATCGCCTTGTTAGGAATCAGTTTCATCTTGGCTACCAATGAACGCATGCTCTGGTTGCTTGGAGTAAAGCTGCGAGGCCATGTAGGCGTATACTTGGCAATGCAGCGCTGGTAAGGCACACCCTTGCCGGCAGCATAACCCATCGCCATACCCGTACCTGAATCAGGAATACCGCTGCAGCAGTCTACCTTCACATCATCCGTCTTGGCGAGATTGAAGCCGTTGGTGAAACGTGCCTCCTCTACATTCTTGCCTTCGTAGGTAGATGTAGGGAATCCGTAGTAAACCCAAAGGAAAGAGCAAACCTGCATCTTCTTGTTGGCAGGTCGGATCTGCTCCATGCCATCAGCTTTAATCTTCACGATTTCGCCTGGTCCTACCTCATATGCTGTTTCATAATCGAGATTAGGGAACGAGGTTGTTTCGCTGGAAGCCGCATAGGCACCTTCCTTCTTGCCGATGATGATTGGAGTACGTCCCCAACTGTCACGCGCACAGATGATGCCATCCTCGGTAAGAATCATCATGGTGCAGGAACCTTTGATGTGATGGAAAACGTTTTCGATACCTTCTCTGAAAGTTTTACCCTGAATAATGAGCAGAGCCACCAACTCAGTTGGATTGGTACTACCCGAAGACATCTCTGCAAAGTGCATGTTCTTTTCGAGCAGAAGCTGAGTAAGTTCATCCTCATTTACTATCTTAGCTACGGTGCAAATGGCAAAGCGGCCAAGATGAGAGTTCATGATGAGTGGCTGGGGATCTGTATCGCTAATCACGCCGATGCCCGATGTAGCTCCTTCAAACTTGTTGAGAGTAGGTTCAAACTTCGTTCGGAAGTATGAACTTTCCAGATTGTGGATAGAGCGCACGAAGCCCTTCTCACTACTGTAGGTTGCCAAACCGCCCCGGCGTGTGCCGAGATGTGAGTTGTAATCTGTGCCGTAAAAGAGATCAGCGACACAGCTTTTCTTGGAAATAGTTCCGAAAATGCCTCCCATAAGAGTATAAATCTATGTTATAATTTTGTAATATAGGTGCAAAGGTAAATAAAAATCAGAAAATATGCAAGTCTTTTTGCTTTTTTTCTGTAAAAACATGATAATGAGGGTAACTTGCTACCCTATTTCGAGAAGAATAAACGGCTACTGAAACGAAAAGCGCTCCGGCAATAATTGCCGGAGCGCCATGATATGATTTCCTATGAAATTAATCCAACTTCAAGCTCTTCTTGATAGCCTCGATCTTATCCATTGCAGCAGCTGTGCAGCGGTTGTAGCAGCCAGCGCACTTGAATGAAGGATCCTTAACCTCAATATAGAACTTAATCTTAGGCTCTGTACCTGATGGACGGACACTTACCTTGGTGTTGTCATCGCAGAACCACTGGAGTACATTGCTTGTAGCAGGCATATCGAGCTTCTCTACGCTGCCGTCAGCATGCTTAGTCTCCAAAGTCTGGTAGTCCTTCCAGGTTACCACCTTGCTGCCACCCAACTCCTGTGGAGGGTTGGCACGGAAGTCTGCCATCATCTGCTTAATCTCGTCAGCACCAGTCTTACCTGGGCGAACTACGTTTACAGTGAACTCCTTGCTGAAGCCATACTCTGCATAAATCTGCATCAGGAGGTCGTAGAGAGTCTTGCCCTGATCCTTAGCCCATGCTGCAATCTCGCAAATCAGACAGATAGATGCAGGAGCATCCTTATCGCGTACCTTATCGTATGGCAAGAAACCGAAGCTCTCCTCACCACCACCGATGTACTGCTGCTTGCCCTCAGAGATAGCAATCTCGCGTGCAATCCACTTGAAACCAGTGTAGCAGTCGCGCAACTCTACGTGGTTCTTCTTGGCAATCTCAGCGATAACTTCTGTTGTTACGATGGTCTTTACGAGGAAGTCTGTTGGCTTCAACTTGCCCAACTTCTTCTTGTTCTCGATGATGTAGTAGCAGAACATCATGGCTGTCTGGTTACCGTTGATAATCATCCACTCACCCTTGTCGTCGCGGCAAACGATGGCAAGACGGTCAGCGTCTGGGTCGGTAGCTACCACGAGGTCAGCGTTCAACTTAGTACCGAGCTTCATACCGAGGGTCATAGCCTCTGCATTCTCTGGGTTAGGAGAAACTACTGTTGGGAAGTTGCCATCTACTACCATCTGCTCAGGAACTACATTGATGTTCTGGAAGCCCCAAGAACGCAGACAGAGAGGAACGATGACACGACCTGTACCGTGCATAGCTGAATAAACGATGTTGAGGTCTTTCTGACGGTTGATGACATCCTGGTCAATCATAGCAGAGTGAACGGCTGTCATGTAGTCGTAATCCATCTCACCACCGATAATCTTGATCTTATCCCAGTTAGCCTCAAACTTCACCTGGTCGATAGTAACCTTGTTTACCTCCTCGATGATACCTGTATCGTGTGGAGCCAGAACCTGAGCACCGTCGCTCCAGTAAGCCTTGTAACCGTTGTACTCCTTAGGGTTGTGAGAAGCTGTTACGTTGACACCAGCCTTTGCACCGAGCTCGCGGATAGCGAAAGAAATCTCTGGTGTAGGCCGGAGGCTCTCGAAGAGATAAGCCTTGATGCCATTGGCAGAGAAGATGGCAGCTACGGTCTCAGCGAAGAGACGGGAGTTGTTACGGCAGTCGTGACCTACTACTACAGAAAGGTTCTCCTCACCTGGGAAAGCCTTGAGGATGTAGTTAGCAAAGCCTTGAGTAGCCATACCAACGATATACTTGTTCATGCGGTTGGTACCTGCGCCCATGATACCGCGCAAACCACCAGTACCGAACTCCAAGTTCTGATAGAATGCATCAACGAGAGCAGACTTATCCTCTGCGTCGAGCATTGCCTTTACTTCCTTACGGGTTTCTTCGTCAAAAGCAGGTGTGAGCCACTGCTGTGCTCTTTCTTCACACTGCTTGATCAATTCTGCGTTATTAGCCATAGTTTGATTCTATTTTGTTATTAATAATGTTCATATAGAGGGTTGTGCCCGAAAACAGCACAATATATCTCTTTTTGCGTACAAAGTTATATAAAAATTTTGATAAACCAAGCAAGAATAAAGTTTTTTTTGTATTTTTGCACATTGAAACCGAAATGAAAATAGAATATGGCTAAAAATAAGCAATATTGTATGGGTATGGAGGTTGCAAATTGAATGAAGAATATATAAAAGTAGAATTAAGAATATAAAAACAATAGAATATGGAAGTATATTACACAGGCGTCATCATCGCCGTATCCACCTTTTTAATAATAGGTATCTTTCACCCTATCGTCATGAAGACGGAATATTATACGGGCACCCGCTATTGGTGGGTTTTCCTCGTTGCGGGTATCATCTGCATAGGAGCTGCCTTCTTGGTTGCCAACGTGCTCTTCTCTGCCATTCTGGGCGTAGTAGGTGCTTCATGCCTTTGGAGCATCGGTGAACTCTTCGAACAGAGACAACGCTGCGAGAAAGGCTGGTTCCCGAAGAATCCGAAAAGAATAGGAAAAGGATATTACAGGGACGAAGCGAAGAGTAAACATGAAAGTGTATAGGAAGAAAACGCCAACGAAATGAAGACAGAACTCATTCTGGTCGGAAAGACCGTAAACAAGCATTTCATTGCGGGCATCAAGGATTATGCCGAGCGCATCACTCATTACATGCCTTTCAACATAACAACCATTCCTGAGCTCAAGAACACCAAGAGTCTCAGCGAACAGCAGCAGAAGGAACGGGAAGGAGAACTGATTCTGAAACTCCTCCAGCCTTCGGATACCGTGGTGCTGATGGATGAACATGGACAGGAATTCCGAAGCATCGAATTTGCCAAATGGATAGAGCGCAAGCAGGCTACTGCCCGCAGGCTCGTCTTTGTCATCGGCGGACCTTACGGCTTTTCACAGTCTGTCTACGACCGCGCCAACGAGAAGATCTCCCTCTCCAAGATGACCTTCTCGCATCAGATGGTGCGCCTTATCTTTACCGAGGCGCTCTATCGCGCATGTACTATTATAAAAGGTGAGCCTTACCACCATGAATAAAGATAAAAAGGTAAAAAGCAAAAGAATATGCCAAAAGATAAATATATAGAAATAAAAGGGGCAAGAGCCAACAACCTCAAGAATATCGATGTGAAGATACCTCAGGGCAAGTTTGTTGCCATTACGGGTGTCTCCGGATCGGGAAAATCATCGTTGGCTTTTGATACCTTATATGCTGAGGGCCAGCGCCGCTATGTGGAGTCGCTCTCTTCGTACGCACGCCAGTTTCTGGGACGTATGAGCAAACCGGAATGTGATTTCATCAAGGGATTGCCACCTGCCATCGCCATCGAACAGAAAGTGATTTCGCGCAACCCACGCTCTACCGTGGGCACAAACACCGAAATCTACG
Source organism: Segatella copri (assembly GCF_949820605.1). Taxonomy (NCBI): domain Bacteria; kingdom Pseudomonadati; phylum Bacteroidota; class Bacteroidia; order Bacteroidales; family Prevotellaceae; genus Segatella; species Segatella copri. The sequence goes on from NZ_CATKVU010000006.1 coordinate 1,561,363, forward strand.
AATACCTGCGACTGCTCTACGCACGCATCGGAAAAACCTATTCGCCTATCAGCGGACAGGAGGTGAAACGCCATACTACCGAAGATGTACTCGCCTGTACCCGACAGTATTCCAAGGGCACCAGGTTTGTCATCCTCGCCCCTATCCACGTCATCGAAGGGCGCAGTCTGGGCAAACAGCTGGAGATGTACAACCAGGAAGGTTACGCGCGTATATATATAAAAGGTGAATTCGTACGCATCGAAGACTTCATGGAGCAGGCTGACAAGGATCTGCTGGAAGTAAGCGGCGACAAACTGAGAAAGAGAATGCAGCAGAAGGATGAAGAAATCTTCCTGGTCATCGACCGTGCTTCGGTAAGCGATGAGAAGGATGACATCAGCCGACTGATGGATTCTGCCGAAACTGCCTTCTATGAGGGCGATGGAGCCTGCCGCCTCGTTTTCCTGCCAAGCAACATCTGCTACGACTTCTCTACCCGGTTCGAAGCTGACGGCATGCAGTTTGAAGAGCCTACCGACAACATGTTTGCCTTCAATTCTCCTCTCGGAGCCTGCCCTACCTGCGAAGGTTTTGGCAGCATAATAGGCATCGACGAGAAACTCGTCATCCCGAACACTTCGATGAGCGTATATGACGGATGTGTGGTTTGCTGGCGAGGCGAAAAGATGGGTATGTGGCTCAAGGAGTTCATACGCAGAGCTGCAGAATACGACTTCCCTATCTTCAAGCCTTATTTCGAACTGACTCAGCAGCAGAAGGACTGGCTGTGGCACGGTCTGCCTGGCGAGAAGAAACGTAAACAGCAGGAAAGGGTGAGCATCGATGAGTTCTTCAGAATGGTAAAGGAGAACCAGTACAAGATACAATACCGCGTGATGCTGAGCCGATTCCGTGGAAAGACGATTTGTCCTGACTGCCATGGTACCCGACTCAAGAAGGAAGCCAACTATGTAAAGATTGGCGGAAAGAGCATCACCGAACTGGTTGAGATGTCGATTGTAAACCTTAGCGAATGGTTCAAGAAGCTGGAACTCTCTGAGCATGAGAAGGAAATCAGCAAGCGTCTGCTCACCGAAATCACCCACCGCCTGCAGTTCCTCCTGAATGTTGGTCTGGGTTATCTTACGCTCAACCGAATCTCCAACACCCTCTCCGGCGGTGAGAGTCAGCGCATCAACCTGACCACCAACCTGGGCTCATCGCTCGTAGGTAGCGTATATATCCTCGATGAACCTAGTATCGGACTCCATAGCCGCGATACCGCCCGACTGATTAAGGTGCTGAAAGAACTGCAGCAACTGGGCAATACGGTGGTTGTGGTAGAACACGACGAAGAGATTATGCGGGCTGCCGACTATCTCATCGATATCGGTCCAGATGCCGGCAGACTGGGCGGAAGAGTGGTCTACGCCGGTCCGTCATCAGAATATTCAACCACCGATAAGGCTGAACAGGAAAAGCTGCTGGCTGAATATCCGGAGAGTTATACCATCAAGTACCTGACCCACAACGAGGAGATAAAGGCGCCAACGAGCCACCGTGCCTGGAACCAGTATATCGAAATCAAAGGAGCCCGGATGAACAATCTGCGCGGCATTGATGTTAAGATACCGCTCAACGTATTCACCTGCGTAACCGGCGTATCAGGCTCAGGCAAGAGTTCGCTCATCAAGGGAATCCTCTATCCTGCCATGCGTCGCCGTCTGGACCTCGTAGCAGATGCACCAGGCGAATATGCATCGATGGAAGGCGACTGGAAGAGCATCAGTCATGTAGAGTTTGTTGACCAGAACCCTATCGGAAAGAGTACCCGCAGCAACCCTGCCACTTATCTGAAGGCATACGATGCGATACGTGCCCTCTTTGCCAACCAGCCACTGGCTAAGCAGATGGGATTCACGCCCCAGTACTTCTCTTTCAATACTGAAGGCGGAAGATGCGAGGAATGTAAGGGTGCGGGATATGTTACCATCGAGATGCAGTTTATGGCAGACCTCACGCTGACCTGCGAGGCTTGTAAGGGCAAGCGGTTCAAGCACGATATCCTGGAGGTTCGCTATGGCGGAAAAGACGTCAATGATGTGCTGAACATGACGGTAAATGAGGCCATTGAGTTCTTCAGCGATGAAAAGTTGCAGCGCAACGAGGGCGACTTTGACAACTGCCGCATCATCGTAAACCGCCTGAAGCCGCTTCAGGATGTGGGTCTGGGTTATATCAAGCTCGGTCAGAATTCAAGTTCGCTTTCGGGTGGTGAGAATCAGCGTGTAAAGCTCGCCTTCTTCATAGGTAAGGAGGAACAGGAGCCTACGTTCTTCATCTTCGACGAGCCTACCACGGGTCTTCACTTCCACGACATCAAGCGCCTGCTCCATGCCTTCAATGCCCTGATAGAAAGGGGCCATTCGCTGGTAGTGATTGAGCACAATCTGGATGTCATCAAGTGTGCCGACTATATCATCGACCTCGGTCCTGAAGGCGGCGACAAAGGCGGCAATCTTGTTGTAGCCGGAACTCCGGAAGAAGTAGCTGCCTGCAAGGCAAGCCTTACCGGAAAGTTCTTGCGTTAAGAGTTAGGGATATAAAAAAACTGTGTCAAGTTACAACCAAAGTAATTTGACACAGTTTACTTTTGCAACCTCATCGAGTATCAGCGACAATTTCTCTTATAAATGCTTTCAATATCTTGGTATTCAGTCACAAACGAGACACAAGATACATTACAAACCACGTAAGGTAAAGGATAAGTACCCCAACCTCATTTATTCCACGTGGGACACGGTAGACAGACCTCGACAAGTTATATCGTCTCTGACATGACAGTCATCAAATACTCTTGGTTCTTCTTTGAGTTGACCATGTATTTCGATGTCTTTACGAAAGAAATCCTAACGTGGCATGTGGCTGAGAGACGTGGACATAGAGACCAGTACATTGATGGGCTAAATGATGTCATCAACCTGTTGAAGGGCACAGATGAGCCAACTGTTCTTCATACGGACCAAGGTAGCGTATATGCTTCGCTCGCCTATAATGAGCTGATAAAGGACACGTTGATTGTGAGGTCTATGTCCAGGGCAGGAAAGCCTACAGACAACCCTGTGAACGAATCCCTGAACGGATGGATAAAAGAGGAATTGTTCATAGACTTCAAGATTGAGACATGTAATTCAAGAGAGGAATTCGAGGAGGCCTTGGACGCATACGTGGATTATTACAATGAGAAAAATAAAGAATAATGTTCACTTTTATAAAGAAAAACTTGCAAATATGGATGAGATTGTCTACTTTTGCAAATGAAAAGGAACGAAATTTGATAGATATGTGTACTTTTAAAAATATAAATAATTAATAATCATTTTTTGTGTCCACTTTGGGGAACTGCTACAAATGAAAGGCTGCTAAGGACAATTGAGACCCTCCTGACCTGAAAGCATAACAGAAAGTTCCTCATAAAAGTGTATATGTAGCCATAAAAGTCCCTCATAAAAGTGTGTTAATCTTTCAAAAAGTCCCTCATAAAAATGTGATATATTTTACTATTTCATTAATTTTCAGTATTTTTGCAGCAAAAAAGCAATATATGGAAAGATTTATCATGCAAGACCTCATTGCTTGGAAAAACAGAGAGGATAGAAAACCCCTTATTCTGTTGGGAGCAAGACAAGTTGGCAAAACTTATATCTTGAAGGAATTTGGGCAACGTGAGTTTGAAAATGTGGCCTACATTAACTGTGACAACAATGCCATGGCTAAGGATTTGTTTGCTTCAGACTATAATATAGATCGCATCCTTCTCACCATCGGAGCTATTACTGGTGTTAATATAGAAGCCGGCAAGACCCTCATCATTATGGATGAAATACAGGAGTTGTATCGTGGACTTGCCTCGTTGAAGTATTTCTGTGAAAATGCACGGGAGTATCATGTGGCAGTAGCCGGTTCCCTTCTCGGCTTGTCTCTTCATCAGGGAGAATCCTATCCTGTGGGAAAGGTTAACACCCTGGAAATGTATCCGATGACATTCGAGGAGTTTCTGTGGGCACGTGGTTTCAAGCAGCGTATGGATCTGCTGCAGCATGGAATGTGGGATGTGGTAAAATCGCTCAGAACACTCTATATTCAGCATCTTCGTGAATATTACCTTGTTGGCGGTATGCCCGAAGCCGTAAATAAGTTCATAGAAACCAATGATGCAAATGCCGTAAGGGAAGTACAGGAGGAAATTATTCGGGCCTACGAAAAAGACATTTCCAAGCATGCACCAAAAGAGCAGGTAGTAAGAATCAACCAGGTATTGAACTCCATCCCTTCCCAACTAGCCAAAGAGAATAAAAAGTTCATCTATGGTATTGTAAAACAAGGTGCCAGAGCCAAGGATTATGAGTTGGCAATCCAATGGCTCATAGATGCAGGACTGGTATATAAAATCAGTAGGGTGAAGACTTTGGGGCTTCCTCTGAAGATTCATGAGGATATCAGTGCCTTCAAATTGTATCTCTTGGATTGTGGACTGCTGGGGGCTATGAGTAAAACTCCGCCAGCCTTGCTTCTGCTTCCTAGTAATGACAATACCGGGAAAGGTGATTTTACGGAAAACTTCGTTTGCTGCCAGCTGGAATCGCTGCACCAGATTCCTATATATTATTATAGTAAGGAAAACAGCCAGTTGGAACTTGACTTTGTTATTCAGGTAGGAATGCAGGTCATACCGGTAGAAGTAAAGGCAGAGGAGAATCTTCAGTCAAAGTCTTTGAAAATGACTATTGCCAAAAATCCCGGCATGAAAGGCCTGCGCTTTTCGATGAGCGACTATCGGGAACAGGACGATATTACCAATGTACCATTATATGGTGCAAGAGGATATTTGGAAACATACAACTGAAACAAATTTTGGATATCAGGCATTCATCTGAAATTCCACCCGCACAGGGTGAAAATACGATATCTGTGGAATCCGACAACCGCCGGATTCCACTTTTTAATTTAAAAATCCAATTCAAAAGTATTATTTATTAAAAAAGTAACTATCATCGAAGGCTGCTTCGATAAGGCGTTGCTTCACTCGGGCGTATTCTGCCGAGTCTTCGATAAAGTACCGAAGAGCAGAAACAACCCTCACATAAACACTGAGCCGATAATCGCCCTTACCCTTTTAGATTGCAAAAATGTTTTCCTTATGCATCCCAGCATAAAACATCAGATCAGAACCAGATACATGATGGTTCTTCATCACTTCACTCAGAACAACACCGAAACGGCTGTTGTCTGCTTCAAAATTAACAATCTTCATTACTTAATTTTTTAAAATTGTTTATAATTATTGTATACGAGTTCCCACTACGGGAACTCTTTTTTATTTTCTTTTTATTATCTTTGCACCATGTAAAACAGATTCAACAATCTGCTTACCTATAAGGAAACGAATAACCGATACATATATTGTATAAACAATATAAAATTTTTAGGAGATTATGAACATAACAACATTCAGCAACATGGCCAGCAAGATTCCTTCACCTGGCCAGTTGGAAGGCCTGGTAACCTTCATGAAGGAAGATGAGAAACTCAGGTTTTTCACCGAGTCTTACCGGAAAACAGGGAATAAGTCGTACAAGCACGATGCACCCCTCTTCGCCGTAGCCTGCATCTTCGAAGGCGGAAAAGGCAAGGACAACATCCGGAGCCTCACACATCTGTCACTGGTCGACTTCGACCACATCACAGAAAAACCGGATGACGGCACCCTGCGCTCGCTCAAAGAGAGAATCTGCCACGATGCCCACACCCTGCTCTGCTACGTTACCATGAGCGGCAACGGACTGCGCGTCATCTACCGCTACGAAGGCGATGATTATCCCGCCGCCTTCGCCATGGGAAACGACTACTACGCGCATCTCATCGGCAAGGAAAGCGATCCGCTCTGCAAGAACATCACAAGGCTCAGCGGACTCGCCTACGACCCCGAAGTCTATTTCAATCCTGAAGCCACAGCCTTCAGCGCCGAGGAAATCAGCCATTTCCATTCCGCTACGCTCAAGACCGCACAGAAGAAAAAGAAACAGGAACGCATCGCCGACTACTACGAGCAGATTGTCAAACCCAAGCTGGAAAACGAAAAAATCAGGTACGAACCCGGCAACCACAACCAGTATGTGATGCGGGTGGGCTACATGATGGCAAAGAAACGGTACGACAGGAAAGAAGCCACCCAGTGGGCTATCAGGCAGTTTCCCGAATACGACGACGTAGAACAGGTATTCAAATCGTGCTACGACAACACCACTCACCCACAGAAGGCGAAGGCAGAAACCGGAAAGATTCCCTATGCCACCGTAGATGAAATCAAAGACTTCCTCGACGGACATATCAAACTCCGCTTCAACCTCATCACCCTGCGCTACGAGTATCTGAAGGGGAAATGGCGAATCCTCCAGGACCGCGATCTGAATACGCAATGGAGCAACATGTCGCTAACCGCAAGGGTGAGCAAGAGCGACATGATCAATGTCATCGAGAGCGACTATACCCCGCCCTACAATCCCTTCACCGATTATCTGGAGAATCTCCCACCCTGGCAGGAAGGCGACAAGGACTATATTGCCGAACTCGCTGCCACGGTAAAGATGAAGGGAGACCCCGTGATGCCCTTCTGTGAAGCCCTCAGGAAATGGCTCGTGGCGATGATAGCAGGATGGATAGACGAAGGTGCCGTCAACAATGTCATCCTGGTGTTCATCGGCAGACAGGGCGCCTACAAGACCACCTGGTTCAACTATCTCCTGCCGCCTGAACTGAAGCAATACTTCTATACGAAGGCGAATGCCAGGCGCATGACGAAGGATGATATCATCGCCCTTTCGCAGTATGCACTCATCTGTTATGAAGAGCTCGACACGATGAGTCCGTCGGAACTGAACCAGCTGAAGGCTGTGGTAACGATGCAGTATACCAACGAAAGGGCGGCATACGGCCATTATGCCGAGCAGCGCAAACATATCAACACCTTCTGCGGCACGGGCAACAATCCCGAGTTTTTGAGCGACCCTACCGGTAACCGTCGCTGGCTGCCCTACGAGATAGAGAGCATCCTCTCACCCCGTGAGCATCCGTTCAATTACGAAGGCATCTACGCCCAGGCTTACGCCCTCTACAAGAGTGATTTCCGCTATTGGTTCACCGATGAGGAGATAGAAAAGCAGAACCGGCACAACCGCGCTTTTGAGGCGCCCCGACTAGAACAGGAACTTGTGGATCTCTACTTCCGAAAGCCAACGGAGGCGGAGACAGGGGAGTTCGTGTCCATAGCCAGAGCGATGCAGATCATCAGTTGCAACATCTCCCAGAAGCTGAGCAGCACCAAGCTGGGCAGAGCTTTCAATGATCTCGGATTCGAAAAGATGCGCACCACCTACAACCGTGGTTACAGGGCGATTATCCGTACTGCCGAGGAAATCAAGGCATACCAGGTATCCCTCTGCATCAACTCGCAGCATTCCGATGATGATGCCCCGTTCTAGCCGTTCCCAAGCCATCGGTTCCAACTGGTCAGATTATGACACTATGACACTTATGACACTAGTTTTTCAACTTTTCGCCTCGCACGCGGGCAGGCAGGAACTTTCGGCCTGATTTTTCCTACCTGCCCGCGCGAGAGCAAATCTTCAGAATTCACTGTCATAAGTGTCATGTGTCATAGCAAAGCCAGTTACTTCCGAAACGGAAACCAAAGACTTACGGTGCAAAAGTCAGAGACTTATGGTTCAAAAGCCAGAGACTTACGATGAAAAAGTCAGAGACTTACGATGCAAAAGTCAGTAGCTTATGAACCGCATCCTCATTCATAACCCTCATAAAAATCAAACAAAACTATGGATTTAAGAAGTTATACCAAGCAAGAGCTAGCTCTTCTGTATTTTCCCGATGCTACTCCAGCGGTAGCCAGTGCTCACCTGATGCGATGGATCCAGCGCATCCCCGACCTTCTCCAGAAGCTCGCCGCCACCGGTTACGGCAAGAACTGCAAGGAGTTCACCCCGATGCAAGTCTCCTACATCCTCTACTTCCTCGGTGAACCCTAACCCTGTTCCTACTAATCTGAAAATGAACCAACAAAAGGTACTTCTACCTGAAGACATCATGCAATAGGGAAAAGGGTCTATACACCCTTTTGTCGAGGTGTATAGACCCTTGTCAACCAAGTTAATTGCAGATTTACTATATTATTCGGGCTTTGTATCAAAGAAACCGATGAACCAGACCTTATAAGGAGAATGAAAATTGAGGCGAGTTAAGTTAAAGGCATGCATAACAGTCTGCAGCCTCCTCTCGTGCTTTAGCAAAGTCTATTTGAGCCTTTGCTTCCATTTCTTTTTTACGTCTAACCATATCTCGTAATACAGCAATTGCTTCTTCACGAGTTTTAATTTTTAAAGCCATACTTATTCATTTTAAAGTTCTACTTCTTGTTGGTTGCAAAGATAAGCTTTTATTTTGAAAATGCAAAGAAAACGGGAGAAAAGTTTCGGGAAAATTTGGATTCCCGTATTTTAAAAGATAAAAGATAGCCATTCCATGCCACAAATGAAGGGTCTATACGCCACCTTTTCTTCGTGGTATATAGACCCTTGTCAACCAAGTTAATTGCAGATTTACTACTATTATTCGGGCTTTGTATCAAAGAAACCAATAAACCAGACTCTAGTGTCTCCCATATGGATTGGGAATTCTTTACTATTTCATTTTCTACTCAGGGTTTCTACAATTCCTTTACGGTAAATTTCGCCTTGCTATTGTATACGGTGGCATCATTATTGGATAAACCAAGGCGTTCCATGATCTCTGCGGTGGTTCGAGGAACTGAACAGAAATTGACTATATCCCTTTGCTTATTAGACAATGACACTTTTGGAGTGTCAGAGTGTCTAAGTCGAGTGTCAGAGTCATTCTCAGAAGTGTCATGGTCGGTGTCATTATGCCATGCATGGCGTTAGGGATCCGTTAGGCGTTCCTGCGGACTTGCGTATCTCCCTAACGCCTAGCGGACTTGCAAAGCTTGAGTCATTTTCTTCTTCTCCTAGGGATTTCAACCGTAGGCTCATAAGCTTTCAATCCTTCATCACCAGTAAAGATTTCAACCTGATATCCTAAATCAGTATAATATTTTACGACTTCAACGATAGAAGCATCGCCTAAAGCTTGCCCTCCTATAACGGTAGCCTTCCACTTCTCTGCCAACTTTTTTAAGTTTTCAGGATTCCACAAACTGCTTTGTTCCGTAAATGCAGCCCATGGTGATTTCTCATCAGCCGAATCGATCATGATTTGAGCAAAATCTTCACCTAATGACTTTCTATCGCCCGAAGAATGAGCTATATGATTTCCTGTCTCAATAATTGTTGCTAGAGGCAGAATAAAGGTTGTACCTTTCTTCTTTTCTTCCTCTATTTTCTCAGAGACCATCTTGTATGAAACCAAGGCATTGCTTGGGCCACAAGTTTCCTTGCCAGGTACTTTGAGCCAAACACAAAGTACACTCGTATCTATCACCAATACCTTTCTCATTATATCTTATCATTAACCATCATTCTACCTATTGTTCCAGAAGCCATCAATTTGGCAAGATTCTCTTTTTCTTCCAAGAGATTGACATGGCTATCGCCATGCTCATCACGGGTAACATAGCTGATAAACGGAATCATCTTATTTCCCAACTCATCCAACAAAACAGGATTATGCGTCGTACAGAGCACATCAACCTGGCGCTGTCGTGACAAATCCTTCAACATATCAACCAACTCCTTGGCACGAGAAGGATGCAAGCCATTATCCACCTCTTCTATAAGCAGTAAGCTATGAGGTGCAACCGTCAAAAGAGCTACGACAATCGCAATAAAACGAAGCGTTCCATCACTCATACCTCTTGCATCAACAGGCTGTTCAGGATTCCAATCCTCATAACAATAAAGCATGGCATCTGACTTAATCAGACCAACAGGCTCAGATATAACCTTGTTTATATCACGTTCAGGAAGTGGCCGAACATAGCTGGACACCAGTGCTTCCACCTTCTTCTTTTCCTCTGGAGACAACGCACATAAAACACCTGCTACATTACTACCATCAGACTTCAGCTCTTTGGAAATCTTGCAGTAATCACGCATCTTAGCAGGAACAGGATCAAGAATGACGATATTTCTAAAAGTAGCATATATCTTTGCCCAAAAATCCAGAAGTATTGGAACATCATACGTTTTCCATGTCATGTTGCGAGCAGAATCAATAAACTCACCAGGAACGGCATCATCGTCTTCTATACCCAAACGACGGATTTCACAAGAACCAAAACTGAAAACTGAATTCCGTTTAATCACTCTCAAATCAAGAAGATAATAACTTCCTTCAATTTCTATTTCTATCTCAATACAGAAGAAATCCTCACCTCTACGGATAATCCAGTCTTCCCCACCTCTAACAGTCTGGATGGCATCAAGAAGGCTCTTACCTTCCCCCACGGCACGGAGGAAGGCAAATGCATCTAACACATTTGACTTACCACTAGCATTGGTTCCGATAAGGATACCCAAAGAATCGATATATATAGTAGAGTCCTTAAAGCTCTTCCAATTTTGTAACCTAATCTTTGTAATCATTGCCCATGTTTATTTAAACTCAATAATATATTTTGCAAAGCTAATCATTTTTTCTGAGATAAACAAGAAAATCGCAACATTTCTAAAAGAATCTATGAAAAAGTATGATAAAACATGAGCAAGTATGAGCAACTGTGAGTTGACCCCTCACCGATTTCGTATCTTTGCATTGTGGTTCAGAGATAACATCTCATACCACCAAGAGGCAATGCGCAGCGCCCCCTACTACACAAACACAATTTATTAACCTTAAAAATGAAGACACTATGATTCTGTACACATTGAAGAAGTATGTCAACGAGAAGTTGAGCGCCGCTAACGGCAAGTTTTTCGCCTACCCTGTAATCACCCAGACCTATGGTCTTGATGAACTCGCAGAGCACATGGAAAGTCACAACACCCCGTTCTCAAAGGGAGCCATCAAGGGAATGCTCACCGATATGGTGAGCTGCGTAAGAGAACTGGTTCTGCAGGGTATCGCCGTGAAGATTCCCGACCTCGCCATTTTCAGCATCGGCATCAAGAACAAGGAAGGTGCTGCCTCCGAGAAGGAGTTCAGCATCACCAAGAACATTGCCGGACTGAAGCTCCGTGCACGTGGCACCGGTGAGTTCAAGGCAAACAGTCTGAACCTCGATGCATCCCTGAAGAAGGCTACAGCCGTAACAGGAGATGTTACTCCACCAGACGGCGGTAAGGACAACACAGGCGATACTACCCAGGGTGGCGGCACAAACCAGGGTGGCGACTCAACACAGACTGGCGGATCAGGCAACACCGAGAGCAGCGGCTCCGATGGTAGCGACGGCCTGGAGTAACCCCCTCGCCAGTAGATGAAGAAAGAAGGTTTTAGACAGGATGCAGTCCGGGATTCGGCTATAGCACCCCCGGCTATTCATCAATATAGCAAGCATCATTGAAACACGCGCTATCAAGCCCATCTGCTCATCCTGTCAGCCTTCCTTCCTAAAAGTATCGCCCGGATATTGGAAATCCGAGCCCCCAATCCATTTATTAACCTTAAATCAAATGAAAATGAAAAGAGAAACACTCAAGAAAATTCTGAATTTCGTCATTACCGTTCTCACCGCAGTAGCCTCTGCCTTTTGTGTGCAGAGCTGCCAGTAGTATCAACCCTTTAAAGATTCAGCACTATGAAAAACACAAGAAAAATCTCACTTATTGTCATCCACTGTTCTGCCACACGCGTCACCCAGGACTTCACCTTCGAAAAGCTCGAAGCCTGTCATTTAGCCCGTGGTTTCCGCAGCATCGGTTATCACTATTACATCACGAAAGACGGCGTCATCTACCCCGGACGTCCCGAGTCAGAAATCGGCGCCCACGCCCGCCATTTCAATGCACACAGTATCGGCATCTGTTACGAAGGCGGTCTCGACGCCGACGGCAATCCGGCAGATACCCGTACGAAGGCTCAGAAGCAGTCGCTCCAGAATCTCCTGACGAGTCTGTGCGTAGACTATCCCGAAGCCGAGATCCTAGGTCATCGTGATCTCCCGAACGTCCACAAGTCCTGTCCCTGCTTCAGTGTCCAGGCTTGGCTGAATGAAATCAAATTCCACATTTAGCCCTCTATTCAGTTGATATTGTTCATACTTTATTATTTTTTCTACTCTCTGAGGGTGTGTCATAAGTCTGTGACGCACCCCTTTTTATTTTTTGCCTTTTCACAGATACGAAATCTTTAAAAAACATTTTTATTTACAACAAAGCCCAAACTTTCACAAGCTCGGGCTTTGCCTTTCCGCAAAAGATTTGTATCTTTGCAGAAAACTTCTTTAAGTATGGCAAAGATACAAATAAAATCTGAAACTCGGCACGAATTGAGCTTTTTTCCTAACTCTTTCGATGATTATGTGCCAAAAGACAGCAAAGTTCGTATGGTGGATCGTATTGTTCGCAGTATGGACATCAACCCTCTCATGGATACCTATGATGGGATTGGTGCTCCTCCTTACAGTCCGAAGATGCTTCTAAGTTTAGTTGTTTTTGCCTATATCAATGGCATTTATTCCTGTCGTGGCATAGCGGACGCACTTAAATACGATGTTCGCTATATGTGGATTTGTGGAGGTAAGCAATTATCTTTCGCAACAATCAACCGCTTTAGATCCCATCATATGATTAAATGCATCGACTTCTATTTTGATGCGGTCGTCTCCATATTGGTTGAAAAGGGCGTGATTAGTCTGGAGGAACAATATGTTGATGGCACTAAGATAGAGTCGAAAGCAAACAAGTACACGTTTGTATGGAAGAAGACTGTGGAAAAGAACAGGGCTAAGCTCTTGGAAAAGACCTCTGCTGCATTGGCTCAGATAAAAGAACAAATTCGCCTGAATGGCGGGAGTGACATTAGGGAAGAAGACAGCGAGCCAGCCACTTCCGCCAGGGATGTAGAGAGAAGTGCACGTTTGTGTGAGAGGCAAGCTAAGAACCTTCCTAAGGCAAAACTTACAGGAAGAGAGAAGCAAAAGCTAAATACTCAGATAGATCACTTGTTCAAAGCCTCGGACAAACTGCGCGAGTATGAAAAATCACTGGATATACTGGGTGAGAGAAACAGTTACTCCAAGACTGATCCCGATGCGACCTTCATGCGCCTCAAGGAAGATGCCATGAACAATGGGCAGACAAAGCCTGCCTATAACCTTCAAATTGCGACAGAGAATCAATATTGGACGAATTTCGCCCTTTATCCCAATCCAACAGACACCCTGACCTTCAAGCCTTTTTTGGATAAGTACAAGAAAAGATATGGAAAGCAATCCAAGAGCGTCACCGCAGACTCAGGGTATGGCTCGGAGGAGAACTACGAGTACCTAGAGATGGAAGAGATGATGGGTTATGTAAAGTACAACTGGTTTCACAAGGAACAGCATAAGCCTTTCAAGGAGGATGCCTTCAACCAAGCGAACTTCTACTACAACAGGGATGATGACTATTATGTCTGCCCCATGGGACAACACATGGAACCTTGTGGACAACGGCAAACGAAAAGTGACTCCGGCTATGTGTCTGTCATTACATTATATAGAGCACAACGATGTGATGGATGTCCGCTTGGAAGTCTCTGCAAGAAATCCAAAGGCAACAGAACCATATATGTCAACCATAAACTGAATGCATATAAAAAGGAAGCCTTCCTGCTACTAACGTCTCAAGAGGGCTTGAAACACAGAAGCCAGCGACCGATAGAGCCGGAAGCTGTATTTGGGCAGATGAAGGCAGATATGCATTATAAGCGATTCAGGCATTTCGGAATGGACAAGGTTTACATGGATCTAGGATTGTTCGGAATGGGATTCAATTTGAAGAAATATTTGGGTATAAAACGATAAAACTCAATTTTGTTTTTTTTATCGTCAGGGATAACTATGCCCTTTTGTGAGCTTTGGGGCTGTTTTGTTATCGATAAAACAAGAAAAGTAAAGTTTCTATACAATATAATAAGATTCCCTTTGTGAAGAAAGACTACGATTCAACTAGAATATATAGAAACACACACAAAAAAGGGTGCGTCACAGACTTATGACACACCCTCATTTTTGTTCAGGAATCTGCAAACTTCTTCATAATGAGGAGTATTGCGCCCCCACTTTTCCACTGAAAAGTAGGCTGTAACATGAAATATAAGACATAATTGTTTTAAATAATGTGAAAAAGTAGCGTAATACTAAACTTTATATGTACTTTTGCATCGAATTATATAAAAATAAGAAACAAATTAAAGAGAAAATATAAAAAAGAAGAAAGGATATGAAGATGAAAAGAATCATATTGACACTCTCTATGCTGGTGGCTCTTGTAGCTACTGCATCTGCTCAGGCAGAGATTAAGTTCGACAAACTGATACACAACTTCGGTTCGTTCGAAGAGTCAAATCCGGTACAGAAGGCAACCTTTACCTTCACCAATGTGGGCAACAAGCCTTTGATTATCAACCAGGCTATTGCCAGCTGCGGCTGTACCATACCTTCTTACACCAAGAAGCCTATCGCTCCAGGCGAGAAGGGACAGATTAGTGTTACCTATAACGGCAAGGGCATGTTCCCTGGTCATTTCAAGAAGAGCATCACCATCCGTTCTAACGGCAATGTAGAAATGTCACGTCTCTATATAGAAGGTGTTATGACAGAAAAGAAATAATCTAGCTCAATTTAAAAGTAAGCATGATTTTCTATTTCTCAGGAACTGGAAATACCAAGTGGG